>JANQNG010000003.1 GCA_028279685.1 Candidatus Nanoarchaeia archaeon | reverse complement strand
TTGCTTTTTTCTTAGCTACTTTTTTCTTTTTGGCCTTCTTCTTTGCTTTCTTTTTTTTCGCTCTTTTCTTTTTCTTGGCCTTCTTTTTCTTCTTCACTTTCTTCTTAGTCTTCTTTCTAACTGTTTTCTTCTTTGGTCTGCTGCTTTCGATGATTTCATCAATCTCTTCGACATCGATATATTCATCTTGAAAAGAATCTTCTTCAGTACCGAATTTTCTGTCGAGCTCTTCGATAAAATCCAAGGTATCTCTGCGATTGATATTGCCTGTTGCTATGGCAATAATGATTAATAACAACAATATAAACAATAAGAGATTAATCTGATAGCAATACGTTCTCCAGAAGCCCATCACACCAACAGGTTTCAAAGAGGCAACTTTTAGTGTAATGATTGGTGAGTCTGCATAAGCACCTTCAGGATCAATTGCCGTAAAGACAATACTCTGTTTGCCTGCAAAATTATAGTGAGGTTTCAAAATAGCAGTATTATCTTCAATCTTCACATCAATGAATGCAGGTTGTGATGATTCGTAACGCAATATATCATTATCAGGATCCATGAAATATTGGCTGATATCTAATGCATAATTGTGATTCTGCTCCCAAACATGCACTAATGCTGAATAATCAGTTTGGCCAAGGTCTTCGTATTCTCGATCAGGAGGTGCGGCAGTAATAAAGAGCACCATGCTGAGGATAATCAACACAATAGCAGCTAAGATAACGACGCTTAGTGTGTTTCTTCCTAGAGGAAGTTCTCTTTTTCTTCCAAAGCCAAGCCAGAGTATGCCAACAACACAAGCCAATAGCAATATTAAACTTGCGTATCGACAAGGGCCAATAGCAACATAATCAACATCATAAACAAAATACTCATACGTTTTTTGGAGCCAGGATTTCTCCTTTAGATATGCATCAAGTGTATGAAGATATTCTGTGTTGCTTTCGATCTCCATAAAGGACATCGTGCTAATGTAGAGCCCTTCAACAAATGCTTCAACTCCTTCGACTGTAAGATGAATTACTTTCTCTTCTCCAGGGAGTAATGCTACTTGCGTCATATCAGGAGTTAGAAACAATGATTCTATATTGACATTATAGACTGCTGGTTTGATGCCATCATTTCTGATAATAACAGGCACCACTTCAGTATCATAATGCACCGTAACTTCTTTAGGTTCTAAAGTAATTGCTCTGCATTGCGCATGAGTTAGTGTTTGAAGAGTCAATGTTTTTTCCATTACAATCTCAGGATGATCAACATTGGTGATAATGAACGTCACAGTGTTCTCTGATGCATCATCTGGCGTATACAGCATAAGATTAATGAAGATTTCTTCAGTAGGATCTAAGGTAAACTCAGTCATCTCTGCTTTAATCCAGGAAGGACCTATGATCTCAAGACGATAATTGTCTGTGAAGATACCATCATTTCTGAAATGAATGCGTGCACTGAGTGCATCTGGACAGACTACACTTTCAGGATATTCTTCAGCAAAGTCAAGCAATATCTCCATTTCATTTTTGAAGCATTCTTTTGCTTCGAATTGGATATTTTGTACTGCTTCAATACCGCTCATCAATTCAGTCGCTGTCATGGTGAACGTATAACTGTCTTCATCTCCAAGTGCAGGACTCACATCAATAGCGAACTCTTCTCCAGATTCAGGTTCTAAGCTGAATTGCGTTTTTGAAGGAACTGCAAAATCAGGGAGATTATCAAAGGCCACTTCAAAATCATTGTTGAAATGCATCAAATTATTAATATCGAAAGGTATCTGTGTTGTAATGCGTTCACAAGTCATAACTTTGTCTTCATAGGTGATGCTAAAGTCGTATTTGCGCTCAATCGTCAATGGTTGCTCAATTGATGCTTCTAATCTATTACCTTCTGAATAGATGAAGAAGGGTATGACAAACTCACCATAGACATCGCAAGGCGCAGTGAAATAGATGAAAATCTGTTTCTTCTGATTAGGTTCTAAATAGAACTGTGTTTCTGATGGAGTGAGGTATTCTTCATACAAAGGTAATTCTAATCGATACGATTCGGGGAAATTTGCTACATTCTCAATTTCGAGCATGAATGTCGTATCTTTGCAAGGAAGTATAGTTCTATCTTGTAGATGCAATGATGCCTTGATGTTTTGGCATTTTTCTGCATAGAATGTTTTTTCAATAGTTTTTTCTCTGCCAAAAGAATTTGTGATATAGATAGTGTAAGGAATAGCTCCTTCGTGATCAAAAGGGATGTGTGTGTAGATACTTGCTGTATTCTTTTCTTTTGATGCTAAAGAAAACTGCGGTGAATCAAGCGTGAAGAGATGCGGAGGAAAATCAGATACGACTTGCATAGAAAATATAGTATCAAAATCTCCTGTGTTATCTACATAGACAAGATCTTGGTAAGTACTGCCTTGGCAAACTGATAAATCGTTTCCAGGAGAAGAAACAACATAGTCATTCGAATAACGATTGACCACAATCTCTGCACTGGCAAGATTCAACATGCCAAAGAGCATAGTCATCAGTATGATGAAAAAGATAATTGCTTTGTTTAAGATATTCATGCTTATTACCTCAGTAAAATGTTTCAATATCATCGAAATCAATTGTTTTTTTCGGTTTTCTCAATGATTTTTTTCTGTTTGAAATAAGAGCAATAATCACTGCTGCGACAATAATCAGGAGCACAATGATTACTGTAAGCCAAGGGATTGCTCCTCCTGATGAAACGTGTTGCTTATTCGCACTGTCAATAACATTCGCCGTTAATCCTATCATTTTCTGCTCGTCACCAACATCAATGTTCACATTGAATTGTTGCTGGCCGACAGCATCAGGATTATACACAGTCAAGTATAGGTAGGCTGTTTCTTCATCATTTCCTGCGATAGTAATGGTTTTTCCAGGGCTGATGCTAAACCCTCCCCACCCATCGATATCTTCAACGCTTAAAGTATATGTTTTTTCAAAAGCATCAAGATTTTCAATAGTGATAGGATAGACTACTCCTTTTTTACCAACAGCAACATCGAGGAAATTTGCTAAGCTAATAACTGATGTTCCTTCAACAGCAGTTTGTATTTCTATTTCTATTGGTTCTAATACTGTTTCTGAAATAGGCATAATGACAACAGGTTCAACCATAGGCATACCGATTTGCAAAGGTCTTATCTCAGTTAATACTGAATCGCCATCGTAAAGTACTTGAAAGATCACATCATAGACTCCAGGTCTCACCGCTCTCGGAATTGTGAGTTGTACAAGATCGGTAATGATTTCGCTGCCTTTTCCAGTGAATGGTATATTTGCTGCTGTGGTGTGTACACCAATTTCAGGAAGACCTACTGAAAGAGTCAGTTTGTAAGGCATCTTGAATGGTGCATTATTTGTTAATACAGCATGCGCAGTGAATGTCCAACCTGGCTCAACAGGATCTGGTTGAATCACTAATTGTTTGAAACTAATGTCGCAGGCATCTCCTACATCATTATTATTCATATCTGCCTGGTTTGAGTTAGGGGTAAATTCACAATTATCGTCTCTGTCAGGAATACCATCGCAATCGACATCTCTTTTGCTTCCATGTCTGGTTTCGACTCTGCATTCATAGTCGAAATAATTTGGATAGTCAAACCAGTCGCATCGATTGTCATAGCAGTGCTTGATATTGTTGTGATATCTCACTGCGTTCATGTTGAAAAGAGGGAATGATATTGCAGAATGTGGTTCGTTAAAGCGCTGCATCCTATTGACATACTTGTCAATTTCTCCACTATTAGCGTAATCTTGATAGGCTGAAGTGCGATAGAACATATGATATTCCATGTTATTGGCATCCATTTCATACCAGAACGGCTTTCCTGCACTCACTGTAGTAGTGAATAGGACAATCATTGTTAATAGAATAATTATCTTCTTGAAATCCATGTTTTTATTCCCCCTCGATTATGGTCGAGGAAAAGCGAAATCATTTATAAAGGTTTTGATTGTATTTATTATTGAGTGAAGACAAATCAATTATTGGGCATATGCTCCATCACATGGTTTGCTACCTTGTCAGAATCATAAACATCTATATCGAGTCGTTCTTGGTACTCTAAAGGATTTCTCCCTAGAGATGCTAGTGCAAAGAACAAACCAGGAAGTACGCTTCCAAGGTCTTTTATGTAGAAATCAGTTGGATTTTGAGAATAAAATTCTGTAATAAGATCTCCTGAAATAGCTCCATTTTCCCTGACAAGCTTTAAAGTGCACCAGGCTAAATGGCTACCATGAAAGACATGCATCATCTCATTACTACTTAAATCATCAAAACAAGTATCAAGAAATTAGACTTTGTCTCCAAGTTTTGCTTTACTTGGAATATTGAGGTCACTTTTCAAAGAGTCGCTTAGATCAGAAACAAGGATAGGTCCTTCATCACCAGTAAAGGTATAAGGTGATTCAACAGGAGTGCCGTTTACTGAAACAATATCAAGTGTTTCTCCTTTAGGAATTCCTCCTCGGAAAGCGCTTTCATCAGGATTTTCTAATTGGTGTTTCATCCCACTATACCAAATAATATGAGAAGATTGTGCAGGTATATGTGCATTCTCGAGAAGAAACTTATAGAAAAAGTGTCCTGTTCCTGGAGCGCTGCTCACTTTTCTTGTAGGATACGATCTCATTTGTTTTTCCAAAGCAAAGGAAATAAAAAATATTATTTAAGCTTTACTTCCAAGTCTTCACCCAAGGATGTAGCTTAGCTTGTTTCCTTGAAGGAAGTATTGGTGCTTTCAATGGTTGTGACTTTCGATACAGCACAAGCAAGATCACTGCAAGGAAGATTGCAAAGATCAACCATAAGGCATTCTGTAACCCAAGCACAAATTGATATGCTTCATCAGGTTCGTTCTCCTGCAGATGTGCCGTCAGCACAATCTGAGTAGCATCGCCTTCTGAGGCAATATCAACAGCAAACTCTTCATCTCCTGCGTTAGCATAATCATATGCATACACATACAGATTCAATGTTCTCTGTTCTTGTGTGGGAATGATCATCACTTTGCCCTTTGTGAACTTTTCAAAGCCCCACTCTTCATGACCTAAAACATCAAAAGTTACTTTCACATCATGATCTTTGTTATTTGACAACGTAATAGGATATAATGCGCCAGCAGTGCTGCCAATCACAATATCTTCGATCTCAACAAAGTCAATTTCGAGGTTATTCCAAGCAACAAACTTCACATTACCATAACTATCGATAGTTCTTAGTTCGCCATCTGCGTTAAAGCATTTTCCTGCTCTCTTCACTGTTACGGTATCTCGTGCTCTAATTAATTCGTGGTTATCATAGCTGATTTCCGTCTCAACTTCATAGTCTTTGAGATCAGCACAGCCAGGAATCGTCAACAAAATCTCAGCGTATTCTTGTTCAGCATTTTCCATTAAATCGATATACTGTGTTTGTTCAATCCCAAGTTCTCTGATCTTTGACTTGATTTTAATCTGTCGCATACCGAATGGTCTGAAGTTAGCAAGTTCAGTTTTGACAACAATGGTGTTGCCTGCATCAACTCTGTTAGGTGTTACTTCAGTGAATTGCAAAAGCATATCGCAATCATCACCTAAACCGTTCTCATCCCAGTCAGACTGAGCAACATTAGGGATCATAACACAATTATCAGTTGTATCAGGAATACCATCACAATCCATGTCATCTAACAATACAAATCTATTCCAGCCGTTTCCACCTTGTCTGACTTGGCAGCCAAAATCCATACTATCAATGATATTTCTGTTGAAGGTATGATAAGGATAATATGGTGAATAGTATCCTCTATAGTTATACTGATAATCATATCGGTAATCATAGTAATCAGGCCAGTGACCATAGCGATCATCATAAGAGTCATGGTCATAATATTCATCAAGTACTTTGAACCAAACAACTTGCGTATCATAATTACCATCTTCATCTTCTACTCGGAAGGTGACCTTCTCTGCGTAAGGACCAATTCTTGTTTCTCGGTAATCGAATGTTACACGATGACTATATGAGTCAATGTCGATGATGAGTCTATTGCTTCCGCTGACTGTAAAGTGGAGATCTTCTCTAGGAGTGTCAGCATCTCTTGCGTAGTCATCAAGGTCAAAACTCTCAAAATATTCCCCTCTATAGATAATTTGATCAGGGATTGTTCTGAAAAAATAAGGTGATTCATCAACCTCTTCATGATCACAAGTTACGGTAAATGTTGCACTATCACTGTCTGTCTGCGAGTTATAGGTAGCAGTAAACGTTAGTGTTTCAGTAATTTCGTTGTAAGCTTCAGGTGCTACAATCGTTACGCTTGAACCACTTCTCTCGATGGTAAATTTGTTGTTGCCAGTGATGCTCCATAACACATTTGGTGCATTCACGTAATCATCCAAATCGAATGATGCAATAACTGCATAAGGTTCGCAAGTATTTCTGCTGACGCTGTTAATATCTTCGACTTCAAGGTAGATCTCTGCTGGATCATCCGGAAGGTTTTCTGCAGCTGCAAACGTCATCATCAAAAGCATGATGCTAACGAGCGTAATCAACAACTTGCCTATTCTGAACTTTTTTGGTTCAGTATATTTTTCTTTTATTTTAATCTCCATTTTTACCTCCTAAAATACTAAGTGTAATGTTAATGTTCCAGACAAGTCTGAAGACTCGAGTGGAATATAAACATGATTTCTTTGACTTGAAATAGGTCCTGAGTAACCTCTAATAGTATCTAAATTGAATTCTTGCGTATTTCCTTTGAGTAGCACACCAATATAGGCGCCAGGCGCAAGTTCAAGTTCAGTATGCAACGATGCATACATTTCATTTCCTTCGTATATGATATCTTCTGCAATTTCTAATAGTCCATGCTTTGCTCCAAGCACTAATGTGTTTCGTGCATTGTCTCCCCATGGAATGCGATTGAATTGGAGTTCTCCTCCCCACATATCCTTGTCGAGTTCACTAACGCGATTCTCATAGAACAGTTTTATAACACCACTTCTATGAAAAAAAGGATTATCATGAAAAATATCTGGAATGCAATAGAATGCAATACTGCCAGTGAGATCTTTTATGTTTCTTTCTTCACTACGTTCTCCAGCAGGATCATCAAGCTTCATTCTTGTATTATCGAATGCTAAACCAACGTTGAGAAATCCTCTTGTGGGATAGCCAAATAGATTCAGTGTTGTTCTCTTGAAAAGAACTTCTCCGCCTATGGAAAAACCATCTGCTTGTTCATTGAGTTCATTCTCGTTTCTGTCAATAACAACACCATCGTATCGTGAAAATAATCTGCCATGTAAGCAGAATCCGCCATCGTAATCAGCACTTGAATAACGTAAAGTTACTGCAGGTCCATATCCTAATACCTTATCTTTGATTTCTGGTTGAACGCTGCGTATGCTATGTTCTGCATGAACTCCTCCTATCTCTCCTTGAAGTTCCATAGTTTTTTCGGAAGCAGAGACAACAGTAGCAATACCTAGAACCGTTAAAATAGCCAATATTCCTTTTCCTAGTTTCTTTTTCATAGGCACACCAGTAAAATCCTATATTATTACTATTAGATGGTGACAACCCATTTATATATTTTTCGTTTTTTACTATTGTATAATAGTTATGGATCTAGAATTATTTTCTATAATGAAAAAAATAAGAAGAATATATTTCGAACTATTCTTCATTATCCGGATTGAATTTAAGGAACTCTTCTTCGTATTTGCGTTTTTTCTTTTTTCGTTCCTCTTGTTCTTTCAATGCTTCTTTCTCAGCTTTTTTCTTTGCTGCTTTATCACTGTTATAGATCTCAAAAGTATACGTAACACCTACTTCAGAGACTACGCCTTCAGTAATATGTTTGGCATAGTCGAAGTTATGTGGGGTATATATTTTGGTCCATTGTTCTCTTTCGACATCGTTGGCACTTCCTCTTCTTAGCCAAAGCTGGATTGCACTACCGTTCTCCATAGTATATGTTCCTGCGAGATAAAGTTCCCAAGTCTTTCCTTTAATATAAGGAACTTCTTCTTCATTTTTTGGAAATCCCCACTTATTACTGAAAAAATTATAATGAATAATAGCATCAATAGCTAACTTGTCGCTTCCGAAGAAAGGAAAATCCTCTGCTCCAAGACTGAAATTTAATCCAGAAAATGGATAATCTCCTTCTGCTTCTGAATAACCTGCATCAAATCGGAGTCTTTTCTTTTCCAGGAGAGGACTTTTCACATCATCGGTCAAATGATAAAGCAAAGTAATACCTCCTCCCCAAGAACCTCCATTGAAATCATCTTTTTCAACACCAGGACTGTTTGTGTGTTTTCCGTGATGAAATCCTCCGAGATAAATACCTGCAAACGCTTCTCGTTCCGTGAATCGAGAAGGCACTCGCTCACCAACAAAAACTACTTTTCCTCCAATAGTGTGTACTCTCATGTCGAGAGATTCTCTGTTCTGTCTTATTTCTCCCCAACCGTTATTGAGTTGGCCTGCCCAGAAAAGTTTAGCGTTCATTCCTGCATTTTCGCCAAATGTTTTATGATAGTCTAGGTTGAGATTAACTAATCGATTGTTAGAAACTCCATTATGATCAGGTTCTCTTGATCTTCCTTGTTCAGGAATTTGAAAATGATGTCTACTTACACTTCCACCATAGCCAAATTTTGCGAAGCTTTTTGCTTCAGCTGTTGCTGTAATAGTTGCAGCACAAAAAAGAGTTGCTCCTAGTATTTTGATCCAATTGAATATTTTTCCCATACAACATCCCCCCGTTGTAAGAGGAGTATGAGCCCAATATTATATAAATTATTCGGTAGTGACGTCAAGTTATTTTTATAGAGTGATCTGTTTTAAGAGAAAAAGAAATGAGGCTCTTTATCACAGACAAAAGTAAACCATGCACTGTCAGATACAACTCGATTACCTACAAGCAAAGAGAACGTAAGCTCTTCATTGATAACACCGTTGAATGATTCAGGTGCACTGACGAGCACAACAATCTTGTTGTTCACTGACTGAAACGTCGATACTTGCAGTTGATGATTTCCAGTGATACTCAGATCTTGCAATGATAGCTCAAGATTTCTTGGTAGATAGCTATTGAAATTGAATACAATATGCTGACCACAAGTTGCACTGAAATCAGGAATACTTTCGAAGAGAAGGATTTTCAACTTCTCAAGGTATCTTTGATATGTTGCCCAACTCATATATTGTCCGAAGTATTCCCAGTATTGTCCACTTGAACCTCCTCTTCCACCACTACCAGATCCAGATCCTTCATCAGAAATCATATCAGAACAAATGCTAATGGTAACATCATCACTTGTTTCAAGATCACCACCAGTTGCGGTGAAGGTAATAGTTTCAGTAATATGTTTTAATTTGTTGAAATAAGGAATGTTCGGATCATCATTTACTGCCTGAGTATCTCGTGCTTCATCTCCTCTAAGATATTGGATTGATGCTACACCATCTTCAATGGAAACGAAGAGTTCATTATTTCCTGAGTAATCCCATTGAATGCCTCCTACAGGAATAATAGTTGATTCAAGATAACTATTCAGATCAATAGAATAAATTTCTCCAAAATTGCATGAACCTTCAGCATTAGGAATGTCATTAAAGCTGAAAGTGTATGCGCTATCATCTTCGTCTGCAGAAAAGGAAGGTAATGTTCCCGTAACGGTGAATGTTGCATCATCGGAAGCTTCAACATCTCCTGCGTGTGCAGTAAAGGTGATGATTTCTCGATGATAATGATCAATATCTCCCCAATTCGTAATCACAGCAACACCTCTATTAATAAGCACATCAAGGAGAGCATTACCTGAAAAACTCCATTGCACACCAAGTACATTAGTGTCAACATAATCATTAAGATTGATAGTAACAAAGTTAAAAACACCTGGCTCAAGTTCAAAATCAGGAATATCTCTTACTTGTAATTCAATTTCTTCAGGGTCTTCACCAGTTAGGTCTTCGTCGAGTTCATCTCGTTCAGTTTCCCAGCCTACGATTAATGGCTCTGTCAAATATGTTTCAAGTTTCTTGATTATTTCGGCAGCTTCTTTTCTTGAGTATTTCTCTTTTACATCAGAGATAATATCATCAGCAATAGATTTGCTTAGTGCACTTTCTAAAATAGCAGCTGATCTTTTGATACTGTGATCTGCTTTTGCAGTTTTCGATGATCCACTACAAGAACTAACTGCGTCGCTTGCTACAACAGAACTACTTGCTGAACTTAATGCTGCTTTATCTGCAGCACTTACGGTTACTGCAACAAATAACAATATGATAATGAAAGATAGGATTTTTGCGTATTGATTTTTCATTCTTTCCCCTCGTCTTAAAAGAAACTCTTGTTTCATATTTAAAGGTTATTATTACTAAGTAAATACAACAAACTAAATTAATACTATATAGAAAATAATGCTTAGCTAAGATTTATATAATACTCAAGAGACGCTATCTCTATGAAATACACGAAGAAGAATGTTTACGTGATCATTGCTGCCTACAATGAAGAAAAGCATATTGTAAGCGTTATTGATGCGATTAAGAAAGAAGGATTCCAAAATATTGTGGTGGCCAATGATGGCAGTCTAGATAAAACAAAAGAATATGCTTTGAAGAGAGATGTCTATGTACTGAGTAGTATGATTAATCAAGGCAAAGGAGCAGCAGTAAAAACAGGATGTGATTTCGCTTTGCAGAAAGGTGCTAAAGCATTACTGTTGATTGATGGTGATGGCCAACATAATCCAAAAGAGATCAAGAATTTTCTTAAAGCATTGAATAAAGGCAATAGTATTGTATTTGGTTATAGAGAATTTTCTTCAACAATGCCGCTTATGATGCGTGTGGGAAACTTTGGACTTTCTTTTTTGTCAAAAATGTTCTATGGATTGCCCATTCGTGATACGCAATCTGGATTTCGTGCATTAACTTCGGCTGCTTACAAGAAAGTGAGATGGAAAGCAAGAGATTACGGCATGGAATCAGAAATGATCGCAAAAGCAAGTAAAGCAAAACTTAAGTATGTGCAAATTTCTATTGCAACGATTTACGCAGATAGTTTCAAAGGCACAACAGTGTTTGATGGTATGCGTATTGCTTGCAGAATGTTAAAGTGGAAAATGTTGAAGTGACTAACTTTTTAACCGATGACATTCTACGTACTGTATGAACTATCTTGGATTTGATTTGAAATCGAAGGTGTTTTTGGCTCCAATGGAGGCAGTAAACTGTCAGGCTTTTCGTAGGTTATGTGCTGAGTGTGGTGCTGGATTGTGTTATTCTCCTATGATATGGGTTGATGCGTTCTTTGAACGAGTCGATACTAGAGTTAATGAGGGAAAAGAATATGTATTCGCCGTTGCTGAAGTGATTGAGCAGATGATTTCTCCACACCTATCAGAGAAGCCCTTCGTTATTCAGATAGGAGGAGGGAATAAAGATTTAATGTTGAAGGCTGCTGAATTACTCGAACCATATTGTGATATTCTCGATATCAATTTAGGATGTCCTGTTCCGGAAGTGTTAGGAAAGAAAGGGGGAGTGTATTTGATGAAGCATCCTCATATGATTGAGACGATAGTGAAACCAATTGTCAATACATTAAGTATTCCTGTAACTGCGAAGATTAGGAGTGGATGGAACTCTAAATCGGTGAATGCGGTTGAGATTGCTGTGCTATTGAGGAAGATTGGTGTCAAAGCAATTGCGATTCATCCTCGGACAAAAGAACAAGGTTATTCAGGAAAAGCTGATTGGGAATTAATCAAGAAAGTAAAAGAAACTGTTTCTCTTCCTGTGATTGGCAGCGGAGATATTTCTCTTCCAGGCCATGCCAAATCAATGATTGAGAAAACTGGATGTGATTTTGTGATGATTGCACGCAAGGCAAAAAAAGATCCTCGTATATTTCTACAGGTTAAATATTTGTTTAAGCATAAGAAGAACCTTTCTGATGATGAACTGCCTTCGAAAGAAGAGATGATTAGAAGATTCAAGGAATTGTATGAAGATCAGCCTATCCAGAGGAAAGGAGAATTGCTGGATCATCTGAATTGGTTTGGAAAAGACTAAATATTATAAGTGTGTGCAAAGATATTGCTTTAAATAAATGCATAGAGATTTGCAGATAGTTTTTTATTGCATGTGGTTTTCCTATCTGTATGTCAATAAGTAAATGGCTCACACTTTTTTCGGCTTTATTAGTTATAGGTTGTTCTGGTCGAGATATAAAACCAGATCTAGAAGCTACGCATACAACCCAAGATACTACGCATCAAGTTCAGGAAGACACGCTTTCTCAGGAAGAATATACTGAATACAACGGTTATAAAATTGAAAAAATAGCTCTTGAAGATTTGACGAGAATTTCTGCTATTGCTGCAGGAATTGCATATGTGGTTGAGGAATATGGTGGTTATAATTTCTATGGTGGTTTCTGGGATCATCAGAGATGCTCCCCTTATCTTAATCAATACATTGAACTGGCAGACTGTATAGAGCTTGATGAAAATGGAAAAAGGGATAAGATTATAACAGCTTATGAAGTTGGTGTGCTCGCTAGAGAAGAAATTCCCAAGCATATTATAACAATAAAAGAATTAAATACATTGTATTTTGGTCCAAAGGATAGCACAAAGTAAGTGGTAAACTATATAAATAGATATTTTGTTCTCGTGTATAAATTTGATGGGCTCATAGCTTAGCCTGGTAACTGGTTACGCTCCACGTGATCGGAAAGGCAATAGAGCGTCCGGCTCTTAACCGGAAGGTCGGGGGTTCAAATCCCCTTGGGCCCATTTTATTCAATTAGTTTATGACAGTGCCATTCTTCTATGATTCTTAAGTTATATTCTTGCTTTATGAGATCTTTATATCCCCAGAAGTGTTCATCGTGAGAGATTAGTATTTTCTCTGTTTTTGAAGGATAATCAGCGTACGCTTGCATGATGCTAAGATCATCATTCTCGGGAATATTTTTCTGCTTTGTTAGATTTCTTTCATTCTTTTTAAAAAAATCTTTAATCTCTTCAATATTTTCAGATTTTTGTATGGTCTTGAAGTCTTTCTCAACCTTTGCATTGTATTTTACTAATTGCTCAACTGCTTCATTCTTAAACGTATTTGCTAATTGGTCAAGCATTACATGATTAACACCAGTATTTTCGATTAATTCATTCACGATTCTTAAAGAAGCATTCCCAATATTTGAAGGAACAAATCTATACTTGACTTCTCCTTTTTTATTTAACTGCGTAAAGAGATATTCGATTTTATCTTTATGCTTGCTCTTCAATTCTTTTTTACTAAATATGATTTGATGAGATTTTCTTATAACTATTGAGCAACTATTAAGAATTGTACAGTCATCGAAAGCTATCATTTTCAAGAGGATTGTTTAATTAAGCTCATTAAATCAGGATTATCAAGAGAGAAAGGATAATTATCTCTCACGCTATTCACAAGGTATTGATAGAACTTATTGATGAGTTTAGGATTATCAACGTGCTTCTTTAATTGATCTTCAAGCAAAGGTATCATCTCATAAAGATTACTAAGGAAATAATAATCAAACATGTCGGCTCCGTAGTCATACTTCTCTTCTTCTAACTTATGAAGTTTCTTATGTAAGTACTTAGCTAAGTGGTGGCTATATTCTATCAATGCTTTAAGACCTAAAGTTTCATATGTTTCGGGAAGTTTCTTTGATTTCTCATATAAATCAGAATAGGTAATCATCACTTCATTCACTCTTTGATTAAGTTTAAATCTATCTTCAATATCAACCAAGAGTTTTTTGTGTTCATCATCACTAATGTCACTTGCTCTCAGCTTACTTAGATTATAAATTTCTTCTTTTAATGCTTTGAAATCATCTTCAGAGAAAATTTCATCAAGTTTTGATTTAATGACTTCATTAAATAATTTTTTCCCTTCGTCTTCTAAAATAAACTTTTTACCATGTCCTCCTTGATAAGGATAAATCTCGGTTTTGAATAGCTCATTATCTTCCAAATCTGATAACTCAGCGTAATAACTGCCATTTCTATGCAATGAAAATTCTACATCAATAGGAATATAATGTAAATTAAGCCTGGCAAGTAGTTTATTTAATGTGGTTTTTGAGGATACTATATTCTTGTTTGATAAGGCTAACACAAGAACTATACCTTCATCCCTGGATAATAGCATTTCCTACACCTCGCCTAACTGTTATAAAGGTACTTTAGCTTTTAAAGATTCCGCTTAGATTTGTAAATTTTACGAGATTCACTAAACTCGAGTCTCTCTTTTTAATGCTTCTCTAACATGTATAAGCTCTATTGTGTGTATCAAGAGATCTTTTTTCATAGTATCCTCACTTCCTCTTTTAATATTCTGTCTTTGAGATGAGGATTGAGGGAATCATAAGTGAGAAGGTCTATATCTCTTTTCATTGTTTTTTTCAGCTCTCTTTCAAGCCTTACAAGGTCAAACAGGCTTTTTCTGCCTTTGAATTTGATAAGAATGTCAATATCACTGCCTTTGCTATCCTCTCCTCTGGCAAATGACCCAAATACTCCTGCTTTTACTACATCTCTTTTCCTTAAAACAGCAGCAAGCTTCTCTCTTGTCGATTTGAGTCTCTTATTCATATAATAGCTAAAGTTATGATATATTAAATAGTTATTGGTTCATATAGAGAACTTTTTTGAGCGTTGATTGTCCCTTTGGGCCCATTTTTCTTTATCATCTCCAATAACTATTTATATCATTAAAATTAGAATTATAGCATGAAAAAGTGGTGGATTGGAGGATTTATTGGAGCAGTAGCCTACATAGTTCTCTGGATTTTCTTTTTCTCGAACTTATTTAGTGATGTAACTGGGCGTTTGACTTGGAAGCTAATTGGTGTTTTTTCAGGTGGTTGGATATTGTATTTCCTGATTGGAGCAGCTATTGGTTACTTTCATATTGAGAAATTCAAAAATATACCTTATTGGATTTGGTATGGACTAGTGTTCTTAGTTTTGATGTTGCTACTTCCTGTTATAGTAGGATTATTTGCTGTAGGAGGTATAGGTGATTTTGGGAGTGTATTGCCAATACTTTTCATGCTTGCAGGGGTTATGCCTCTTTTCATTTTTGGAATTAAAAACATGGAGACAAGTATTATTGCGGGCGTGATACCTTTTGCATTGATGACTTATGCTTGGATCTATCTGGAAGTGTTCTCAAAGATTAATGCTAAATGGATAAAGAAGATCTTTCTAGCAATAGTGTTAATATTAATGTTAGTTGGCATGTTAGGATGTATACTTTTAGACGGTCAATCTTTGTGATTGGGCCCATTTTTCTTTATTGTTTTCTTTGCATGCAAGTTCCTAATATCAGATTATAGCCATATGATCGGCATACTAAAGAAAAAATGCATCATTAATATTTAACTGCAGCTTGTTTACAGATATTTACATATTCTGTGATGTCATACCAAGTGTTTTTTTGTATTCCTATTCTGTTCAGTTGATGTTCTCTGGTATCTGATGGTTCTCGATGAATTACTCTGAATTCTTTGCCAAACTCTTCCAATAAATGTTCAGCAATAATTAATTGTATTTCATCTGCTATCCCTTTACCTAAGAAGTAAGGATGTTTTTTATCTGGACTTGTATCAAATGGAAAGAATCTTTCACTATATAATTTTCTTATGCGATCTATTTCTTCATAACTTGCAGCTTTTGTATTAATAACCATATAAGAAGCATTACCAATCTTCTCTTCTATTAATCTTGATAAGTCATCAGGTGATAATCGATCATTCAAAGATATAAATTTACTGCCATCTAAAGGTTCCCTAGTTATCCAAGTTTCATACCACATTGTACTTGGCATGTTAGCATAGTCTGGCCTAACTTCCATTCCGATTATATTATTTTGCGACATAATCAAATGTTTTCGTCCAGTATTTATATAACTTATCTTTAATTACATTATTGTGTAATCATTTTTTCTAATACGGATCAAAACATTTATTAATGCCAATCACTTCTTTTGAATAATGACTCTTGATAAGGATTTATCTTCAGATTGTTTAATACTGGCTAATTTAGAAATTACATCTCCGTTTCAGGATTATATAATCGGCATCACGAATATGCCTCTTTTGAAAGAAGATAGAAATTAATAGGACTTGACCGTGCTGATAGGATTATGAAATACATAGCTGGGATGAACTTTGACGAAGAAGGTTATTTCTTTCATGGGCGAGATAAGTGTCAAGTCACTGAAGTTACCTATGCTTCTGTTGATCTAAAACAAGAACAATCAATGTCCTGGAAAGAATTCAATGCTCAAGGTATGCCTAAGAAGATTGTTTCAGAGACTGTTGAAGATGTTCTATGAATAGAATGAGCTTTTCCAGATTTATGGACACTTATTTCCGTGAATCCCTTGAGCCCATTTTCTTTTATACTATTTGATTATAGTTTTTTTCTTCCGGAAGTAATATAAGTAGAACCTGATTACCATTTTTCATGACATATAGGGTGCTTATCGCGGATGATGTTCCAAGCGTAGTCGAACGTATAATATCTGATTTGAAATCTGATTACGATGTTGAAGTAACTTATTGCGAATATAGTCAGAATGCTGTAACAGAACTTGGGAAATCAGTTAGTACTGGCACATTGTTTGACGGTATTATTCTAGATAATAAGTTTCAAAATCGTTCTGTATTTGGTGGCTTGGATATATTTGAGGTGTTGGCTTCAGGTAAAGGAGATGATTACTTTATAAAACTAATTCAGAATACGGGTACATCATTAGAAGAAGTTATGAAAGCGTATGAAAATATTCCCAAAATACTGAATACTAGTAGTTATGGAATACAAAATAAGAGAGAAGAACTCGAAACAAAATATGGTATTAAAGTTGTAGATAAAGCTGCAGGCACCAAGGAAATTGTAGCTCTTCTTAATCTTGAATATATTTCAAGTGAACAACCAGATAAAAATATTGAAGCCAATTCACCAAAAAAACCAAAACCTATTTTGTTTCTTAAGGAAAATGAACATATTATGGGAGCGTTCAGCTGGAAAAACAAGTGTCAACAAAAGGATCCTGAATTAGCAAATGCAAAAACTCTTGAGGAATATAAAGCAATTATTGAAAAAAGACTTGATATATTGGGAAACACGCCCAAATATATAAAGCATAAATGAGAGAAAGATTCAAGGAGAAATTATCTTTCTTAAGCCAAGAAGGACGATTAATTTATACTGGATGAGAAAATAATCCTTTTAAGCTCTTATTTCTTTTGAATGATAAAAAATCTTTTATATAATCATTGAATTCGCTTTGTTATGAGTTTAGTTGATTTACTTAATGATGTAGAAGACGAAATAGTTCTTGCTATTAATGAACCTGATTATCACAAAAAAACATCGCGTCTGGAGAATGCTAGATTTGCACTAAATGATATAATCAATTCTTGTGAAGGCAAAGGAGAAGATTTGATAGAATCTCAAGCATATTATAGTCGTGGAGCAGTTAATTTTTTTAATAAGCAGTATGATGATGCCATAGGGGATCTTAAGATTGCGATTAAAGTATTTGATGGTTTGATTGAATCCGACTTCGAACAATCACACAGTCTAAAAGAACTAGGTATTGAACCGACAGGAATAAGCGCTTCTAATGTAAAAGTTGGTTATCGCACATCACTTAATTCGATGCTTGAGAAAGCGTATATGGAAGCAATAAGAGAAAGAATACAGCATGATTTAGAAGATGCAGATAGATTAGCCAAAGAATCAATTGAAGTTGTTGGTGGGCAAAGATTGTATTATGTAGCTGGAGAAGTGAAGATGTTGCAAAAGAATTATAGTGAAGCCATAAGATTAACATCAAAAGCAATTGAAATAGAAAAAGAAAGCCAAAACGATGTATATAATTTATGCATATATTATATGCAACTAGCAGGTTGTTATTATATTATTGATGATAATAATAATTTCAGAAATACCGCTGAAAAAATAATAGAAATTTCTGCACCTTATATTAGGAGCAAAGAGATAGCTAAAAAAACAAAATTAAGCCTTAGAGGAGTTATTATATGCCATTTGAAAAGCAGATACTATTTGAATAAGTTAAGTACAGTGGGTAGCATACGAAAGAAAACAACAGAAGAGCACTGCAATGCCGTCTTAGATTTAATGGATTCTGAAAAATTTAACAGATTATTTCATGGACTTGATAAAGATATGCTTATGCCAATTTATAATGATGCTAAAAAGAAGCTGCGAGACTTGAACTTTTTCAAATATGCACCATTATTGTTATTAAGAAGCATAAAAGCGGCTTACAAAGAGAAAAAAACTTAAAGAGAATGCTGTGAATTGTTTTTCTGATTCTCGTATATATTTAAACAAAACATAACTATGGAACTAATTCAATTTAGAAACATCTTTAATTTGTTTTTCTAGAATAGCAGCTGCGACCATATATCCTTTTAGTCTTTCATAAATATAGTTTATTTGTGATAGTCTTCCTTTTATTTTCCATAATTTTTTATCGTCAGTTTTCTCATTAGGATCGTAAATTTTCATTCCTTCTCGTAAACGCTGCGTTTCTTCATCATCTCCTTTCAATGAAGAAAGACTAATTTCTCTTATTTCTTCCTCACGCAATTCCCGTAGTCTGTTTTCATATGCTTCAGGCGTGCTTAGCGTTCTGCATTCTTCGAATCCTTCAATACTTCCTTCGTAGAGATAGTACATATTTTTTGATTTTTGTTTTCCAAGCAAATCTCTGCATTCTTCAATTCCATTGTTAATGAGTTCATCTCTTTCAGCCAATGCTGATGAAGAGAACGTATCCCAATCAACGACTATTCCTTCTAATGCACTACCTAATTCTTGCTCTTGCCATAAATCAGGATGTTGGTCTTTAAACATTTTCTGTGGTAAAGCACTACCTGATTCTTGCTCTTCCCATAAATCAGGATGTTGGTATTCCATGCCATATGTGAATTAATGTTACTATTTAAACATTTTCTGTGGTAAATACATAGGATTGTGTATCTTATTTTACTGAACTGTTCTATTCTCTATGAAGGGAATATTTATAAATCAATATATCAGGGACTTAACATCCTTTATGAGGTGAGTACGAATGAAGATGGATATTGGTATGTCAATGATGCTTATTGTTATTCTTGTCGGTATTGTCGGGTTCTTCTCGATGTCAATGGTCGACAAAGATATTGCTGCAAATAACATAGTGGGCCAGGCTAAATTGATGCCTGGCAAAGCTGTTGGGTATGCTAGTCCTGTAAAGAGCGTTCCTGAAGAAGTAAAGGAAGAATCAATAGATATAGGAAATCCACATTTTAATGAATTGGATGAAATAGTTGATTGTATAGAACATGATGGTGGAGACAATCCGTTTGTTATGTCTCATACGACAGTTTATTACGATGATGATGAACCAGTGATTTATAGCGATACTTGTGAAGATGACTATGAGCTAACTGAATATTTTTGTAATGTATCGTTAGGTGCTGAAGAAACACAATACAATTGTGAATATGGTTGCGCTTCTGGAAGATGCTTGACAGAGGAATGGATAGATCCAGGATATGACATTGAAAGATCATTTACCAGATATCAAGATTTTGACACTGGTGACAATGATGTAGGGGAAAGTATAAGAGCTTACTTGCTAAACATCAGCACAAATATTTCACACAGAATAATGATTAATTGTTATCAGGAAAATGTGAATGTTTTAGGTTCTACATATACAAAAGGAATATATGCGGGCACTGATGACAGATCAGATGTTGTCGAATCATTAACCGTTAAGGGATTTTCAGAGGTAGCTCTAGAGCAAGTGGAATGCGATGTAAGATTAGATTATGGGTTCTGGGAATACGAAGAAACATTAACACAGGAAAATATTGTACTGCCAACATTCACTCATCTGAAAATACTTAGAGAGATAGGTGGAGATCAGTATTATATGATGGCTTCAGGACATTCAGATGTGTCTATTGAGGAACTTATGATAAGTGTTGATGCGATGACAGGAGATGGAGAGCATCATAGAATAGGATATATTGATATGTATCCTGAGAATACATTCAATTTCAACGAAGTGCATCCTATTGCATTTGAGACTCCACTTGAAAATGTCCAAGAAATAAAGTTAGTTGCTACTGTTGATTTATGGGAAAGTAGTGATAGTGCAAGAGCAGAAAGAGTTTATACAGTAGGCGATGAAGGACAGCAAGTAACAATAGGGGATAGAGCATTTATGATGTATTAATTTTTTTAAGAAAGTGAGGAGCATACATACCATTCAAGATTGTTGATGAAGGTATCTTGATAGCATCAAAAGTCTAATTTTTTTATTTCAATTATTTTCATATAAAAAAGGAGTGAAATGTTCGTTAGTTCTTGCTCTTTTGTTTTCAAAGTCTTTCCACTCTTCTCTGATTTTTTCTGCTTTTTTTAGAAGAGGTTTTGAAATATAGCGCTTTGCAAGAAATTGTGATATTTTCGTTCCTGCTAAAACAAGACCAGCTGCTATCCCTAATCCTATCCAGCTCCCATTAACACCAAATCCATAAGGTGCTTGGATGTGTTTATATTGTTCTACCAGAGGATGTTGTGCTTTCATTTCAACAATGGTTGTTAATGAATCTATTCTGGAAGTTAAGTTTGATTGAGTTTGCTTATGATATACTGGGAGTGTTTTTATTTCAGAAGAGATAAGCACTCCTTTATCTTCAAGGTTCTGATAATACTCATGCACATCTTTTATTTCTTTTTCTAAATTATTATTTTGTCTTTGTAATATATCTAATTCCCCTGACTCTTTTATGAACTCTTGTACTGTTTTGTTTTTTTGCGCAAATTTTTTAGCTTTATTGTCGTTATGTGTTATAAATATTGCTTCAGTTCCTAATGTCAAAACAAATCCCGATATGGCTCCGTATTTCTCCATTCTTGGCGCCCATCTTTCACAACGCTCTATTTTCACTCTTTCATCAAACGGAATAAATGCCATTTTCATTTCTCCAAGTCGAAATAGTGAATAAAGCTCTATCTTATAAATCTTTCTTTTGCTTTACTATTTTAAAGAGAGAACTCTTCGATTAGATTATTATTTATATCGTAAACTGAAACTTCTATAGTATCATCTATGGTAACATAAACATAATGATATACTTTTGCTGAGGATACTAAATAAGGGGTCGGATTTACTGGATAGAGTGATGCTCCTCCACCTCCTGTAGTTACATAAAGAACTCCGTCAACATTTTGCCTTGCGTAATGATGATGATGGCCATTGAAGACAATATCGACATTATGTTCTTTGAATAAAGGAACCCAATATTGTTGTACATCGAGATGATCTTCACCGCTTGTGCCATAAGGAGGATGATGGAAAAAAACAAAGATATGTTCGTACGTTTCCGTTTTTTCTAGTTCGCTTACGAGCCAGTTGTATTGATTGCCTTTTTCCCCTCGTATGTTCTCAGGGAATGAACTGTCAAGTATAATGAAATATGTGTTTCCGTAGGTTAAGGAGTAGTATCGTGAAGTCCAAATTTCTTCATCATTTTTTTTCAGGAAAGGAAATACGGAAAAATAATTTTCATAGCCATCACGAATCTTTTCATGATTGCCAATGGCGGGAAAATAATTTGAGTCGAGATAGAATGTCGATTCCCAGCAAGGTTTGCTTCTGTCTTTGGTTCTGCAGATGTCTTCAGTAATGTTTTTGAATATTTCCCACTCTGCAGGCCTGGGACCATATTCGACAATATCTCCGGTGTGAAAGATGAAGTCAGGATTTCTTTTTTTGATCAGCTCTGCTATTTGCTGGTGTCTTACATAGTTTTCTTGCTCAGGTCCATGTGAGTCTCCTTTTCCCCGTGAGTCTCCGTACACGACAAAAGAAAAACTATCTTTTTGGATCTCTTGAGACTGTTCTATCTGAGGAACATCTTCTGGTGGTTCTTTCTCTGCTTCCCCAACAGAATCTGTTGGCGATATTTCTTCAGTATAACAACCAGATAAAACTAGTAAAAAAATAGAAATGATTACAAAAAATACTTCTGCTTTCATTTTGAGCTTAATGAGTAAACCAAAAATTATTTTTTTCATCTAATCGTACAAAACCAAATCTTTCGAACTGGATGACATCGTTAACGTCAAGATCATTAATCCTAGCTTCTGCTTTTCCTTTTACCATATTCCCATCTAACAGTAACACAGAAGCATCAACACATTCATCCTTTGGAAGCCAATGTATTATTCTTTTGCCTTTTCCTTTGAACTTCGCGTACTCTCTGGAATGAAACTCAAGCTGCTCTCCTTTTCTCACAAAGTTAAGACAGTCCATTAACCTAATAAGCTCTCCGTCTTTCATTTTCATAATATCATCATAATCTTTCTTAGCTATGAAGAATTTTCCATTAACACTAAACTTTCTTCCTCCTTTCATATGATCAGGGTGAAAATCCAACTCAGTATCAAACGAAGGAGCATCTTTAATTAAAATCTCCACAGGATTATTTACAAAGAATAATCTTTTCGTGGAGTCATCAATTAAATCCTGATTGAATGCATATATCGACTTGAAATAATCATCCATCGCAACAGTCTTATCATTCTTTGTAACACCGATCTCGACTGCATATTTCCGTAACGCTTCTGGTCGAATACCTCTTCGTTTCAAAGCTCGTAAAAAAGGCAATCGAATATCATCCCAGCCGTTAAATTCTCCAGCTTCTATTCTAGGTCTAGTTTTCGAACAACTTACTGGCAATCCTCCAGCGAAATTAATCCTACCTACAGAGATTGCCTCCGGTGTTTTAGATCCTAAAACTTCATGAATCATGGCTTGACGTTTAGCATTATCTGCATGATCTTTTCCTCTTAGGCAATGTGTCATCCCAAGTAACATATCATCTACTGCTACACCCATATTCATCAAAGGCCATACTCTGAATTTCTTTCCTTGCCGCGGGTGTTCAGATTCATTAATTCTGAACAATGGAAAGTCCCTCATAGCAGGATTCTTATGTTTGATATCTGATTTGAATCTACAAACAGCTTCTCCTTGTGCGTATGTTCCGTCATGCATCATTCGCCAGCGTTTTAGCTGCTCATCTTTTCCTAATTCTCTGCAAGGACAAGCAATTGATTTTGTTATTCTTTGCTTGAAATCATCTGGCTTACAAGAACAGACATACATTTTTTCTTTATGTAACAACTGCTTACCATACAAGTAATATTCCTCCATTCTATCAGACTGAATTATTACTTCAGAAATGTTATTTTCACACAACCAATGTGCGTCCTCTGGAATTTGCTCGTATGCAGGTTCATAAATATTGTCAGGATTAGTGTCTTCTATTCTGACAAATAATTTACCACCATATTTTTTTACGTATTCATAATTTAAAGCTAAGACATACGCATGTCCAATATGTAATGGTCCTGATGGACTAGGTGCTAATCGCATATGGACTTCTCTGGAGACATTCGGTAACTCTTTCAATGTTTTTTCTTTAGGTTTTTCTTTTGTGATGCCATAAGTCGCGTATTCTTTCTCTTGATCCTGTAATGACAATGAATTTATTTCATTTGTTATAGTGTTCAGGTCCTGTATTAATTCTTTCATATTAGATTTCTTATCTGGATAAGCTCCAATAACTTTTCCAACTAGCGCTTTAGGATTAGTTTTTCCTTTATACTTGATAGCATTCTCTAAAGCCCATATTCTTAGATCTTGTTCATAACTCATGTTAGAATAAAGGATAGGGTGTATTTAAAGGTAATTATCTGGTCTTTAAAATAAGGGATTCCGGAAGTATTTTAATGAAGAGGATATTTCCTTTTTTTATGCAGAAAGTTACTTCAGAGAAAACGTCAGAAACATTCAGAAGAATGCTCTCAGCAAACAGAAGCAAATATGGCTTTTTCTTAAAAGCTCTAGATTCGGCTGATATAATTGCTAAATTATTGTTTATAGATACTAGACGAGCTCATCTCCTTAAAGATGCTTATGCAGTAATGAGGGATGCTGATGATATTGCTGACAGAGATATGCAGCCTCCTAACGAGTATACTCCTTCAGAGTATATGAAGAAGCTCATAGCGTTTTCTGAGCAGCCTCATGAATTTGGCGATGAAATGGAAAGTAGACTAAAACAATGTTTTGACCTTGCCGAAAATATAGGATTTAACATCAGGAAAGAATGCGGATTAATTCTTGAATCATTGTTATTTGATGCTGAACGTTATGGAAAACAAAAAATATTTTCTGCCGAAGAATTACATGCATATTTTGACCAGCTTGATGTTAGAGGAACAACAATAGGTGCATCAAAAGTATTTATGGACTCTGAAGATAAAGTAGAATATGTAGAGAAGTTATCATATGCCTCGAGAATATTTTATACGCTTAGAGATCTTTCTGAAGATTTGGTTGCAGGGTTTATTAATATTCCCAAGGAAGTAGTTGAGAAGAACAATATCTCTAAATTTGATCTTGAGCAAACAATAGAGCTTAGTAAAACAAATGTTAACTATATGAGTATGATGCATGAGATGTATAATTTGGAATTGAAAGTGATAGAGGGGAATTATGATAATCCTTTTAAAAAAATAAAGAAATTATCAAAGAAAATATCTGCAATGAGAGCGAAGAAAAAAGAAGAATGCAGAGAAAGAAAGCGATTTATTCAATCACTTCCTAAAGGGATAAAACAATGGTATGCTGATGAAGTTAATAAAGGACTTCTCTATTTGTCTGAATACAAAGAGAATCTTGAGAATGTGAAATTAAAGAAATTAACAAAATCAACTTTTTATTGGATCTATGAAAGGCCTGCAAAGACTTTCTTTGAAGAAGTTAGTCAATATCTTGGCTAATCAAAATATTAATATAGTATTGATTATTATTTTTCTAAAGAGGTGATTTTAATGGGGTGTTACACAGTACCGCTAATTGCAGCAATAGCACATTTCTTTATGAGAAAAAGGGATAAAAAATTTCAAACTGCTAATCATAAAATGCTTAATCTGCTTTTTGCGGGAGGCGCAATCTTTGGTGTAGTGGATCATGCATGGAATGGAGAATTATTAGCATTCAGCTTACAAGATATGCTTCTTGGATTCGTCATTACAGCTTCAATCATGGTCATATGGACAATTATGATCGCAGCGCAGAAATCTCCTGTTACGGCAAAAGCTTAATTTTTTTTCATCTATTTATTTTCTATATAGAAAATAATGTTAATTAATAATCCATATAAAGAGCATCTTTAGCTGTACGCTTATGAAAGTGTATATCCTCATACTGGCATTGCTTTTTTTGATTAGCTGCTCAGAGCCTACATTAGAAGAATTAGCAGAAGATTGTGAAGGAGATGTTATCTGTATTAATGAGATTGCAGTCTATGCTAGAGACACCTTCTTTTGCTCTTATATCGAAAATTCTGCTGAGGAGATTTTCTGCAGGCATGGTGTTGCTCTTGTGACAAGGGATCCTGAAGATTGTGCCGATGATAACTGTCTTTTAGCGATTGGCAGAACATATGGAAGGGGATGCGATCTCATAGAAGATGAAGATATGAGAGCTCGCTGCTGATAAGCTATTACCTCTTTAGCCGTAAACATTAAATACTACATTCTCTAGGAAATTAATGAAAGAGGTGTTATATGAGAGTTGTAGTATTAGTTGTGTTTTTGTTCATTTGTCTAATAGGGTTTGCCGCAGCAGAAGAGGCAGAAACACTCGATGAGCCTATTGAAATTGGTGTTGACATCTCTGTTCCATCAAGCAATGAGTGGATCTTTATTTTTATCGCACTCTGTCTTTTGATTATTGGAAGTATATTCTTTTTTGTTGCTCATGTCAGACAGCATATTGACACAGAGATCAAGTACGTTTTGTCTCGGGTGCGCAATTATTATGGGGAGCCTGTAGTCTATCTCAGCGAGTATGCTGATTTCTTCAGTCATGAAGAAGTTGGAGAGTGCAGTTACAGCAAAAAACTTTTTAAAAAAGAAGATCTAGTAGAAACTACAGGAGATGCAAAGCGTATCGGTAAGAAATATCTCAGAACTTGTAAACCTTCTCAACTGACGTTTGCTCCTAGTGAAATGGCTTCGAAGGAAAAATCAAAGCTCGTCGCTGGAATGAAAGATATTCAGCTCAAAGACATTCCCTATAAAAAGTTAAGGGAGGCTGTTCACGGGTATCACTATTTCTTTAATCAGAATGAGTACTGGGCAATTGTCCGTGCAAAACAGTTGATTGGATCAAAATATACACTTTATGATAAGGCATCGAATATCATAGTTTTCCCAGAGGATTTGAATAAGCTTACAGGCTAAAATAGTAATTCAGTAGAAAACAGAAAAAATATTTAAAGTCAAAACCAGGAAGTATATAGCATGAAGCATCACGTCATATTTGTTCAGCCATTTCCTGCAAACCATGAGCTTTTGCAAGGGCTTATTGAGTTTTTCAATGATTTTGTAGAAATTCACTTTATTGATCTTCCAGGCATGCATCCTGACCAGCCTCCTTTAGGAAGAATCAATGTCGATACGCTCACCCAGAATGTCCAGGAGCGCATTGAAAAAATGAATTTTGATCAATATTGGCTTGGAGGCATATCGTTCGGATTTCTTATTGCAAATAAAGTAAGAACTGATGCCAAATGTAGAGGACTTGTTGCCTTAGAACCCTTTCTTAATGTAAAAGAACTCAATCAGTCTCCTTATCATGTGCTGTTTGAGAGAGCTATTGCTCACGTTGCTTGTGACACCAAAGCATATAAAAGAATATGGCGCTCTAATATGTTTCATTTCATTCTTCATAAAACGCATATTCCTGACAATATTATTGATAAAATGCTTGATCAAATAGATCCTAGAACTTTTTTTGAGATTGCAGAAATTGTCTTAGATTATAATGTTCCTTGCCGATTCAGGAACAAACCCACAATTTTAATGATAAATGATCATGACGATGTTATTCGAGGACAGGAAACAAGAGAGCTCTTTGAGAAGTATGTGAAAGATCTTCTTGTCATTAATACCACTGTCAAACATTATCCTGAAAATCTTAATAAAGATTATTTTGAGCAAAATGTTCCTGAAGAAGACAAGAAAAGAATGGTAGAGTTCATGGATAAGTTTGTTTCGACTCCATGATTTACTATGCAAAACAAGGAGAATAAGTGATTTAAGGGAAGAAATTGTTATAGAGATATTCTAATGCTTCTCTATTCTCAGGAATATCAATCTCTGAAAGAAGTGAACGCTCTATTTCATGAATGCCATAAGCATCTACTACATCTGGTTGTATTTTTACAATATGCATAAGAGTTTGTGGTGATTTATCATATTTCATTTGCGCTGAGAATAAGTTACCTTTTCGTACTCTTCCCAGAAGTATTTATAAATTTCGGAATAATTACATTTGATCCGAATTATTTTTGGTTTTTTCTTGGAAAGTTTTTATAATGATTGTTTTGTTGTATGAAAAATGACTCTCAGCAGAACATATGTAAAAGTGCGGAATGTTTTAGAAAAAGCAAGAATTACTGTTTATAAAAATATCAATAAAACTATGGTCCATACGTATTGGCATATAGGGAGAGCCATTGTTGAACAAGAACAGAAAGATAGTAAAAAGATGCAATACGGAACTTCGGTTTTAGCAAAGCTATCTAAAAAACTAAAGTCAGAGTATGGTAGAGGGTTCACGGAGAGAAATCTAAGAAGCATGCGAAATTTTTATTTATTTTTCCCAAAATGGAATGCGGTGAGTTCCGAGTTGAGTTGGACTCATTACAGACTGTTATTGCGTATTAAAGAGAAAAGTGAAAGACAATTTTATTTTTGTGAAGCTATTGATAATAATTGGAGTACCAGAGAATTAGAAAGACAAATTAGTTTTTTTCTTTATGAACGTGTTATTTTAAGCAAGGATAGGGAGAAAGTAAAAAGAGTATCTAGAAAAGGACAAATAGTGAAAAAACCAGAAGATATCATGAAAGACTTTTTAGAATTTCTTAATTTAAAAGAAAATAAGAATCTTTTCGAGAAAAATATAAGGGTGTGACTTGAAATAATCACTTCGTTTTCATAACCCAGACGCCTTTCCAATCCCTGCCTGGAGGAGATTTCTTGAAGGATTCACAGCGTTTTATGAACATCTTTGAAGCGAAATCATTTGCTTGCTTGAAAGCATTGCTTGCTTTTGTCCACTCTCTGTTGAGATAATATACCATACCCTGTTCATAATGTTTTTTGATCTCTTTTTGTTTCTTCGTGAGTTCTTTTCCTATCAATTCATAGATTTTAATCGGCTGTTTCTTTCCTTTCACTGCAACAAGATCGAGGAGACGTGTTGCAAATTCTTCTTTGACTGCTTTTTGCGTGCTTTCAGAGATAATAATCTGCACTCCATACTGCTTAGTTAATCCTTCCAGTCGTGAGCCTAAATTAATATTGTCACCCATGGCTGTATAGTCGAAACGTTCGTAGGAGCCCATATTGCCAATGACTGCATGACCAGTGTTTAAGCCTATGCCAATATGGAGTTCAGGGTAGCCTTCTTTAATCCATTTTTTTCTTAGTTTTTCCAATTCAGTGATCATATCAAGACTTGTTTGGCATGCTCGTATTGCATGATCTTCTTGGGGAAGAGGGGCCCCCCAAAATGCCATAATAGCATCACCTATGTATTTGTCGACTACTCCTTCATGTTCCATCACAATATTTGTCATAGCAGTAAGATATTCATTAAGCAGTTTTACTAATTGTTCAGGGTCAAGTTTTTCAGAGATTGAGGTAAACCCTCTGATATCTGAGAAAAATACCGTGATTTCTTTTTTTGCTCCGCCTAGCTGCAAGAGATCAGGATTCTTCAATAGCTCGTCGACAACATGTTTACTTACGTATTTTGAAAAAGCTCCTTTGATCTGTGTTTTTGCTTTTCTTTCAGTAACATAAAGATAAATCGTTTCAGCGCCAAACGTCAAAAGTATGATCAAAGGAATATAAACAAGATTCATGATCATGCCATGGTTGAAACGAATAATAGCAAAGAAAGGATAGCCTATGAATAATGCAATAGACAATAGAGATCCTCCGAGGATTTTAAATTTAAAAAACACGATGCTGATAACAATGGAGATAATAAACATCATAACCACAACACTAATATTTGCCTGATGTTTCAAGTAATCTTTCATGATCAATGTTTGAATGGTGTTAGCATGCACTTCTACTCCGGGCATTGCTTTTCCTTTCGATGTTGGCACAAAGTAATCATCATGCAGATCAGGGGAGGTTGCTCCTATGAGTATAAGTTTATTCTTGAGGGTTGCAGGTTTAATTTTTCCTGACGTGATATCACTAAATGAATATCTTGTAAAACTTCCTGGAACACCTACAAAATTGATCAAGAATCGTGAAGGCTTTGAGATGAGTTCCCCACTCAAGAATTCTTTGTAAACTGCATAAGCAAACTGATCATGCGATCCTCCTACATCGAAGTTTGCTGCTCTTGTAATGCCATCTTTATCTGTCATCACATTAATATAGCCTGTTTCAATACCATGTAATTCATCAACAGGAACAAGCATTTCATCACCGATTATTTTTTCATCTACTTGTTTAAATGTCAAAAATTCAATAGGAATAATTGCGTTAACTGCGCGTAAGGCTTCGCCTAATGCTTCGTCATCTTCAGTGGCTTCAAAGAACGCAACATCAATCCCAATGACTTTGGATTGATTCAATAATGGCAAAGTTTCAATAAAGACCGTTCTGTCCCAAGGCCACCGTCCTATTTCCTGCAGGCTTTTATCATCAATAGCCAAGATAACAACATCATCTAATGCGTTCTTTCCTCCATAGAGATTATCAGTTAAACCATAGTTCAGATTAGAGAATAATCCTACGGATAAAAGAGAAGCAAGCACTACTGTACAAGCTAAAGCAATAAGAATACAAAAAATAAGTTTAGGTTTCATCCTTGTAACTCATCAAGCAGTTTCATTTCATCAATGATCTCTTCCGTTAAGCCTCTGACTTTGCTTACGGTAGCGACTTTCACAGGAATTGCTGCTTCAATCTCATCTAAGTCAAATTCTCCCCTGTCTGCGTTCTCAAGTTCAGCATCGAAATCTTCAATACCGAATTGTTTTGTCAAGCTTTCAACTAATCCTGCTTTTTTATCAAGCTCTTTTTGTCTCATTGATTTCAGTACATCAATATGTCGTTGTATTTTATCTCTGAATCTTGCATAATCTGCTTCATCAAAAGGCTTCTTCACAGGAACACCATCTTCCATCACCACTTTCTCGAATTTTCCTACAGAAAAAGTTTGGCCTCCAATAGTAACTTCTACAGTACCTTCTAAGACATAAGCAGAGTCTAAATTAATTTCATACGAAGTTCCTCGAATAGTAGCTACTGTTTGAGGAGTTTCAACAGTCATCTCATCAATACCTGATAATGCCATGAATTTGTTCCAGGTCGAGCCTTTGGGTTGTTCTACTTTCGTAATGTCTTGTGATAAAGATGCTATTATTACTTCAGTGTTAGGTTCTAGACTGACAATAGCACCTTCGTAAAATACGATTGATGCTCTGCTATTTGCTTCTGTTTTAACACTATCAGTTTGTCTCAATTCCATCTCATCAACAGCAGCAGCGTAACCAGATCCTTGATTAACCTGCACAGAACCTTCTTCAATCTTCAGATATGCTTTTACAGTCGGTGAAGCCATCACATACCATGCTCCTACTACTAACAGCAGAATGACTACTGCGACAATTATTAGAATAATTTTGCCGGCTTTGCTTTTTTTCTTAACCAAAACCATCACCCCCATTATGAGCAGAACGCTTCTTATATTTAAAATATGCTAATAGGTTTATAAAGAATATTGCATGAGTTCTCGAAGTCTTTTTCCTGCAGGGCCTTTTAACGTTTTGAATGCTGTTTCTTTTATTTGTCTCACGCGTTCTCTTGTGAGCCCGAACTGGTCTCCTATGGAGTCCAGAGTTTCACGTTTACGATCAATACCAAAGTAGCGTTTCAGGAATTCAGCGTCTCTAGGGTGCATTTCTTTCAATGTCATATCGATTTCTTTTTTTAAAGAATCATATTCTGTTCTGGCAATTCCTTGGTTACGATAAGCAGGGTCATTAACAATTAGCGCATCTGAAAGCCTGTTTTTATCATTTGTATCGCCTGGAATAGGGTAGTCGAGAGAAAGTGATTTCTTAGAATACTTAAAGGCTTCTGTGAGTTCTTTTTCGGAAACACCTGTTGCTTCGGCAAGATCCTCGATGGGAATATATTCGCTTTCTAATGAATTTGCAAGAGAATTGTAGACTTTTTTTGCTTTGTTTAATGCGCTTACTTTGTTCAGAGGAAGCTTAGTGATATTGCTTGTTTCTGCGAGGCTCTGAAGAATTGACTGTCTAATCCACCAAACTGCATAACTGATAAATTTGAATCCTTTTGTTTCATCAAAACGAGGTACTGCTTTAATCAGGCCTATATTACCATCCTGAATTAGATCTTTAAGAGGTAAGCCTTGTCCTTGATAATTTTTTGCAACGCTCACCACGAATCGAAGATTCGATTTAGTAAGCGTATTCATTGCTTCTTGATCATTTTGTTTAGCTCGTTTTGCTAGTTCGATTTCCTCCTGAGCTGTCAGTAAAGGATATTCTCCTATCTCCTGGAGATATTTTTCTAATGTTTTGTCTTCTTTTCTAAACATGAAAAAGAGAGAAAAAAGAGGAAACATAAAAAGTTTTCCTCTGTGTGACACTTTTTATTTTTTAGGTATAATGTCAATAACTTTGATTTCGAAATGCAAAGTCTTGCCTGCTAATGGATGATTCAGGTCGATGGTGACTTCAGTGTCTTCAACTTTGATGACTTTTGCTGGGTATTGCTTTCCATCAGGACCCATCAAGCCGAGCATCATACCTTCTTTCACTTCAAGATCCTTCGGAATCTTGTCCCGAGGAACTTTCTGTGTGAGCTCAGGTCTGACTTCACCATAAGCCTCTTCAGGTTTAATATCGACTGTCTTCTCTTCATCTTTCTTCATCCCGAGAACGGCTTTATCGAATCCAGGAATCACTTTTCCTGCACCTGCTTCAAACTCTAGCGGATGATCATGATCGCCATGCTTCGATGTGTCAAATACTGTTCCATCATCGAGCTTTCCAGTGTAATGAATTTTTACTGTATCTCCTTTTTCTACAACCATACTATCAACTCCATAAGACAAAACAAGCAAGAACTCGTTTCCCCTTTCAGAAACGCTAACAATGTATTGTTTATAAGGGTTGTGGGTGGATGAGGTAAGAATCAATACTATATGGAAAATAATTGCTCAATTGCTTGATAGCGCTGAGCTTCATTCTTTAGAACGGTGTTTTTCATTTACTTATTAGCGATATTACTGAGCATTTCCTCTAATGAATTCCATAAAACATCTCGTGCTTTCTGAGGAAACACATCCAGGATCCACAAATTTCAAATTTGATTCGGGGGCACTGAGTACATATGCTGTGATTATGGATTTATTTTCCCTGTAAGTTCTAACTCTTCTCATATTTCTTGGTAATCCATCCCCTAATTGTAATCTTAGTGGCAAACGATAAGGATCTATTATCTTTGCATCGAGACCAATTTGTTGGAAATATCGAACTAACTGCAAATCCTCAAATTCACCATTCTCAATTTTTATTCTTGGAATTGAATCTGATTCATCAACACCAATCATCATCTGGCCATTTGAATCGATCTTGTAAATGATACAATCCACGTAAGGTTGTCTGCAAGAGTCATCAATTGATTGTGTTAAAGAAAAGTTTAATCGATTTTCGATTCCTCCAATCTCTTGCAAAACCTCAAGAACAGAATGAGGTATTAGGTCTTTATATTCTGAATGGCCTGAATCTATTAATTTTTTTATATGTGTTGCTGAAAGTTTATCATGCAATGTTCCCTGCATGAGTAATGATTCTTTTCGCACTACTTCTGTCACATGTCGACAATCAATACCATAAGATTTGCAAGAAGCAGCTACTTGGGGATTGCTGCTAATTAATAAGTCAATACCTCCAGAAATTTCATAAATGCTGGAAATCCATTGTTTTTGTTCGTTAATACTCCATAACCCATCACCCAAACCTGTATTTTGAATGGGTATTACACGTACATCTTTCATCCGCTCTCTTAAGAAATCATCACTTTGTGCTGCATCATTCAATGCTCGCATAATATAATTTCTTCTTTCAACTGCACTACAAGGATTATTTCTGCTGTGTGTTTCATTAGCACTTCCTAAAGGAATAAAAGTTACTCCTGCTGCTTTTATAATTTCAATAAACATTGACAGATGACCATTATGAAGAGGATTGTATCTTCCGGGTATGGCAACTCTCTTGTCCTTTAAGGATTTGACTAAAACTCGATCATAAGGGTGTTTTATTATATCAATTTCAAGTCTAGGTCTTTCTTTCTTTTCTATAAACAGAACAGTATTTTCGTTAGTAAGATGGGTGATTCCATCTTCATCAGTTCTTGCAGTTAAATATCTTTCAATTAATTGAGCTACATCATCGGAAGCTTCAGCATATGTTGTAAATACTTCAATTGCTTCATTTAGCGGCATGGAGATATTTGAAGTTATTACTTTCTTTTGTAATTTACCCAAATAGGTTTCTATAGCATCACTAATAAATTTACGGGTTGCCATGTTTGGATTCGCTTTTTTTTCAGTGAAAAAATTCACACACATATCCCAATAACTTCCTCCTGTTGTTAGAATAACTGCAAGATTTCCATTTTTCTCTACGCGATTATACATATCTTCAACTACATCTGCCCATTTTTCTATTGGAATATAGTAGAGGACATGACTGGCTAGAACAAAATCAAATTTTTTATCATTGTCGAATTTTTCATATCCCATTTCATGAACTTCATAACCTGAATTTCTTAATGTATCGCAGGCTTCAGCATTAGGTTCGACTGCTACTTTCTCATTGAAATCTCCTTCAAGGAGCGAACCAAGTTTTCCATCGTTGGCGCCAATATCAAGAAAGCTGCCTTTCAAAGTAAGAGTTTCATTAATAAGATCTGCTAATCCTTCTTTTTCATCCATTCCTTTTCTTAAATTTTGGAAATTGTTATCGTATCTTTTTTTACTCATAGTAATTAGCACAATAGAAGGGGTGGACGAATACTTTATAAATCTTTACTAATGAGTAATAAATATCGTCTGTGAATAAAAAATCAATAGAAATCTATGTAAATAGGACTTTTCTACCTGGTTTAGGGTGATATTATGACTACAGAAGATAATCTTCATGAAGCATTCGCTGGGGAGAGTATGGCTCGCAATAAGTACGATTATTTTGCGAAAGTTGCTCGAAAACAAGGATATCATTATATTGCTAAGATATTCGAAGAGACTGCGTTGAATGAAATGCAACACGCAAAGGAGCATTTCAAGTTATTGAAAGGTATTGGCGATACGAAGACTAATCTCAAGGAAGCGGTTGCCGGGGAATTATATGAACATACTGAGATGTATCCTAAGTTTGCTGAGGAAGCTGAGAAAGAAGGTAACGAAGATGCTGCACGATTATTCAAAGCTGTTTCTAAAGTTGAAGAAAAGCACAGAGAACGCTATGAGAAACTGTTGAAGCGTGTAGAAGAAGATACGGTGTACAAAAGAGATAAGCCGATAACATGGAAATGCTCTAAATGCGGCCATAAACATGAAGGCAAAGAGCCTCCTAAAGAATGTCCTTGCTGTAAGCATCCTCTAGAATATTTCGAGCCAGATGATATGGATATTTAAGCCCTATAGTTATTCAACCAATACATACTGAGAACAGCATCTTCAGGTAGTGGTCCGTAGTATTTTTCCATACCTTGGATCATATCTTCTTTATTTTCAAATCCATCTAATCTTGCAAATTCATCTTTGAATTCTATAAGATCCAGAACCATAATAGTTGGAATAGTAATTATGCCTGCAGGAGTATATGATTTTCCATTATCGCCAGTATCGATCACGCGCATATCTTTTGCACCAGGAATTCTTATCTTTCCAGGTCTATAGCGTATAGTGACATTCTTCTCGCCACTTTTGAGATTTGGAAAATGACTGCTCCAGAATAACATTTCCTGATCGATTTCAAAAGCAACACCTGGAAAATCATTGCTCACTGCTCCTTCAAGATTATTTTCGACTTTGTAAACTCTTCTCATAGTAACACCTCATCAAGGAATCTGTTCAGATTTGAATGAGTATATAAGATTTTCTAGAAGTTTTTGTTGTTAATTAAGGCAGATGGCTATAGGCATCACAAGTTTTTCTATAGAGTCAACTAAATTTGTTGCTCTCTGGAGAAGAGAATAGATTCTTTCTTTTTCACAAGGAGGATCTTTTCGAAGAAATAGATCAATGTTCTTTTGATGATTCTTGACGAGCTTGTAAAGGTTGCTTAATTCAGTTTCTGTTCTTTCACATTGGCCATTGAGTTGTAATTCACAATAGAGAATGCCTGCTCTTGTCTCGCAGAGCATGACTTCAAGTGTTATGCCTTGGTCATCTTTGTAAACTTGATTTAATGCATACTGGAATTCATTCCTGGCCTGAAGAATATTATGTTCTTTCAAATACTTATTTGCTAGAATGATGTGCATATCATAGTTAATATCTCTGGCAGTCTCTGCTTCGTACATATGATGATTTTGTGTTGTTAAGCTATATAGTTGTTTTGATGCTCAAACATATATTCTATATAGAAAATAAATATAGGTGAATACTTTTTATTGGATAAATTACAAAGAAATTATTTTCGAGAAAGCGTAGTTTCAAAAGGGATATAAGGTCTTTCCTCTGGCTTATCAAGAAGATGATTCTTGGAAAGATCAATGCTTTCAGTTCCTGTAAGCCCATCGATTTTGTAATGTATATGGGCGAATCGTGGTTGTTCTCCTTCGAATTGGATTACCACATCTGTAATATCTTTACCACGAAACTCAGTTTCGTAGGAGGTTTTTATCTGTGTCCATCGATTCATAAGTTCGAATGCCTCTTGAGGAATAGTGTATTTTCTTTTTTCCATAAAAACTTGGAACAGGGAATATAATAAAAACTTTATTATTGTATATATTCTATATGGAAAATAATTATTTAATTATTTTCTAGTAGTAAAAATAGAAAATTTTATTAATAGTGTATTGTTTCTAATAGTATGGCTGAAAAAACAAGAATAGGATTATATCTTATGATGCTTTGTACTATGGCAGCTTCTTTTAAAAGTTGTTATCATAGTATGAATGTTCATTCAATAGTCAAAGAAACTAATAAAAGAGTTGAAGTTATTTACAATGAACTTCCAGAAGAATCAAAACCTGTATTTTATATTAAAAATGTTCGACAGGGTCCTGAAGTTGATGAATTCACTGTTGTAGGTCAAGATACAGTCTATCATAAGATCGATGGAGAGCCTCTTCCTACAGTTACTGTTCCTCCTGGTGGAATTAGATAATTCTTTAAATCTACTAGTATTCTTCTTTTCTATGAAATTTGCTCATTTTGCTGACTGTCATATTGGGGGTTGGCGTGATCCGAAACTCAAAGAACTGCCGATAGAGGCATTCAGATATGCGGTGTATACGTGCATTGATGAAAAAGTGGATTTTATACTGATAGCAGGAGATCTTTTCAACACAGCACTGCCAGGCATTGATTTCATCAAAAGAACTATGGTAGCATTGAAGAAGTTAAAAGAAGCAAATATTCCTGTTTATATCATTGCCGGATCACATGATTATTCTCCATCAGGAAAAACCATGCTTGATATTCTTGAAGAAGCAGGACTAATAACTAATGTTTTCAAAGGAAATATCAACGATGATAAACTGCAGCTTGATTTTACTGTTGATGAAAAAACAGGAGCAAAGATCACTGGCGTATTAGGGAGAAGAGGAACATTAGAGAAGAAATATTTTGAAGATCTCGATGTGAAACCGTTAGAAAAAACGGAGGGCTTCAAGATTTTTATGTTTCACACTGCAATTGATGAATTGAAGCCAGAAGATATGGAAAAGATGGAGAGCACTCCTGCAAGCTTTTTACCAAAACACTTTGATTATTATGCGGGAGGACATGTGCATATTGTGAACAATATTGATTTACCGGGCTACAAACATTTATGCTATCCTGGTCCATTATTTCCCAATAGCTTTTCTGAGTTAGAGAAATTGAAAAAAGGAGGGTTCTATCTTTGCGAGGTTAATGAAACGTTAAAGCAAGAGTTTATTCCTGTCGAGCTTAAAAGAGTGCATTGCATTACGGTTAATGCGCACCATAAATCTCCTGCAGCAGTAGAGGCAGAATTGATGAAAGCTGTTGGTCATGATTTTAAGAATACTATTGTGCTGATTCGTGTTGAAGGAGTTTTATCTGAAGGAAGACCGTCGAGCATTGATTTCAAAGTGATGTTGCAGCGTGCGTATGATAATCATGCATTTTTTGTGATGAAAAATACGGCGAAATTGCGTTCCAAAGAATTTGAGGAAATCAAAACTGTTTCTGAGAGTATTGAACAAATTGAAGAAGATGTTATTCAAGAGCATGCTGGACAGGTAAAAACATTCTTCTCTGATAAAGAGAAATTATTAGCAAAAGATTTGCTCCAAGTGTTGCAGATAGGCAAACATGAAGGCGAAAAAGTAGCTGATTTCGAGAAGCGATTGAAAGATGAGCTGGATCAGTTATTAGATGAATTATAATACTATCTTGTTTAATTCTTTGAAATGCTCAAAGTCTTTATCTGAGGTTAACAGAATCATATTGTTCTCAATAACCAGGCTTGCTATAAGAAAGTCTGCTAGAGGAAGTTCAAAACCTTTCTTATTATATTTATTTTTTAATTTTGCAAGAATTTCTGCTGTTCTCTTTGTTGTGTTCAGAACTGGAAAAGTTCTTATGAATTCTAAAGATTCTTTTTTTCTGCTTGTTTTTTTATTTATCCCAAATAAAAATTCATAGTAATTAACAAAAGTAATATGTGGATTGGAAGGATATTTCGCTGCTAAGCCTTTCAGTTTATTAAGGATATTTGTGTTTTTTTTCTGAATATCAATCAGAATATTTGTGTCAAATACAATGTTCATTTTCTAAATCCTTTTTCTTTCCGAGCTGAAGCAACAATCTTTTTTATTTCTTCTGCTTCTTTTTCGGAAAAAATCCGGTTATTATTAAAGACAGTATTCCAAGAATTGTTATATGACTCTATCATTTCTTTAAACATATCTCCCATTTTCATCTTATTTTTTGCAGCTAAGCTCTTGAATGTAGCCCAGCTGTCTTCATCAATATCCTTTATTGTTCTCACACAAACCATAAGTATAGAAAGTAATACTTGTATATAAAGTTATCTATTTAACGATTGTTCAAGAAAAACTTTTTCTTTCCGAGCTGAAACTAGATATACTTAAAGAAATAAATCTAATACAAATACTATGAGGATCACTGTCCAAATAAGGTTAGTTCCACGGCGCATAAGGTTTAAAGGAATGCCTTCTTCCATAACTCCTATATTGATGACAACCTGCAAGAAGAGGTTTGCAATGACTCCCAATAAAGTCATGAAGCCTTCTGATTCCATTCCCATTAATAACAATATCCAGATGATAAACACACAGAGCAAATAACTTAATGTTTTTCTCAACATCTGCCTGTGGAATGTATTTTGCACATAATTAACTGCTGCAGTACCGAGGAATGCTGTTGCAATTCCGCCTAAAGGACCGAATCGAAATGTCATCACAGCACAAGCAAAAGGCAGAATATCCAGATCTACAACACTTTTTGGCACAAAATATCTGTGTGATCCATAAAGTGCCGCAAAAGCAAGAAAGATGGCAAGATAAATAATAAATGAGAACTCCTGAAGAATGAGCAGCAGCAGCAAGAGCAGAATAAAAACAATCCAGTACTTAATGAATCTTATTTTGAAAAGATGCTCCAGGTGTTTTTTGAATGAGTGAGCCATTTTATGTTTCAGTATATTTGAGTATAAATTTAATCG
>JANQNG010000072.1 GCA_028279685.1 Candidatus Nanoarchaeia archaeon | reverse complement strand
AAATAGTACGCTTGATTCTGAAGATGAACTTGAGTTTAATGCTCGTGAACATATTGGGTTAGATGATGACGATGACATTCCTACGGGGGATGGAGTCACTGTTGCGGTTCTCGATACAGGAATATACCCTAATCATTCGGTCTTTACAGAAAATGGAACTAAGCATTGGAATGAACGAATTATTGCATTTTACGATGAAGATGAAGAGGTTCTTATAGATGACCCTTATGATGTTTCGTGGCATGGGACCTGGACAGCATCAATATTAGGAGGGAATAATACTGAATATCAAGGTGTAGCACCCGGTGTAGATTTGGTTATAATGAAAATCTTTGAATTAGATGATGATGAATTAGAATCATCTGTTTCCAAAATAGAAGATGCAGTAGACTGGATTATTGATAATGCTGATGATTATGACATTAAAGTAGTTAGTATGAGTTTTGGAGCTCAATATGAGGGTGATGAATCATACGATGAAACTAAAGAATTGAATGATATCGTAGAAGAACTTACAATTGAAGATATCTTAGTTGTGGCGGCTTCTGGAAATTATGGTGGTTCAGGTACCACTGATGGAGTAGGGTCAGTTACGTCGCCTGGCTCGGCACCTTCAGTATTAACAGTTGGTGGAGTAGAATATGATGGTGATATGTTTGATAATAGTGGTGAAGGCCCAACTTATGAAAATCTCATCAAGCCTGATGTATGCGCTCCAGCAGTCGATGTTGAGGGTGCAGAACCCGGACCTCCTAATGATGTTTATGATGATCACACTGGAACCTCTGCCTCTACACCTTATGTCTCTGGTCTAGCCGCTCTTTTACTTGAAGAAGATGACGATTTAGATGCTATGGAATTAAAGAGTATCATCTCAATGACTTCTTATAGGACCTTTAAACCTAAAACAATTCATGATAATACTCAAGGTTGGGGTATTGTTCAAGGATATGCTGCACTTGACGCTTTAGATAAAAAACTTGACATTAAAGTGGATACAGAGATAGAATTTAGTTTGGATGATGAAGAGAGTGTTTATTGTCAACCAATATCACTTAAAGGTATTGAACACTACTTTTTTGAATTAAATCAATTAGACAACGCTGAAGCAGAAATGTATTTATTCGATTCTGAACCTGATGTAGATGGCAATCCCATATTAATCTCAAATTCTATTGGATATTTTCCATCTGATTCATACCCAAAAACTATGGGTGTATTCCTATCCGAAGATCATGATTATTTTTTAATAATTAAATTAATTCATGATTCTGGTAAAGGTGATTTCATAATAACAATAACTTTTGACTATAGGCTAAGTATTCTTGGTATTTTTGCAGGAGTAAATACTATCTCGCTGGTTTTTATTGTTAAACAAATGAAAAATAGGTTTTGAAAAAGGTTTATTTTTTTGAAGCTTCTCGGATCATTCGTGCTATATCATCCACTTCTGCTCGTCCTTTTTTATGTTCTTCTTCTTCTTTCTTTTTAAGTTCTTCTTCTCGTTTTTTAGCAAGTTCAGCCATTAGTTCTTGCTTCATCTTTATCATCATGCCCATATTCTTACTAAAGTCTTTAGCTTCACGTTTTACTTGTTCCTTTTTTTGTTGTTCTGCATCTCTTAGTTCTGCTTTCTTTTGCTCAATTAATTGTGAGATATCACCCGCAAGATTGCTCACTTCTACGACTGTTTTCCGCATTGCTCTGTCTTGCTGCATTCTTCGTTCTTCTTCAACTTTCTTCTGTTGTTCTAATTGTTCTTGTATTCGCTGCATCTCTAACTCTTCATTCTTAACACGTTCTTCAAGAGTTTGGGTATTTTTAATCTCTGTTCGAATATATCTGATTTGAGCATTCCATCCGATCTCAGTAAAAAGTGCAATTGCATCGTTAAAGTTTTTGTAAGCT
>JANQNG010000047.1 GCA_028279685.1 Candidatus Nanoarchaeia archaeon | reverse complement strand
CTTTTCTCATTGTAATAAAGAAAATTTGTTAATCATTGACGCATGCAACGAATATAATAGTGATGTCTTAGAACACGTATTCGAAGATGACGTTGTTTTGAAAAAAACAAGAAACTCTAGAAAACTTACTTAGAAAAAGTGAATTACAAACAATCAGTATAAAGCATAACTTGGCTATATATCTATGAAATATGGGATAATACATAAAACATCAGACAGGAAATCAAAACAAAGCAAAAAGAAATTGCTCTTCGACTCACTAAAAGTGGAATACACTCAGTTCAAATATGACAGAAAAAAAGCCATAATATTTCATCTATTCAGGCAGCCTCACAATCAATGATAATTTCGAAATCAAAGATGTTTCAAACACCATCCAAGAATCTATAGTCCAAGGAAATGCAAATTTCGCTAAGGATAAATAAGGCTTGGTGCTTGATCCAATTATAATACATAAATTCCATGTAGAAAAATTTCTTCCAAGAGCACCAGGAAGTGCATTTCTTGATCTTACTTCATACTTGAATCGGAAGAAGGCAAGCATAGGCAATCTTTGCTTTGCCTATGCCATCGTTTCATCCCTGCTTCCCATAAAGCAAGAAATTTATAATGCAATCAAAATACATTTTTATGAGTTTGGATTGAATGAGATGTAATATCCTGTTGCTCCTGAAGATGTTCCTAATATAGACAATAAGCTGCATATTTACATGCTTGGTTGGGATGAACACTATGCATGCATTAATAGCTTTGTAAGATTCATGTGAGACAAGACTAAGAATAATAATCAATTGCATTGAGACAAAAAGTGATGTCTATCTCCCATTACTACACAACAAAGTCTAGAAACTGATCACTGCTTTTACTAGAGTGTTGACATGACTGAAGAAATATTCAACTTGGCAAAACATGGTACCAAGTTATAGTTTAATCATTTCACCCATCAAGAACATCTACCATTTATTGTCATGCTGACTTTGAAACGATCAACTTACCATACGATCAGTTAGAAGAACGATATTCTCTTCCATATCAAAACCAAGTTCCATAGTCGCAAGGCTTTAAGATAGTCTGTAC
>JANQNG010000013.1 GCA_028279685.1 Candidatus Nanoarchaeia archaeon | reverse complement strand
TAGCAAAACCAGGCACACGCAGACAGAGACTTTCTATCATTTTCCAATACTTTTTCTCATTCTTTTAGATTCTTCGCACTTATTAGAACATACACTTCCATGTTGAAACTAGGTAGTTACATAAATCTTATAGCTAGTGCGTCGTATATCGCATTCAGGCTTTGTAGGTTGAGATAGGTAAGGATGAAGAGATATCAAGCAAATGGCCATATGATGATCAGCTATATAAATATAAAGTATAAGATGAGCAAACATTAGGATGACCAACTATAGGATTAACGAGCTTCTTAATAATAACCTTAGGATATCTTATGAAGAACAGGTTTATAACATTGCTGACCTGCTATGATTACCAACTTTTTGACAAACAAACATAGAGTAAAGAAACCTTTTAAGAAATAACTATAACATCAACAACTGCTTTGACAAATACGTATAGGATTAACAATCAACTTTATAATATTTTCTGATGAACAACTTGATCCAATGTTCATGAATGTTGGGTCGTTTGATTTTTTGCTTCGAATGTATGGTTGACTCTTTATCTCTGCTGATCTGTTTGTGATTACTCGACGAGTTGTTTTATTCTCTTCATAGATGGATAGTGTTTGGACCGTCTTTAGTAAATGGATAGTGATTTGTAGTAGTAAGGTTTGTGTGTTAGGGTATAAAAACGGAAAAAATATCACATAAATCCAAACAAGCTTGATTATCTTTACTTCAGCAAATTAATTACACATCATGGGTCGCCCGAGCAGAAAAAATACTGAGAAGTCAAAGAAGAGTGTTGGGAAGAATAGTGGCACCAAAACAAAATCAGTGAAACAAATCTTATCATTCGAATTTGCTCATAACAAGAACCAGTGCTTCAAAGCGAATCCAATCACAATCAAGGAAGAATACTACTTTGGATTCATCAAGTGTTGGCTGGTTAAAGGGAAATATATTCATTCCCGATCTCGACTCCTGATGCCGATAAATGCTTGGAAAAGTTTTTTTGTTGATGTGCTACCTACATTCAAGATGACTCTACCAGATAAAAAGTATGATGGTATCTTTTTAAAACAGTTATTTTTGTTTAACAATCGCATACACGGATTATCTTACTTCTCGACGAAAGGCCTATAGTCCACTGCAAAATTTGAAATAATGAACTAAGGCAAACTACATATGTATGAATGTGCAATCGATGAACACCCTTTTATTTTAGCAACAGATGATTTCTTCTATAATTCTACCTGGTGACTCATTTTATTTTTAGTAACATGATATGTGTAGTGTCTGTATAATTTCTTCTCCTATGTTTCTATTTGTAGTAACAAGTCTGAGGTTTCTATAATATTTTCCCCCACTGATTCTATTTTTAGTAAGAGATGTCTAGTGCTTTGATGGTTCTGCCTCGTGCTTCTATAATCCTATCTCCTCCATGATTCTATTTTTGG
>JANQNG010000049.1 GCA_028279685.1 Candidatus Nanoarchaeia archaeon | reverse complement strand
AGTAGTTCAAATGGAAAATGAAGCTGCAGAAGCCGCTAGAATATCAGAAGAAAAAAGGGAATGGAGAATACAAAGAGCCGCTAAAGAGAAAGAATACAGAAAAAAAAGGAAAAAGAAATAACTTGGAAACTACCATCACATTTAGAGCCTTATAGGGAATATATAAAGAAACCAGAGGCGCATTTTGATATGTCGTTAGAAGAAATAATGGCAACAGGGGATGAGTTGTTTTTTGCTAAGAAAGCAATAGAACTAAGACTTGATTTACTCCAACGCTTATATGATGCAGGTAGGTTGAAATGATAGATTGTCCATATTGCGGGGAGCGTGTGGAAATTAATCATGATGATGGTCAAGGATACGCAGAAGATCAAACACACCAACAAGATTGTCCTGAATGTGAAAAAACTTTCGTCTTTACTACATCTATATCTTTTCATTATAACGCATCAAAAGCCGACTGTTTAAATGGTTCTGAACATACTTACAAGATAACCAATACTTGCCCTAAAGAGTTTTCGAGAATGTGCTGTACTCAATGTGGTCATGAGAGAAATTTAACTGAACAGGAAAGGATTCTATATAAAATAGGGACAAAAGAATCATATTTTGAAAAACTGAAAACGCTATGAATAACCAAGACGAAGTGAGAATGCTATTAAAAACGACAAAGTAAAGCTATGAATATGCCTATATCTTGGATACTTTGGTTTTTAATTTGGCTACCTCTTATTGCCGTGTGGTGCGATTTTGATGGCATTATCCCAAATAAAGTAGCATATATATGTTTGTATTTATCGGGATTTTTTGCCTTTTTATTCTTTATAGAAGTCTATGTTTTATGAATGAAAGAGATTTATTAGTGGAAGGTTTAAGTGAAGCCATAAGACAGCTTTATACTATTATGCCCTGGTGGGCAGCAAATGATAAAATAAAACCAGCTATAATGTGTTTAACTGATGAGGAATATAAAAAAATATTAGACTCACTGTAATTGAGATATAGCCTTCTGGTAAGCCTTCCTTCTAGGTTCCATTTGTGCTTCTTGGTCTTTAAGGTGTTCTAAATGTTCAATATTCCTAGTTTGGGCTTTCATGGCTTTGTCGATGATTCGCTTGACAATTCCCCTTTCAAGTTGTCCCAAGTCTTTAAATAATCCACTTGCTCCACCTCTTTCATAAGATGTTTGGGCGGCGCTGGACAAAGAACTGGCTGTGCTGCTACTACCTGTATCTCCTTCTTTGGGAACAAGCTGCATCCCTGCATTGTCCATACGAGCAAGATAATCACCGATAATCTCATCAATCCTTTGTTGTGTAAGCTCATGTTGTACCTCACGTACCTCTGTTTTACCCTGTAAATAGACTGTCACCTGTCCTGCATCACCTGAAGCCTTAGTTCTCTCTAGCGTATAGTCTGCCTGTAACTTGGTAAGGGTAGCTGTTAGATGTAAATA
>JANQNG010000031.1 GCA_028279685.1 Candidatus Nanoarchaeia archaeon | reverse complement strand
CTCACCAGCAGGCTCACCATCATAATTCAACAACACATGCACCTGCTCCATCACAGGATACCCATGCTCATCCAACACCGTACCAGAAACACTATTCTGACCAAAAGCATCACCAACAACAACACCTAAACTCGCAGCACAAGCAATCCAAGCATAATTCATAAACGCAACTTTCTGCCCAGGCGTAAAATCACGATAATTCTGAACAGCTTCCTTCAAAGATCCCACTAATCTGCCATTCCGAATAGCTCGTTTAAGTTCACGATAATCAGCACCAATAACCTCATCAAACGTGTCATACAACAAACCAGCATCCTCATCAACACGATCACCAACAAATCCAAGCGTAATACCTAAATTCTTCCCAGCAACATAATCAGCATACCAACCAAACCTTGAAAGAAAACTACCATCCAAATCTTTTTTCACTTTCCTCCCAAACTTATTCAATACATTAGTCACTGGCTTAATGTATGTATTTAATCCTTCTAACTTCCCAGCAATCTTACTCTTAACCTCAGCCCAAGGACTAAACCCATTAAAAAAACGCTTCCTCTCCACCTTCCAAAGCAACTCATCCAAATGAGGAGAAAGCGTCCTAACACGACAAACATCATCCAACAAATCCTCAAAAGACTCACTCTCTAACTCCTCAGAGCTATCATCTTCCTGATCTTCAAAAAACAGATTAGCCAAAGCAACACTTTCCATACTACCATTACACACATTCATCATATATAAAACTTTCGATTTGTAACTACGCAAAAGTAATAATGAATTAATATTTTCGGTATGGAAATAAAATAATCAAACATAATAATATTTATTTACTCATAATCAGAAGTTCCCCAAATCGAAATCCATTGAGTTCTTATGTTCTAGCACAGTAGATAAAGCATCACTAACGACGCTAGCGTCCCATCCTACTTTAAGTAAAGCTTCTTTAATCTGATCTGAAGAGATTCCTTTATCAACACAATCCTGCACATAATGCTCTATTTTCTCTATGTTGGCAGGAGGATTATGCATTTCGTGGAACACAAGGTTGATTGTTGAATAATTCCATCCAACGTTCAAGAGAATTTCTTTGATTTGCCGTTCAGTAAGATTTCTCTGCATGCAATTCTTTACGTAGTTTTCGAGAATCTCGACCTGATCATGTGGTGGGTGCATATTATCAATGACAAGATGAATAGTCTCTTCACTCCAACCTGCATTAATTAATACGTCATGAATAGTCTTATCATCAATACTTTTTGCTCTTTCTTTGTCAACGTATGCTTTTACTTGGTCAAGTTCATCGATATGAATTCTAATAGTCTGTGGAGGTTGTTTTTGCTCTCCTCCTGGTTTTGTTTCTTTTGTCAAAAGCTGCTCTTTCCTGACAGAATCTTTACTTTCTAAAAGATTTTTTTCCATTTTTTTCTCGACAAATTGATCAAGTTCCGATTTTCCTTTACTCAGTTTAAATGCGATTACAGCAACAATACCTCCTGCAATAACAACAAAAACAACAATAAAAATTATGGTGTTGCTCATTCCTTTTGATGGGGGATCTTCAATATCTTCTGTTGTTGACCCAACATTGTCTGAAGATGTTGCGCTTCCGCCTGTTTGTTGTGTTGTAGCGCCTGTTATTGGATTCTCAAGAGCATCAGGAGCGTTTCCTCCATAATTTCCTGCTTTAATTGCAGCGATGGCAAAAGTAGAGAGTCCTGTAATAGTCGATCGATATTTTACTTCAGTGCCTGTTGTGGTTACTTGCATTGCAGGATAGAGTCTCCATTCACCATTTTCATATCGATATAATCCTATAGCGCTTCGCTCAACACCAACATCGGTGAACCAAGTTACAGGGACAGCGAAATCAATAGTGGTCTCGCCTATCTTTTCACTTCCCCAGTTTTCATGAGTGGCAGTAACATATTGATAGATTTCTTTTCCTGTTAGAGCGGTTCCTACAGGATTATCATCGGTTGCAGTTACCTTGAGTAACACATTAACTCCTTGGCCTATTGCGTTTGCTCTTATTCTTTCGAATGCAATAGCATCGCTATCTAAGGTAAAGGAGATCTCCTCACCTGGTGTAATCATAGAGATAAGTTTTGTAAGTATTGTGGCTTGAGTGGTATAACCACTTGTGTTACCTCCTCCTCCGCCACCGCCTCCTCCCCCTCCATCATCATTGTTATCATCGTTGTTAGAGGAGGACTCAGTGGTGAAACTATCAGCGTAATAGCCGCAGTTATTGTTGATATCACAGACCGTTAGGTTGTAGTAATAAGTGGTTCCTGCACTAAGACTTGTGAAATGATGACTTCCTGAGGTGTTTGTTGATCCATTGCTTGACGAATTAGCAAGACTGGTTCCAGGAGAAGAAGTGCCATAGTACAATGAGAAGTTATTGAAATACTCGTTGGCACTCCATGTAATCCTACCTGTTGTGGTTGTTGGCGTATACTCAGTTACGGAGATGGCTGGAGTAGAATTATCATTGATGCTGAAATTGATATCGAATTGTGTTGTTCTACTTCCTGTATCGTTACAAAGAATGTGTAGTACATGATCACCTGAGAAAAATTCAGTAAGACCTGCACTGAATGCATGATTGATGCCGTCGCTAGAGGAATAATATGAAACAGGTGATTGAAGTGATTGATAATCATAATCTTGTGTGATATTATCTCCTGATGAGTTTGTGATATTCCAGGAACAGAAGTTCGATGCATTATTAGGCTCGGTCACATTGAACATAACCGTCATAAAACTATCATTATATTGGGAGTGATTTGTTAGAGGAGCATTAAAGTTAACTTCAGGAGCCTGAGTATCATCTGCCAAAACAGCACCAGAGAAATGATTTAGATATACGGTTGTGTTCTGTGTGTTGTTCGTAAAGCAGGAAGCAGATTCGCTGCTTATAGAACTTGGTGCAGTATTGTTTGAGCATTGCAGCAAATGATACAAAGTGTTGCCATCTTCATCTGCAACATAGAATACATTCTTCCCACCAGTCGGCTCGTTGAATTGTATGTATGATAGCCCGAAGCTGCTATTTGCGAGGAAATTGTTGAGTGTTTCAAAGACAAGCATCCTGTCAATATTCATATTAATTTCACTTTCAATAGTCGTGGCCAGTGTTGAGGTATTATCGATGTCAATGCTAAAATTGGTGTAATTCCAGTTTGCTTCGGTTCCTGTGAAACTGAAATTGATGGTTGTATTGAATCCTGCAGTAGTAGTGTTTGTTTTGATGATGATATTCACTGTTCCATTGATGTAGGTGTCATTCGATGAGTAATCAATACCATTAATGAAGAGGCTTGTGTTGCTGATGTTCTGGTCGGAAGAGGTAATATTGCTTGTGAAGTTTGTTGCATCTAAGGGAACATTAATGGTTAATGCGTATGTGCTACTATAGCTATTGTTTGCTTCATCCATTGTTTCAAGTTTAAGTATGTGCTGACCTGAAGCAATGCTGGTGTTTACAGATTCAGAAAGATTTACACCACTCAGCCCTGAGCTTGTGTTGGTGTAGATAACCGTATCATCGAGCAGCATTCTTGTGTAAGAAATATTGTCATCATAGATGCTCCAGTTGATGACAAACCAAGGGTTGGAGGAGTTCATGGTAATGCCTGAGAACAAAGTGTCATTACCAATCAACGTAGTATTGAGAACAGGATTTGTTGCATCATAGGTATAATTTGTGTCGTTGTAGGTGTCTGTGTTGCCTCCATTATCTGTTGCAATAACAGTAATATAACCTATTGAAGTGTTGTAGTATAATGTGTTGCTTATAGCACCAAGACCATGCCAATATGCTCCATCCCAAGATAAGCTGTTGCCATCTGCTGTCACTGATGCTAATGTGGTGTTGCCTTCGCCGCCCACCTCGACAGTGTAGTTTACGACTTGTCCACTACCGAGGTAACGATCGGACAGGAGGTTCGCCGAGGTGATAGAAGGCACGTTGTTGTCATACATGAGATTGATTGGTGTCGTTGATGTCGCACTGATGCTTCCTATGACTGTGTAGTTTGTACCATTCCAGATGGTGATGTTGTAAACGTTCTGATAATTTGCTCTGTTCCAAGAGAGATTAAGAACACCATAACCATTAGCATCAAGTGTGATGTTGAAGATGGTGTTGTTCGTCGATGAATTGATGCTGAGATTTGCTGCAGCAATACTTTGTCCGGTTTCATTATAGATGAAGAATGGATACTCTCTAGAAACTGTGTTGTTTGTTTGTATTATTGGATTGCTGATACTCATATTTCCAAGAAGCGTGATATTTGAAGTACCAGTTGTGGTCATAGTTAGTGTGGTAATGCTGCTTGTTCCTGAGAACAGCAGCGTGTTGTTCTGATTACGGACATCAATAAAATTAATGCTTGTATTGGAGATGTTCATGCTGCTGTTGTCATACAGATAGAAGAATGATATTGTTGCGTTATTGATTAATGATCTAACATTATTTGCGCCATAAATGGTAAGTGTGCTGTCAGTAATAAGACTCGTGCCGTTAGAGATTAGTTCATAGATAGTTGAATTTACTAAAGATATAGTGGCTTTTGCAACGGTAACGGTGCTCGTTGATGTCGATACATTGAGCAAGTAACTGGACAATGAATGATTTATCATCATATCAAGAACATTGTTGGAGAAGGTCATATGTGATACATTCGCATTGGTATAAAGATGCAGCCCATAGTGTGAGTTGGTGATGTAACTGTTTGAGATATTCAAAGTATTTGAGTACACCTCAATACCAGTTCCATTCGCTGTTTCATTATCCCAGCCAACTCTTGATACTGATGCATTTCTCATGGTGAGATTGGCGCCTTCATCAACAATGAAGAAGAACCGTGCATCATCATTTGTTACGTTGTTTGTAATAGTGGAATTTCCTGTGATATTAAGAAAACCAGTATTATTGATGATAATACCAAAGGTGCCGTTGCTTCCGTTGTTCTGGAGAGTGATATTTGTATTAATGAGTGTGAGATTTCCCATAATGCTGAGATTGCCAGAAAGTGTGATATTTTGATTAATGCAGGTAGTATCATTGGTAACATTGACTTGCCAGGTGAATCCCACATCAGAAAGAAGGCAGTTCGTATCAGCAAAAACTAGAGGTAAAACAAGTAAGAACAGTACTAATAACACCTCTTTCTTCATGATCCTCCCCCTATTTATACATACGATGATATTAATTATTTAAATGTGTTGGTTTTTTAAATAATTCTTAATTTCTTGTTATATGGTGATTTATTTTATCACAGGAAACAGCAATAAATTCAAGGAAATCAAGGCTATGTTACCAGATATTAAGCAACTTAATATTGATTTACCTGAAATACAGAGTATCGATGCTGAAGAGATCGTTAAGGCAAAGCTTATCGCTGCAAAAAAACAAAAAAAAGGAAATTTTATTGTTGAAGATACTTCTTTGTATATAGATTGCCTCAATGGGTTGCCTGGCCCGTTGATCAAATGGTTTATGAAAACATTGAATAATGAAGGCATAGCGAATCTTGTTGAAAAGTATGATACTAAAAAAGCAACAGCGCAAACAATAATAGGGTATGCTGATGAGCATAATATGTATTTCTTTAGAGGAGAAGTAAGAGGAGATGTTGTGCATCCTAGAGGGAAGTCAAACTTTGGTTGGGATCCTCTCTTTCAGCCAGAAGAATATACAATCACATATGCAGAAATGGATGAGAACGAGAAGAATAGTATGAGCCATAGGCGTAAAGCATTGGAGAAGCTCAAGTTATTTCTAAACAAATAATCCTAATGCAGGAAGAAGTCCTAAGAGGAATTGTACAGTGATAAAGAGAAAGTCTTTTGTCAATCGTTCTTTCTTTGCGCTTTTATCGTATGAGATGTAGCTCATTGAGTAAATAACATGGAGAGTCCATATCATGATAAAATACGCAATAGCAACCATAACATTCGTATAAAGTGCTATTAATATTCCAACAACATTCATCAAGAATGCAAATCCGACGGTGAAGGTAACGAATGCCAAGTTGTCCCATACAAGGCTTTCATGGGAATACATCATCTTTGACATGGCCAGTGCAGCAGTCAACAGAATAGGAATGGCAAATACGAGCTGAGTAACCATAAAGAGGTTTTCAGAGAATATTTCTGGTCTTACTGTCATAATGAAAATAAACATCATAAAAGCAACGGCAATGAGCCGTATTACAAGCTGTAATCTTGCTGTGGATTTCTGATGGCCTCTCTCTAATCTCTCTTTTGGCGTAAGCTTATCTTTATACATACTCTATTTTTACAATTGCTTATTAATAAAGATTTGCAAAATTAGAAGTGTATGTGTTGCTGCAATTGTGTACTACTGCCCAGAGAGATAATCAAGAAAGCATGAGTTACTCATATCAAAAACTATATTAATTAGAAAATACCCAGTATAGCCATGAGTGCTTTCAAAATCTTCAATTTTGGAGAAAAAAAGATAAAAAATCTGGCAAAGGTCATCAATAGCGAGGCCTGCCAGAAGATACTTGATGCGCTTACTAAGAAAGCAACAACAGAGACTGAGATTGCCAAAAAACTCAATATGCCTCTAAGCACTGTTCATTATAATCTCAAACAACTTACAAAAGCAGGGTTGGTGAAGTCTGATGAATTTTCTTATTCAGTAAAAGGCAAAGAAATAAACCATTATACTCTGGCAAGCAAATACATTTTGATTGTTCCTTCAGAAGATACTTCGATGCTTGATCAAATTAAAGAAATATTACCAATATCAGTAGTATTCATTGCTGCTGTTGCTATATTTCAGATCATTTATGCTTTTTTATTTGCAAAAGGAGGACAGAGTACTGCTGCTCCTATGCTTATGGAGGCTGCCATAGGTGGTGATATGATGGTCGCGAGAGCTGCACCAGCTGCTGCTGAATCTTCTGTTCTGATGTTTTGGCCATATCTTTTGGCAGGAGGGTTTGCTTTTTTGATTGTGTTTTTCATCTTTAGAAATGCAAGAAGGAAGTAATTTTTTGTACAAAAATGAATTCTCTTAAGAAGAAACACGAGAATACAAATTCTTTTAATGTTATTCTTGATTTTTTTTCATTAATATACTAAATGCTATTCGACAAGAACAGATAAAAATTTTTCCAAAATTACAAAGTAAACCGTAAGATTTATAAGGAGTGTGGTAACCCATGAACAATATGAGTTATCGTGTTATTTACCTCAATAATTTCGACACAGAAGAGATCCTTGACCGATTCTGTAGATATCTTGAATCAAAGCATCAAGATAAATTTTTGATAGATAATATGAGGTATTTTTACACGGAAGATATCCATGATCTTATTGAGTATATTACTGAAAGGAGAATTTTGGAAGATGGTTATCAGCCAGAGATAATCAATGAAGTGTTAAAGATTTATATTAAAATATCTCATGATGAAAGGTATATGCAGATTGTAGTTAACGCAGATATGATACAGGAGATCAAGAAATTGTTTATTGACTGTGATGTTACAGAAGAACAAATGCTTATTCAAATTGAGTGAAACTTCTTTTTTTAATGATTGAGATGTCTTAACAAACTTTAAATACAGTAGGAGAATCGCTTGTATATGAAAGATGGGTTTGATGTATTCGATGATCTGAGAGAGGATCCTGAAGAGGCTGAATCAAGAGATGTTATGTATGACATGGCGCAACGTGTTGATGCTATTATTAATCTTCTCTGCAAGAAAGGCATTATTAGCGAATATGAACTGATGCGCTCTATGCAAGAGATTGCAGAAAAGGAAGAATACGAAACTGAAGTAGAAGAAGATAACTTCCAACCTGCTGAAAAAAAAGAAGATTAAGTGATTATTCTTGAGCCATACTCCACATTATCTGGAAATAATCTCTGAATGAGTCTGCTGTTTCTTGATTTCTGATGAGAATGGTGATTGGCTCTTTTTGCAAAATAGCAATAATAGTGATGTTTTTGTAGATATTTATAGCAGAGGGTGTGCTTTGCTCAATATATCTTGCTTTCACTAAAGACGATTTCTCTTGATTTTTGAAGAGCCCTCTTGAAACCTCGTTGAAAATAATGAAAGACTTAACTTTTTTCTTCATCCTAGCTTTATGCAACTCAGTAAAAAACTTTTGAACCTGAAATTTATCCTCTCCTTTGCCTGCTCCAAATGCATAATAAGATTCTTTTGAAGAAAATATTTTGATCATTTCAAGAAATGCATGTCTCATTCCTTTTATTCCTAAGAAAACTTCTGCTACCCTTTTATCAGAAGAAGATTCCTTTAGATGATCTAAGTATGGCAGAATATTAGAAACTGCCTCTTTACTTTCATCTAAGCTTTTTTTCTTTTCATCAATATAATCAAGAATGGCAGTAGGATCTGCAGCATGGAAGTATTTTGTTGAAGATTTTGTGATTGAGCTGACTAATCCTTTATGTTTTAGTCTCTCTAGAATATCGTATATTTTAGATCTTGTTACTTTGGATTCGTCTACAATAGGGCCTGCTGTAGACTGTCCTAGCTTAAGGAGAGCCTCGTATACTTTGATTTCGCTTTTTGTTAATCCAATTGATGATAATGCTGACAGTCTCATCACACCCTCTTTAGGGGGGCGCAATTATTAAATATTGCTAACAACATCCTAGTGGTAATATGAGGGTTAATGATGATTGACGAACTGATTGAGCATTATGATACTATGGTGAAAATAGGAAGCTATTTTCTAGCCATATTTGGAGGATTTGTTGTAGGCTATGCTGTAAAAGATAATGAACATAAGAAAGAGAGAGAAGAAAATGGAAAAAAGTTGTTTATTGGAACACAAAATTACGCATCTCATTGGCTAAGGCAATTTGCCCAGCAATATGAACTTGGAGATGAAGCACTTGAATATTTGAATAATCAAAGAAAAACAATGAAAGCAACAAATCCTGTTTATTCTTGGAACATAGATAGGTGGCTATAGAACTACTTAAGTGAACAAGTGCTCTGCACCGATTTGTTTCTTGTGGATGAATTCGTAGAGTCCGAACCAAATCAAAATGATAATGATCATCGGAATAATGTTGGTGAGTTCGCCTCTTATTATTTTCCAAAGAAAGTCCAATACACCATAGCCCATTGCAATATGAAGCCAAAGTACAACACGTTTTTTTAACATAAAGAATTCCCAGACAAAAATACCTGTCAATGCAGCACCAACAATACTCAAGATACGTCTGAAAATTTCTTCTGTGACTGTTGAGGAGAAGAGTTGCTGGAGATTTGATATAAAGACAAAGAGTGTAAGTATAGCAAGAATGACTGAAAACACCCAGACCCAGATAGGTCTTCTTGGATTGAGTACCATGATCATCCACCCCTCTGTAGAATACTAATATTATGCTTCTTTATATAGTTTTCTTTCTTATTGCTTGTTTCAACAGAAACGAGCAATTCAAAGTTTTTGACGAATATGAGCGAATCCGTAAATACTCTGACCTGAAGGTCGGGGATGGGACGAGCTAGTCCATCCTCAAAAACTTTCTTATTTAAAAAATATGGAAAAAGATACTTTTTTAAAACGGAATATCTAGAAATACCTATAATATTTGGGGTGATCAATGATGAAAAGTTCAATGTGCTATTGTGGAGTGCTTATGGGAGCGTTAGTGATAATCTTCGCTTGGACAGGTGGTATAGCAACCTGGGCAGGTATTATACTGACGATTATAGGAGCGATTTGGATTATCAAAGGTCTTGCAAACTCTGAGTGCTGCTCATCAAGTACTTGTGAAATGCCAAAGACAGCTCCAGTAACAAGAGTAAAGACAAAATCAGTAAGGAAGAAAGCACGAAAGAAAGCCAAGAAGAAGACAAAGAAAAAAACCAAAAGAAAGAAGAAAAGGAAGTAAACTTTTCTTTTGATTATTTCTTTCTATATTTGAATAGTTTATCATAATCTTTATGATCCATGAAATCAAGAATAATGGCGACTATGATGATTTCGTTTCCTCTGAGGGTGTATAATAATCTCCAATAGCCTATTAATTCTACTCTATAAATGCTGTTTGTTCCATATTCATTGATAATTTTTTTATTGAGGTATTTTTTCGGAATGAGATCGCCATAATATGGATTTGATTGTATTTTTTTAAAATTTTCATGTAATGATTTTAGAAGTTGTTTACACGTTGGTTTTTGTTGTTTCTTTTTTTCTTCAACAGCAATTTGAAGAAATTCTATTGCTTCTTTTGCCTTTTTGCTAAATTGTAGTTCTACTTTTTTATCCATGATAGAAAAATAGAGAAATTAATTAAAAGCCTTTAGGTATTTTTTTCGTGAACTTTCCGGTTTTTGTGTTGTATTGGTATGAATTTCTAATAATTTCTTTCAATTTAGGACTAGCATCGTCATACCATATCCAAATAATTCCTTCTTTAAGTATTGCGATTTTGTTATGATCTTCTAAATACTTGAGAATAACATTCAAGGTAGGTCTCATTATTTTTTTAGGCAATCTTCTGTCTATTTCATTCTTTGATAATGGATCTTTTGCATTCTTTATTATCTTCTCGACCATCATTACCGTATCTAGTCGAGGATAGTGCAATACTTTTTGCATATTTTCACCATATTATAAGTTTATATTATGGTATAAGTTTATAGTATATAAAGATTGTGCTTTACGATATCAAGAACACATACACTAGCATGTATCCTAATGTTGCTAAAGCATGGCCGAGAAGTGAAGGCCAGATACTCTTGTATTTTTCTCTTAGCCATCCCCATAGTATACCTGCTAGGAATACGCTGATAAACAGAGAGATTGGCAAAGCACCAAACCCTAGGAAACTGAATATGGTTATTGCATGATAAGATGCATAGATTACTGAGGTGATGATCACTGCAGGTAGTATGCTGAGTTTAAGTTTTGGTTGTGCATATCCTCTCCAGAATAATTCTTCTGCAACTCCATTAAAAATGATCATGAACAAAGTCATAGGTATGATTAATAATCCTGTTATACCCCAGTTGGCAAGTATTGTCTGAATTGCGTTGTTGTTCAAGATCATATCTCTGAAAATAAGATAGCCTACGAATATAATGATAATAAGTCCTATTCCATGGAGAATGCCTATTTTTATTCCGTTTATCGGTTTCAATCCAACCTCTTTCAGATACTTTCTTTTTGCTATGAGTAAAGGAATTAACAGACAGATAATAATATGATAGACAATAAAGGTTGCTAAGATGCTGTTGAATACCTCTAAGCACACAACAACACTGGCAGCAGCCAGTATCATCAGAAACAATATTCTCCAGTTCATTTGATCTGCCATTTTTTTTAATCTTTTGCGTTATTCCATAATGCGTTGAAATAATCCAAATATGTTTTTGCTAATGTTGAATTCTCAATAACTAAACCTATTGGAATTGTCGACCAGACTATTATTGCGACTTTATTTTCATAAACAAATGTTGATGTTGGCTGTGAAGGTGCATCATCGAGAAAACGATATTTTGTATGCGCTGTTTTCAGAATATTTTTATTTTTCATGCTCTTGCTCATCAATGTTCTGCTTTTTATCTTCAATTCCTTCTTTCTTTTTTGAAAATATGCAAAATCTCCTTTCATGATTTCAGGAAACATCTCATTTGATCCAAATCCAACATATTCTTTTACTTCAAGTAATTGATGAAGGATATTTCGTATCCCTTTTCTTCCTTTGAAAGTGTTTGTTTCTTGATCCTCTTTGTTCTCTTTGTACAATGTTTGTAATGATGGGAGGATAGATTCTGCCTGTTTTTTCATTTCATTGACTTTTTCTAACACTATTTTTGGTTCTGCAGCCTTGAATACTTTCTTGTTTGCAGCTATTGAGAATGAGACATAGCCTTTTTCTATTAAGCGCTCAATAGTATCATATGTTGTTCTTCTATTTATTTGAGTTTTTTTGCTTATTATTCCTGCTTGCATAGGGCCTTTCTTTAGCAATGCCAGATAGATAACTGCCTCGTTCTTGCTGAATCCTAGATTCTCAAGCTCTTTAGAGTTCATAGTAATAGGATGATCTCATAATATATAAAATTATTTATTGATGTAAGGATTCTTACCACAAAAAATTATATGGCGTTTTTCATTTCTATTATTATGAAACAAATAATTGGATCAATGATAGGATTTGGAATTTTTTTAGGAATTCCATCAAGTCTTGCATATTTGAACTATAGAGCATCTCAGAATCCTGATAATGTAGATATTGTGGAGAAGAATTATTTTGGTTGGTATGATGCAAGACTCCATGGTAAAATAGGAGAGAGACTGCATGTTATTGTGGAAGATGATAAAGGCAATAGAGTTATAGGAATTGATTTAGGTGGAGAAGGGGTTGTTGACAGAATTGAATTGCAAGGAGATATTATTCCTGATCTCTATAATATGGCTTCGCTTGATATCATGAGTAAAGTAGAGTATGCATTATTGGAAGAAAGGTTTATTAATGATTGATTACTTTCATCTTTTATGTTCGCATATTATATCAAGAAATCAATATTGACATACTTTCTGTTAGTGTATAGTAGAATTAATCGGGCGTAGACCCCATTTCTGGCCAGATCTTTAAGATATAGACTATGATAATCTTTTTATACCTTTATGACGCATTGATTGTCATCGGCAAAATTCAAGCTCTGTTTTCGAGGGCTCTGTGTCCCCGTATGGGGCAACCCCCCACGACGATCAGGATTGTTTAATCGAGGGAATTTTGCGATACTGATGACAATCAATGCTGAATAATAAACACCAAAGGTGAAGAAAATGATACGAAAACAAAGAACGAAAATAAAGGACGTATTGGCGTCTGAGAAGCCTGTAGATAGCATTACCGTTATGGGTTGGGTTAGAACGAAAAGAGACTCTAAGGATTTTTCCTTTGTGGAGTTGAACGATGGTTCTACACCTAAAAACATACAGATTATTGCAGAAGGATCACTGAAAAACTATGAGGAGGTCAAGAAGCTGACTACTGGAGCATCGGTTAAGGTAGTTGGTGCTTTAGTTGAGTCGCCTGCTTCAGGACAGAAGTTCGAGATCAAAGCAAAAGAGATAGAGATATTCTGTTTTGCAGATCCGATGGAGTATCCTCTGCAGAAGAAAGGAATTCCATTCGAGAAACTTAGAGAGGTAGCTCATCTGAGACCAAGAACAAATACATTCGCTGCTATGGCGAGAGTAAGACATCATGTAGCAATGGCAATACACAAATTCTTTGATGACAGGGGATTCGTTTATGTGCATACTCCTATTATTACCGGAAGCGACTGTGAAGGTGCTGGGGAAATGTTCAGAGTTAGCACATTGGATCCTGAAAACCTGCCAAAAACAAAAGAAGGCAAAGTAGATTATTCAAAAGACTTTTTTGGAAAGCCTACTTACCTAACAGTGTCTGGTCAGTTGGATGGAGAGATGTTCGCATTGGCGGTCGGAGATATTTATACATTTGGTCCTACGTTTCGAGCAGAGAATAGCAATACCTCAAGACATGCATCGGAGTTTTGGATGATAGAACCAGAGATGGCTTTTTATGATCTGGAAGATCTGATGGATCTCGAGGAGGAATTTGTCAGATATATCATTCAATATTGCTTTGATCATTGCATGGATGACTTAGAGTTTTTTGACAAATGGATTGAGAAAGGATTGATTGATGCTTTGAAGCATGTTCTTGAAAGCAAGTTCGCTAGAGTAACTTATGAAGAAGCAACTAAGATTTTGGAAGGTGCTGAAAAATCAGGCAAAACTAAATTTGAGGTAAAGCCAGGTTGGGATGTTGAGATGGGTGCAGAACATGAACGTTATCTCACAGAGAAACATTTCAAAGTTCCTATAATATTGCATAACTTTCCTAAAGAGTTTAAGGCATTCTATATGTATCAGAACGATGATGGAAAAACACTGCAGGGAACTGATGTGTTAGTGCCTCGCATAGGAGAGATCACTGGCGGTTCTGTCAGAGAACATCGTCTGGATAAGCTCAAAGCTTTAATCGAAGAGAAAAACCTTGATATGAAACAATACGAATGGTATCTTGATACTCGTAAGTTTGGTTCAGTACCTCATGCTGGCTTCGGACTTGGATTCGAAAGACTCGTTATGTTCTTAACCGGCATGAAGAACATCAGAGACATCATTCCATTTCCTAGAACTCCGGGCAATGCTGAGTTTTAATTTTTTTCTTTACACAAATTCATACTGCTTCAGATATTCTTTCATGCAAAACTTGCAGATAGCTTCTACTTTTCCTCTTCGAGAATTTTCTAGTGCTTCATAATATGTAAATCTATCTTCAATAACTATCGGGGACAATTTTTTATACAATAATAACCAATTTATCAATAATCTTCCAATGCGCCCATTTCCATCGACAAATGGATGTATAATTTCAAACTGTGCATGTGATTGAAATGCAACCTCAAAATCATTTACTGATTTATGTGCTTTTTTTATCCATTTCAATAACTCATTCATTTTTTCTTCGGTAAAAACATAAGAAGAAGTCAGGACATCTCCAATATAGTTCTGAACTTTCTTGTATTTTCCCAAAGTTTCACCATTTTCTATTCCAACATTAACCAATTTATGCAATTCAAATAAGTCTTCTTCAGTAAATAATCTTGAACAATTCTTTTCAACATAATTCCATGCCCTGAATAAATTTTCAGCCATGAATAATTCTTTTTTTGATCTTTTTGGAATAACATCATTGAATAAATAATCATAAGTTTCCTTTACAGTCATAGTTGAATTTTCAATAGCATTGCTATTTGCGATGAATTTGCTTAAGAATCTTGATTTTTCTTCCTTCTTAGAAAAAGGATCTAAAGATGTAATATACTCTTTGTATTCGTTTGATGCTTTTTTCATTTTTTCATGGTTTTGATATGATAATTCGTCTTTAAAGTCATTGAGAATCCAGTCTTCGTTTGAATGGGATAATTTCATGCATTCAAATTCCTCTTTTGATATGGGTTTTTTTCTCCCAATATACTTGATTGTTTTCTGTGATACTTGGGATCCCATTCTAACTGAATGAACTAGATACAGATATTCATTTCCCTTAATTGTCTTTGTGACTATGCTAACCATGTAATAGTTAACCACTACATATATTTAAATATTTCGGCTAAAAATAGGAAATATTACAAAATATTAAAGAAGTTAACCACTACAAATCGATAATGCTGAGTTCTGAATATCACAAAAGAATTCCGTGCTCATCCTTGAGCATAGTTATTGTCTCATCGATGCGGAGTCTAATAGCTATGCGTATATTTTGAGGTAGATCAAAGTCAGGTGTATATCTCAGATTATTAATTGGCGTCAAGTCAGGAGATCCTATTTGTTTCATCTCAGGAATCATTTTTTTAGCCCAGAATCTTTTTTCTGGGCGAAATCTTGTATCAACCATCTGTTCAATCTCATCCCAAGTATGGATCCCTCCTTGATATTTTCGATCCTCAAGATAAGAGCACACAGTATCTACCGCTCCAAGTTTCAAACTATCTTCTGTTGCATCAGAACCAAAGGATACTGAATTGTTTTGTTCGGGAGTATTCCACATTCTATGATGATATTGTTCTCTGTGAAGGATCAAAGAAGGAAGCATATACAAGTTGAAGTCTGGTTTTGGAGAGCGATATTGCGTGGCAAACCCTTTCATTACGTCCCATTCGAACTTATTACCTGGCCCGACGATATCATGAGGTCTTTCAGGATCTTCATATCCTATTCGTAGTTGATGGAGAAAAAATTCAATATTCATAACATGCCTTATAGTTTCTAGAAGATAGGTTTTGATTTCTTTACTTGTGGGCGTTGTGTTTGCAGGATTCATATTGGTTAGGAATAGAAATAGGTATATTAATGTATCTCTTGAATATAGCGAGGTTGTTATATTTGTATGGTTTATATATATTTATATATCAATGAATTCATAAATTTCTATGCCTGTCTCTCAGAAAGATGTGGAAGAAATCTATCGTTATCTTGTTACTTTTCAGAAGAGCATTCCTGAAATATTTCATGAAAAGCAAAACATATACAAAGCAATCGAAAAGAAAGCAAAAGAGATTGAAGCGTATAATGTTGATGTGCAGAGAATACTCAAGTCTACGAATACAAATGTTTTAAAGCATGGATGGTATTTTCTCGTCGGAAAAAAAGAACAACTTGATAGCCTTTCGTTGTTTTTTCTTAAACAAAGCGCGATTTGCATTAATAGATATGCTAGAAGAATGAGGCTTGTGCTTCGTCAAATTGAGCATAATCCTCAAGCAAATGACGATATTACCATCACACATATTGAGAAGAAATTAAGGAGAAGAAATTGGAGAGCTATGGTACTTCATCTCTTCAGTAAAGTACATCCTGGAAAAGCAGTGATTGCGCTTATATGCAGTCAAATACCTGTCGGTCCTCTTTCTTTGTTCATCACTCCTTTCTTTTTCGGGCCAGGTACTATCATAACTATTGCTGTTGTTCTCGAAATCCTTAAATATCTCGCTGTTGCTCTATATGTTGGTTATCAATATATGAAATCTTAAACTCAACATGACTGGAAAAAACCTCTGTAGAGACTGTCATTTATGCTGCGAGACACAATTTGTAAGAGTGTATAAGGAAGATATAGATAGGTGGAAGAAAGAGCAACGTTACGATATTATTCTTTGCTTGGAAAATTGGTTCGCGGATAACGCTATTATAATCCACAAACCAGAGGGAGGATGTATCTTCCTAACCAAAGACGGCTGTGAAATATATAACACTCGTCCAAAAGTCTGCAAGGAATTCCCGAAGAGCAAAAGACATGCAGAAAAGATTGGGTGTAAGCTTAAAGATGCTTTCTAATTTTCTTCATAAATTCATTTCTTTTCATTTTAATCTGCTCAAGGATTGCTCCTAATAGACCTCTTTTGATTTTCTTTCCGGAATGAATAGGAACAACAGTAACTCTTCCATCTACGTGCTTAAAATATCGATGACTTCCTCTTTGTCGTATTGCTTTAAATCCTTCTTTTTCAAGAAATCTGCATAATCTCCTAGAAGAAAGTATTGGTAATTTCAATTAAGCAACCTCAATCTGTTGTATGCCAACAAATTGATTGTCCTCACCTTCAACTTCCAAACATAATTCAATAGCTTCTTTCATATTCTTAAGAAGTTCTTTCTTAGTATCTCCTTGGCTCATGCAGCCTTTCAGAGCAGGAACTCTCCCTATAAAGCCACCATCTTCGTCCTTTTCAATAATCACATGAAAGACTTTTCCCATGAACATTGTATGTGCCTCGTCGTTTATTAATATTTTGTTAGCTACATATATGATATTACAAGTTTATATATGTCTTTCTGTACTTTTTTCGGAGAGATCATGGATAGACGTAATGTTTATAAACTCCCTGTAAGTGGTCATTTTATGATATTGGGGAAGATATTCGGGAAGCTGACAACAAATAGATTTCAGTTCAAGATAGAGCAAGATACGTATAAATTCGAGTTTGTACAGATCATGCATCCAAAATATGGTTGGGTGTTAGGACAAGTCTATGAAATCGAAACCAACAAAGACTCCACCATAGCGAAATGTGGTGTTATTGGCTATAAAGATGATGACGGCAGAGTCAAACAATTAAGGATTCCTTTTGATCAGGGTACGGAAGTATTACGAGCAGAAGATAAATTCATCAAAAAAGTAGTCAAGTTAGAAACAGCAAAGCGTTCTGCATATCTTGGAAAGCTCGACGGTAAAGATATTGATGTGCAACTGGATCTTTCAAAAATTCTTACGAAACATGTTTCTGTCTTAGCAATGAGCGGTGCTGGGAAATCATACACGGTTGGTGTTCTTTTAGAGGAAATCATGGACAAAAAAATCCCTCTCTTAATAATAGACCCCCACGGAGAGTATTCATCTTTAGCAATACCTAATGACGATAAGAAAGATATTGCACTTATGCCTACATTCAAAATAAAACCAAAAGGCTATAGAAGAAATATTGTTGAATTTGGTGATATAACTATTAACGAACAATGCAGGCCTTTGAAACTCTCAAACGACATAAGTCCTGATGAATTACTTCATCTTATCCCTGGAAAATTAAGCAATGCTCAACTAGGGTTATTATACAGTGTTATTAAGGGGATGAACAAGCTTAATTTTGACAACTTATTATTCAGTCTTGAAGCAGAAGAAGGTAATCTTAAATGGAATTTGATAAATATCATAGATTATTTACGATCATTAAATATCTTTTCAGAAAATCACACATCATTTAACGAATTGATTCAGTCAGGGAGAGCATCAATCATTAATCTCAAAGGTATTGCACCTGAAATACAAGAAATTATCGTCTATAAACTATGCAAAGACTTATTCGAACAGAGAAAGAAAGACAAAATCCCTCCTTTTTTTATGGTCATAGAGGAAGCACATAACTTCGCTCCTGAACGATCATTTGGCGAGGCAAAGTCATCAAAAATTCTCAGAGCAATTGCATCTGAAGGAAGAAAGTTCGGATTAGGATTATGCGCAGTCACACAAAGACCTGCGCGATTAGATAAGTCAGTGATAAGCCAATGCTCAACACAAATAATTCTGAAGGTAACTAATCCTAATGATGTAAAGGCGATTATTGCTTCAGTGGAAGGTATCACTGCAGAAACGGGTAATGAGGTGCAGAATCTTCCTATAGGAACAGCAATTGTTACAGGAGTAACTGAAATTCCTCTATTCGTGAATATTCGCCCAAGAAAAACAAAACATGGCGGCGTAGCAGTTGATATTCTTGGCCAGCCAGAAGATAAGGATATGTTTGAGAAGATAGAAGATTTCAAAGAAAAAGAGATGTTGCCTTTGATTATTCCACGTGTTACGCCAAAAGAAATATCGCTGATGAGTGAGAAGAAGATCAAACAAGTGCATACTATGCTTATTCCTGCATTTTTGTTTCGTTGTGAAGAGAAAGAGAGTAAATACAATCTTCTCGTTGAGATGATTGACGGGGATATTGTTGTCGATATAGACTCCTATAAGAAGAAAAAACTACCTGAATTACAGAAGCTCTCAAAGATAGAGCTCAAAGTGCTGCAAGCAGCGCATACATTGAAACGATTCTCTGAGGTTGCAATTAGAAAAAAGACAGGCATAGGGTTCGATACAAAAGATGTTCTTAAATCATTGATAGAAAAAGGATTTATTGCATTGAACGGAGGAGATTACTATGTTACAGATGCTTTCATTCTCTCTAAGCTTCTTAAGTATGGTTGCAACAATAAAATTCAGTTTAAATCAATAGATTTTACTAAAAAATTCGAGAAAAAAGCTAGATTAGATGTGGTAAAAGCACGTCTTTCTCGTTTTACTAATGTTATAGATCAACAAGAGTGTTTTATTATCCAGTATAAACCAGTATTTGAATAAAAAGAAAAAAAGAATTCTTTTACTTTCTGAATTTTCTCCAAGTGAAAATACCAATTCCTGCAAGAGCAAGTCCTGCAATAATCAAAGGACCTATCATACCATAATCTCCTTTAGCAAAGCCGATTATATTTCCTGTAATAGCTCCCAGGCCTCCTTTTCTTTCTTCTTGCTCAGGAATAGGTTCTTCTGCTGAAGATGCTGCTGACGCGACGTTATCTTGTCCTGAAGTCGTTTCTTCTTCAGGCTCAGAGTCTTCTGTACTTCCTTCTTGGCCATCGCCTTGTTCTTCTTCTTGTTCAGTATCTTCATCAGATTCTGTATATTGTGCGAGGAGAGCAGCGCTGCCTCCGCCTCCGCCGCCTCCTGAATAAGTAGGCGTTGATGGTGGAGGATTATTGTTATCATTATTCTGCTGACTTCCACCTACTGTCGCAGATGTTTGTACATGATCTCCCTCATTTGGATTGTCCCATACAGAATCAACAGCAGTAACTCTATAATAGTAGGTTGAACCTTCGCTGACATCAGAATCAGTATACGTTAGACCAGTTGTTTCATCAACAATAACGAAGTTTTCAGCGTCATCAACACTTCTGTAAACATTATAGTAATCAATTCCTGGGCATTCAGGATTTGAAGCGTGTGGTTCATCCGTTGCTTCTCCCCAGGTTATGGTCACTTGCTCAACAGAGTTTTCTGTTACGCTTATACCGTTTGGTGCAGAAGGCACAGATAAGTCAACACATGTTTCAGTAGCATTAACAAAACTCGCAAGCACCAAACAAATCAAAGTCATCATAACTATTTTGCCGTTCATTTTTTTGTTCTCCCATCACCTCTTATGAAAAAAATAAAATAAAAAAATTATATTTAGTCTTCTATTACTTCTTCAACGCATCCGCAGTAATCATCGCAGTAAAGTCCTTCACCGCAATCCTCGTCGAATTCACACTCCTCGTTTTCTACATCCCAATATTCATCACCACAATAACCGCCGAAAATAGTCTCTACTGAGCATTCCTCTGTGCAGTAATCGCAGCTTCCATCATACTCAGGAGTGCATTCTTCTCCATTAGCTTCTCCGTTATCACATGTTTCATATCCTTCATCAGTGTTGCTGTCACCGCAGAATCCACCAACAAGTGTTTCTACCGTACATTCTTCCGTACAATAGTCGCAGCTGTCTTCATATTCTGGATCGCATGTTTCTCCGTTAGAGTCGCCATCGTCGCATGCTTCTTCCTCTTCGATATAATCGTTGCCGCATGTTGCTTCTTCGCTTTCATCGCTGTAGTCATAACAGCCATCATCTGACGCGTAAAGGTTGAAATAATCAATACCTTCATCTAAGTCGTTGTCATAGCCGTCATTACACTCAGGTCTTTCTTCTACGAAGCTGTCGGATATAGGCATACAGTGATGCACGTTTCGTGTGTCATCTGTTAGATAACCTAGGCCATCATCACAGTTTTCTTCTTCACATGGGAAGTAGAGATTATCACAAGCCCATGCTTCAACAGTAAACATTCCTTCTTGGTCTATTTCATGTTCCTCTAGGTCAATCACTGTTGTATAGAGATCATTGCCTTGATGCTCTAAGGTAATCCATCCCGTATCATCGCAGCCGTCTAGTCCGCAGAAATCCCATCCGAAAAGGCTGATACCTGCTTCATACACTCTTACTTTGACACTTTCAGGTGCAATGCCTGCTCCATAGATGTCATCATCAGTGACATAGAGTGATACTGGCATTAACTCACCATATGAGCTGTCTTCTTCAGGACTGATAACACCCATCTCCGGTCTATCATTATCAACGATTAAATCAAACCAATCAGATCCGATAACTTCAACTTGTAAGTCATCATTGATCATGTAGTCAACGGTGTAGATGTACGATCCGCTTTCGATTTCAGGATATGGTGGCACATAAAAGTCGTTTACTTCACACACATATCCGTCAATTGCATTGCCTGAGACAACTCCTTGTGAGCTTGCAAGTTCTTCAACTTCATCTTCTCCAAGTTCTCTCTCAAGTCTTGCCGCACATTCTTTTGTTCCTGCAGCATAGCTCTCTTCAAGAGTAGCTGTAGCAAAGATTGGGTCTTCGCTTGTCACAGGTGATTCAAACCATGTATCGACACTTACCATACCTAGTTCTCCGATGTTCATCGTTATTGGAGTTCCATCAACGTTTGGGCTATAGCATGTCAACATGTCCAAAACCATATCACTATCCCATGGATTCATTGCAAGTCGTAAGACATCTTCTCCGTTTCCTGCTTCATCAACAACCTTCCATCCTAGGAATACGGTGTCAGTCAGTTGTGTTTCATGAGATATTTCCACAAGACCATTACATGTTCCATCTTCGTAAGGAACTTGTCCAATGTATTCTACATAAGGAGCACCGTCTTCTGGAACTACACTGACGTCTTGCATTAGTGCAGCATAGCATATTGCTCTTTGGAATGGATGCCAGTATTCTTCCTCTTCATAACCTTCACATTCTTCAGGAATCTCATCAATCACTCCTGTTTGCAAGAAGTACAGCAACAAGTCTTCGTAGCAATCCTCAATCTCTCCTTGCTCAAGATTCTCGAATGGATAATCTATTGCATACATTTCACAGTATTGCACTCCTGTTGCAGGACAATCATCTTCCTCATCGTAGCAGGAATCTCCTCCGAAATCAACTGCAGGTGCGTATACTTGGAATATTTTTCCAGCGTAGTAATCACGTCCTGCATGTGGATTCAATACTGAACCTACTGGTGGAACGTTATCGACAATGACTTCAAAGCCATTCTCCCATTCTCCCGTGTTGTATAAGAGATCAACACCTCTCACATAGAAGTGAGAATGTCCGCAGTCATCAGCTGTCCATTCATAACAGTATGCTTCTACTTCTTCGTCCCAAAGCATTTCATACTCTTCTTCATTCCACATTAACCAGATACTTTGGATGCCAACACCATCTTCACCGGTTTCTTTAACATCATGCGCATCAGCACAGAGCTTAATGACATCGTCTCTCTTTACCGCAACAGTGTCTCCTTCCTCTTCTGGGTAGACTCTTTCGTTGTCAAGCCAGATGAATTTCTCAACCTCTGGTGCTGCAGTATCAACAACATCAAATTCTGTCTGTACTGCTTCTTCATTTCCGAAGTTATCAACACAATAATACTCTAGTGTATGTTCTGAATCTTCACCAAAGTATAATTCTCCATCGTACAAGAACCAATCAGTCCATCCTAGACCGTCGAGATCATATCGATAGTAGATTGCATCTACTCCGCTTGGATGGATATCATAGTCTTCACACTCAAATACAATTTCAGTGTTTTGTGTTATCCACATCGTTTCAGTAATTTCATTGAAGTACGTATGTCCTTCAAGATACTTGCTTGTTGCTGGAGGATCCAGATCAACAGCATCAATCTCATAGTTATACTCTTCCGTATTGCCTAATGCATCAACACACCAGTACCGTATCTCGTGGTATGAAGATTCATCAAAGGTTATAGGTAGTCCATCGTAGAGTATTTCTTCACTCCATTCAGTCCATTCTTCACCTTCAACACTATATCTCCACTGCCAATAGACACTTACATCGTTCACTGGATGTGGCATTGGATCAATACATTCAAATGTTATCTCAGTTGTGTCGTGGATAATCCAGTTTTCTTCTCCATCCCACTCTTCTTCTAATGGTATTTTTGGTTCACCAACAGTTTTGAGTGTATATGGCTCTTGATTATCGACATACACACATTGTCTCTTTGTCTCTTCTGTTTTCTCAACATTATCAACACTGTAGTATTCAATCAAGTGGCACGAGTCTTCTCCAACATAGAATGGCTCATAGTATGTGCTCCACTCTTCGTAACCTTGTGCTTCTTGACAGATATATTCATCAGCACAGTATATGTCGTCAACCAATGAAATTCTGTAATGTGTGTATTGCACTCCTGAGTCATGGTCAAAGCCGTAATCATCTGTTGGCGTTAAGGTGATTGGTGTTTCAGAAGTAATCCAATCAGAAATTCCATCAGTGTAGAATGGCTCGCCATATGTTTTCACTGTTGTTGGAGGTGTATGATCAACATACATCTCAAGCATGTTAACTTCTTCTGCATTTCCTAAAAGATCCACACAGTAATATTCTAGTATATGATGTGATTCTTCAGGAAAACTAAAAGCTCCTTCGTACATCGTCCAGTCCAAAATTAATTCACCATCAACTGTGTACTTGTACATGATGTAATCCCATCCAACTGGATGTGGCTCTGTATCTTCACAAGTAAGTACCACTTCAGTTATACCATCGACATAAAGGTTGTCTAGCTCATCATAATAGTAAGGACCTATGATGTCATAGTACGATGCAGGTGCTTGGGTATCAACAACATCAAATTCTTCATACCAGATTTCATTTCCTAATGCGTCAACACACCAGTAATGCAAGATATGCCATGAATCTTCAGGGAAACTAAAAATAACTTCTTCTGCATTTTCTGAAAATTCTTCTGAAAGCATATACTCTTGTCCATCTACACTCCATTCCCAATACCAGTGAATAGTCACATCATCAACAGGATGAGGACCTTCATCAACACAAGTAATGGTCAAAGGAGTCTGCTGTGTCACGTACCATTCCCATGGAAGGTCTCCATAGTAATAACCAGTAGCATCAACTTTTGGTTCTCCTACAATTTTATTCAATGTAGGAGCAGTCTCATCAACAGCATGGTATTGGATGTTCTCTTCTTCCATATTTCCTAAGAGATCAACGGCATACCACACAATCATATGGAATGATTCTCTATCGAAATAGAAGGTTGTTTCATCGTCGTAAACATCTTCTTCAACAAGCAGTTCCCATTCATCACCTTCATTAAGTTTCCAGTAGATCTCATAATGGATATAATCTACACCAACAGGACATGCATCAGCATCTGGACTATGGTCTGTTGCAGTAAGCGTTATAGCAACATCCGTTGTCAGATAATAGTTATCCCCTGGTTCATTATCAACAGTTAATCCTTCAAATGTCTTTTCTGTTGTTGGAGGTACATCATCAACATTGTCTATTTCAAGATGTGTTTCTTCTGTATTTCCTAGAAGATCAACAGCATAATACCATATCTCCTGTCCACATCCTGCAGGTAACGAGAATGGTCCAGTGTATGTGGTATATCCTCCATCATTAATTTGATAGTAGATTTCGTCAACTCCACTTCCACAGTCTTCTGCTGAAAACATGAATTCTGTTTCGGGAGTTACGTAAAGATCGCAATCGTATGCATCTTCTTCTTCACACACAACGTAAGGTGTTGTCCAGTCTTTGGTTGTTGTTGGAGGTTCATTATCAACTCCGAATTGGTTTGTATCTGCACCTATATTGCCTACATTGTCTTCTCCAAAGATATCAACTTGAACTATTGAACAGAGTTGTGGCCATGTTTCCCATTCATATTCAAAGAATCCTGTCCCTGGGTTGTATATCATAGTAAAATAGCCGTCATTCCAAGTATGAGTTAAATCGTGATATCCCACAGTGACTTCATTAATTCCAGATGAAGGATACGGATCAGAAACAGTTCCTTGTGTTAGGATACTTCCTTCATACCATGTAATAGGGTTGCTGTCTGGTGGGGAAATAACTTCAACAAGAGGTTCTTCATCATCATATATACAATCTGAAGTATCGAATTCACATTCTCCGTTACAGCTCAAATCACCATAATTATATCCGTCTAAGTCTGCGCATGTGGTTTCTCCCAGATTATCTCCGTCACATTCTTCTGGGCCGTTAATGATTCCATCACCGCAGTATTCATCGGTTAAGCAGTCACCCCATGCACAAACTGTTGGGTCATCATTACATGATTGTTCGCCTGAGTAACCATCGTTGGTTTCACATGCAGTAACATCTCCATTTTCACATGGAGCATCGCATTGCCCGACATCACAAGCATGAGTCACTGTGTCGTCCCCTTCGGTGCAAGTTCCTGAGTCTTGCCCTTCGGGAATATCACAGGTACTTGTGAATTCCGGCCGAGAATCCCACGTGAACCATAAACCATCAGGCTCATTGTTACACGTTGCAACTCCTGGAATGTTATAGTCTTCGCAGTCTGCATCTTCAACGCATTCTCCGTTGTCAACAACATCGGCAGCAACTATTACGCTGCTCAACAAGAACATTACAATAATTAACATTACAGAAATTTTTCCAATCTTATTACTCATAGTAATCACCCTCCGTTGGACCAGCGACATTTATATGTCCTGATACCCCCCTAAAATAAAATTAGTTTCTATCCATGAATGAATAAAAACGATTTTCGTATACCATTACATATATATAAAGCTTCTGGAAATATCGTAATTGTTTATAAACGACCGCATATTAATGATATTATAATAGAATTTCTAAGAATATAGTTTATCCCATTTTAGAGGTCTGTGGTTGTAGAATAGAATTAGATAACTACATTAGAAAATTTTGGGTACGCAAAATACTGAATGATGTTGTCAAACAACAAGAAAAATAGTAAAGAAAAAAGAGATTAGCAGTACCTATAACCACACCATCTTGGTGGTGGATAATGGTAATAATCATAATAGTCTGCTGGTGTTCTATAGTGATGTCCGTAGCGATAATGAGTATTGTAATAAGGCTTATACTTATAATAGACATGGTAAGCACAACCACTACCTAAGCAAGGTCCATACTCATTATAATGATTTCTATAATGCTTCTTGTAATAAGTTGTATGATAGGGCTTTCCATAGCCATAACTCACATAGTGTGCTGCCACGGATGCTACGCTCATAAGGACAATCAATCCAACCAAAAAGATAGCTATCAGCTTCTTCATTTGCATCCCTCCGTAAAAGAGAATACTATAATCGTATTTATGGATTATGGATTTTTTCCTTTATAATAGAAAACAACTACAAAAGATACATTGTGAAACTAGTGTTAGAATATAGATTTAGTAAAATAGAGGTTGAAATGATTATTTGTTTATTCCTCGTCTTCAAAGAAGTGCGTCAAAGGTATGCACTTAGCTTTTGCTTCGTAGCTGATCTCTTTTGCCATTAGTCCTCACCTGCTTTTGTCGCTTTCGTTAAACGCTTATTGTCTTACATAATGCTATGAGGTGAGGTGATATTTAAATACGATTGAGGTGAGAAATAGGGGTTGGGTATTCTATTTTTTACTATGCTCTTTGCAAATTATAGTTTGGATAACAAATATATTTTAAAATAAAATTCCCGTCGATATATATGTTCTAAAATAGAGAAAATAAATCACATTAGTTCAGTTCTTCGATATCTCAACACAGGGGCTTTGATCTCTTTATTCTGATATGATATATATGATATAATGCAAGTGATGTGATGTATGTTTTAGAAAAAATATTTTCTATAAGGTAAGGGGGGAGGTAGGACATTTTTTTGATAAATCAGCAACACCGCGTTCCGTTTGAGTATGCAAACCTATGTTCGGATTCGACTTTTAGCGAATCTGAAGAGATATTAGAAGACTTCACAGGGCGGTGTTGCTGTAATAATAAGAAAATTACATATCTTCTTTGAATTTCATGATGTTTGTTTCAGAATCCTTAATGATTTTTTTAGTCGACGCATCCATTCTTACATTCACGACGTTGAATGTTGAGCAGATGAATGTTACATTCCAGAAAGGAACTTCGGATTGCTGCAACACAAGGATTTTTTTGCTGATGATATTTTTTGAGTATTTCTCTTTCAAAACACCTTCAGCAATAGTCAATGCTTCTTCAGGGGATGTTGTGATAGAGTCAAGTTCTAAAGGAGTGATTTGTTGTTGACTTTTCATTACTTCTGCGCCAGGGTTCATTGTAATTGATTTCTCGATGGTAAAACTAGTCATTGTATCGTCTTTTTTATTGTAGTAGCTTACTTGCCAAGGCGTATATTCTTGTTCAAACATCATGAAGAGATTTGCCAGATAGATTTCTTTATTCTGCTCTCGCCAATCTTTGAACTCTTCTGATTGCTCCACTTGAGCAACAATTTCTTTAATTTTCATTTTCTTTTTCTTATTCGTTTCAGGCCTTTAACAGCAACACCAAAAGCGAGAATAATAATGCTGATCATAAAATAGAAGGTGAACATTCTGAATGCAAAGCTCTTGAAAAAAGGCAAAGGGTACATCAAGATAAGTAAAGTGTCGTGGGGAAACATCCAGTTTCCTTGTGGGAAGAAGATGTTGTGAAATAATGAGAACATGCCTGAGAAATGTAAACTTCCGAGGAGGATAATGAGAATCAGGAAGAGGTTAATTGCTGCTGAAGTAATAAGCACTTTTGCTATGTTGTTTCGTGTTTTGATAAATTCATTGGTGCTGCCGACGAACATACCTATCACTGTTCCTATCAAGATAATGAGCGCAATAATATAGAGTGTATTGGCGGTCTGTAGCAATTGCCGTACATCCCGAAGATGATCAAGTTCTTTCTGCGTGAACATGAAGCCATCATTGTACATAGTATCCATTGCTTTTCCTCTTATAAGGTATTGATGGACTTGCATATGTATTTTGTCATTATTATATTTGCCTACTTTTTCGTAATTGCCGTTTTCTCTATACTGGTCGTAGTAGAAAGTATGATCATAGAAAACGAAGTTGAATGCAGTCATCAGAGTTAGATAGAATATGCTGATGATTGCGATCCAGAGCAGAATTTGTACTTTTACTTCGTTCTTCATAGTGATCATCAGAGGAGAAGGATTTATTAAGTTTACTATATGCTCTTTCTGTTTTATTGGCAATAACACCTAGCGTAGTTATAGATTATTTGTGCTATTGTGCGTGAACATCGTATTCGAATGTCAAACAATACATTGAAACGGAGCGTGATATTGCCAACAACAGAAGAACATATGCGATACTATATGTCTTCTATGTCAATAATGTCATCATCGTCAGAAGTATTTTTCTTTGGCTCTTCTACTTCATCCGCAGTAGAGAACTCAAGATCTTTTTCAGGAACAGGCTTCGGATCAACATCAGTTACTGTTTGCTGAGGTTTTGGTTGCTCTTTCGGAACCTGTTCTTCTACAGGAGCTTCCTTTAGTTCTTTTTTTGGATCAGGATTGGGATCAACATCTCTGCAAACAAATTCCATTCTATTAAAAGAAACATTCATGTTTGCTCTTCCTTTTACAAGGATGATTTTCCCGAGCAGATCATGTTTAACTTCATTGAAATTATTGCTCTGATAAGCCAACATTTCTTCTTTTGTTTTGCTGAGGAGTTTTGTGATTGTGTCAGACCAGAGTACTGTTCTTACAATCCCTTCTCCATCGTCAAGCATCACATTGAGTACAAAATTTTTCTCATTGGGCTTTTGTTTTGAATCGAAAAAGCGTATATCATATACATCGACAATAGTTGCGAGTAGTTCAACATTGGAGTCGTTTGGCTCGAGCCCTTTGATTGTTTTTCTTTTATATTCTGCGGAACCTTCTTGTTGCTGTCCAATTTTTCGAGCGTTGTCTATAGTGACACCAGGAGGATTGATTACAAGAGCAGAGTTGTCATTAAGATGCAATTCAACTCTTTCATTGTTCTCTTTAGCATACGCAGAAGTAATTTTGATAATGTCGCCTTCTTTAAGATTTTTAATTTTCTCTGTTTGATCATTCCAGCAGACAACTCTGATGATGCCTGTTTCATCACTTATCAACACAGATTGCACTTTTCCTGATCGTGTTTCTTTCTGGAATTCCCTAAACTCATAAATTCTTTGCACTTCTCCCGCAGTATTAACTCCTTTCATACCTGCAAGGACATCTTTAATTTTAACATCACCATTTGCTTCAATTAATTTGATTCCAAGTTCATTCGCAATGATATGTGCTGCTCCTTCCTTTGAAATAAGTCCTGAAAGCTCATTCATCTTCTGTTTAATCTTAGCAGAAAGTGTCTCCTCAGTCAAATCTGAATTCTTCAGAATCTTTTCTTTCATATAGTCAAATGGAATACTCACCATGGCTAAACCCCTGTTTTGAGTAGTAGAATAAGGGTTGTCTTTTATAGTTTTCGACAAAGAATAACTACATACTTTCTGATTTGACACTTTTAAAAAGTAGTGAAGGTAGCAATATATATAAAGGGAGAATGAATTCACTTTTAATCAAGACGATAGGAAGAAACGATGGGTTTAATTGCTGGCATAACAAAAGGATTTCTGGAATTGGCTGTAGCGGCATATTTCTTTGGAGTTGTCGCAGAGAACATGGATACTCCTATGGTTGTTCCTCTTGTTGATGATACGTATCAATTAGGAAGAACAAAGAATGCGATTGCTTCTGTCATCTCAGGGGTTGTCGCACAAAAAATGTACGATAATAGCACTATTGATGTAGAAGTCTGTAAGTGGTTATGGCCTGATTCTCACATAGATGGAAGAACAACACCAAATTCTATCTATACATACATGGATCTTTTTATGTTTACCAAATCAGAATTTATTGCCGATAGAAAAAATGCAGATAATAGCGTAGGACCTCTCCGAGGGAGAGTGCATAAATCAGAATTAGATTGGAAAATTAATCAGCTCTCGGAAAACTCATATGAAATCGTGAGATGGGGTCCAAAGTTCAACAACAGGCTAGATATTACTGTTGATAATGGACGAATCAATGGAATGTTTGTAAGACCTTGGCTGCATTTTGATTGGAGAATTGAAGGAGAGTATGATGAGGACGGCAATATGTTTTGTCATATCTACGAGCCATGGGGTATCGATTTCTATCTTGAAGGAACTATAACACCAACAAGATGATTTTGATCTTAGATCTTAATTATCGAGTGATATCATAATGTAGATAATAATATAAGTGTGTATGTTCTCTTAATATTTTATGCTTTCAAAAAGAGGTCAGGCTTCAATAGAGTATCTTGCCACGTATGGATGGGCAATCCTTGTTGTTCTCGTCACTATTGGAGCATTGGCTCATTTTGGAATCCTCAATCCAGCCAGATATATACCTGAAAGTTGCGGACTAGATGTGAGATACGGCTGTAGTAATTTCTTGGTTAACTCCTATGTCGGTAATGTTATTATTCAGGTAGAGAGCAGAAGTGATGATGATATTCTTATAACAGGATTTGCTGTTCAGGGGAATGATATCGACTGCGATATTGATGATACTATGTATCCTATGGCAACAGATAATCCTCCTTATGGGAAAGGATTGTTGCTTGAGAGGAAGAAGACAGTTGATTTTTCTTTACCTTGTTCCTCACTAAGAAAAACAAATAATAAAATAAGAGCAGATATCACGATGACTTTCAAGACAATCCCATTTACTGTAGAGAAACAGATCAGAGGAGATCTTATTGCATCTCCTGTAGAAAGTGTTTGGCCAACGCAAGAACTCTGTCAAGATGCCCAAGGACTTAATGTTTGTGCAGAAATGCAAGTATTATATCCTCCACAAGACGGTTTTTTAGGTTTTGCCTGTGAGTGCAGCACGAATTTTGGATTATGCGCAGTGGGGTGCTAACATGAAAAAAATTGGTATGCTAATGACAATGTTTATGGTTCTGCTTAGTGCATTTGCTGCTGCAAATTGCGCTGCATTAGGGATAGATTCAAAAGCACAATTGCAGAGTATCTCAAGAGCAGCTGCATTGCTCTACTTAGAAAATGAAATTGATGGAGGAACATTTGCTAATTTCTATAATGAATACCAGAATGCAGAATTAGCATGGGACGGCAATTGTATTTTTATCAGTTCAGGTAATGTAGGTGATGTTAATTCCAGACTCGTTAATACAGGAGTTGTAGTACATCATGTCGGAGTTGGTCAGGGAGATGGAGGTCAAGGAGAACAGGGAGGACCTCAAGAACCACCTCAATCATTGCTTGATGGGCTAGTAGGAAGATGGGACTTTGATAATGTGGTTGCGGGAACAGCAGAAGATACATCACTTAATACCCATGATGGTCTTGTGATGGGAGATGCTGATTGTTTTCAACAAGGTAATTTCAACGCAGGCTGTTTTCTTGATGGAGGAATAGATCACAATGATTACATAGAGATCAACAACTTAGGATTAGCTGCAGAGAATATTCTTAGTCTTTCATTATGGTTTTATCCTGATGTCGCAAATGATAACAGAATATTTTCTGTTATTTCAAGTAATAATGTTGAAGGAAGAGATACTGAAGTAACAACGAAACTTAGAGATTATGCTATTCTGAAAGCAGATGGATTTGTCAGAATAGGATCAAAAGCAAAAGATTGTCCTATTGCTGACGAAACGAAAATTGTGTTAGTAGATTCGACCAAGGTCGTGAGTGTAGGAGAATGGCATCATCTCGCGATGGTTATGAATTATTCAATTATGAAAGTTGATTTGTTTCTTGATGGTGTATATCAAGATTCAAATGATAATTATGAACCTGGCTGGAATTGCACTGATGAATTCAGATTTCTCTGGCTTGGAAGGAGAAAAGGAGCAAGTAACGATTTCCAGGGAAAAATTGATGAAGTTGCGCTTTGGGATCGTGCATTAACACCTTACGAAATACAGGCTTTAGCACAATATTCTCCTCCAATACCATAGTCCTTATGGAAATGTTGATGCAATTTGTTCTGTTGTTGCTATTATTGTTGCAGGATCTGGTTGTGTAATGTTTGATGCAAATCGTATGCTCAGTATCAGATGATGATTTCCTTGTACAGCAGAGTAGAGTATGCCAGGACTGAGTGTTCTGTTTTCAGGACTTCCGAGCAAAACGTTCTCATAGAATGCTTTGTGTTCTTCGACAGAGGAATGTGCTTCTGCAACATTCGGTGAAGAAGGTAATTGGGTGATGAAAAGATGCATATCATCAAATGCTTGTTCGCTCATACTTTTATTATCGTATTCAGTAATAGAGAGTTTTAGAAAATCAGCTTCTTCTCCAAGAGGATTTTCTTCCGGACCATTCATACCAAACCAGTATTCAAATCGGTTCTTTTCTTGGAATCGCTTACCAAGTATAATATTCGAGCCGAGTGATGAGAAGGCTTCTTCATCAACAGAGACAATCTTTGTTTTATTGTAAAAGACTGTTGATGGTGTGAATGCATCGATTGCTACGGTAGGATTCCTCAAAAAGAGCATGAAGAAACCTCCTCCGACGATGATGAAGATAATGACTGCTATGATGATCCATTTGCCGCTCAAAAGAAAAAAAGGCTTTTTGCCGAGATCCATGAATTCCTTCATTTCAAAGATAAGGGCATCAATTTGTTGAGGATCATGGCCGGCATTAACAAGTGATTGTTTGATTGCCTCTAAAGAATATCCTTCATTAGACTTCTGCATAATCCACTCGGCCAATACCTTGTCCATATAATTCCCTCTTTTGTATATTTAGGAATCGATCATATATAAAATTTTTAGTAATATAAAGGAAGATTTAAGTACTAAACATGAATTTCCACCCTATGGCAAACAATATTTTAAGAAGAATAATAGAAACTGTTTATATAGTTGGAGATGGTGTGCTTTGGGCGATGCGTGATTTGTATCATAGGCCTAAAAAACCTTCGTTACCTTCACTGTTTTCAAAATATGTTGAGAATGAACCTATGAAAGTAGAAGAAGATTCACTCATTATATTGTTGGGATGATTCACACAATGGCAAGATTACCTTCTTTCAAGGGAAGGGATTACGCTTAAGCAAGAGGTATCAAAATGAATGAAAAAGATGAGAGAGGAATAAAGGTTTTCCTTCATGGATTTCCAAGATATATGGTGGAATGTGTTTCTAGCGAAGAAATTAATAATGATCCTACAAATCCGTACAAAACATCTCCTAATTGGACAGATGATCTTGATGTAGAAAGATGGAAAGAGAAGAGCGAAGGCACTATAATGAAAACATTGAAGCGTTTTGAATCAGAATCTGGAAGAGATATTGAGCAGATAGTATTTCATAACTTTGATCTTATGAAAGATTTTATACTTCAAGGTAATTCTCATAACCGTCTCCCTGATTTGGTTTTATACGGAGGATTTATACATCAGTATCCTGATAGGGAGAGTTCTTTAGATTTCTCTCAACAAATTGAATTTTCGAATTATCTTGCAGAAAGACATCATGCAGGATTTAGAGCGATACTTTTAACGAGTCCTTCAGAGAAAGATTTTGTTTCGTATGATCTAAAGAAGTTTAATGAAAGATCCAAAGTACGAGTTTACACTTACGATCAATTTGAAGATTTTGATCATAAAAGATTCTTTGATTTTGTAGGTGATGGATTTATTGAAGAACCAATATTTCCGGGTTTGGAAAAAGAAAAAAATCCTTGTCAGTGTGGGAATTAAATATTAATTTACCATCTCAACACTAATCCGATGCCGCTTAATCCATCTAATTTTTTCATCGCGTCTTCGTTGGAGAGAATGTGAACTGTTCCGTTGACTTTTTCTGCATTCTTCATTAATGCTTCTAAATTAGTGTAGGAATTTTCTTCACGACATTTCTGTAAATAATTATCAGAAACGAACAATGTTTTAACATTCCCTTCATTTATTTTTTCTAAAACTTCATTAAATCCATACGTTGCTTTATCTTTTGCAATAGCTGCGAGCAATTCATCAATGAAAGTTATTTCTCGAGAATTTCTATCTTTATCCAAAACAACTTTTAACTCTGGTCTTTTTACTACTTCTTCAATTGCTTTTTCATCAACACCAGAGCATGCAGCAAAGGTTACTTTCTTTTGCAGTTCATCATCAAGTTCTTTAACTAAATATTCTTTCCAAAAACCAGGACTGGCAGCAATAATTTGTGTTGTTTGCAGTCTTTCTTTGTAATCAAGTATTTTTTTCGCGATTTCTTTGTAAAAATTTCCTGATGCTTGCCCTTCTTGATCTTTTTTTGCAACACTTCCGGATATGCTGAGTAGCAACTCGTGACCTTGATTGCGTAAAAGATAAAATAAGGCATCTTCTCTGTCAAAAATGACAACAAGAATTCGCGAAGTGTCACTTTCTTGTGCTTGCTTCAGTTTTTCAATATGATATCCGAGAAATTCTTCTTTTTTTAATGTGATTTCAGAACCTTCCTCAAGATTGAAGCTGTGGTGTGCTCCTCTTGGTACGTCTTCAGGACCATGTATTATCGTTCCGAGCACCCTGAGCATGCCTGTTGTCTTAGAGAATTCTACTTTCTCAACTCTGATTTCCATAGAAACCCATTTTCTGACCACTTTGATATTAGGTTCTTCACCTATCTTAAGCTTCCTTTCAGTTTTACCACTAACAAAATCAGAGGATTCGATAACTTGGCTTAGATACCATAAATCCTCTTTATTCTCTATCTTCAATCGAACTTCTCCTTTCCTGAAGTCTTTAAAGAGTAATTTCATAGGAATCCAGTGCAAAGTCTCATTTATATGTGTTAGCATAGGCCTTCCAAAACATTTATATATCCAAGAATGCATGGTTTGCATTATGATAGTTTATAAACCAAGAATAAGCAGAAAAGCACAATCAGGAACAGCGATATTGCTTATAGTCTTGGCTTTTCTAATACTTTTCTATATGCTTTGGCTTCCTCCTGAAGAACGAGTAAGGCTTCTCGGAGAGGATGTTAGTACAGGTCCTGGTGTAGGGCATTCTGTTTCAGGGTCAGTAATATTCGAAGAGAAGATTGGACGGCTTGATTATCTCGAGACTGATGAAATCACACACTCTGTGCCTGTGTTTACGATTGCTACAAGAACTGATGCTGTAGCGTTGAAGGAATCTCCTTCTATTTATATTTACAATAACGCATTCTCTGAAGAATCGAAAACACTTACCTTTGGCGCAATTCCTGACAATACTGAACATGTGCTCCTTAGCTTTGTTGTTAAAGAAGGAAAAGGAAGATTATCAATATTCTTCAATGATCAGTTAATTACTGAAGGAATGTTCACTGGAAGTCCTGATCCTATTGTACTTCCCTCAGAATATCTTGAGCATGAGAACAGACTTGACTTTGAAGTAAGTGGAGTTGGAGGAGAGTTTTGGTCAACGAATAAATATCTGCTTGAACATGTTCTTGTCAGTGCTGATGTAACAGACAGGAGCAATGATTTTGCTCAACAGAATTTTGTGCTTTCTGAACCTGAATATGAGAATCTGGAAAGAATTGTGGTCAGATTTCTGCCTGACTGTATAGAAGAAGAGGTATCGAGAATACATGTTGATATTAACGGCAAAGAAATTTACACAGGCCTTCCTGATTGTGGAGGGCTAAATACTATAGAAGTTGACAAAAGCTCTGTTAGGGAAGGGGATAATACCGTCGGATTCCTCTCTGAAAAAGGATCTTACAAAGTAGAGCAACTTCAAATTACTTCAAAGCTCAACGAACCTATTCCTCCTGTATACTATTTTACTATGCTCCCGAATGTGCTTGAGCAACTCGCGTTTGATCAAAGAGACCTTTTCCTTGTAATGACTTTTGTTGATGATCTTGACTGGAAGAGAGGAACGATAACACTTAATGGTCATTCCACAACGTTCAACACAAAAGAAGGGAGTCATACCTGGAGAATCAACGGTGTTGTCAAATCAGGAACGAACTCATTGAAGATACAACCACAGGTTGCAGGATTGGATATTGCAACGTTGCAGATTATCATCGGATAGACATGAGTAAAAGAGGTTGAGGATGGCTTCTGGTCGGAAATCATTACGGGAACGAGCACGAGAAGGTCTCGAAAAGTGGAAAGCAGACCAATCTCATACAGGAACACATTCTTTCAATAATTGGAAAAGCCAAGGTTTCTTCAATACTGTGCGAGCAAATGCTGCAGAGAAAGGAGACAAAGTAGTTGATCATGCTGACAGAGTAGTTAACACAGTTGGTAATGTAAAAGAAGATGTCAGAAACGGAGTTGTTAATGCAAAAGATACCGTGATGAATGCAGACATAGCTGCTTTGCCTGGGAAAGCAATGAAGCATGCTGGAAAAGGAATTTTGAATGGAGGAAAGTTAGCGGGAAAAGGTTTGATGGTCGGTGCTGCTGCAGGTGCGAGAGGAATTGCAAATCTTGTAAAGGGAAAAGACCCTAAAAATATGACTTATGCTGAGTGGAAAACTGCTGAAAAAAAGAAGGATGCGCGAGAGAAGCGCATGAGATACATAGCAGACAAAGGAACGCTCATCACGATGTTCTGGGTGACGTTGTTCATCCATATTATGTTTGTCATTGGTTCGGCAGCGGATAGCAGGCTTATCAATTTCAGCAATCAAGTGTTGCTTTTTTCCGTCTATACAATGCTAGCCATTTTGATGTGGATAGTCTTCGATGTGTTTCCGAATTGGAACAATAAGCCATTAGGAGGAATACGTAATCTGATTATTTATTTTGGCATTGCAGCATTTTATGTGATGCTTCCTGAGATTGTGAACTTGCTCTTCATGGATATCAACATGGTCATTCCTCCTATTATGGGACAAACCACGCTCAAAGATCTCTTCGTGTTGCTTATGATTCTATTTCCTGTACTGCCAATACTTATTGCATTTCATCCTGAAACGCCTTCCGTTTACAGAACGATTACTTTGCTTTGGATGTTATTCATTATCGTGATGACGATGATTGGTGTGCTTTCTTCACTTGGCGAACAACTTCCTCTTGACGAAGATGCGGGAGATGTTGATACCAGAACTCCTTGGCAAAAATGGCTTGATGATGTTGGGAAAAAATTTGAGGAACAAAAAAACGCTATCATCGGAGGCCCTACAAGAGCAATAGAAGAATTGTATAATGCTACACTGCCGAATTATCAGAGCAATATAGACAGGAACACACAGAGACCGCTCGGAGTACACATAAAAGATATTGAACCTGCTTATCAAAATTTTATTGCACCGTATGATAGTGGAGGTTATGTTAGAGGAGAAGATGTGCAAGTCTACGCAGTTATTGCTGCCTCGACGCTAGAAAGCACTAACGAATACGAAGTAGATTTGAGTTGCACCATGGAGATTGATGCACAGAGAGGCCATCGTTATGTCGTTCAAGGCACTATCTCTCCAGATAGTGTATTGCTTGGTGATGATGAAGAGTACGACGTACTTTGCGAAATAGATAAAGAAGGTATTAAAGAAGTTATGGTAGCATACTTTCAAGAGACGCAAAATCCATTAGATCTCACAAAAGGAGTTAGATCTGTTGTTTACATTAATGCATCATTCCCATTTAAGACATGGGCTTATCTCACTTATGTATTTATTGACAAACAGCAGAAAAATCAGAGAACAAAAGCAGGAGAGGATCTGAATGATCAATTTGATATTCCTCGTGAACCCTCTGCAATTTATACAAAAGGACCGGTACGTATCGGCATTAAGACAAAACCACAGCCATATCCTTTGAGTGCAACAAGGCCTATTCTTCCTGACTTCGGTGTTAGTTTAGAGAATGATTGGCGAGGAAAAGGATATATTGAACATGTTGATTTCGTCAGACTCTACATTCCTGATCAGCTCCGCTTCAAAAGTCTTTTTGAATATAATAAGGGAGACTCAGTAGAAGTCAGGGAAGGAGCACAAGCAGAAGACATTCCTTCTCATTGGACATATATCCTTGACAATATTAACATAAGAGGAGACTATTTTACAGCGCGCTTCGATATGTTCTTTGAAGAGGAGATAGGCCTTATTGACGCAGGAGAGGGAAGGTACTTCGAACAGTTCGATCTATCAGAATTCCAATACAAAGAAATTGTTTCACAGTTCCTCGGACCAGGAGGAATTTCTGCCCACACGTTCATGGCTGAAGCAAACTATAGATTCCAAGTCGGAGAATCAGAGACTATAAGATTTGTTTCAAGAGTAGGTGATGATCATGGTCTCATTTAAACAATTCTTGATGATGTTGCTGCTGTTATTTGTTGTTCTTAGCGGATGCACAGAACAGCGAGGGAAAACACCAATGACTATTGATTATCATAAAGGAACAGAAGGAGTGCGCTTCAATTTTGTCGGGCATGTTCCCCTCAGTCTCTACGAAAATGAAATCTTTCATCTCGTTCTTCGCATGGAGAACAAAGGGGCATTCGATATTGATGCGAGAGAATATACTCTTTATGGTCTTGTGACGTATAGTTTTGATCCTCTTTATTTTGAAGATGTCACTCGTGAAGAAGAGAATTTCCAAGGCGTCCTTGATATGGAATCGCTTCAGTCACAATTACTTTCAATTATAGGCCTGTATGGAGAAACAATATTGAACGGATTTCAACTTGCAGGAAGAAGTATTGATTTTCCCGATGGACAAACAGAAATATATACGTATGAGTTCAAGGCAAAACCTGTTTTAGGACAACGAGAAGAGGTTGATTCCAATATTTTTTTCCAGTTCTGCTATCCTTATCAGACAACATTCTCGACAAAGATTTGTATGGATTTTGATAAAGAGGATCGTGATGCACGTTCAACAGTATGTCAAGGAAGAGAAGAGTATAGTTTTGGAGGAGGTCAAGGAGGACCTATTGCAGTTACAAAAGTAAAGCCGCATATTCGTGTAACACCACAATACAACACTGAGAATATTGTTGAGGGATATACTATTGAGCCAGAGTTTGTGATTGAAATTGAAAACAAAGGAGATGGCACTCCTAGGAAATTCAACTTTGTTTCAGATCATGGCATGATTAGCCGTCTTTGTCATGATAGTCTTACCGAAGCAGATGATTGGAATGCTGTCTGGATTGATGGTGCCAAGATTGCTGATGTTGATCTTGACTGTTCTCCTTCATTAGAACAACCGCCTGTTTATAGGCTTAGGGACAATAAAGCAAGGTTTACTTGTAAGATTCCTGAAGGTGTAGAAAACACGTTGCAGTATGTTTCTTCTAACTATTATACGCAGCTTCATTTAGATCTCTGGTATCTCTATTCAGAAGGTTTGACAAAGAAAGTCACCATTAAGAAGTTCGCATAAATAATCAGACTTGGTAATAGCAATACCGCCTAGCGTAGCTATTTGATTGCTTATCAGATACGATATAATCGAACACTACAATATATTGCATATCAAAGCGAAGCGCGGTATTGCTTACACAGAAAGGCAATTTAATATGCCTGAACACAACATTTATAAAGCACAAAGAGGAGAATCAACATGATGAAAAAGAGGCCGCAATTTGGGATCTTTACGTTACTGTTGATTGGATTATTGGTACTTTCAGCCTGTGATGGAGGCTTCAGAAATTATAATGATCCTTCAAAAGAGAGGTTCTTCACAGGAACAGATGGTGTTGAGATACGTCTCCAGCCTAATGCTCCTCCAAGTAAGTTCTTCTTCTATAAGAATGATCCAAATAGGCCTAACAGCGATCTTGATAATAGTATTCCTATTATGGTAGAGCTTCACAATAGAGGCGCAGCCTATTCGAAGGGAGGAGTCTTTATCTCCGGATTTGATCCTAATTTAATAGAGATCGATGCTGTGCCTATGACTAGGCAACCTGCTTTGATGCCTTGTGCACTTGGGTTTCAATTTTATGAAGGAGACTTTGGTGGCAGAGTTCAATGTCCACCAGGAACGTTATTTGGCGCAAACTTTGGATTTGATACAAACACAAATACATGGAACTTTGGAGCTGACTTCGGTTCACTGCTCACAGACTATCTTGGATGGCCTCCAGGAACTCATGCGCCTATTCAAGTGGTCCATGATAGTGCGGGGAAAGAATTTGTCAGTTTCGGACTTAATTTTGGCAATGTTAACGATATGTCACTAGGCCTCTATGGTAGGAGATATATGTTAATTGCGAGCATGGCAAGTATGTTTAACTTTATTGAGAGTAGTTATCCTTGGGGAAAACCATTTACGCTCGAAGGAGATAGCTATGAATATCCTGGAGGAGAGATTGACTTCATTCAATGGGATGCTAAGATTGTAAGCAATCGTTGGCCTGATGGACTTGACCAAAAAGAAGAGAACTTCATGGTTACTTCCTGTTACTTATACGCGACGTATGCATCTCCTCATGTATGTATAGATCCTGTGCCTTATTCAGATAGTCCAAAAGTCTGTAGACCAAGAGATATCTCTTACAGCGGTCAAGGAGCTCCTGTTGCTATTACAAGAATAAATCAGGAGAATACAGGACGAGAAGTCATTTTCACTATTGATATTCAAAACAAAGGCAAAGGCACCGTATTTTATGGTAGCCCTGGCTATTTCGATACTTGTAATCCTTGGGATGCGAGAAGAGTAACTTCACGAGAGAAAAATATGGTATTTATCGGAGATGTTAGAATTATAGGAGATAATATTGTCAATCAACTTGAATGCAAGCCTTCAAGCAGAGTAATTCCGCTTGATGAAAGAGGAACGGGCAGGATCATCTGCACCTATCCTTTAGAATATGTACAGGCTAAATCAGCATATCAAACTCCTCTTGTTGTCGAGTTGTGGTATGGCTATTCAGAGAGTGAATCAAGAAAAGTCCTGATAAAAAGGGCAAGATAGCAATACAGCAAAATATATAAATTCGAGAAGGTGGTACTATGGTTATGAAACATTTCAACAAATACATTATGGCGATGCTTGTCCTCGCAATGTTCATCTTTGCAGGATGTACTGGAGGAACTCCATCAGCTCCTGATGTGACAGAACCATTCATAGGAGGGAATGGAGGATTATCATTATCATTCCAGTTAGGGCAACCTCCTCCAGAAATCTTCGATAATAAACAATATCCTTTTACGTTAGGTGTGCAGGTTGAGAATCTCGGCGAAGCTGACGTTGGTTATTTGCCTGCAGGAGATACAAAAAATTCTTTTGTGCTGATGAGAGTTGTTGGCATCAATCCTGCTCAGTTTATTGTTGCGCCAGAAGGATGGACTGTTGACAATCTTGAACGTTCAATGTATTATTGGTTTGGAAGGTATGATATAGCGGGGTTAAATCCTGAATTGAATGTAGCATTACGAGGAGCGAAGAAGAATTTCGATGGTACGGTAATTGCAGGAGATACAAACACTGTTATTTTTCCTGACGTGACTGGTTATACTGATCTTGATCTTGCGTATAATTACATTCCTGATATTAGAGGGAATGATAATATTGTGATGAGGGCAGAAGCATGCTATGATTACAGCACATTATCGACGACAAAAGTATGTATCAAAGATCAAGTGCTTACAAATATACAAGATGATACCATCTGTCAGTTAGTGGGTCCTAAAGAGCCGAAGAACTCAGGTGCTCCGGTGCATGTTTCTTCATTGACGCAAACTCCTATTGGTCAAGGAAGGATACAAGCTCATTTTGTAATTGAGCATGTTGGTAATGGTAATCTTTTTAGAAGAGCGGAAAATCAATTGAAAGCAGGAGAAGAAGCTGATCAATGTTATGATACGTTAAATGAAGCATGGAATCCGCATGATTGTGTTCCTGCAAAATGGCCTTGTGATGCATCAAGTGCTAATCCTAGTAGAGATGTGGTACATGTGAGGACCTACATGATGCTTCCTGACAATACAGGTAGTATGTTGCCGTCGGATGATCCTTTCTTTAATGATGTTAGGCCAATTAAATGTTCGAACTTCCAAGGACAATCACAGGGAGAGATTAAATTATATCAAGGATCTCCTACTCCAGTAACATGTACTATTTATACCGCAAACCTCGGAGGATCGGGAACATACACTGATACATTCTATGTAGAACTCGAGTACACATATGGTGATTACATTGAGACACCTATTTTAATTAAAGATGTCTCGACGAATGAGTATAGTGGATAATTTATTTTTATTTCTTTGTTTACTTCTATTTTTAGCAATGCCTCCTTGCGAAGTACCTTACAGCTTTGCTTTTGTATGATTAAATATTGACATGTTGTCAATATTTACTACAAAGTACGTAGCCACGTGGCATTGCTGTCCTGTGTTTGCCTTCATAATAATTATTAATGGGGAGAATATGTGTTAGATATGAACAGTACTGCGCTCCGTGTCGTTTGCACAATTCTATAAGAAATCCGAGATTATACCAACTCAATGTATTAAACGAGTACTACGCTGGGCAGTACTGTTTATACAAACAATAAATTATTAAGAAAAAAATCTACTCTTCCTGGTCTGGAGAGTAGCTTGGTACAGCTGATCTATTAATGATCATGATGTCTCCTACAGCTTTTACTAATTGCTGTGGAACAATAACTCCTTTTGCATTGCCTAATACTTTCTGGAGGAATGAATTCTTTGTGGATTTGACTCTCCAACCATGGACTTTATTCGATGTGAGAATAGCCTCTTCAACATCTCCAAAATAATCTCCTGTATCAGTGAAAACGCGCATATCGTAAGTTTCAGTGAGTTTTTTCATTCTTAACATACTGAACCACCTCAATTGTCCATTACACGGTAGTGGTTTATAAACTTTGCGGTGGAAAACTGAATACAAAAACCATTACATTTATATTTCCATTTATATTAGGTTTTTTATGGTCGAACGAGATATCAAAAATAAAGTAGAGGCATTGCTTTTTGCTTCAGGGAAATTTATCGATGATGATCATGTTGCTGAGTTAGCAGAACTTCCAGTGAAGACTGTCAAAGAGGCGCTTCTCGAACTTAAAGAGGAGTTTGATCAGAGTAATGGAAGTATTATGCTTGTTTCTGAAGGTTCATCTTGGAAGATGAACGTCAAGGAGAATTACATTGATCTTGTTAGAAAAATTGTTGCAGATACTGAGCTGAGCAAGACGGTGCTTGAAACATTAGCAGTTATTGCATGGAAAACTCCTGCTCTGCAATCAGACGTTATCAAAATACGTACAAATAAAGCATATGAGCACATTAGTGAACTTATCGAGGCAGGATTTATCACAAAAGAAAAATATGGTAGGAGTTATATGATTAAATTAACGGAAAAATTCTTTGAATACTTTGATCTGGAAGGTACGGAAGATATCAAAGATATTTTCAAAAAAGTAGAAGCACAGAATAAAGAGAAACTTAAGAAAATTGCTGAGATGGAAGAGCAACAGAAGCTCGCAGGCCTTGAAGTTTATGAAGGAGCAGATTCTGAGCATACAAGAGATCTTGTAGCTGAAAAGATAGAACAACCGCAGGACATAGGATTACAGACGTATGAAGAAGATGCTGAGCAGAAGGAAGTAATATCTGAAGAAGAACCAGAAGCATTGAAAGAAGCAGAGGATGAATCGCAGAAAGAGGTAGAGGAGCAGAAAGAAGAGAGAGACGAAGAACCTCAAAAAGAACAATCTGAAGCTCAAAAAATGGTTGAAAGAATCGAGAATGATATTGATGAGATAGAAAAGGAGAGCAGCCCATAACAAGCATATACTTATTTCTAGAGGCTTCATGTCACTGCGAGAAGCTACACAAGAATAGAAACATTTAAATATCCTAAATAATGAAGTTACTTGTAGGTGTAGGTAGATGAAGGAAGATATATCGAAGAGGACTCTTTTTGTTTTGATTGTCTTAACAGTGGTGATATCAGCATTATGTACATGGACTGTGTTGAGCTCTATTTCAGAGAATCAAGGGTATGTTCCTAGTGTAGGTCACGCAGCTAAAAGAACTAGCGCCTTCGAGCCATATCATGGTCCTCCTAAACCTGCTGAACCAATTAGTGGTGAGGTTTCGGTGAATATTTTACCAGAGCGAGGGTAGGATTAGAATGGAAGTGTCAAACAAAGCATTATCGTTGTTTCTCATTGTTGCCATCGTTATTTCATTTGGTGGAGCGTTATACAGTCTTCATGAGATGGAACAATTGAGAATAGGAAGCATTACAGCATACGCAACATCTGATACGGGAAATGTTACCGTTAATATTTCACAGTCGTTGTCATTAAGTATAGTCGATAAGACCATCCAGTTTGGGGATTGTCAAACAATTGGTGGTGAGACCTATAACGTTCATTCGTTTAATGATACTAGGCATACAGATTCAGGAGGAAGTCCTAGTAACTGTTCATTTGGAGGAGGTACTGCAACAGGTAACGATAGTATTTTGATTAAGAACATAGGAAACATTGATATCAATCTTACTATGGTGACCAGTACGGTAGGGTCAAACTTTACAACAACAGGAAATCATACACAAGGAAGTTTCCTTCCATCGTCGAATACGAATGGTTCTATGATTGCTTATGCTGTCGCTAACGGCACTATTAGTGGTCAAGATGATCCTGGGTGTATGAACAATATAACACTTGTGAACATGGTTGGCTATCCTGACGGTGCAGATAGAGGTGCTATCGGTATTAATCTGATGACAGTGCCTGAGGCTGTTGACTTGAGCACTGAAGCGAACATGGACTTGTATTTTATGAATCTGACGAATTCAACAGTCAGATATCCTGTCTGCAGTAACTTGACACAATCACCTAATTCTGTTGTGACGGTGTACGCAAGGATCTGGATTCCATTTGATGCAACACCTGGTTCCAGCACGGTAGATTGGACATTCTATGGCCAAGATGCGACAGTGGATTAAGGTTCTTCAGTTTTTTTATTTTGTTATTTGTATTTATAGGCTGTTAGCAATGCTGCCTATGGAGTTAAAGTTGGCAATGCCTCCCAGCAAAGTATATTGATAAGAAAACTCCACTAGGTGGTGTTGCAAATAGAATTACAAGAAAAATACTTACTTCTTCCTTCCTTCGTAATACACTTCCCAGCAGAAGAAGGGAATGGGAAGCATGGCAATGTATCGAACGTACTTTTGTAACCAAAGAGGAAGCCAGCGTATACTAGTATATCCTACTTTTATCGTCTTGAAACCTGCACGTTCAAACATTACGCTAAGACTCCTATGTGTAAATGCAAACTGATGTGTTGGTTCATCATAGAAGCAGAAGTTGTAAATACTTGGGCATTTGATGAGGACGCGTGCATTCTTTCTGCAGACTCGCGCAATTTCCTCGACAAGAACGTGTTGATCGTCACGACTCATATGTTCAATCATATGGCTTGACCACACAAGGTCAATAGTATTTTTCTTAAGAGGAATAGGAGGAACTTTTGCGTCAATAAGTTTAATACCTTTCTTCTTCGCTTTTTCAACCCTTTCAGGATCGTTATCGATACCTATGTACTTATAGCCTTTGAAGCGCTTCTTTGTGAGGTAATGAGCATTTCCGCATCCCAGATCAATCATGGTTTTTGTTGCCATAATAAAATGCACTAAACCAGAATATTTAAATATTTTGTTCAGCAGAAACAAGTATATTCTTGGTTATAAAATGTAAGGCAAATTCTTCTTTTGAAATGATTAATATTGCTGAATGAGATTGAGGGAAGGACACTGGTTTGTTTGCTACTTTCTGGAATATTGTATAATTGTTGTTTCATTCCCTGATATGGATTCTGCAGAGACTGAAGGGTGTTCTTCGATATTATAAGATCATCAACCCAAAAAAGTCCTTTCTCTTTAGTTCCTGCTCTGAGTTCAAAATAATTCAAACTTTCACTTCCAGGATGTCTGAAACAGTGTTCTCTTCCTTGTTGTTTTCCATTGATATAAAGGTGATATAATCGGTTGGAAAGGTCAATTTCTGCTCTGAAATTGTACCATACATTTGGAAGATATTCGAAAATTTCAGTAAGAATGTTGTGAGGATTGTGTCTAATAGTGCCATTATAGAATTGGATTTGAAAATAATATTTTCCTCCATACCCTCCTGATAGAAAATTGATAATGTTGTAGCTAGAAGTATCATTTGCTTTGGCTCTGAAAGTAATAACTATCTCAGCACTTTCTGATGGAGAGAAGCTAATATTACAACCTACAGGACCAGTATTCGTTAAATTACTATTGTCACTCAAAAAAAGAGTGTTATTTTGAATTTCACAAAGGGTTCCGTTCGCCACTAAATTCTGCCACGTTTCTCCTGTGTTTGCTTTTCCTAATGTTTCGTTATTATCAAGTCTGTTAAAATCATCTTTGAAATATACATTGTTACTTCCTGAGACCATATACAGGGACAACAGCAGAAAGATAACTGTAATTATTGATGTTTTGATGATATTCATTTATCTTCCTCATTTCAACATCTTTTCTTAAGAATTGCGCTAAACCAGAATATTTAAATATTTTGCTCAATAGAAATAGAGTATGCAGTATAATAAGATAGGGATTTGGATGGTCTGTTTTCTTTTAGTTTCATCTCTTGTTGCGGCATTAGGAATATCTCCCCCGAGCGCAACAGTACATTTTTCTCCTGAGGTGAGAAGAACGGTGCCTCTGCAAATCATTAATACTGAGGCGTATCCTATAGGTATGAGGATGGTAATGAATGGTGATTTAGGAGACATTATTTCTTTCGAGCCTGAGAAATTCGTTCTCTCTGCAGGAGAGCAAAAGGAAGTACTTGTACATTTCGATTTTCCCAAAGAAATAGAAATTGCTGGGAGACATAGAGTTATTGTTGATGCCGTTGAAGATACTGAATCAGGCGGAGGATTTTCAGCAAAAGCGGCAGTCAGCTCCCACATCTTTGTTGAGGTGCCTTATCCTGGTAAATATGCTGAAGTCACGATGAATATTGGATCGGTCAAGGAAGGAGAACATGCTGTCTATAATGTGTTAATTGCGAATAAAGGAAAAGAGGATCTTGAAGACACCAATGGAAATTTGAAGATATATACTTCGAAAGATGAGCTTAAGAAAGTAATTAATATTGAGCATATAGAAGTGTCTGTAGGAACATCAAAGAGTATTTCTGATGAAATTGATACAGCGCTTTTCTCTCCAGGAACATACTTTGGGAAGTTTACTTATTTCTATGGTGTGACGAGTCGAAAAGCAGAAGCTGAATTCAAAATAGGAACCTTGGATGTTGATTTGACTGACTATACTAATGAACTTTACCCTGATCGCATCAATAAAGTTGTGTTGACCTTGGAGAGCAGATGGAATGATGGCATCCCTGAAGTCTATGCTGAAATGGATGCGTTTGATCAGCATGTCAAGAGTCAAACAATAAGTATGAAAGGATTTGGTGTGACTAATCTTCCTGTGTTTATTGACACAACAGGATATGAACTTGGTCGTTATGAAGGGCTAGTTAAGATCTATTTTGTTGATACTTTGAAAGAAATACCTGTGTGGCTTGATATTGTCGAGGAGGAGGAAGTAATTGTTGAAGATACTCCTAAGAAGAATCTGTTTAACTCGGATTTCATTATAGCTCTTGCTATTGTATTGACTGTTGTTTTCTTAGTGATTATTATTTATGAGCTGAAAGTGCCGAAGAAACATAAAAAAATGCACCAATACGATTACAGGAAGTAAAATGAAAAAAGTTAATGTTTTTATCATCATAGGATTTGTGGTTATATTATCTATCATATTGTCCTCGATAGCTTTTTTCAGTCTTCTTCAAGAGAAAAAACTTCATACAGAAGTCATTCATTATGATTATGTAGTTATGGAAGAATTAGGTATGATTTTAGATAATGATATTTTGCATTTTGGAGGATTGATGCCTGGTGCAAGAAGTGAGCGCTCAATTAGTGTCGGTGTACCATTTGATGCTGATGTTGTTATTGAAGTGGTCAAGAACAATTCAGAGATTGTAACAGCGAATCCTGGCCAATTTTCTATTATAGGAGGTACTGCTGTGGATGTGATGTTCTCTCTTGTGGTTGATGAAGGCACGCCTCATGGTGAATACACAGGAAAAATTCTGCTGCACTTCTTTAGAAAAATTTAGGAGAATTAGAGATTGTCAATTATTGACAAAAAACAATAAATTTTCTCTTTCTGTCATATATTGACCAATATATAGTTTATAATATATAAATTATTGACCAAAATATTTATAAATTAATGAATCGGTCAATTATTGACATAATGGAATCACAGCAACTGAAGCAGATGATCTTGGTTGAATATAGCTTGATTGCTTTAGAACCCAGTAAGAAACAACGATTTTCTCATGCATTATTTGGTACAGGCGGACGTAAAAGTGTTCTGAAACTTTGTCAAGGAAGAAAGATAGGAAAAATGGCTTTACTCATTCCTCCTGCATATGAAATGAAGCTTGATGATTTTTTCAAAGTGTGGGATGTGATTCCTAAGAAAACAAAAGTGTGGTTAGAAGATGAGAAATAAGATGATACTCTTGGTGTTGGTATTAGTCATTATTATCATAGCTCAAAATATAGTGCTTACTAATTACACAAAATCGTATGTCAATAATGCTATTTCTGGGAAAGCGACAAACGGATCAGCATCAGGAGAGGTATTAATTTGTGTTAATACGCCTGTGGTGTTGAATATTTCTAATTGTTCTAATTCTTCGACGGAGGAGGTAGCATATTATTGTACAATTAATGCAACACATCCTCTCGAAGGTGCTAATATCACTTTTTATGATGAACCTTTGTCGGAATACAGCAACTACACAAGTCTTATGACATTAGATCTTTTTGATATTGAGAATGAATCAATATCATTTACGCCTCTTGATAATGAAACAGGACAGTATGTCTTTAATATTAGTGCACAAGATGATGTAGGTTGTGGAAATTCAATAGTGAGTGAATTTCTTCCTGTCTATATCGAAAACACTAACGATGCTCCTTATCTGAGTAGACCTATAAGCAATATTTCCATGGAGCAGGATATTATCTATGTACCTTTTGATCTTGATAATCATTTCACCGATCCTGATGGAGATCTCATGACGTTTTCATTTAACATGACATACATAGGTAGTTACAATGGTGATCTTTCCGTCGAGATTAAGGCAACCAATCAAGTTGAGTTTAATCCATCACCAGAATATTGTGGAGAATCTGAGTTTGTTTTTATAGCGAATGATACCTATGGTAATTCAGGAAACAGCGGGATTATCAACGTTGAAGTTGTTTGTTCAGATAATCCTGACGAGACCGAAACACCTCCTCAAGAAGCACAGCAGTCAGCTTCAGGAAGTGGAGGAGGGAGTAGTGGAAATATGGTATCTTCATTAACAGATACTTGTAAACCAGAATATTTCTGCTACGATTGGGCTCCTTGTATGTATGTTAGCTCAGTGAATCAAGTGAAAAACAGAACAGATATTGTCAATATCTCAATAGGTAATAATTCGATGACGTATATACTTTGGAAAGGTGATGATGAGGTCTACCCTGAAGAATATGATAGACAATTACTCTACAAAGGATTTACTGTTAGAGAATGTGTAGATACGAGGGAATGTTCAAAAGGTATCACTGATACGAAGTTCTATACGAAGCCATGCACTTATCAAGCGAATTGTTATGATGGTATTAAAAATGGTGGTGAAGAGGGTGTTGATTGTGGTGGTCCTTGTTTGCCATGTGGTAGTTGTTTTGATGGTGTTATGAATCGATTTGAAACAGGTGTTGATTGTGGAGGATCAGAATGTCCTCCTTGTGAAACATGTGATGATGGTGTGCTTAATAATGAAGAAGAACAGATTGATTGTGGCGGTCCATTCTGTCCTCCTTGTCCTTCTTGTTTTGATGGTGTCAAAAATCAAGGAGAGATTGGTGTTGATTGTGGTGGTCCTTGTTTGCCTTGTAAAGAAATTGATCTTCCTGGTATGATTATTCCTGGAAGTAGAGCCTTGAATATTCTTTTTTGGTCTATTGTTCTTGTTGTTGTGGGTTGCTCTGTATTAGGAATAGTATTCAGGAAACAGATTGCTTATGCGGCTCATCTTATTTCCGAGATGCTTCTTCCTCCAAATGCTAATGTTTTGATTACGCTTGAAGCAAGGGAGCGTATCCTTGAAGAGTTAGATGATATTGAAAGACATATTGATGTTTCAAGCTCAAGTGAATTATCAGAGAGATTATCAAGAGTTAGCAGAGAATATTTTAAAGTAGCATTTGATCTTGATTATGAATTCACCTATGATGAACTCATCAGGGAAATTCAGCATTCGAAAATCATGCAGGAATTGAAACATATTTTATCTCTTTATTTCAAAAGAGCAATTCTTATCGAGTTTGGAGGGAGATCTATTTCAAAAATCCAATTGCAAACATTAGTTGATGAATCAAGAGTTATTGTGTATCAAACATCAGCATTAACGAAAGAAGAGAAAGAGATGCAACATAAAGAATTGTTCCAAAGACCTATACCTATTACTATACCTCTTAGTGATAAGGTGTATTTGATGATTTCTAATGCAAATATTGCATTAAATTTTGGAAAGATTAATGTTGCTTACAGTATCTATCTTCAGGCAGTTGAACTCTATGAGCAATTTAATGAAGACACAAAAGCGATCATGTATAATGATATTGCCAGATTGTATTACGAGATTGTATTCACCAAGAAGAACAAGAGGGTTATTGAGTGAATGTACTATTTCATGATAAACGCGCTGAAATTACATAATTCTGTCTTTTAAGTTTTTTCGTGTTCTCCGAAAACTATATAAATAAGTTAAGTTATATAAACAATAATAATTAGCAAAGTAAGATAACTAAGCTAACTTAGTAAGGTGCTAGAAACGTGGAATACGCTCTTTGCTATAGTGAGAAGATTGTAGACCTTTTTCTAGATCTTTTTACCTATTCCCCCGAAATTGGGATGTCGATGGGTTGCTGTTTGGCGCCCTCCTCCCTTTTTTCTCTGGAGATGATATCTTGGTAAATATCAATATTCCCATTCCTGATGATGTCCATAAAGAGATTCGAGTACTTGCAGCAATTGAAGACAAAACAATAAAAGAACTCATTACGGAGGTACTTGCTGATTCTATAGAAAATGGCTAACGTCAATATTACGATACCGGATGATTTGCACAAGAAGATCAAAGTAGCTTGTGCTGTCCAAGAAATCACGCTCAAAGAATATCTAATAGAAAAACTTAGACAACATCTGAAGAGGAAAAAAAGATGAAGCTTAATCCAAAAATATTTTTATTTGGCATCGTCTTCCTAGTTGCACTTCTAAGTTTTGGCATTAATTTCTCAGTTAATCCAACAGTCACGCCTGCTGACGCACAGACAGGCGACAATCTCTTATGTCGATGGACACTCTTCGAACCGAATGGAGATCTTGAGGCCAATGTGACTTGGTTTGAAGATGGCATTGAACAAAAACAAGAACAAAACATCTCTTGTACGACAGGTGCTGAATGCATTAGTCCTGAAGGTATTGCTGGAGGCTCAGTTCAGCGTTATGAAAATTGGAATTGTAGCGTGCACGCAGGTAATGGTACTGAAGAGGTGAATATGTCATACACATTGAGAATCTCTAATGCAGATCCTGTTATTACTGCTGTAGCTAATCAAGAAATTAAAGAAGATAGTTATTATACTTATGATGTTAATGCAACAGATGCTGATGCGGGAGGTGTTGATGGAGATGGCATTACCTATCTCTCCTATGATAAAAACAATCAAGGATCTGCTTTTGATAATCTCTCAAATATTGGAAGCAGTGGTTTGTTCTCATTCACACCTCTGCAAGAGCATATAGGAAATCATACATTAGTTGTTGTTGCAGTCGATGGTGAGGAAGGAGATGATAAAGGTTCAGATGCTATAGAAATCAACTTTACGGTTGTTGAGATCAATGATTTCCCGACATTTTCTCCACCATTGCAAAATAAGAATGCAACAGAAGGATCCGTATTTGAATACACTATTGTTATAGCTGATGAGGAAGACAATACTCACAATATTACTATGAACACCACATCGCCTTCTTTGCAGCTGGCCAATGTGGCGACAAACCAGGTTCAACTGACATTCCCTAATGGAGGAGCTCCGACTTTTTTTGACAGAGGAATCTTTGATGTTAACATCACCGTAACTGATGAAAATAATGGATCAATTCAAGTGAATGACAGTTTTATATTGACGGTGAGCTCAATCAATCAGGTTCCTTATTTTCTTTCGATTAACAATACTCAAGGAACTCAAGGACAGCCATTTCTCTCATATATCAATACTTCTGACTTTGATGAGAACGACACCATGAATTTCTCGATTGGTTCAACTTGTGATTTAACGAATCCTTGGACAATAACCAATCTTACTACAGAAAAAAATAGTAGCCACGCAATTGGCACAGGAGTTATTAACATTTCCAATCTCACTAATGATTATGTTGTCTGTAGAGATATTAATGTAACAGTGTATGATATTGATCCTTTCACAAATCTTACAAAAGAGAGCAACTCCACAATTTATTCACTCAATATTACTAATATTAATGATGTTCCTGTAATATATGAAATGAGTTATAATGAGTCAAATTCAGGAGACAACATAAATATATCTGATCTGGAGAGTGCAGTGGATTATAATTTCACGTATGTGGTAAATGTTACTGATCCTGATTTCCTTACTTATGCAGGAGATGTGCTTGAATATACAACCAATGATTCATTATTTCCTATTGACAATGCAACAGGACTCATCAATGTCACCACTAATGTTAGTTATTTTGGCAATCTTACCTTCCTTGTCAATGTGACAGATTCTGCAGGAGTCAATATAAGCATTACAGCGTCTATAGCAGTGATTAATAATACCATACCTGTTTTGGATTTTATCAATAGCACAAATTGTAATGAGGACGAAGAATGTCTTGTTTATATTGATGTGTATGATCCTGATCCTGCGGAGACACTTACATTTTACAGTAATGATTCTATCTTCAATATTACAGCATTCAATAGCACAACGGCGAAAGTGCAGAGAATGTATTTGAATGCAGAAGTAGGAAACTATAGTTTATTGGTGTGGGTAGAAGATAAACTCGGTGCCACAGATCAACAAGCATTCAATTTGACTATTAACAACACAAATGATGCTCCATTCTTTGATAACGAACTTGATGGCACTCCCGATAATTTTTCATTACCCCCTATTGTGGAGGAATCAACAACATCTCTTTTGCTTAATGTGACTGATGACGATATTATTTTTGGAGATAACCTCACGTTTGCATGGTCATTCCAATATGGGGAGAATGTTTCAAATCTTTGGAATTTTAGTGTAGTGAAATCGTCGAATAATTCATTTATACTCAATATTACACCAAACGAATCTGACAATGGTATTTATTGGGTGCTGCTCAATGTTTCTGATATGCAGAATGCTTCTGATCAGAAGAATATCTCTTTCCAAGTCTTCAATGTAAGCACATCTCCTCTTTTTACCTCAGTCAAGCCGTATTATAATAGTTCTCTTGGAGAAACGTTGTTTACCTTCGCTGATGTCTCTTATTATAATGGCACGAATTCTACTAACATTAATTTTACAGAAAATAACACAATTACTTTTGATGTGGTGATTGAAGATAATGACACAGATCTTCAGAATATTACACTTGAATACTATTGGAATGGCACAAGAGCACTCAATAAAACTAATGTCACTGCAGATAATAACCTCACCGTTTCCTTTGATTTCTTTTCTTCATCTTCGAGGAATCTTACTGTGGTTGCTGAAGATTTCCTTGGCAGTAATTCAGAATGGTCATGGATTGTTGAGATTGAGAATCTCAATAGACCTCCAATTCTTAATGGAACAATTGCCAATTATAATATTACCGCTACTACAAGAATTAGTGATTATTTGATAGCATTCTATGATCCTGATGATGATTTAGATGGTGATGCCTATATAGATATAACTGGTGTTGAGAATCTTACGTTGACGTTTTCTGTTCTCGAAAACTCTTCTATTGTGCAGTTTGAATATATTAATTATGATATTGTTATGAGGCCTTCTGAGTCAGGAGAGGTGAATGTAACCTTTATAGCCACTGATGCTGATGGAGCTTCGGTTTACAGCAATAATGTAACTATTGGTATTGATTATACGCCTGATGAAGAAGAAACACCTAATCCTCTTGCGACAACAGCAAGCGGAGGGGGAGGAGGAACAAATCAACAGATTATCACTCAGACAAAATATGTTGAGGTTGAACAACCTATCAATCTTGATATTCTTGTTACGGGAGCTGTAGAATGGGATGATGCGGGCTTTGATGCAAAAGTGCCTGTCAAGATACAGAATCCTTCTGATGAAACTACTCTATTCCGTATTGTTATGGAAGCGGAAACAACTGCTACAAATGTGACGCTGGAATTTAGAGATTATTTTATTCCGTTTTTAGAACCGGAACAATATTTTGAAACTGAGTTGTACATTGAAAATGATGGTTATGCAGGACCTTATGAGGTAAAAGTATCGGCCATTGTCGAAGATCCTGAAGTGACGGACACTGATATTATTTTTATGTCTGGTGATGATAAAGGATCTTTTGCAAGGCAGAGAGTATCATTTGCAAAAGATTTGCTCTCGAGCAATCCTGAATGTAAAGAACTTAATGAACTGCTTAAGAGAGCAGAGGAAAAGATCGATGAGGGGAATCCTGGAGAGGCAAAACAATTGCTTGATGTTGTTACTGAAGGCTGCAAGTATCTTGTTAATAGTGCAAAGAAGCATGAAGATGCTCCGAGAGGAATTGTTTTACAAGATCTTATTAAAGACAAATATATCAACTACATGATTCTCGGCATTATTGCTTTAATGCTTGGAATTATTCTTGCTTTGATATTTTACAAGCCAAAAGAATTTAGATAATGTTAGTAGTTAATGAGAGGATGCCTTTGTTATTATCTATCATCTTCTTTACAAAGAAGAAAGTTTAGGTTTAGAGGGAGAAGATGGTTTGTTTTCTACGAATCCTGTTTTATCGAGCTCTTCGAATGGTGATTCAAGAATAATTTGCCATCCTAAACCTGCTAATTTCATCTTTACTATAATTTTTGCACTAGCTTCAGTCTCATCAATCAATGCTACTGTATGCTCGAAGATGTATTCTGCAGGTTTTGATCTGAGACGTTTTGTATTGAGAAGTCTTGCGTCAAAGATAAACATCTTGCTTGGCATTTGTGTCTGTAACCAATGCTCCAGGGAAGAAATGCTGTTTTTTTCAAGAATCAATTCCATATGCTCATCAGGATGTTTGAGCACTTCCACAATCTCGTTGTTAAATACTTTTTCGACCTGGGGCCATGCTCTTCCAGTTCTCCAATCGACTTCAATATGGCCGTGGAAATAGGTATAAAGTTTCATTAGCTGCTGCGCATGCAAAGGAGCGTTACCTATGATTCCTTGCATAAATCGTTTTTTGAGCTGCTTAAGTACAGCTTCGTAATTCTTCAAGGTAATGATTTTTTGATCAATCATTGTCTGCGGAGAGAATGATTTATTTACTGCATTCGGGCGCTGATCGATAAACTGTAGTTTCATCAGCTGGCGAAATCCTCTTTTTGGATGCAATTGTTTATTTTTGATGAAGAGCACAAAATTCTCTTGAAGATCAACATTGTGGCCTATGACAACACTCATATCTGCAAGAATATCTCTTTTTTTATCTTCGTTAAACCATGTTACAAAAGCTTTTACTGATTTTCTTAACGCTTTGAAATACATTCGTTGCGCTTCAAGATTTCTTCTGAAGTTTTTGAATGCAGGATCTGCCCGTATCTTTAGTCTTCCCTGTTCTTTATAGATGCCTGTAATATTGCTGAAAACCTTCTCATCTGATGCAAGGAGAAGATCGGCAAAGGTTATTTCGTCAGCATGCTGATCGTAATAATCCACAAACTCATCAACAGTATGAATGATAATATCTTTTTTCTTTGAAGGAGGGGTTGTTGCAGAGGCTGTGTGTTTACTAGGTTGTATTATGCCTGTGGTAGCACCTCGGGATGGTGTGGAGAGAGGTTCTTTTGTTCGACCTATTGACGGAACAATGAAAAGTAAGATAGTGAGTATCCAGGCAATAACGTGGCGCATAATGAAAAGAGGTGATTTCCCTTTTTTTCTATCGAAATCAACATCTTTGAGTTTTTGTAAAGGTTGAGGCAATTCATGTCTCGAAAGAAAACTCTTCAGCTGTGTTCTTAATTGATTACTGAACTGACTGTTAGTATCGTGTTCCATCTGAAGAAGTTCTGATAGATAAGAGAGATCACGTTCTTCTTTTTTCAAAGAAAAATGTTTGTGCGAATCTAATTCATGACTTATTTCAGAACGTATGTTGTCATGGATCTCTTCAAGCTTCTTTGTCCAAGCATAGGCGATTTTTGCTAAGCTATGAACGAACTGTATGGTTTCTGCATCTAAGGAAGGGATGTTTTCCCCTGTTTTTTTTGCTATGAGGTTGATTATCTTCCACATTTTCTCAAGAGAAATAACATGATATTGTAATTGTTTTATAGCCCTCTCTACTGCTATGAGTTGATTATGATCTTCTTTTAATGCCATAATCATTTGATCTAGAAAGGTAACTAAGAAGTTGTTATGCATGTGATGATAGAAATTATCAGGGGCAAAATGAATAGTACGATCAGTTTCTTTTGCTAGGGGATGATTATTGAAGTAAGAGAATGCTGTTGCAAAAAACATATCTTGCTGTTTTTGACTAAGATGAGTGATTTGATTACTTTGCTTAAGAGAAACAAGTTCATCAATAAAAAGATCGACAGAGAGTAACTCTTTATTTTCGAATGAGGGATTCGTAATAAACCTAAAGAGCATGCTTTTAGCTTCCTCGAATTGTTCGAAGAGTGATAATTTTGAGGATTGTTGTTCAAGTACAATTTCGAGGAAACGTTGTTTTTCTTGAAGGTCAGTTATTATTTTTTTTACTTTTTTTTCTGAAAAAGGGATATGTGTTTTGGCAATTCTACTCTGCCAAAGTAATTTTCCAACCGAAGATATATTGAAAAGAGACATCACTTCTCTTCCTCACTTTTCTTTTTCTCCTTTTTCTCTTCAGGAGGCTTGTCCACGAGATCCTCTTCTTTTGTTTTCTTTGCATCGCTGATTTCTTCTTTTGTGAATCCTTCTGTTAACAGACGTTTTGTTATCTCATCATCATCTATTTTCTGCATTTTAAGAAGACTAATCATGTTCTTGATGGCGATAATTTGTTCTCGTCTCTCTAGTTCAAGTATTCTTCTCTTGACTTTATCGACTCCTATTTTTTTCTTGAATTTATTCTGATACCAATCAAGAACTACTTTTCTTTTTGTGTAAGCGAACCATCCTCCAACACCTAATATCAGAATAGCTACTGTAACAAAGATGAGCAACGTGATCATACCCATTGTTTTTGGTTCTTCATAGAAGATGTCTGCTCGGAATGTTGTTTGTTCCTGTATACCAAGCGTGCTTGCAACAATATTCCTGCCCTCTGACATTCCTTGATCCAAAGGAACTTTATTTAAAATGCTGACATTTTTCTCTTCTCCAGGAAATAAATTGAAGGTACTTGGTGAAAATTCAAATCCATCTAAAGGAACATCAAAACTCATTTGAACATATAAAGCTTCATCGAGTCTATTTTTGACGAAAACTGAAGAGTCTTCATTATGATTCTCAATAAGTACGAGCATTGGACTGAGTTCAATAGGCTTAGAAGAAAACTGTTTTATTTTTATGGATACTGGAATATTGAAGACTTGATTGCTTGCGCGACAACTGAAGGATCCTGTATATGTTTTCTCTGTTGTCTGAGATTTTTCAAGTGTCACATCAATATCCAAAGTTGTTTGCGAATCAATAGTGAAATATCGTTGTGAACTAATCCCTGGTTCAATCCAGTCGAGCGTACAATTAAAGGTGTGAGATGATTTATCAATAGTAAATCCTAATTTTTTTGAAGTGCCAAAGACTGTCACACTGCTTTCTTTTTGTGTAATGCTAATTTTCGGATATGTTGTCACAATCACAGGGATTTTTGCAATTTCATCACCGAGATTACTTATTTTAAGATAGCCGAACTCATAAGGTATTTCATCTCCTTTCCTCTTCAATGTCAATCTTCTGAAAGAATAAGGTGCGATATATTCTTTTTCTTCAATTTCAAGATAGGTACCAAGATTATTACTAAACTCATAATCTAAGGATTCCATATTGAACGTTGTCGGATTAACAAGACTTAACTCCATGCTCTGTTTATCCATATAGATGAGTTTTGGCTGTATTTTTAGGAAAGGACGTGCATTGTTTTTAAGAACATAAAAAGCCATTGCATTTCTTTTTGTGTCGTTGATGATAGCTGATTTATTTGAGAGAAAGATGCCATAAAGATCTTCATCCTGCATTTCATCATCAGAGATATTAAATCCTATCTCATTCTCATTTTTCGAAATCCATTGCTCAGCATCTTCGATCACTTGATGTGTCGTTTCGTAACTTTCATCAATTAAGGCAACAATAACATAGAATGTATTGGCAATTCCTTGAGTAATTTGATCCATCAATATATAATCGTGGAAGTCTTCAACATCATCATCATAATCAAACCAAGATTTATTCTCGTAATAGAGCAGGTTCTCTTGCAGCCATCCTCCTTCATTAGTCTGTTTGTAGAGTAGCCAATCTTCAACGTTTTCTTTCAAAGTACTGCTTGTGTCGTAGTAGAGAAACATCGCTGAGGTGATGACATCTTTATCGGAGCCTAAGTATTTTCCCAGACCTGCGCCAGAGAGGAGTTTTGTTTCAACATAGCTGATAACCGCGCCTTCTTCAGTCGTTTCAAGATCTTCTGTCATCAATGCGTATCCTGTTGTTCTATAATCGCATTGTCGTGTGCGAGGATCCTGCCAGCAAACACCAGGAATAATGTAGCTCATGTTATTCCCTTCGTAAGTAAAGAAAATATCGCCGTCAGCATCACTGACATTGACTATCACATTTTCTGTACATACAGTTTGGATGTTCGAATCATATGCGGCAGTGAATAAGAATGAATATTGGCTAGTTCTATCAACTACAAATTCACTTGTTGTCTCGGTGGATGATCCTGACGGGAGATAACTATAGGCACATTCAAGATCGAAGACGCTTGCATCATTTGTCGGGTGGTTCCAGATTGTGATATTCCATGAGTCTGAAGTACCATGGTAATCAAGCTGATCCATAAGATATGTATTACCGTCACGCATTATTCTTAAATCACTATCATATCCAGCAAGTGTCAAGAGTGAGAGTACATGTGCTGTTGTCGCGACTCTGCAGCGTTGTTTTGGCCAGCATTTTTCGTCTTCTCTTCTGTTGAGTTTTAGCCATTCGAGTGCGCTATTTAATTCCCATTTGAAAACATCAGGATATTGAGCCATTGCGAGAATGCCATATGCTGTATCGAGTGGTGTCGACCAGCCGCCATCTTCATATTGGTTTCTTAATACTTTATCGAGTGTTGTAGTGAGCTTATTGATTTTGATATCTCTTGAGACTTTTCTGTTCTCTTCATCTTCAATGTATTCCATCTGTAGCACGAGATTTTTGCAAGAGATATCTTCAAGATTGAAACTGGAGATAAAACAATTCTCTTCGCCCCATTGATACGTTTCTAGATCAACAAATTCATTGTTTTCCCTGCAATAGACTGAAAGTCTAATAGGGATGTCATCTTGATCAGGTAGACAGCCGTAAAAGTAGAGATCCTCTATAGAAATGAACTCAGGAGGAATTCCTGTGGAATCAATGTACTGTGAATCAGGACGCATGACAAAAATATCAGTACGTATCGTATTTTCGTAGGAGCCTATTGCCAGTGCGGAAGGAAGAATCAGCAACAACAGGAGTAATCCTAAACCTTGCAGTAATTGTCTTCGTAATAGACCAATCATGTGTACACCTCTTTTACTGAATGAGCAAGCAGGTTCTGCTGCTCTATAAACGTATCGATATCAGCAATTAATGGGCGGGCTTCCTCCTGATATTCAGGATCGATATGACTCAAGATGGCAAGAATATTTTCATATTCTTTTGAAACTGAATCAACAGAAACTCCTGGCACAAAATGTTCTTTGATAAATGCACATTTTTTTCTGATATCGTTAAGCCTAAGTTTGTGGTGGATGAACGAGATTACCGGATCAATCTCTTTCTGTGTCTTTTCATCAAGTGTATAGTATACATCAAGGACTTCATCATGATATTGTTCTGCCTGGTCGAATTGTTCCAGCTGAATATAAGAGATGACCATATTGCAGATTTCTAGGAAACTTTCGAACAAGGCTTTTCTTTTCGATTCTTTCTGTCTGGATAAAATATTGGCACCAATAAGCCCCCCTATAAGGACAATGACAAGGAGCGTATACAAAAGACCGGTTCCTCCGGTGATGCTTGCAATGGAGAATCCTGTGATAAAAGATCCTCCTCTTTCACTAACCACTAAAGGCACCATCAAAGTCACGATTTTCTCAGGATTGACATATTCATTAAAGAGATAGCGATAAGAACCACTATTGAATCGTATGACAGGGTCTTCGTTGAGAATGACATAACTCCCCACAATAGTAAATTTTTCCGTGGAAGACACTTCACTCTTAGGAATAATTTCAACAAGATAATAAAGACCAATATCTTGGTTCAATTCCTTCTCCATCACGTAGTAATTAGTTACTGTATCAAGTTGATCTGTAAGTTGAAGATGCTTCAAAGTAACATTGAAACTTATGTATTTAGCGGCCCTCAATAGATCTCGTTCATATGCTTTTTTATCCTCTTCTTCGATATTTGCTGCAGTGAAAAAAGTTTCGAGATTATCTTTAATCTCTTTCTTCGTGCCTTTGAGTGTCATCTTTTTTGTTTCTTTCATTTCAATTTGTTTTGGTAACTGATTAACAATCAGGATAATATCTGCTTCTGAAGTGAGTGTCGGAAGTTTTTGTATGGCTTTGTCAAACGTATCCTGAAGATTGATATCGCTAAGAAGTTGAGTATTCTCTTCAGAGAGCAGGAAATCATGCTTCATTTCCTCTATGCGTGTTGCTTTTTCTTCTCTCAAAAGAGCAATAGGATCAGTTTCTTCGATAGAATGTTCTTCAACAGCTATTGTTTTCGGTTCTTCTTCTGATGTTTCTTCTGTTACTGTTTCTGCTGCGGTTGCTGATGTCTCTGTTGTTGCTGTTGTCTCTTCAGTTTCGTTATCGGTTTCGTTGTCAGTCTGATTGGTTTCTTCTTCTATTTCAGGGATGCTGACATTGAGGATGATATTTTTGTTACTTGACATGTTGATGGTGGTGTTGAAGAAATAATCGCTGTTGTTATGCACGGTAAGATTATACTCTCCGAAGAGTCCTGTATAATCAATAAATCCGAAATTGTTACTTGATTTTGTGCTTGAGTAACTTGGATTTTCAAGTGTGACAAGTGTGTTTGCCAAGGGGTCAACAGAATCTTCGTCTAAAAGAAGAATCTGCAGATTATACGTTTCTTCCAAGATCTCAAGAATAGAAGAAACTGAAACACTTTCTCCCTCATCATCAGTCAGCGTTAGATTAACGGTGTAATTTTTTGCTTCGAAAAAGATATGTTCAACATCTCTTGTTGTTGCGTAGGATCCATCTGAGAAATTCCAGTAGTATGTGTATGGCTGAGTTCCTCCATTAGGAACAGCACTCATATCAATGACTTTTGTGCGTATGCCACTAGAAGGTACATTGATGCTCACTGCCAAAGGTATAGGATCAATGACGACAAAACTGGCAATTTTAACAACACCATGACCGAAAGCGATTAATTCGTAATTTCCTGCTACAAGATCTCCACCAAGCCCTGCATAGGATAAAGGCATTATTTCATCAGTGATTTCGAATGGTCCTAGTGTTGTTCCTTGAAGAACTCCATCTTTTGTGATGTTAAGACTAACATTCATAGGCATATTTGCTATGAGACTGAATCCAACAACACTACCTGATTCATACGATGATTCCTCTACAGTTATATTGAAATCATAGTTGGATCCTTCTGGCTCTTCCGACTCTTCTGTATTATTGAGTATTTCAAACATAATGCCTGCTTGTTCTATAGTTGTTGTAGTGTTCTGTAATGCAATAGTAGCATAGTGCATTGCAGGGAATAAAGGTACTACGTATATTGTCGTCTCATAGGGGATCTCTATACTTTGAAAAGGATCTGCCATATCTTCTGTTAGAGCAACTTCAAGGAGGAATGATGCGTTGTTTTCATTCAAGGCATAATCATCCCAAGTAAAGGTGATATTGAGATCAGTGATATTCAGCATAGAGCTGTTCTCGGGAAAAAGAAAAGTGATAGCTGAGATATTTCCTGCTAGCATACAGATTCCTAGAACTAAGATAATGATTCTCATTGCATTGGGGGAATGTTGCGTTTTTAGTCTCATTTTAGTAGGGGGTTGTATGCCTGCTCAAGTTGCGGACTTATCTCTGCTATCAATTCAAAAAATCGCTCAAAACCATAAAGGATAATATGATTTGAGTAGAGTGATGTTTGTTGATCAAGGAGTAATCTTTTGAGATCTTCTTTGCCAATAATTTCACAGCTAAGGTTGATGCGCTCAAGATGTTCGATGCGTTCTTTGGTTAACATAATTTTGCTGTTATCTTCTATGACAACATACAAAGTCTGTTTTTTATGGAGCACAAGACAGGTAATAGGGACTATGGTTTTGAGTTCAAGGATTTTCTCTATGAAATCTTTAAGTTCATGAGAAAGCTTATCTCTTTTGTTGAGTTCATGATGAGCGAGTGCAAGCATAGTTCTTGGTTCAGGGAGATTCAAAGAACAAAGATGTGCCTTTCCTATTGCTTTTTTCTGTAGAATACCTTGAGTGATGAGCTCGTTGACTTTCTTATGGACATAGGGATATTTTTTGTTTAGAAGAGAGGCTATTTTGTTAATAGTAAGAACATTCTTGAGATTCTTGTCAAATAATGCAATAATGTCTTGTTCGATGTCGCTCCCCATGGTTTCTTCCCATTATATTAAAAAAGATATAATATTGTTCGATTTATTGTTTATAAAGTTATTTATTTAATTTATATTATACTTTTTTGATTATAAATATATATTAAAATAAATATTTTATGAAGATTATTTTACCTTATATATAATTAAATAAATATAACATAAATGTTATAAAGTATATTGTTATATTTTATTAGGTATACTTAGAGATACTATTTTATTTATTACTTAAGTAATAAGTATATTTAGAGAATGGATTATACTTTCTCAATACTTAAATAAGATGGGATAATTGCGTAGTATACTATCGGAAACATATCCTAAAGGGTGAAATTATGATTGATATAGTAGAGTTTGATGAGCATGATTATTCGAAGATTGTGGTGCTGAATAAGACTATTTTTGGTCCGATAGTGAAAAAACAGAAACTATATACAGAAGAAAATATGAAAGAAAGGCTCGCCACCAAAAAGAGCATCATGCTCGGTGCTAAGTACCAGAACAAACTTGTTGGGTATATTGTAGGATACTTTGAAAAAAAAGGATTCTATCTCTGGTTATGGGGTGTAAGAAAGGAATATAGGCGTAACGGTATTTATTCTGCATTATTGTTTAAGCTCGAGGAAATTCTGAAACCGCACAAAGTGGAAAAGATATTCGCGAAATTGTTCTCCAACATGACTGACTCTTTAATTTGTCATTTGAAGAAAGGATATGTTGTTGTAAAAGCGTTCAAATCAAGAAGAGAACCTTCATTTTATGAGATTATACTGGAGAAGAAATTCTAACTCTATACAAGATAATGCATATTATTCAGGAGGATTACTTCATGAAGAGTGTTTCCATCTTTCTTAGACCTTCTCCTAATGCAGAGAGGAGATTTCGATCTGTAATCTCGATATTGAATGGCTTTCCAGAATCCATCACTTTGATTTTTATCTCATATTTTTCAGAGCCTTCTGTTTTGTGCACAGGCTTCAAGCTCATTTTGAGACTCTCAAAAGATTCGCTTGCTGTCGAGAATTTCTTTGCATATTGACCAACAATTTTTTTTACAATAACCATGCTTGGTTTGTCTATTTCAGTAAATCCACTAAGAAAGATATTTCCCCCGTATTCTTGCACGCTATCCACCCCCGTAACTATGCATATTACAGAGTTGAGCTTATATAAATAATTTATGAAAATCAAAGGATTATTTATAAATAATTTTCGATATTTAGATAAATTCGGATATTTATATATTTTTAAACAAGCATCATATGAAAAGAGCTATTTTCTTTTTATCTTGCTGATTATGCAGATGAATGATGTTGGAAGGGGTTATTCTTCCTTCTAAAAAGCCTTTTTTTGCTAATTTTGGAAAAACATCATAAGACAATGATATTCCTTTTTGCTCGAATAATGTTGGGTTCGCCATGAAAATCGGTTCAAACACCAAAGTTTGTTCTGCATCTTTTGGCTTTTCAACAAATTCAATAAGTTTTCTTCCTGTCATGATGACGTTCCCTTTTTTCGTACTATGTTTTGTGGGAATGACGGTTAATGTGCACATTGCGTTGTTATTCATATGTTCTTCGTAGAGTTCTTCAAGATCAATATCAAAATAGACGTCTCCGAATATGGTGAGAAAAGGAGTTGTTATTTTCTCGTCGAGTAAATGCAATGCTTCTGCTGTTTTTTCATTAGTTATTTTTATGTAGTGTATGCTAATATCTTTGTGGTGTGCTAATATTTGTTTTGCTTTTTCAGTTATTTCTTTTATAGTTACAATATAAATAGTAGTGAAGCCTGCCTTTTTGAGTTTTTTTACATTATGCTCTAGCAATGTTTTGCCTTCCATGTTGGCAGTCATATTGTATTCTGTTTTGTTAATAAGAAGATCTTTGATTAGATTTTGGTGTTGATTATCTGCTCCTTTGCTCACAATAACTGCTGTGCGTTCTCTGCCTAATGCTTTCTTTAAGAGAAGTTTGATTGCTTGAGATCGGTTTTTTATTCGAATATGATCTACGAGGTTGTCGATCTCTGTGGTGATCTCAGATTCTAGCCTGAATGATATCTTATCCATGGATTTGAGATTGTTTTTATATTTAAATAACTATCGATTTTGTCGGACAATTTCTCTTTATTTGTAGGACGAGAAGAGTATTTATATAGCCTTCACTATTACTTAGGAGTAAAATATAAAGAGGTTGTGTTGTGGTTGATATTGAAGATATAGGAACGAGAAGATATATTATGAGCATTTTGCCTATTATAGAACTAGAATTACCTGATTTTAAATCGATTCAGGAGGAGGAACATGAACTTCCTCAAGAAATTGCTGACAAAGTTCCTCAGAATTGGGAATCGTTTCTTGATGAGAAAGAATCTGAAATGAATGCAAATGGTGTTGAAACAAAGAAAGAGATTGATGAAAAAACTAATTTAAGTGTATTATATGCAATAGAGGATGGAGAACTAATAAAAAGAGTTTTTTCAGGTTCTATTTCAAGATTTAATGGATTTATTCAAGAAAGTTTGACTTTTCGTTTTGGAAAAACTACTTATGCTGATCTAATTTCAACTAATAATAAAGAACCTTATAGTATCTTAGAAAAATATGGTAAAAGAGGTTTAGCAAATCCTATTAATGCAACAACATCTATTATTGCTGATCGTAGTGGAGATTCGGTAATATTTCTATTCCATAGAGCTATTGGCCTTGGAGAATATGGAAGTACTGCTGAAAGGAAATTGTTAGCTTGCACATCAGGAGGCATCACTCCGGACGATCCAAATCCGTATGAAGCTGCATTAAGGGAAATTAATGAAGAAACAGGACTTAAAAAATATTTTTCTGAACAGAATCAACCAATATTTACAGGAGTAACAATTAACATAGATCCTGATGATGTAAATCATAAGGGAGAAAATGTTCCTCATTTTCGACCAGAACTGTTAGCGCATATTAATCTAGGAGCACCTATTGGAGTTGTAGAAGATCATTATTTGGGATCTGGGGAATATGAAGATATGACAGTTGTTGATTTCAAAGCAGACGCTTTAGGTTCGATTCTCCTGGATAAGTATGCGGATATTTTACCTCCGACAATTCCAGCATTAGAACTCGCAGGGAAAATAGAGTTTGGCACTGATTGGTTTAAAGAAGTACATGGAGCTATTAACAAAAAGTATCCAATCGAAGAAAATCATCCGTTCTACAGTAGATTGCGGTCTGGGGAAATAGGACACGAATTTGAGTATGTGGTGGGGAGATAAAAATGCAGAACACACTTACTCCAGAACAAAGAACTGCTTTTTTAGATTGGACCAAAGATATGCAAATTGCGATTCGTAATAATGTTATGGAACAAATGAAATCTGCTGAACATAATCTTGATTCTCTTGCACAAGTTGAAGGAAAAGGGGAAGGAGATGTTTCATTAACTATTGATCTTCCCGCTAAAAGAATATTGCATGAGGAATCTGAAAAAATGGGAAAGAAAATCCCTTTTGTTTTAATTTCTGAAGATACTGGTGTTTCAACGTATCCAATAGGAATTCCTGAAGAGGATTGTATGGCGAGAGTTATTGTTGATCCTATGGATGGATCAAGAGAGTCTGCATACAATAAATCATCATCATATGTGTTAACCGGAGTTGCACCAAACAAAGGAGCAAATACTATGTTAAGTGATATAGAAGTTGCTGTACAAACAGAGATTCCTACTACGAAACAGTATCGTGCAGATATAATGTATGCTGTTAAAGGAGATGCTCCTGTTATTGAAGAATGGGATGTTCTTAAAGGCGAATGGATAAAAAATAAATATATTACACCGTCAGGCGAGAAAACAATAGAAAATGGATTCGCGCCTTTTGTGAATTATTTTAGGGGAGGCTCTGTCTATATAGCACAAGTCAGAGAAGAACTTTTCCAAACTGTACTTGGCGATCTTAAAGAAGGAGTAGCAGATGTATTTGACGAACAATATATAGCATCTGCTGGTCATATGGCGAGATTGATGCTTGGGCAGTACAGATTTGTTGCTGATTTACGACCTTGGACAGAACGAATTCTTGCAGCACAGGGCAAATCATTAGGATTGTGTGCGCATCCATATGATGTTTGTACAAAATCAATTGCTGAAGCTGCAGGCATTATCATAACTGATCTGAAAGGAAAAGAATTAGATGCTCCTCTAGACACATCAACAAATGTCGGTTGGGTAGGATATCCTAATAAACATATTCGCAGACAAGTTGAACCAGTACTTCTTGAGATCCTGGAGAGGCAGTTAAGGAAATATATTCACAGTTAGAATAAGATATGCTCCTGCCGGCCGTATGGTATTTATGTATTATCTAAGAGATCATGTAACAATCTTTTTTTTGGCTGAATTAAGAATATATTTCTTACTTAATAGTGGTTACGAATCAAAATATTTATAAATATTAGTCTGTTTCTATTAGTTATGTTAAATGCAATAGCTGATTATAAGGCTCCTATATTGGATAATAACAAATTAGACTATAGATTGGTTGCAGTCCATATTCCTGCTGGAGCAGGTCATTATAATGGTAAGAGATGTAATGTAAATCTAATGGCATCAGTTATGCCCTATCGCAGTCATTTTGAATCAGTTTTTTCTGAAGCACATGAGCTTTTTGATAAATCTGCAGTGCAGTTAAGAACAGGAGAAAGAAAAGGAATAGATAAATCCACTATCGAACCATTGGGAGAAATAGTAATTTCAGAGTATGGTGAGATTAACGAATCAGATATTAATAAATTCAGATTTGGAGAAGAAACACAAAACATTGTTTTGGTTGGAAACAGTTTTGGAAATTGTCATCACAGAACATTTGCACATTTGATTCATCATAATGTTACGGAAGTGCACATACCTCAAGATTGCACTAGAGGATTCAGCAGGGAAGAGTATCCTGAGGAAAGTGAGTTATATGAGCCAGATGTATTTTATGAGTATATGTTCAAATTTAGTGACAATCCAAAAATTGATGTTACTAAAAGTTCAGCATTCCAAAGTTACTTGTCCGTTATTGCAGATCGTTCGGATTATCAGGTTTTTGTTCCAGCTAGTGAGTTACCACATGTTCAAGAATTAAATGGAGAGAAACCTCCTCTTCTTGTTGTATTCCATAGATCATGGAAAGAGATGATAGAGTTCTTTAAAGAAAAATCACAAACCCAAAAGGTAACGGAATCTGCTTTAATAGATTCTGAAAATTAAAATGTTTCAAATCCTATCGTGGTTAATTTTAGTATTAGAATAAAATATGCCCCCGCCGGGATTCCGGAGGAAAGCGCAGCTTTCCGAGGTGTCCAAAAATCTTTGATTTTTGGCATGAACCCGAAGGGTTCAAATCCTTTAAGATTGTTTATTTTTATTAGAGTAAAATATGCCCCCGCCGGGATTTGAACCCGAGTCACTGCCTTTCTTTGCAGATTCTTTGCAGAATCGGTTCGAAAGGGCAGTATGATTGGTTGTCCCCAAAGGCCAAAATGGCATTTAGCCCGGACTACACTACAGGGGCATCAATGAAGAAGAGTTCTTACGTCTTTTTAAAGGTATTGTCGTTCTGGAGAAGAATTTCAGATTTGGAATATTTCGTCTCTTGATTGCAAAAGATCATATTTCGTTCTTCAGGGTTGTTGATTTAAGTCTTGTTTCCTCTACGATATAGATAATATTGTCCATCATAACACTGTAGCTGCCTTCTTTCTCAACGTAACCATCTGCGCCACTTCTCATCACTCTTTCCTCATTTCCTGTTGAAAATCCTATAACTACTGATTCAGGATTATCTTCTTTTATTTTTTTCACTAATCCTTCAAAACTTTCTACCCAAAGAGTCTCTCCAAAAAGAATTGATCCAGCACCATTACCTACTACTCCTGTTAGTACAACAGGTTTAGCATAATTGCTCATATTCTTAAGCGCTTCTTCTGGATGATCGTATCTTTCAATAGTAGCAGAGTATGTTTCGTTTATGTTGAAGAATTTCTCAAATACTTTGGCATGGAGATTTGGTGTTTTATCGATAAGAATGATTTCAAGGTGGCTGGAGTTAACATCAATTTCCATAACGCATCACTTTTTTTGAAAAGTTGTGGTTACGGAATTATTATATAAATATTTATGTGTTATTTCATACACTTCAGAAAATGGAGCAAAAGTTTATCCCGTATAGTATAATTTCCCCTCAGATTTCTGTTGACGATCCATTTGAGATTGTTCTTTATTGGCTCGTGGTCTTCCTGATTCGCCATCACGCCTAAAAGTCATATTGAGATCCCGAAGAAAGCCGTTCATACCATCTGCCATAGTGAATGGTCCTGTTACGTTGCCACTAATAGCAGGCTCTCCTTCGAAAACAATGATTTTTTCAGAGAGGTAATCTATGAAGAGGAGATCATGATCTACAATTAATGCAGCTTTCCCTTTGAGAAGCATCATCTCCCTGATCATCTTGCTCATTAACAATCGTTGTTCAACGTCAAGATATGCAGAAGGCTCATCAAGAAGAAAAAGATCAGCATCTTCAGCTAAAGCTTTAGCACAGACAACTCTTTGCAATTGTCCTCCTGATAATTGATTAAGTTGTTTTTCATATAATGGTTTGATACGCAAAGGATTAATCAGTTGTGTCTCATATTTTTTTATTGCGTGATCAAGATAAACCATAACTAATTCATCAGTGGGTTCGAAATATTGTGGCTTATAAGAAACTTTAAGCGTTCCTCTTGAAGTAGTGCCTTCAACATTCGCCAACTCTTTTACAAAAGTAGTTTTTCCTATGCCGTTCTCTCCAAGGATGCCTATAACGTCGTGTTTGTAGAGATCTCCTTTCTCTGCTGTTAATGTGAATTCACCAAGTTTTTTTGTAAGGGGAGTCCAGCTTACAAGGAAATGATCCTTTTTGTTGACTGAAGGTGGTTTAGGATCGAAATGAATTGGTTTATCCCTAAAGCGAACATTCTCTTCCCTAAGATAACCTGACAAATACGTGTTAATGCCAGCTTTTGTGCTTTTTGTCTGGCTCACAATACCATAAACATTTTCTTGACCATAAACAATATGTACTAATTCAGTCATGTAATCTAGGACAATCAAATCGTGTTCGATGACTATGACTGCCGTATTTTCATCAGCTAAACTTTGGATAAATTTTGAAACTTTCATACGCTGTTTGATGTCAAGATATGATGTAGGTTCATCGAAAAAATAAACATTAGCTTTCTTCAATGAGGAAGCAGCAATAGCAACACGCTGTAATTCTCCTCCTGAGATCTGATCTAATGTTCGATCAAGGATTTTTTTCAAATCAAGGAGTTCGATGATTTTTTCGAATTCGTTTTTTTCATCAACTTTTTTCAAGAGATCTCCTACTTTTCCTTTATATGCTTTTGGAATCTGATCAATATTTTGCGGTTTATAGGACAGTACAATTTCTCCTGATTTTACTTTCTCAAAATATGTGTGTGCTTCTGTTCCTTTGAAATATTGAATGACATCATCATATGATGCTTCTGTTTCGATATTGCCAAGATTGGGTTTGAGCAATCCTGCCAGTATCTTAATGGCTGTTGTTTTTCCTATGCCGTTTCTTCCTAAGACGCCAACAACTTTTCCAAAAATTGGAATGGGTAGCCGATATATCCTGAATCCATTCTGCCCGTATTGATGGATGGGAGGAACATCTAATTCTTGTGGTAGATTAACTAAGTGGATTGCTCCGAAGGGACATTTTTTCGCACAGATGGAATGTGCATCAACACAAACTTCCTCCGGAATCATTGCTTTTTTATCTTCTCCTAAACGAAACCCTTCTCCTCCTGATCGATTAATAGGGCAGTACTTAATGCATTCATGGCTACATCTATTCGGATTGCATTTATCTTTCTCGACTACACAGATTTTTGCCATGCTATAAAGAAGAAATAATGTTTTATAAAATTATAGTTGCTATGGTTATTCATCAAGGTCGGGGAATAAGTTCTGATTTCTCAAGAATTTCTCTGTCTTTTCCAATTTTTTTGAGAAGGGTTGTCGCTATAATTTCAACATTATTTGATTCATCTTTATTTTCTTTAATTCTCTCATTGAGTTCATTCATTTCTTCCTTCAATTTAGAAACTTGATAATCCTGCATTTCTTTGTAACAATCCAGCAAATGTATTAGTGTTCTTTGAACTATGGGATCGTCAGGAATTGTGATGTGTGGCAATGCGTTGAAAAGCTCATTAAAGCTTCCTTGAAGATATATTCCGAATGAAGTCTCACCAGTAACATCATCGGAGTTCAGATTAAATCCCCAATCATCATATTCCCTCATTCTTCCTAAAAAATCAGGAAGATTCTCTTCAAAATTTCTATAGTAAACATCTTTTGCAGTTGCTTCGATAGTTTCAATTCGTTGAGGATCAATAGTATGGCCAATAACTTCTGCCCATGTTTGTGCTGTTCTTATTCTATCTCCCACATTATTTTTTTTTGCATGTTCTTCTGCTTCTTTTAGGATTTTTTCAATAGATTCTTTTGTGGGTTTTTTGTATTGTCCTGTATAATCTGTGGTAATAAATTCAACAGGAATATGTTCAGGTTTCCAAATAGGGTGGATAAAGAGATAATGACGTTCGTTTTGAGTACAATAATAAGCACAAGTGGCTCCAGCTATTTCATCAATACTTACTCGAGCATGAGGTTCATCTTTATGTTCTTTATCACATTTGGAGCAATAATAACTTTTTATCTGTAACGGCAAAATAAGGCCTCCGTAGAAAAGAATACTTCCTGATTGAGCATCGTCAAGCGAAGAAATATCGAGAGGAATCTCTGGACTTTTAGTACCATCTGTTGGATTGTTTGCTTCTTCTAATCTTTTCAGCTGCTCATCATTAAGTTCAACAACGAGTCGATTATCTCTAAATGTAAGTGTTCTTTCCACTAGTTATCCCTCCGACTGAATCCTTGTTTGCAGAATTTATATAGTTAACTTGTCTCAACTAGGTTGTGACATTGACGAGTTGTGGTTGCGTAAGCCAAGCATTACTGCGCTCCGTTTGCATGTACAATCTGTTGCACGTACCGATTTTTAGCGAAAAAGAAACTAAAAATGATTACTGCGCTGGGCAGTAATGCTTATACTACATGTAATCTAATCAAGGTTAATTTTATAAACCATGTTCTGTTAGGTATGCTATGGCAGAATTACCTCCTGATCAGCAGAAGATTCTTGATGAACAGAAGGCTCAATGTCCTTTTTGTAAGATCATTAAAGGAGAGATTCCTTCCAAGAAAGTCTACGAAGATGATAAGGTCTTGGCAATTATGGATATTAATCCTGCAGTAAAGGGGCATATTCTTGTGATGCCAAAAGAGCATTATCCTATAATGCCTTTAATTCCTCCTGAGATATTCGAGCATCTTTTTCTTTGTACGCGGGATTTAGTAAGAGCAGAGAAGAAAGCTATGGTGACTCCGTCGTCAAATGTCTTTATTGCAAATGGCGGTGCTGCTGGACAGCAGTCAAGTCACTTCATGCTTCATATTTTTGCAAGGGAAAAAGCATCTGAGCTTGAAGTGCTTCAATTGAAAAATGTAGAGCAAGATAAGCAAAAAGTAGCTGAATTGACAAATATGCTGCAGCACAATCTGAAGATTATGCTGAAAGATCGCTATGCAAAATTCCCTATACCTGGAGATACGAGTGCTCAGCCTGCTGCTGCACCTCATACAGGAGTATCTACTCTTCAAGGTCAAGAACAACTGGCGCAACTCCTTGAAGCAAATCCTCAACTGAAGCAAGCGATAATTGAGCAGCCAGGAGAAGTAAAAAAACTGATTCAGACGAATCCTCAACTACAACAATTCTTTGCGGGTGTTGATGTTGATCTTCTTTCGCAGAAGCTCAAAGAACAGCAGTCACCTAAAGAAAAATCATCGCAGCAGCATGAACTAGATAAGGCAACAGAACAATTCTCAGGATTCAAACCAGGAGGGAAAACAGAAGAGAAGATGCCTGAAGAACCAAAGCCTCCTGAAGAACCTCGGCCTCCAGAGGAATTTATCAGAGCTAAAGATTTGACTGATAAGCAAATCATGGCTTTGCTTGAAGAAAAAGAGAAGCTCAGAAATCTTCTACTTCAAGACCCTGAACAACTGAAGGGTATGATACCTTCTAATGAAAAGCTCAGAGTATTTTTCCAAGAAGCTGATTTCGAAAAAATCAAAAGACTTGCTAAGCAAGTCGATGAAAAACATAAATCTCCTGCTAAAGATGAAGACATACCTGAAAAAATAGAACAGGTCAAAGACTTAGATGATGCGCTATCGAGGTATATTTGATGGAAGAATCAATTAAAACAAAGATAAAAGGAACTCTTGTCTATGAGGATGCAGTCTGCTTTGTAATTGTTCCTGAGAAACAAGCAACCGCAGGTCATCTGCAGATATTTCCTCATGCATCTTACACAGATGTAGAAAGCATTCCAAAAGATGTCTTTGTGCAAATGTTTTTTGTTGCTTCTTATGGTGCTACAGCATTGTTCGAAGGATTAAAAGCACATGGCACCAATATTGTTTTACGCGACGGAAAAGAAAGCAACGGTGTTTATGATTATGTCTATATTGATGTAGTAGGTAGAATGCAGAATGATAATGTCATGAATCTTTGGCAGCCAAAGCAGCTTGATGAAGCGACACAGGCACAGACACAAGCAAGACTTAAAGAAGAAGCATTTTATGTTGGTAAAGAAATTGCTGATGAAAAGAAAGAGATTGTGCTTGATGATGATCAACAAGAAGCGGTTGATGAAGGAAATAACTACAAGATAAAGAATTTCTATAGAATGCCTTAGGAATGTTTTTGTTATTATTGTTATTATATTGGCAATACCTCCCGGCGAAGTACTCAATGTACTCTTAGTATTGTTATACTCTTGATTTGCTTATCTAATCCATAGGCGACACGAAGCGAGGTATTGCCAATATGAAAGAACAAACTATACCAAGGAATTACTGCGCTTCGTTCTTATGTACAAATCTCAGCTCAAATCGAGTTCTGTCGTAATTCAAAATGCATTAAGATAACTTCGCTGGGCAGTAATTCCTTATGTGCTAGAATATTTATTGCTCAAGATGCTGTAGTATGCTGGCTGCTACTCCCCAAGCGTTGTTCTTATGTTCCGTAACATGAAGAAGATGTTTTTTCATCTCATCAAGGTGTGGCTTCACATCAGATCCTTCATTGACGATATCAGCGAGTTTATGCGCGAGATTAATCTTATTGGCATAATAGTTAATCAAAGCATTGTAGTGAGTCTTATAGTGTTCAAGGAGATTCATTATTTTCTCTTGTATGATCGCACTTTCTCTCTTGTCTTTGTGTTTCATGGTGAAGAATTTCAATTCAGCAAGGTAGCGATTCAGTGTATGCATGATGATTTCTGTGTCGTAATTAAGATTTTCTATATTAATTAGAGGGATCTTTTTTTGTTCTTCTTTTCTGAGACGAGGAATAGCGAGTGCAAGAGCTTGCTTGAGTGTTGAAGTTACTTTTTCATGATGTGGAGCAATCTCATGAACAACATCATCATGTTTTATTCGTACTTCTTTAATGAATGAAGAAGAGACATTGTCTGTGGCTTCTTGTTCCATAATGCCGAGTTCTTCAGATTTCTCTTTAAGGAGATCTATGAATGATTCTATGAGCAGATGATATCTGCCAAAGTGATCAGAGGTAAGGTGGTCTGCGAATAAAGGAATAATAGCACTCACTTGTTTGCTGATGTCTGAAAGAAGCTGCTTCTGATGAGCCGCAATTTTTTGCAGTTTGTCTTTTTCTCCAGTGTCGGCGCATTGGAAGAAGTTCTTTTTTTCCTGTTCAAATGCCTCCAAAGTTTTTTGAAGATCTATGAGTGATTCATGGAGTGTCTTGAAGATTCCCTTACGGTATTCGTTCTCTTCAAGAGGAGCGGTTCTTATACGTTTCAGAATACCTCGTAATCGGCTTAAGCTGTCCTGTCCACCTCTCATGCAGTGCTAGAACAAAAGGAATATATAAAATTTATGTGTAATATCAACCAATACCTTTATAAACCCCTTCTGATTCTCCAAGACAATTAGCCCGAGTGGACAGCGTCAGGGCTCTTGCACGCTAGTTCTCTATGGGATATAACAGGTAATATTGATGGCAGACAAAGAAATCAAATATATTGTTAGGGTGGCTAACACAGATCTTGATGGGTTTAAGCCAGCTTCCATTGCTTTGACAAAGATCAAAGGAGTTGGTAGAATGCTTTCTAATTTCATTTGCCAGGCTGCAGGTGTAGATCGTGATAAGAAAGCAGGAGAACTCTCTGATGGGGAGGTTGGAAAACTCAGTGATATTACGCAAGATCCAAAGCGTGCGGGAGCACCATCTTGGTTGCTTAATCGAAGAAAAGATTATGAGACTGGAGAGGATGTGCATCTCATTACTGCAGAACTGAAATTTGTTACTGATAATGATATTAAGCGCTTGAAGAAAATTAAGTCATACAGAGGCATGAGACATCAAGCGCGTTTACCGTTGAGAGGACAACGTACGGCAAGTAACTTCAGACATAATAAAACGAAGAAAGCCATGCAGGCAAAAGCAAAGCGAAAAGGGAAATAATCATGGGAGATCCAAAGAAACCAAAGAAAAAATACGAAACTCCTAATCATCCATGGAGAAAAGCTAATCTTGAACATGAAGCAGAACTCCTGAAGAAATATGGCCTCAGAAATAAGAAAGAGTATCAGAAGATGAGCTCATTGCTCAAAAAAGTTCACAATCAGACAAAGCGCTTGACTTCGCTTGCAGGAACACCACAAGCGGAACATGAGAAAGAGCAGCTTATGCAACGTCTAAGAACATTAGGGATGATTTCGGAAGAGCAGACATTTGAAGACATTCTCAGTCTTGAGGAAGAGGTTGTTCTCGATCGAAGATTGCAATCTGTTGTGTTAAGAAAGAATCTTGCGAGAAGCCCCAAACAGGCAAGACAGTTTATTGTTCATGGTCATATCACTGTGAATGGAGTAAAAACTAATAGCCCTTCATTTCTTGTTCCTTTGGCGTTTGATTCTACTGTTTCATTCAGTCCGAATTCTTCTATTTTTAGCGAGGAGCATCCTGAACGAATTACTGAACAGGAATTGAAAGAGAGGGCAGCAAAAGAAAAAGCTAAAGAAGATGAGAAGAAAAAGGAGGAGGAACCTCCTGAAGTGTTCGAACCTGTTGATGAAGAAGGAAAAGAAGGTACTGTAGAAGAGAAGAAAGAAATTGAAGAAAAAAAGACAGAAGAGAAGAAGGAAAAAAAAGAGATGAAAGCTGAAGAGAAAGTAGAAAAGGAGGGGACCTGAAGATGGTAAGGAGAACACAAGGGCCTATTCGATGGGGTATTGTTCATGTCTACTCATCATATAATAATACAATTATTCATATTACTGACATTACAGGGACAGAGACGATAGCGAGAACTTCTGGAGGTCAGGTTGTTAAGGCTGATCGGCTTGAAAGTTCTCCTACTGCAGCGATGAATGCAGCAAAGAAAGCGGCAGAGATTGCTTACGAAAAAGGCATTACAGGGATTCATGTCAAGATCAAAGCACCTGGAGGGCATAATGGTCCAAACAATCCAGGTCCAGGAGCACAAGCTTGTGTCAGAGCATTGGCAAGAATGGGTCTTCGCATAGGTATTATTGAGGAAGTTACTCCTCTGCCCCATGATGGTTGCAGGAAAAAAGGAGGCAGAAGAGGAAGGAGGGTGTAGTATGGCTATTACAATAAAACAGCTCAAAAAAGAGCCACGATATGTATATCATGTGAAAGGCGTCACACCATCTTATATCAACACTATTAGGAAGTTCACTATATCAGAAGTTCCGACAATGGCGATTGATGATGTGGAATTTAAGCACAACGACTCTATACTCTATGATGAAATCGTTGCGCACCGTTTCGGGCTTATTCCTTTGAAGACCGATCTTAAATCATATAACTTCAAACAAGAAGGAGAAGAATTAACGCCAAGCAATTCGGTGACGTTAACATTGAAAGTCAATGGTCCTGCAACAATAGTGTCAGGGGACCTCAATTCATCTGATTCAAAAATCACTCCTGTTTTTAATAATATCCCTGTAACAGAATTGCTTGAAGGGCAAAGTGTTGAACTAATAGCACATGCTGTTTTAGGAGAGGGAAAGAATCATGTTAAATGGTCTCCGGGATTAGTGTATTATAAAGCAGTTCATGATATCAAAATAATCAATCAACCAAGTAATGTTAAGAAATTCGTGAAAGATGCTTCTTTTGATGTTTTTGAATTGAAGAATAACAAGCTTAGCATCAACAAGAAGAAACTTGATGAGGTCCAGCATCAAGATTTGACAGGGCTTGAAGTTGAAGAGGTAACGCAACTAATCAAGAAAGAAGAAGAATTTATTTTTTTCGTTGAGCCGTGGGGACAACTCAGTCATAAAGAGATGATTGAGAAAGCAATCATGGTTTACAATACGCAACTTGATGAGCTTGCTGCGCTCGTGAGTAAAATAAAATGAAGAATGTTCAGCTCAAGGAGCTTATTAGGATACTGAAGAAAACTGCTATAGAGCAAAAAGTTTCTTTGTGGAAAAGAATAGCTTCAGATCTAGAGAAACCAACAAGAAGGCGAAGAACAGTAAATCTTTCAAAGATTGATCAGTATGCAAAAGAAAATGAGACAGTCATTGTTCCTGGAAAGGTTTTGTCGATGGGTGATGTTTCGCGAAAAGTTAATGTGGTTGCGTATTCGTTCTCGAACAATGCTGCCAAAAAACTTCTTGATGCGAAATGCGGCGCGATGTACATTGCTGACTTCGTTATCAAATGTCCGAATCCCAAAGGGAAACGAGTGAGGATATTAGGATGATTATTGATGCAACTAATTTAGTGTTAGGAAGGCTTGCGACAAAGGCAGCTAAGGCAGCTTTGTTAGGGGAGCAGGTCACCGTCATTAATTGTGAAAAAGCAGTAATTTCAGGGAAAAAAGAGACAGTATTCAAAAGATATAAACAGAAACAAGATATGGGTATTCCTGCAAAAGGACCTTTTATCCTCAGAATGCCTGATCGATTTGTCAGAAGAATCATAAGAGGGATGCTTCCGTATAAGCAGCCAAGAGGTGCAGAAGCGTTCAAAAGAATTACTTGCTTTTTAGGAGTTCCAAAAGAACAGGAAGGGAAAGCAACGTCAGTATTGGCTGAAGCGAATAGCAGGAAATTACCTACAGGAAAGTTTGTGACAGTGAAAGAAGTGTGCACATTCCTAGGTGCAAAGGTGGAGTAAATGGTTACGAAAAAAAATATTGTGGCTAGTGGCAGCAGAAAAGAAGCGATAGCGAGAGCACATCTTAAACCAGGGAAAGGAAAAGTGACTGTTAATGGACATGCTTTGCAAGGAATTCAAGATACGCTTTACAAAGCTAAGCTGCAAGAGGTGCTTACACTAGCAGGTGAAGTACTGAGCAAAGTCGATATTAGTATTAAGGTAACAGGAGGAGGTCCGAATAGTCAGATGGAAGCCTGTAGGCTTGCAGCAGCAAGAGCATTAATACAGTTTCAATCAACATTAAAAAAATTATTTTTAGATTATGATAGACAGTTTTTGGTCGCTGATGTGCGTTACCGAGAAAAAAGGAAGCCAAATACGAGAGGTAATGCTCGTGCCAAACGCCAGAAGAGTTATAGATGAGGTGCTAAAAATATGATAATCCCAGTAAGATGTTTTTCATGCGGCAAACCGATTGCGCATCTTTGGAAAGAATTTAAGGAGAGAGTTGCGAAAGGAGAAGCTAAGAAGAAAGTCATGGATGATCTTGGATTAGAACGATTCTGCTGCAGAGCACAATTCCTAGGACATGTCGATCTTGTGCATACTTCTGCGAAATTCAAGAAGGTTTGATTTTGTTGCTTTTTGAATATAGCGATGAATCCGAAATATATTAAAGTGAGTTCTTATTTTCGTCCACATGATAACTGAGTTACGTAGAGATAGTAATAATAGAGAAGGAAATAAAACTGTAGAAACTAGCGAAAATAAGAAGATGATAATCTGGGTTGATGAAAATAAAGAAGCATTTCCTCCTTACTTAAACTTTCTTGAAAGACTGACGCTGAAGGTCAGGGCTAAAAGTAGAGGTATTCCTCCAGCACTTCTTGGATTTAACGAATGTAATGAGAATCCTTACATAAACCAAATATATACTGAAACGATTTTTTCTCTTTTTGCAACAGAAGATAATATGAGTAGTATTAGAGACACTTTTTTAGGAATTGAAGCTGATTTGATTATACTTAACCTTTTTCTACCTAAAGGAGGTATTTATACTGAGTTAAGAGCAGATCCTGTCGGATTGCAGTGTCTTAGAGAGATACGGCAAGAAGGTATGAATATACAAACACCTGTAATGATATACGCAGGATCTCAACATTACAAAAATTTTTGTTTAGATGCTGGTGCTAATGCTTATTTGACTAACCATACACATAGCACAGAGTTTCAAGATACTATAGATGCTTTGCTCAGGAAGAATGTTCTTTGATATATTTTCTTGTTTCTTCTAATACTTCATGCTTTGCTAAGGCAGCGAAGCGTATTGAAGCAGCATGAGCATGTCCTCCTCCTGTAACATGAGCATGGGGAAGGGCTTCTTGCAGATGTTTGATGACTTTGTTTGCATCGAAGTCACAGTTGTCTGCTCTGAAGGTCAACGAGAAATCGCCGTAACCTAAGCAGATGATAGGTTGATGTTGATCTCGTAGCAACTCTTCTTTCGTATAGCCTAATAATTTTCCAGGTCCAGGATATTCACCATGAGGAATAATTTTGTGTGTATCGAGTTCGACTAAAGTGATATTTCCAATCTTCGAGAGTTTCATAAATTTTTTTGCTGCGATTTTGTATTTGCTGATCTTCTCATCAAGCATTTCGTTGATTTCTTCGACGAGGAATCGCTGTCGTTCATGATGAGCTCCTAAAATATCTGCTACCGTATAACGACCATCGTTAAATCGTAAATGATGTGCTTCATAATCTAACGCATGGCCTATACGCTTCAGATCATGAAAGTGTTTTCCTGTTTTATGGACATATTGTTCTAACGCGTCTCCTGTTATTTTATCTGCTATTGCCGAGACTGCTGCAATAAGAGGAAGATTTTTTGTTTCATGATTGATGAATCGTGCAAGTTCTGCTGAGAGCATGCCTGCAGAGAAATGACCATCATCACCTATGAGATGAGGATTGATATGAATATCAATATAAGGGTCATTTTTGCAAGTACCTTCTTTCATAGGCCCTGGATAATGATGATCAATGACAATAGTTGTGGCGCCGTAGATTTTTGCTTTTTTTAATGCATAGTAATCTTCTGCAGTACTGCCGTTGTCGAGGAGAATCACTAAAGGATGTTTATTCTTGAATCGTTGAATATTGTTCATGAATTGGTTGACATCTCTTGTGGCATCAGCATAGTCATAGAATGGTGTTTTTGATGGATGTCTGCTGTATAGTGTTTGGACTGAACGTTCGCTGCCGAGTTTCTCAAGTAAAAGGGGAAGTATTGCTTGTTCTAGTGCAATGCCTGCACAGAAGCCATCACAGTCTGCGTGATGGATAATAGTAATAGGGACATTTGTAGATATCGCGCTCTTGATAAGTTCTGCAGCTTTGAAGAATTTCTGCTTGAACTGTTCAAGGATAGGTGAATTGATTAAAAAATGTTTATTGTCATAAGTCATAATAATTACCTCTTCACAGGTATAGAAAATGTGCTGGTTTAAAAAATTAGTCTATTCTTTGACGAAAAGGTCATCCATCTCCATGTCAGATAGTTTGGTTTTATTGAGTACAGACATTACTGGTTTCTTGCCTCGTTCACCAAGAACCTCATCTAATTCGTATTCTTCGTCATCTGCTGGCTTAATAGAACTTTTGAAAATTTCTTTCTTAATATCTTCTCCTTCTTTGAAATCGTCGAAGCATTTCTCGTAGGCCGCGTCATCTTCTTCAGTTTCAGGATCAGATGCATACATGGAATCCTCGAGTTTTTCGAGTTCTTCTTTCTCTTCATCTATGTAGGATCCTTCTTCTTCATCAAAATCTTCATATTCGTACAAAGTTGATCACCTTTTTACAGTAATGGAAGCATGTCGTAGCGTTTTTGTCTCTCTACTTCGCTTTCGACTTTTTCCTTCTTGGATTTTATTTCTGTCGTTTCAAGTAATGCTGATAATTTGTCCATCATGATTCACCTCTAATAGTGTTTTCGTCCAAGCATGAATGATTTCAGCTTGATTTCTTCTCGCTGTTTGATTAATTTATCAACGAGTTTCTTTTCAGTCATTGTGCAAGTAATGCCTCCAGTTCTTGTTGCCTTGCTTCAAGGCTTTCAAGTAATGTTTGTATTTTGGTCATATTGATCCCCCCTCTTTCACAACCAATGTTGTATTCATTTTAGAGTAGTCATGATATATAAATGTTTCTATTTTTAGCACTATAAAGTAGATAACAATTTTTTATTTCTATATAGAAAAAAATTTAACAGAACCCTTTTTATATGGCAGAGTGTTTTCTTTTCTATGGAAATCACGTTTTTGGGCACTTCAAGCATGGTGCCTACTAAGGATAGAAATCCGCAGGCTATCTTTCTTAAGTACCGTGAGGACGGTATTTTGCTAGATTGCGGGGAAGGTACGCAAAGGCAGATGAATGTAGCAGGAATTAAACGTACTGCTGTCACGAAGATTTTAATTAGTCATTGGCATGGAGATCATATTTCCGGATTGGTAGGATTCATTCAGACTTTGGGAAATTCTGAACAAGGTGCGCATCTGAAAATTTATGGACCTAAAGGATCTAAAGTATACTTTGGTAATCTGATGAAGAGTTGTATTTTTGAAAATCAGGTTGATATTGAACTCATTGAACTTGATCCGAAACATGGAGAACTTAAAACATTTATTGATAATGAACATTATTCTATTAGTTGTGCTTGGTTGGATCATTCTGCGCCCTGCTTAGGATATCGATTTGTGGAAAAAGATCGCAGAAAAGTTGATATGTCGAAAGCGAAAAAATTTGGATTAGGACCTGGTCCTGTTGTTGGAAAATTATCTCGAGGAGAAACAGCAAAATTCAAAGGAAAAGAGATCAAGCCGGATGATGTTTCGTATATTGTCAAAGGAAAAGTTATTGCTTTCATTTTAGATACTGGTGTGTGTGATAATTGCTTCAGAATTGCTGATGATGCAGATCTTTTGATTAGTGAATGTGTGTATGCATCTGATTTGAAAGAGAAAGCTCGAGATTATAGGCATTTATGTGCAGATGACGCTACGTTAATTGCTACAAAAGCAAACGTGAAGAAATTAATATTGACTCACTTTTCACAACGATATAAGACGGCAGATCCAATTATTGAAGATGCTAAACAGCGCTTTCCTGACGTAGAAGGAGCATTTGATTTTATGAAAGTTACAAAGTTTTAACTTTGTAGCCCCAAAATTTTAAATTTTGCTGGTCACAAAGTTTTGACTTTGTGACCTCAAAGTCGAAGATTTTGTTGATACGAATTTAGTTGTTACTTATAAGTGGTTAAAAATAGAAAGCTTTATAAATGGAGAAGGCTGTATATTTCTTATGGAGGAAGTAACTCTTTTAGCACATCATGTTAACGAAGTAAGAGCTGTTCTGGATGATGAAGATTCTATCAGAAATAAAATTGATGGTGCTCTTGTTAGACATGGATATTCTACTACGTTTTATCAAAATATCAAAAATTGGATGCGCTCTTTAGATCCTGAGGATACTTATGTCACTCTCCTCGATGAAGAGGTTGATGGTAAACAAAATTTTGATAATATTTGTGCATTAGGGTGTCCATACAGAAAGTCTTGTGAGCGTGGTTCTGAAGCTCTTACTGATGATGTTTTTTCAAAAAAGGGATTTGTTTATGGTATGATTGCGTTTGTTGTATCTAAATTCAGTATGCATAAAAAAAATGTTTTGTTTAAGAAACTTGGTTTAGAAACGGGCAGGCAATATAAGTTATCTGAACTTTTAGCTTGAATAAAATTATTCCTTAGCTTTTTTCACATCTTCTTCAGTAACAGTTTTTCGTCCAGAATTAAGTGCGTTAGTGAGTGCTTTCTCCATGATGACTTTTACTTCCTCTTCGAGAACCTCTTTCAATGCTTCTTTTGCAGACTGACTAATACGTTCAGCGCCTGCTTCTTTCATCAATCGAGTCATACTCGCTAACGGAAGTCCTTTGGTCATAGTATTTCTTAGAATCTGCTATTTATATAATTACCTGAAGATGTTAAAGAGTCGAGAAAACCATGATTTTGGTTTATTTTCCTCTTGGATGTTGGCAGAACTTTTTTTGAAGTATTTGCTAGGAATTGTCCAGTATTCATAATCAATGAAATACATCTTCTTTTTTTTCTCACTCCAAAGTATGTTGTGGTTTGATCCAGAGTCACTTATCACTATATTAAGCTCCCTAAATTGTTTTTTGTAAAAATTATATTTTTTTTGGACTTGCTTTTCTGAAAGCACTCTTATATCATTTTCTATATTTTCAATTACAAGACCAAAATCTTCTGATTTTCCATATTTTTCTTTGAGAAGTTTATCAATTTCAGGGTCTTGTGAGAATATTGTTTTAGGATTTATCTTGATGCGAACAATGCCTGCATATCGTGGAACAGGAAGTTTAAGTTTTCTTAACACTAATGCTTTGGTATATTCTTCTTTCAGCTTTTTGAAAGCCTTTTTATCGCTTTCTTCTTTTCTTATTTTAATACCTAGCTTTGGATGGTCTTTGATGTGGCAGAAAACACTATTACATCCATCTCCTATATATACTCCTGTTTCATACATAGTATATTTTTCTTATATTTGTTTAAATAATTTTGCACTGGACAATCACACTAATTATATTTATATAATTCACATATTTACCCAATATATGGATTATGAAAGAGGAATTGCAGTATTCCAGAATAAGAAAATTAGGAGAATATGGTTCAATGAAGAATGGTGGTTTGTAGCTGTTGATATTGTTGCTGCATTGACTGATTCAAAAGATCCAAGTGGATATTTGAAGGATATGAGAAGAAGAGATGAGAGTTTTAAAGAAGGGGGGGGCAAATTGCCACCCTCCTTGAAGTACCTACAGCAGGAGGGAAACAAAAGATTAATTGCGTGTCAACAAAAGGTGCTTTTAGATTAATTCAATCCGTTCCTTCTTCTAGAGCAGAACCATTTAAACAATGGTTGGCACAAACTGGATATGAGCGAGTTCAAGAGATAGAAAATCCAGAATTAGCACAGAAGAGGATGAGAGAGATATACAAAGCTAAAGGATATTCTGATGAATGGGTGGAGAAAAGAGTTAGAGGAATTGCAATCAGGGATGAGCTTACTAATGAGTGGAGTAAAAGAGGGGTAAAATCAGAAAAAGAATATGCGATCCTAACGACAGAGATATCTAGAGCGACATTCGATATGACTCCGACTGAATATAAGAGATATAAAGGCCTCAAGAATGAGAATCTCAGAGATCATATGGATGATTTGGAATTGATCTTTACAATGCTTGGAGAAGCTTCGACAACTAAAATCTCAAGGAAGAAAGACACCCAAGGATTCAAAGAGAACGAAGATGCTGCAAAAGAAGGAGGGGATGTTGCAAAAATTGCAAGGAAGGAGTTGGAAAAAAAAGTGGAGAAAAAATTATTTCTAAAGAGAATTATCTTGAAGAATCTGAATCAAAGAAGAGAAAAAGGTTAACTGATTAATTCACTGGACATCTTTGCTCCATGAGTTTATATAGATCTTTTGTTGAATGATTGTATGTTTGTTGTACAATGCCCTGGATGTGGAAACAGAATGAAGTATATGCCGATGAAACACAAAGTAGCTGGTAGAAATAAACGCTGCGTGTACTGTGGCAGATACTTTGTGGTGCATAGCAATGCAAATAGTTCAAGGATTGTGCAAATAAAATAACTTATTTATAAAATTTGAATAAGTTTAAATATTATTTATTGTTTCACAGTATATGGGAAAAGTACTTTATTTAGGTGCTAATGTGGGATATTTCTTGTTTACCTTATTTTTAGATAGTATGTTGAAAGAAAAAGGGCATCAATGTATTGATGAAGGAGATCCTGTAAAAACTCTTAGTACGTTAGATGCTATTCATAACCCTGAAGATATAACTGCAGCAATAATAAGTGATTCAGGGTATGGTGGTTATACATTGCCGGGAATTGAGAAATATGCTGATGAAAAATATCGTGAAGCTTTTCCATTGCGTCTTATAGAAATCCTTCGAAATAGACGCGTTCCTATTGTTATGATTTCTAAAGGTCAACTTGATCGGAAAACATTGAAAGAAGAATATGGTTTTGATGTATCTACTATTGCTGAGAAATGTCAGTTAGGTCATCTAATCAATGAAACGATCATAGAAGAAGTTATTCCAGTGATTGATTATTTCGATGCTAACAGATAGTTTATTTATAAACCTCCTACCATCAACTTTATAAACCTAAAAGCGTTCTCTTTACCTATCAAAACAGGTGGGAAAAACACTCGTTTTCTCGACGGGAAAAAAGCATAAAATGGCACCAAAAAAAACAAAAGAAGATAGTGAACACACTGAAGAAAATACCTCTTCTGAGAACCTTATAGATTCAAGCATAGAAAAAGAGATGAAAAAATCATATTTAGACTATTCCATGAGTGTCATTGTAGGTCGTGCTTTACCTGATGCTCGAGATGGATTAAAACCTGTGCATAAGCGTATTCTTTATGGGATGCAAGGATTAGGATTGAAATATAGCTCATCTTTCAAGAAATGCGCTCGTATTGTAGGAGAGGTATTAGGTAAATATCATCCTCATGGAGACTCTGCAGTCTATGATGCTTTGGTGCGTATGGCTCAAAATTTCTCTCTCAGATATCCTTTGATTCAAGGACAGGGTAACTTCGGCAATATTGATGGTGATAGAGCAGCAGCTATGAGATACTGTGTAGCTGGAGATACTCTGATACAGACTGATAAAGGCTTGATACCAATAGAAACCGTATCTTCCAGAAAAGAAGCTCCTATCGATCTCACGATTCTCTCTATGCATGGCAAGAGAAATAAGGCAGTTAAGTTCTTCAATTCAGGAAGGCATAAGATACGTCATATTAATACAGCGTTAGGATACGATCTTAAAGGATCAGAAAATCACCCAGTTCTTTGTTGGATTCCGGAAAAGGGAAGACCAACTTTTTCCTGGAAACTTCTTAGAGATGTCAAAAAAGGAGACTATGTTGTATTGAACAGGAACGCTTCAATATTCTCAAGCAAATCATGTAATCTTAAAAAATTTTATCCAAAGAAGGGATACAGAAATGATGTTAATCTTCCAGATGAGATGAGTAATGATTTAGCTTTTATTCTTGGTGCTCTTGTGAGTGAAGGAAGCTTTCATAAGAAACAAATTCTCTTTAATAACAAAGATAAGGACTTTTACAACAAAGTCAGATTGTCAATCAAGAGAATTTTCAAAGGGATACAAATCTATGAAAGAGATGTTAGAGGAGGTTGTAGAGAACTTTCCGTCTATGAGCAGAAAGTTGTACAGTTTTTTGAGAATATTGGTTTGAAGAATGCTGCTTCAGGAGATAAAAGAATACCCTTTTCTGTTCTTGAATCTAAAAAACAGCATATTGCTGCATTTCTAAAAGGTCTTTTTGAAGGAGACGGCTCAGTAAATGTTAATACTGACAAGAGACATGGAGGAAAATCAATAGAACTTGCATATCACTCAAAAAGCAAGAAGCTTATATCGCAATTGAAAACACTTCTTCTTCAGTTTGGGATTGCCACTGCTGCTCAAGATACTGATAAAAGAAATAATTGTTTCAAACTTCGTCTTCTGGGAAGAGATGCGATTGTTTCTTTCAAGAGAGAAATAGGATTCTTTTCGGAAAAAAAGAGCAAAAAATTAGAGCAAGTCAGGTTAATGAATTCGGATAGAATGAGCAAAACAGATTTCATACCTTATGTTGCTTATTATCTCAGAAAAAAATACAAATCAACGTATTTGAAGAAGCACAATATTGACAGATATAATATGGTTGATAAATATTTTGAGAAAATTATTTCTTTGCTTGACTCTAATGATAAAAAACTCTTGACTCTCTTGCTTAAACAGAATTATTTGTTCAGCAAAGTAGTTTCTGTTAAAAACTCGGGAAAAGAAGAAGTATTTTCAGTTAAAGTTGATAGTAAATGTCATTCTTTTGTGGCTAATGGGTTCATCAATCACAACACTGAAGCTCGTATGTCGAAGATTGCTGAGGAAATGCTTCAGGACTTGGATAAAGAAACTGTTGAAATGGTGGAGAATTTTGACGGTTCAGAGAAAGAGCCTGTAGTGTTGCCTGCGAAGTTTCCGAATTTGCTTGTCAATGGAAGTTCTGGCATCGCGGTAGGCATGGCTACCAATATTCCACCTCATAATCTCAGGGAGGTTTCTAAAGCTGCTATTGAGCTTATAGAAGATCCTGATCTCAACAATTTAGAATTAGCTAAGATTGTCCAAGGTCCTGACTTTCCTACAGGAGGTATTATCTGCGGAAGAAGTGGTGTGTTGCAAGCATATCAGACTGGCCGTGGAAAAGCGATTGTACGTTCCAAAATGGAAGTAGAAGAAAAAGCAGGCAAGAGAAGATTGATTGTTTCTGAGATTCCTTATATGATCGATAAATCATTGCTTGTTGAAGAGATAGCTAATGGTGTGAGAGATAAGCGCATTGAAGGTATTTCTGATCTTCGTGACGAGTCTGATAGAAAGGGACTGCGTATTGTTATTGAACTGAGAAAAGATGCTAATATTGACGTAGTGAAAAACGCATTATTCAAACATACCAGATTACAATCAACATTCAGCATAATTATGCTTGCTATCGTGGATGGAAAACCTGTAACGTTAACGCTAAAAGAATCGTTAAAAGTATTCATCGATCATCGTGTGGAAGTTGTTGTCCGTCGTACTCGCTATGAGCTTAAGAAAGCAGAAGAAAAAGCACATATTCTTGAGGGGCTATCTATTGCATTAGATAATCTTGATATGGTTATACGATTAATTAAGAAGGCAAAGGACGCTGCACAAGCAAAAGAACAGTTGATGTCAAATTTTCAATTAACTGAGAAGCAAAGCCAGGCAATCCTTGATATGAAACTTCAACGCTTAACAAATCTCGAGCAGGCAAAGATTCGAGAGGAGTTACAAAATACGCTAAAATTGATTAAGGAACTAAAAACAATCCTTGCTTCAAAAGAAAAAGTGCTTGATATCATCAAGGATGAGCTGACAGAGATTATGGAAACCTATGGTGATGAGAGAAGAACAGAGATAGATCTTGAAGAGATCAATAATTTTGTAATGGAGGATCTCATTGAAGAGGAAGATATGGTTATTACGGTTTCGCATAGAGGATACATAAAGAGATTACCTATTGATACCTATAAAGTACAAAGAAGAGGAGGCAAAGGAGTTATAGGAGCACGACATAAAGAAGAGGATTTCACAGAACATCTCTTTATCGCAAATACGCATGCTACCTTATTGTTCTTTACCGATAAAGGTCGTGTGTATTGGAGCAAAGTATATCAGATTCCTGAAGCTTCAAGAACATCAAAAGGTCGTGCTGTGGTCAATTTAATTGGCACGAAAGCAGATGAGAAGGTCACTGCTATGATTCCTGTTAGAGAATTCAAAGATGATGAATATTTATTGATGTGTACAAAAGAGGGTGTGGTGAAGAAGACGGTGCTTAGTGCTTATGCAAGGCCTCGTGCGGGGGGTATTATTGCGATTAATCTCGATGCTTCTGATAACTTAGTGAATGTGTTGCGTACAAGAGGAAGAGATCAGATATTGATTGCTACAGCTTTGGGAAAAGCAGTCAAATTCAATGAGCAAGATGCGCGGCCTATAGGCAGAGCAGCTCGAGGAGTAAAAGGTGTTACACTGGAGAAAGGAGATTATGTTGTGGCAATGACTCGCGCCAATGATCTGAAGAATTTGTTAACTATTACTGAGAACGGCTACGGAAAACGTACAAAAATATCTGAATATAGATTAATCAATCGCGGCGGTAAAGGTGTTATCAATATTATTTGCTCTACGCGTAATGGAAGAGTAGTTTCAGCTAGAGCTGTCAACGGCGATGATGAAGTTATGTTTATTTCTCAGAAAGGAATTGTAATAAGAACATCAACTGAGAATATTTCTGTTATTGGACGTAATACGCAAGGAGTCAGATTGATGAAGATGTCTCCTGGCGATAGAGTTGTTGCTATGGCTAACATTGTCAAAGAAGACAACGGCGATGTAAAAGAAAGTGAAGAATAAACAATTCATCATTTTGTGCTTTGTCCAAGTTTTGTAGAAATCACGACTTTCTTGTGATTTGGGATTAACACGATAGAATCCTTTTGGTGCAATTCCTAAATGCTGATTAGATTAAAAAATTTTATGTGGTTATCTACTAAACCAATTTTTGACCATATGTTTCCAAGTTGGGCAACATAGAAATATTTATATATTGGGATTTCGAGATAAGCCTATGCCTGATGAAAAACTAGCTAGAGCAATAAGATCGAAAGTCAGAAGGGATATATTGCACATCCTTTCTAAAAAACCAGATCGCCCTGTCCATTTGATAGCGGATGAGCTTGATATATCTGAATCTTCTGCTTCAAAACATCTAAAACTGCTTTACGATCTAGGAATACTTGAGTTTCATGATATGGGAAAAGAGAGATGCTATTCTTTAAAAGTAAAAGAGATGAAAGATTTGCTCAAAGTATATGATTTGATTATAAAAAAACTATAGAAACGCTTAAGATGGAAGATTCAAATATCAAATGGTATTCAAAGACAACAAGTGAAACATTATTAGAACTAGATTCAACCTCAAAGGGTTTAAGTTCCCATGAAGCAGAAAAAAGACTGAAACTAAATGGGCCAAATTCTCTTGCTCAAGATGAAAAGAATAAAGTTCTTAAGCTTTTATTCAGAAACTTCAATTCAATACTGATATACATTCTCTTAGTGAGTGCATTAATATCTTTCTTTTCAGATCATATAATTGAATTCATAGTTATATTGGTTATAATATTATTCACAGGAATTTTTGGTTTTTTACAAGAATACCATGCTGGAAAGTCATTAAAAGCCCTCTCAAAACTGGCAGTTAAACATATTGAAGTCTTACGTGATGGTAAAAAAATCCAGATTGATAAAGAAGAACTTGTGATTGGAGATATCATTTTTCTAAAAAGAGGAATGATTGTTCCCGCAGATTTAAGGCTATTAGAATCAAAAGGAATATCTGCTGATGAATCCATATTGACAGGAGAATCTGTCCAAAAATACAAACGTGTTGCTGAGATCAAAGAAGAAGATGTGCTTGTAAGCGACCAAGAAGATATGCTTTTTGCAGGAACAAGCATAACAAATGGGAATGGACTTGGTGTAGTGGTTGCGACAGGACTAAAATCAGAGATCGGAAAAATATCCTTGACATTGAAAAAGATAGGGTTTCAGAAGAGTCCATTACAAAAACAGATTGATGGAATGAGTAAAAATATTGGTGTATTCGTATTATTTGCCTGCGCCATTTTATTCTTAGTACTTATGGGGAAAGATTTTGGAATATTTGCATCTTTGATGCTTGTGAGTGCTATGGCAGTATCAGGAATTCCAGAGAGTTTTCCATTAGCTTTGACAATGGGGCTATCTAATGGAGTCAAAAGAATGGCTAGAAAGAATGCAATAGTCAAAGATTTAAGTGCTGTTGAAACCTTAGGTACAACGACAGTTATCTGTACAGACAAAACAGGAACTCTAACTGAAAATAAGATGAGAGTTGAAAGGATATTTTTTGCAGATGGAACTGAGGTGAAAGTCAAAGGACATGGCTATAGTCCAGAAAACAAATTCTTCATCAATGAAAAAGAGATACAAATAGATTATTTCAAAAAATATTCTAAGTTCTTCGAAAATTGCATTTTATGCAATAATGCGAACTTGAATCTTGAAGGTAGTGATTGGAAGCTTTCAGGAGAACCTACTGAGGGATCAATTCTTTCTCTGGCAAAAAGCGCAGATTATAATGATCATCTGATAAGAAAAGAAAACAAACAAGTTGAGGAAGTGCCATTTGACCCTTTTGAGAAATTTATGATAAGTATAAATGAGTATAAAGGGAAAAAAACAGCATATTTGAAAGGTGCTTTGGGAAAAGTAATAAACAAATGCGATTACATAAGGACTTCTAAAGGAATAAAAAAATTAACAGATAAAGATAAAGGAAATATTAAGAATCAAGCATACAAATATAGCTATCTGACTTTTAGAGTTCTAGCATTTGCAACAAAAGACTTCAATAAAAAACAAGATAGTACTGAGAAAGGATTTGTTTTTGAAGGATTGGTCGGAATAGATGATCCTATAAGAGAAGAAGCATATAAGGCAATAGAAGAATGTCAGAGTGCAAATGTCAAGGTAATAATGATAACTGGAGATAATAAGAAGACTGCTGAAAGCGTAGGAAAAAAATTAGGAATAATAACATCAGAGAAAGATATGGTTATTGAAGGTCATGAACTTGACAAACTATCTGATGAAGAACTTGATAAGCTAATACATAAAGTCACTATCTTTTCCAGAACAACACCAGATCATAAATTCAGGATTGTAAGTTCATTACAAAGAAAAGGGGAGATTGTGGCCATGACTGGCGATGGAGTCAATGATGCGCCTTCATTGAAAAAAGCAGATATTGGTGTCAGTATGGGAAAAACAGGCACAGATGTGGCTAGAGAAGCATCTAATATGATACTTACCGATGATCATTTTTCTACAATAGTAAGGGCCATAAAAGAAGGGAGAACGATATATAGCAATATAAGACGTTTCATATATTACCTTCTAACCGGAAATGCAACAGAAGTGTTGTTGATACTATTGACGGTAGTGATTGGCCTGTTGACTCCTCTGACTGCTCTTATGATACTATTTATTAACTTAATAACAAGTACCTTCCCTGCTTTAGCTCTAAGCATAGAGAAGACTCATCTAAAGGTGATGAAACAAAGGCCCAGGAACCCAGATGAGAAGTTGTTATCACATTATATCCTTTTGAAGATATTTGTATTGGTGCCATTGCTCTTGTTTGGAACTCTGGCATTGTTCTTATGGGAGTTAAACATAACAGGTGGCGGAATAGAGAAAGCAAGAACAGTTGCCTTTGCGACACTAATAATGTTTGAACTGATGCACTCATTCAACGCCAGATCGCTGCACACAACAATATTCAATAAAAGGTTCTTTGGAAACAAATACATTTTTATTGCAGTATTAACCTCCTTGATCCTCACAGTCCTAGCAATCTATACTGGACTCGGGCAAAGCATATTCCAAACCACTGCATTGAACTTGAAAGAATGGTTGACTGTAATTGCTGTAAGTAGCTTGGTCATAGTTGTTGCAGAAACAATAAAAGCATTGATTAAGAGCGAATTCAAAGAACAAAAAAAATTAAAAGGATTAGAAATAAATGTTGAATAGAAAATGAACCCGGAGAAATTTCACAAAATAATGAAGAAAATTGTAATACTATTCTCAGTAATATGGGGGATTTTCCTATTTCCAAGTATACTAATAATGTCTTTTTTATTGACTAATACATTAGAATTTGCGAATCAGAATGAAGCAGTAAGACAGGTTCTTTATTATAGTTTGATGTCCTATCCTTTTATACTAATAATATCAATTAGTTTATCATGGTTCTTTATCTGGAAAAAAAGATATTGGGCTGCAATAATAATCTCCTTGATACCATTATTGAATTTATTCATAGAACTCATAGCAGTAGATATAGCATTATTATTAGCATAGAAAAATGTATTTTTTCTTACAGTTTTTAATCAAGCTTATTCTCAAAGAGATGATTAAGGCAGGTTGCATGTGATGTAGTTTTTGTTATGAACTTTTATGTTAACTACAAAAAGAAAAAATTAATCAACAGGCAAAAATTGCCCGTCTTTAATCTTGTTCATGCTTAACGGCTTGCTTACATCTCCGTTGTGGTCGAAGCTTGTAAGACCGCCTACACCTTCATAGTTCTGAATGGTGTAAAGGTAATCCTTTACTGCATCTACGTCAGTGCCTGCGGTCTCAAAAGCTTCTTTCAAAATGTACACAACATCGTAAGAGTTAGCTGCAGCGGTAGGTACTGCTGGCTTTTCACCATAAATGTTTTCAAATATCAGCATGAATGCTTTCACTTTTGGATCTTCTTCATCTAATGCTGGCCAGGAAAATATAGCGCCTTCAATAGCACCTCCAGCAATTTCAACAATATCATCAGATCCTAACATATCACATCCAACAATCTGAACATCCAATCCAAGCTCTCTTGCTTGTTTCGCGATTAATCCTCCTTCATCACCATAATTGAAAAGAACAAGTGCTTCAATATTAGCATCTCTCATTTTAATGAGATCTGTTCTAAAATCTTTTTCATTAGGAAAATCGTACATATCTGCTTGAATGATATATCCTCCTTTCTTCTTGAATTCTTGACTGAAGGTTTCATAAATTGCCTGCCCAAAATCATTGCTTGCGTATAACACACCAACTTTTTTCGCATCTATTTTTTCAATTGTATAATCTGCAATAAAAATTCCTTGAAAAGCATCAGATATTGAATTTCTGAAAATGTAATCTCCCGCATCTGTTATTGCAGGTGTTGTAGCAACTGGCGAGAAAAGTAATTTCTTGTTTTGTTCTGCAACAGGTGCTGCTGCTAATGTCGCTCCTGAACAGATCGGACCTATGATAATATCTACATTATCTATGTTGGTTAATTTGTTTAATGAAGTAATGGTATTTTTTGCTTCGCACATATCGTCCTCGTAAATAATTTTTATTTTTTTACCATCTATTTCCTGAATTTCATTTACTGCAATTTCAATTCCTCTTTGTGAAGAAATTCCCCAGTTTGCAATCTCTCCTGTCAATGGTCCAATAAATCCTATTGTGATATATTCTTCCTGTTCTTGTACAACATTCTCTGTTGTACAGGCAGTTATACTTAAAACCAATAGTGTTAATATGATGATATGTTTCATAATATCCCTCCGAATTAGTTGTTACAATGTGGTGACAAACCACATTATATTAAATTTATCATCATTTTTTTACTGAAAAAGGTAAAATTTAAATAATAATTCCACTTTTCTGGTTTTTGGTGGAATTAGATTTGCTTGACAGGAAATTGATTTATGCACTTGATGTAGATGCGAGGCGTTCCTATGCGCAATTAGCAAAAGAGATAGGTACGAGCCAAGAAGTAGTACGTTATCGTATGCAGCGTTTAATTGATAATAAAATCATCCAGTATTTCGTTACTGTTGTTGATATTGCTAAAATTGGATTCTATCATTATGAAACACAGTTTAGATTTCAGAAACTTTCTGAAGAAAAAGAGAAAGAGCTTATTGATTATTTGAAAAGCCTTGATAATATTTTATGGCTTGCAAGCTGTACAGGTGAATTTGATTTGATATTTTCAACTATTGCAAAGAGCAATATTCATTTCTCAGAGATCTTATCAAAAATAACTGAAAAATATGGTGAATTTATTGCAGAAAGAAATGTACAGATGACTATTAGATTACCTCATTTTACAAGAGCATTCTTGCTTCCAAATAAAGAAATAGGAGAATTGGATTTTGGAAGTATTCGTGAGGAGTATGTGGAAATAGATAGAATAGATTTTCGTATTCTGAGGATCATCATGGATAAAGGAAGAATGCCAGTTACTGAAATTGCAGAGAAAATAAGATCTACTGTAGATGTGGTGAAATACCGTCTAAGAAAACTCAGGAAAGATGGAGTAATACAAACATGCAGACCTTTATTGAACAAGGAAAAATATGGATTTCTTCTTTCTCAAATGCTTTTCAGTTTTCGAAGTCTTGATGAATCTCTGAAAAGGAAATTTATCCATTTCTGCAAAGAGCTGAAATATGTAACGTTTGTTTTCGATACGATTGGGAGGTTTGATCTTATTGTTGAATTAGAGCCTCCAACACAGAGGATATTTGATGAGCTGCTTAGAAAGATAAGAAATGAATTTTCAGACTATATTACAGATTATGCAACGCTTTCTATAACAAAAGAACATCAAATGCATTATTTCAAAGTAGATGAAGAAGAATATTTTAATAAGTGACATCACCTTTCATTTCGATCTCAAGGTGTTTGAGGAGGTAGTCTATTCGTCCTAGGGAAATTTTTTCTGGATCTTTGTTTCTATGTTCTATTTCTGATTTTTGGATTCTAATACCATCCTCCCAAATCATTCGAACACTGTAGAGAGGAGTATTAATAACATCTGTGCCTCTGTTGAGTTTCATACTTGTTTCTGTATTTGCCGGGCAAAAAAAGTAAGGGCCTTTCTCATGAGCGATGATGGTTCCATAAAGGCTCATCTGTGCAAGACGCATACCACTAGGATATTTATGATGTTTGAAGTTTATTATTTCATTAAGATTTATTTCAGGCTCAAAAAGCAATTCAAGATTATGATATCCTTCGAAGGTGTCAGGATTCCACGTAGAAAGACAGACACGGTCAAGATTTTGCAATATGATTTCTTTATCTTCAATAGGTTTTTCTTTAGGATCCAAAGAGTGAAGAATGCTGATACCTATTCTTCCATCCCATGCATGCTCTTTGCTGGAAGAGAAAGCATCAACATATAAAGTTCCAACAGTTATTGGCGCATGCATATATTTTTGCTCAATTTTGAAATTTTGTTCTGTTTCCTTAATTCTGAGTTTTCGTATTTCTTCTATAAGGTCGTTGCTGTTTTGATCGCGTATCTGTTGAAGATGAGTAAGGTAATATTTCATGAAAAGAAAAAGTTTTCTGCTCAATCTAAAGTTATCCCTGCTCATTTTGCTTCGAACAATATACACTATTTAAGATTTTCTATTTGTAATTAGGTAAAATCACCTTTTACTCATATAAACCCTGAATCCAGAACCTTTCTTTAGTGTTTCAACGTTGCCGAAGACATCTTCCATATGTTTTTCCAGCATCTTACCTCCTTTCTGATGTCTCGCAACCAACTGCAATGTTCCTCCTTTCTTCAGATGCTTATACGATTCTTCGATGAACTGATAGCAGACTTTTCTTCCTGCAACATACGGGGGATTCGTTACGATGGTGTCGAATTCTTTCTTAATATTCTCAAATAAATTTGATTTTATTTCTGTTCCTTTAATATTATGAAGATGACAGTTCTTTGCTGCCAGAGCAACAGCAGTTTCATTAACATCGGAAAGAGTGAGATGAATAGTGGGATTAAGCATTTTGAGACATATGCCAACTACGCCAATACCACAACCAAGGTCGAGCACCTCTTGATTCTCTTTTATTTGCGCTGCATTGATCAATAACGCAGAACCATTATCCAAATGATCTTTACTAAACACACCAGAACCAGAATGGAATTCTTTGAGTACTCCTTGTACTTCTATCTTAATCATGGTTTCTTTGAAATGTCCTTGTTTTTCATCATAATAGTGCGTCATATGTTAGCTGTTATTCTGAACATTTTAAAGTTATTGGTATTAGGCTCTCAGTTACCACTACATTTTTGAAAAAAACGAAAAATTTATAAATTTGTAGTGGTAACTTATTTGTATGGTTGAACTAGTTAGGAGAATAATAAAAGGAAAAAAGTATTATTATTTGGAGCATTCTGTTAGAGAAGGGCCTAAAGTATGGAAAAAAGACAAATATTTGGGAAAAGAAAAACCGAAAGATATTGGTTCTCTAAAAAAAGAGTTTATGCTTGAGATACTTAGAGAAAAGTGGAGAGCATCGTTAAAAAACATAAAGAAAAATTATTTAGTAGAGAGAAAAAACACTCCTAAATCTGCTCAAATTAAAAACTATGAGAATTTTGCAATAAGATTTACATATGATACTCAGAGAATAGAAGGATCTACGTTAACTTTAAGAGAAACGGCAAATCTTTTAGAGGAGGGAATTACTCCTAGAATTAAGCCCATAAGGGATGTTAAAGAGGCTGAAGCGCATAATAGACTATTTCATAAAATACTAAGATTCAAAGAAGATATTAATCTAAGAACTGTTCTAAAATGGCATAAAGAGTTATTTTCTGAAACAAAAAAGGATATTGCAGGAAGATTTAGAAAGCATAATGTAGCAATCGCAGGGTCGAATTTTGTACCTCCTCCCTCATATTTAGTAGAATCTCTTCTGAAGGATTTTATGAAATGGTATAAGAAGGCTAAAATCAATCCGGTTGAATTAGCTGCTTTAGTTCATTTAAAATTTGTTACGATTCATCCATTTTCAGATGGAAATGGAAGAATAAGCAGATTATTGATGAATTTTGTATTGCACAGGAATAGATATCCTATGCTCAATATCTTATATAGTAATAGGACTGGTTATTATAATGCTTTAGAAAGGTCTCAGATGAAAAAGGATGAAACTATATTCCTTCAATGGTTTATGAGAAGATATTTCAAGGAAGTGCAGAGATTTTTTGATTCTTAAATTCATTTGCGTATGTTATTCCTTGTTCTGATAATGGATCGATATGAACATATCCTTGTACTTTTATTCCTAAGTGCCAGATAAGCATATCGAGTCCCCCGCAAATACGTCTGTTGCGATGAGAAAACCTCTCTTTTTCTTTCTTTGTAACTGCTATGCCATCCATATTTATTGTTTCCAATGGCTTAGAAATAATATCATTTCCATTATTCAAAAGCATACACATTCCCTTATTGTTTTCTCTGAAAACCCAACTCCTATTATATTCTGTGGTGTCAAATTTTCCATAATCTGTTGACAAGACTTCAACTCCATTAAATAGATGGGTTTCCTCCAAATATATTCCGGGTTCAAATCTTAGCACAAGATTCCCAGAATATGGTTTGCCGTCAAATACATCGTTTTGTAATACATCGTGCTCTTCTATATTTGCTGCTCTTGGCTTGAATATTGAAATTTTTTTGGAATTCTTTTCTAAAATTTCGTTATCAAGACAAATATTTTCATCAACGGCATGAATGATTGAAAAGTGAATTTTTCCTTCCCAGGTATGCTTGACTCTTTCATTGTGAGGATCGTATGATGCATTAGTATAAATGTCTCCAATAAGCAAAGGAGAATCATTTATTTCAAATTCTAAACAGGAATCTTTTCTAATATCTTTTATAGCCTTCTCTGCAAGTTTAGGTTTTGTTTCTTTCAATCCTTTTAAATATGAATTGTAGGCATTCATTAAATATCCAATGCTGTCATTGAATGTGTTGAAGTTATGCATGGGAATGGGATAAAATAGTAGTATTTAATAGTTACTGTTGAGAAGGTAGTTCTTTATAAGCGGTTTCTTGAATTATAATATTTCAACATCAATATGTTTTAAGAAGGCATCTAATGGCTCGTTTCCAAAATATTGAGGTTTGAATTTGTTTAATGAATCGACTTCTTCGCCGGGGTTTCCATTTGGAAGAACCATATATGGATTGATAAGGCACGAGTATATTCGATCTTTTACACCAGCGCCTCTGCAGATTATCCCTGTCTCTTTACCGTCAATAAAAAATTCGCGATCTAAACTTTCAGAACCCGTTACTCTGAGCTCTCCATATTCAGTAACATCAATAAGATATATGCTTTTTTTAGAATCTTCGATCATTTCATCTTTATTTAAATGGGGACCATTTGTCATGAAGTCAAAAATAATTGGATATCCTTCCAAAACCATTATATCTTGAGGATTATCCTCAGATTTATGAGGTATTGTAATCATACTAGATGATTGCAGGCATTCAGAATAATCAGGACCTCTTAATCTAGGACCTAGTTTGTAAGGTATTGTTCCTACTTCAAATATCGGGTTTGTACCATCAACTGCTTCTTGGATTCCTGCTTCTTCTGTTAACGCAAATAGTTCACTTGCAAGCCTTGGATGATCTTGGGCAGAAGCTTTTCTTACTTTTTCAAGATGTAGTCTATATTTTACAAGGAATGTATCAAGTCTCTGTGTTAAACTTACTTTAGTCATATAGCGAGAATAAGTGTAGTGTATTTAAGCTTTATTGTGAAGATTTATAAACATAATCATCGCAAATGAACTATGTCTCTCAAAAGAAATATTCCTTTGCTGTACGTTATTGGAGCATTGATGTGGGGAAGATTCTTTATTCCTGTTTTAGCATTGTTCTATATAGCATCCCAGGTTCCTATCGAGCAATTCGCCATTATTATGGCGGTGTTTGCACTTTCTACCTTATTGCTTGAAGTTCCTTCAGGAGTTGTCGCTGATCTGCTTGGTAAGAAGAAAACATTGCTGCTTTCAAGATTCATGTATGTAATAGAAATATGTCTTGTTGCATTCTTCAATGGATTTGCAGCATTTCTCGTTGCTAAAATGTTCAGTGGGCTGGGTGTCAGTCTCAGTTCAGGAACAAATCAAGCTTTACTATACGATACACTGAAGAAATTAGGAAGAGAAAAAGAACATAAGAAAATATCTGGATTGATGGCGACCATAACGAATGTATTTGGAGCATTCGTCTTTATCATAGGAGCATTTCTCTTTTCAGTCCACTATAAACTTCCTGCATACGCAACTCTTCCATGTATTACTATAGGATTCATTCTTACTTTCTTCCTGAAGGAACCATATACAACTCAGAAAAAAATGACATTCAGCAATTCATGGAAGCATCTCAAAGAGGGAATTGCTTATGTAAAGAAAAGCAACTTTATCAAATACCTTATCTTTTTTTCTGTTCCTCTAGCAGCAGGAGCAAGTATAGGATTTTCGATGTCATCTGCATATTTTGAACTGATTGCTATTCCTATCTTTCTAATAGGTGCTGTTTCATTTATCTCTTCGCTACTAATGGCGTATACTTCAAAAATTGCATATAAATTGGAAGAAAAATTAGGACAAGAAGGTTCGTTATTACTTATGGAAATAATGATTTTTGCTTCAATTTTCTGCATGTCATTTATGATTAAATATGTCGGGCTGCTATTCTATTATTTCATTCCGTTAGCTGCAGGGTTTTCTCAAGTGGTTTTGAATCACTATATGAATAAAAATATTCCAACAAGCCATCGTGCTACTTTGCTTTCTATAAGAAACATGGGTGATAACATTGGTGCGGTTATGCTCTTTCCTATTGTAGGATATATTACTAAATTGATTTCGATGCAATTGGCGTTCTTGATATTGGCTGGAATTATACTTGTATATATGGTTATTTTGAGGATAGCAAGCCCTCAGAGCAATAAAGCATATAAATAGTCTTATCTTTTCTTGTGTATGAATTATGAGGAATTAGGCTTTAAATGCGGTATCGAGATCCATCAGCAGCTAGAGGGCCATAAATTATTTTGCAATTGTCCTAGTGTTATCAAAAAGGACAATCCTGATTTTACCTTTAAACGAAGATTACGAGTGAGTGCTTCAGAAACAGGAGATCGAGATAAGGCAGCTGAGTTTGAGGAGAAAAAACAGAAGGAGTTTTTGTATCAAGGATATCATGATGCTACTTGTTTGGTGGAAATGGATGAGGAGCCTCCTGCTCCTGTAAATAAAGATGCTGTAAGGACAGCAGTAATTGTTGCTAAATTATTGAATATGAAAATTGTTGATCAAGTTGAAGTGATGCGAAAAGTGGTTATCGATGGTTCGAATGTTTCTGGTTTCCAAAGAACAATGCTGATTGGCTACGATGGCTTTGTTGAAGTGAATGGTCGAAAAATAGGTGTAGAGTCATTATGTCTTGAAGAAGAATCTGCACAAGCTATTGAACGAACTTCAGAATTAGATACCTATAATTTATCTCGTTTAGGAATTCCACTTTTGGAGATAGCAACGGCTCCAGATATTAGTTCAGCAGAAGAATGCAAGGAAGTAGCTGCAAAGTTAGGAATGATTTTACGTAGTACTGGTGCTTGTAGAAGAGGTATCGGTTCGATAAGACAAGATGTCAATGTCAGTATCAAAGATGGTTATCGTGTCGAGATTAAAGGATTTCAGGAGTTGAAACAGATTCCTGCTATTATTGATGTTGAAGTACAAAGACAGATAGATGAAGTTGAAAAGAAAGGACCCCATGTCAGAAATGCAGATGTGAATGAGATGAAGACAACGTATCTTAGACCGATGCCTGGTGCTGCACGTATGTATCCTGAAACGGACATTCCATCATTTGTTCTTGATTTGGATGTTGCATTGCCTGAACTGCTCGACGATAAAATAAAAGGATTAGCTGAAAGGCATAGCATCTCAGAAGATCTGGCAAGGCAATTAGTGAAGAAAAATATTAACTTCAATGAGTTAATGTCGAAATTTCCAAATTTGAAGCCAGTTTTAGTGGCAGAGTATGTGCTTAATTTAGGAAATGTTATGAGCAAGAAATATGAGCATGTACATACCACTGATTATACTGATTTTATTATGATTATTCTGGAGAAATTGAATAATAATGAGATTAGTGTTTCTGCTGTTGAAGAGATCATGGCAAAGCATATCAAAGGAGAGCAGATAAACTTCGAAGATTACAAACCCATGGACGATTCCGCTATGGAAGAAGCAATTAAGAAGATTATTTCCGAAAACCAAGGAGCTCCCATGGGTGCTTTGATGGGTAAATGCATGGCTCACTTCCAGGGAAAGGCAGATGGGAAGAAGGTTAATGAGATATTAAGAAAATATATAAATAATTAAGACGTAAAAGGGTTTAATATGAAAAGATTTATTCAAATATTATTGGGGGTTATTTCATTATTAGGAATAATAATTATTTTAATTAGTGCGATTGATATGATTGATGAAGGAAGTGACGATGGGCTATTACCTATTCTATTATTTGTATTACCAACAATATTTACAGGTTATTTATTTGTAAAAATTCTAAAAGATGATAAATATTATGAGAAAATTAAGCTAGCATTTGGTGTTTTTAGATATGGCTTATTAATAACAATTGTCATTAATGTCATACTAAGCTTTTACTACGCTGCAACTAATGTTCTAGGTAATAAGTGGCCAATAGCAATATATCTTTTTGTTGTGATTGGATTCTTACTAACAACACTTGCATCATTTATAACATGGTTAGTGCTTGTATTAAGAAAAAAGAAATAAAAAACCAGACATCAGTAAATCTCAATGAAATTCTAAGGAAGCTAATTCAATCGAAATAAACATACATTGAATCTACTAATTCCATTTGTTTGTTATGGATTTCTTGTGCAAGCTCTTGGATTCCATGAGTCATAGTTTTTGTTTTGTAACTATCATAATATTTTGGTTTTTCTTTAATTAATTCAGGCGTTGCAAATAATGGTCTCATATAATATATTTCATCAACTTTTCCATCCTTGTTTCTATCATGTATTGCTGCATCAACAGGACACATTGTTTTTCCAACGACTGGCGTAAGCCCATATCTTATATTATCTGGTTTATATTCTGGATCGGGAAGCAAAGATTCTATTTTGAAACAACTATATACGCTCAAACCCATTAACAAAAGTACACTTGAGATAATGCCTAACGGCTTAATGTTATCCACTAGCTCTGTCATGAAGTTTCTCCTGTAATTTTTTTCCGGCATAAAGTCCTTCATCATTTGTCATCACTAAATGATAAGAATATTAACAGTAATATAAGATTTGCTATCAATATTTTTAACAAACAATCAAAAAATATATAAATATTGATAATAATCTATATTTATGGAATTGGATCTAGTTGATAGAAAGCTTCTCTATGGGTTAGATTTGAACTGTAGAACTCCTTTAGCAGTTATTGCGAAAAAGCTTAGGATATCAAGAAATGTTGCATTGTATAGATTTGAACGTTTGAAGAAAGAAGGGATCATAAAAGGAACGTTTACAGAAATAAATCTTTTTGCGCTTGGAAAATACAGTATTAAGGTTGTTCTAAAATTATGTAATTACACTAAAAATCAAGAGCAAGACTTAGTGGATCATATCAGGAATCAAAAAGGAATCATGTGGTTTTTCAAAATGATTGGAAGACATGATTTGAACTTTGTGATTGCATTGGATAATATTTTTGAGTTTGAAACAATTGAAAAAGAACTTATGCTTAAGTTCAGTTCTATAATTGAAGAAAAGAAAGTTGGAGTATTATCTGAGATACGGCATTATAAGAAAGATTATCTTGTTAATAATAAAAGAGAGATCCAAGATAAGATATTACGATATAAAAAAATAGATCTCGATGAGAAAGATCATGCTATCTTAAGGATATTATCAAATAATGCAATGATGAACATTGTTAATATCGCTGAAAAAACAAATTTAAGCATCAACACAGTGAAGAAAAGAATTAAGGAATTGGAAGATAAAGAGGCTATATTAGGATATAGGTTATTTATAGACACGAATTTGATGGGTTATAAATACTATAAACTGCATCTCAATTTTAGAAATTATAATGAACAAGATATGAATAATTTCTTTGGATTCATAGGATCTAAAAACTTCATCATTTACACTGATAAATACTTTGGAGGGGATGATATAGAGATTGAAATGCATGTTGCGTCTGAAGAGCAATATCTTGATTTTCTAAAAGAGTTATTGGACAGATTTGGAAGTATAATAAAAAACAAATATTTATTGAAATTCTATGAAGAGTTGGCATTCAATTATCTGCCTGATTAATAAAATTGTTGAAGAAATTAACTCAATCTAAGTAATTCTCAGCTTCTTCCTGGCTAAAGCAAACATCGATTATTGGGAGCACAAGATGAAAGCCAAAATGAAATGCCATGAGCATTCAGAAAACATAAAGAAAGCTTTTATGGGCCAACTTATTTACCCTTTCTTTTTCAAAATAAAAAAATAAAGGGTAAGATTATAAAAAGATATTCCAATAGCTCGATTCATGCTCAGATATGACAAAGGATACTAAATCTTTGTAATGTACTGTATCTGAGCTGTTAAGATCTGATTTGTCTGCTTTGTTCAGAAGAGAGAGATATTTTGATCTATTCTCGTTTTTTATTATTATTGGAGGATATCCTTTCTTCACAAGTATGAAATTCATCAGCATTCTTCCAGTTCTGCCATTTCCATCAAAGAAAGGATGTATTTTTTCTATTTTGTGGTGGAATAGGGTAGCAAGAACTATTGGATGCAATGCTTGATTTTTTCTGTACCAGTCTAACAATATATCTATATCTGTTTTGATGTATTTGAAGGGAGTTGCTTCAAATCTTGATTTGAAAACCTTTACATCTGCTGTTCTATATCCTTTTCTGTTATCTATGTTTTTAAGCAGTTTATCATGCACTTCACATATTAAATTATGGGTGATTCTAGAATTTTTTCTTGTGAATAAATTTTTGAAGACTATTTCTGTATTCTGGAGATCAAATACTTCACGAAGAGTTTTATTTTTCGGAGTCAATTGTTCAGTAAGCAAAGATTGCGCTTCTTTTAGAGTTATTGTATTGCCTTCTATTGATGTTGTATGAAACGCAAATTCTATTACAAAATTCTTAAGTATCTCCCATTTTGTTAAAGTATGTAATTTTCCGAATACATGATTCCAGTGATATGAACATGCTTCAATATTCTCAAGCTCTTTTTTAGTAAAAAATGGGTTTTTCTTAAGTTTGTATTCCTTTATTTTTTCAAGATAATGGTTGATTTCTATGAATTTCTTTATTGTTTTGTATGACTTGCGTATTTCTTTAGAATATTTTGATGGAAGGCTTTCTATTTTTGATGCTAATTTTGATGAATTATTTCCAAGATATGCGACATCCTTTGTTACTTTCTTTCCATTCTTATTTATAGAAGCACGTAAGTAATAATAATCCTTTTTTCCGATTGTCTTTCTATATATGTAGACCATATGGGTTGGTAAGTTCTAATAGTTTATAAATTTTACCCTTTCTTTTTTAAAATAAAAAAATAAAGGGTAAGTGCTGATTTAACAAAACACATCACCTCGCTCCGCCAGAACCCTAACTTAATCCTTCAAAACGATTTTAGCGTTTTCGTATCATAAAAATAAGGCTTCGCTAGGAGGTGATGCTTCTTACAGTTTTACTTATCCACGATCTGACACCATAACTCTACTTCAACATTCTCTATGTCTTTGATCTTGTCTTCTTCGCAGTATTCGAAGCCAATTGGTCCTGGTTTGTATTTAGATTCTTTGAACCATTCACAGTAGATCTTTCCCCATGTCTGGCCGACATCACACATTTTTCCTTTATGGATGAATACAGCATATTTTGCTTTTGGCACATTTACTTCAACCATTCCTTCAGGAACATCTTCTACTTTAGTTACCTCTAATGCTGCCCAGTATTTGAAATCAAATCCTTCCTCAGGAGTATCCTTGCATAAACCATACGCTACTTTCGGCACTGGATTCTTGATCTCATGCATCCTTGGCATAAACTTCTCCCAGATTGTGCTACAATCCTTAGGAGCATCTTTCATAGTGGTTTTGATCTCCATACCAACAACAGTAAACGCATCTTTTTCCTTGATTTCATAATCCATGTTTTCACCTCATTGATTTACTGAAGAATATCATGCGTTGTTTATATAGCTGACTTGAGCATGTCTAGTGGTTGTGTAATCGAAACATTTAAATATCAGAACAATTACATGAACATTACGATGGTGATGGAAACGATGCAAATCAGGATGAATCATGGCTTAATTAAAAGAATGGATGAATTAGTCAAAGAAGGAATTTACGCCAACAGATCTGATGTTATTCGTGATGCGGTGAGGAGATTTGTTATTGAAAAAGATATTAGAAGTATGGTAGGAATCATTCCAAACACAGGAGATTCTGTAAAAGAGGTTAGAGAAATAAGAAAGAAATTATCTAAAGAGATAAAGAGCTTTGATGATTATAAGAAATTAATGGAAGAAGTCAACAACTTATAACTCCTCAGGTCTAATTACAGAAATATATTTCTTTGCTTCTTTGATGAGTGCTTTATCTCTCGTTACTAAAATCATTTCTAATCTTTTGCACACTGCAACATGAATACAATCATAAAAGCCTATTTCATATTCCCATTCAGATTCTAGTTTTCTAGCAAATGAATAGTCATCTTCTATTAAGTTAATTTTTAATGATTTTTCTTTCAAATAAATAATGCTTTCTTCGTATTTTTCTTCTGGAAGTTTATTTTTTATCTCTTTAAGTATGATACCAGAAAAATAAATTTTATCCCCAAATGAAATTACTTCTTCTATAAATCTTTCTGCTATCTCCCAGTAAGGAACTCCTTTTGATGGATCTCCTTCTTTCTTGAATAGATTAAGCCATATGCATGTGTCAATATAATATTTCATATTCTTGGTAGAATAAAATCATTAATAAGCATACTTACCGTCGATGTCTAGTGAAATAATCCGGAAGATTTTCAGCTATTTCTTCTTACCTTCAATAACAAACAATATGCCTGAGAAAAGTACAGGAAGAGTTATTGTAAGGAAGGTAATTATTTCTTTATAGGTGCCGAATGCAAAGAATGTTATGATTCCTAAGACGATAAGTGCAATTCCTCCCCAGAGTGGTTTCTTCCAAGTATAGAGTAAGAACACCAGAAATACTGCAGGAAGTATAAGTTGAATGAGAATGCCCAATATATTCTCCCAGAATGTTTCTCCTGTTTTATCAAACGACAAAAGCAAAAGAAGAGCAAGATACAATATCATAATCACTCTAGGAATCCAGTAGAGGATTTTATTAGGCTTCTTTTTCTTCTTTGGCATGCTAGAATAGAGACTAATGAGTTTATATGTTTTTTCAATAAATACGTTATTAAGTAGTTATAATAGTTTTCATCACAACATAATTTAAATACATGGAAAAAACGTATAGATGATGGCAGGGATATGTGGTATTTTTTCTCAGGGGGATTGTGCAAAGGATTTGGTCTTGGGAACTCATTATCTGCAACATAGAGCTCAAGATTATTGCGGACTGATTTTAAAAGGAGGAGAAAAGACTACTGGAGGAACCCATAAAGGAATTGTAAAACAACAATTTTCAGTTGATAATTTATACGGAAATTATGGAATTGGAGCAGTCTCTGGTGAAAGGCAGCCTCTTTCTGAGCTATCAAGAGCAGGAGGATTTGTTACTTGCTTTGATGGAAATATTATGGAGTCTGATAAGTTAAAAGATAGATTGTTAAAATCAGGAGTTAGTTTTTCCGGTTATTATGATTTAAATGAGATTAAAGACATTGCTTTATTATCAAAAATAATTTCTAGTGAAGCAGAATTTGAAAGAGGTATTGAAAGGCTTCTTGCAGAGATAAAAGGAGACTTTGCTGTTATTTCTCTAAAAGAAGGTAAAATATATGCTGCAAGAGGGTGGGGTCGAAAACCTTTAATTTTAGGTAGAAAGAACGGAAGTTATATTGTATCCTCTGAAAGTACTTCTTTTGAAAATACAGGATTTGAAATAGTAAGAGATGTTGAACCTGGAGAAGTTGTTTGTATAAACGGTGAAGGAATCCAGACAGTAGGAAATCTGAATATACAATCACCAAAGTATTGCACTTTTGAATGGATATACACAGCATATCCTACCTCAATTATAGATGGAGTAAGTGTCTCAGAGGTTAGAAAAAATATGGGTAGGATTTTAGCTAAAAATTATCATGTAGATGCAGATATTGTTTCTCCAGTTCCAAACTCTGGGAGATGGCACGCAATAGGATATTCAGAAGAATCTGGAATACCCTATGAAGAAGTATTCGTAAGGTTTGATTATTCTGATAGGAGTTATACTCCTGGAGAACAATCAGCAAGAGATAAAGAAGCAAAAACAAAATTAATTCCTGTGAAATCCTCTATAAAAGGAAAAAGAATTGTTATAGTGGATGATAGTATTGTCAGAGGAACGCAAATGCTTAACAGAGTTGAAGAATTAAGAAGACATGGCGCACTTGAGGTTCATGCAAGAATTGCTTGCCCTCCTTTAATGCATGCTTGCATGTATGGAAAAACGACAAAAAAAGACGAAGATTGTATTGCACAGAGAATTTCTATTGAAGAAATAAGAAAAACGTTAGCATTAGATAGCTTAGAATTTGCTACTGTTAGAGATTTAGAAGAGGCAACAACGTTCTCAAGAGAGAAACTTTGTTTGGAATGTTGGAATTAACTCACTGGACATATTTCTTTTTATTTCTCCAATGATTCGGTCAGTTGAGAAATAACTCGTTCTATGTATGGTCTAGTTTCGTGGTAATTTTCTTTTGCATTACATCCATAATACTTAGCTTTCTCAATAACGTGTGGATCGCCACTTATGATATGGGTTCTTTCTTTTCCATATTTTTCAGTGTAATTTTCCCAAGCTCCTTGTAATCCATCTACAAAATACACATCCAAATCATCGGGAAGCCATTCTACTGATTCTGTTGGCAATCCTAGTTTTCTAAATTTTCTCTTTTCACGAGAACTTTCCGGGGGGTACCTCATCGATATTAGTATTTTTTTGGAATCAAATCCTTCTTCACTTATATTTTGAATGTTTTTAGCGAATTCTGAAGAATCAAAGGAATAATAATCTCTGTAAAGCACATGAACATCATGTTCTTCTGTCAAAAAAGAATATCTCCCAATTATATCTCCTATACTGTCTTCAACAATTCCTATTTTTACCATTTTTTTTATCCTCTTTTGATGATTTTTTATTATCTAACAATGGTAATTAATTGTTATATATTAAATTTTCTTCAAAATTTTCTCATAAATCACAATATTTATATAGAATTCATGTGTTTTAGTAAAATATGAACTTAGATGTAAAAGATCGAAGAATACTTTCTGAGCTGGATTTGAACGCTAGAGCCACATTTCAGGAAATAGGAAGAAAGGCTCAATTATCTAAAGAAACAACAATCTACAGAATAAAACAGTTAGAGAAAAAAAGAATAATAAAACGTTACACTACTTTAGTCAATTTTGCAAAATTAGGATACACAGGATATGCTGTTTATTCAAGATTCCAAAATATGGATGAAGAATTGAAGCAGGAAATTATAGCTTATCTTGCAAATATTCCAGAATTATATTGGATTGCATTAATTGGAGGAAAATATGATATGGTTTTTGGAATTATGGCGGAAAATATAGTTCAATTCAATAAAATATATTACAATATTCTTACAAAGTATGGAAATCACTTAATTGATAACACAATCTCAATAAGAACAGAATTAAGACAGCATAAAAGAGATTATTTAATGGGAACAAAAACAGAATTAATTGCTCCCCATTTTGGAAAAGAGCCAGAAATAGAAACGTTAGATGAACTCGACGAGAATATATTATCTATTTTATCAATCAATGCGAGAATTAATGTTGTTGAATTAGCTAAAATTTTAAAAAAACCTGCTAGTACGATTGCTTTGCGAATTAAGCAGCTAGAAAAAAGAGAGATAATACAAGGTTATTCTGCTTATATTAAATCTCAAAACTATGGGATGCAAAGCTATAGATTATTAATTAAACTCCAAAATATGGACGAAAAAGCGAGAAATAATTTATTCTCATACGTTAATGAAAATCAAAATATGATTCTAGCAATAGAAACTGTTGGAGAATGGAATTTTGAAATAACTCTTGAATTAGAAAACCCTGAGAAATTACAAAAAGAGATTTCTAAATTAAGAGACAAATTCAACACCATAATAAAAAATGTAGAATTCTTAATAATGTTCGAGGATGATCTAGTCTATGATCCTTATCCTCTGAAGAAATTAGAGAGATAACATTTAAATAGTATATCTGAGCTATACTATTATGGCTAGTCCAAGTAAAGAGGAAATATTCCTACAATTGATATTTGAAGAGAGTCCTCTCAAGCATTGGCATTTTGAGGAATTGCTCAAGAAGACAAAGATGAGCAGAGGAGCTCTCAATAAATGGCTTAATAAATATCTAAAAGAAGGTTTGCTTAATCGGATTAAAGAAAAAGGGAAATTTCCATATTTTACTGCTGGATCAAATAATCTTGTCTATCAGACAAAGAAGAGAATATATGGATTAAAAAAACTTGAAGAAAGTGGTTTGTTTAAACAACTTATGTTATTGCCTTCTTCAGTAATAATTCTCTTTGGCAGCATGGCAAAGGGAGATTGGTATAAAGACTCTGATGTTGATATATTTATTTATGGAGATCTTCCGGATTTCGGAAGATTTTCATTTGAAAGAAAACTAAAAAGGGAGATAGAGATTCATCATTTTTCTTCGAAGAAAGAAATAAAGGAGATAAGATCTGGATTGATGAAAAATGTTGCAGAAGGTTTTCTAGTGAAAGGTTCTTTACAGTCACTGGACATTCTTGCGTGAGGTTTTAATATAGCTAAAACCTCTAATATGTGTGAATAAATTAGAAGAATCTTATCAAAAATGCATGTCTTCTGGCATGATCAGAGAGAAGAATAAAGTAGATGTTGAATTGATAAAATCTCTTGTTGATATGAGTGAGAAAAGCTTGAATTTCATCGAGAAAAATAAAATAAATATTGATAAAAAAAGTTATGATTGGACTTTTATTTTTCGTGATTATTACGAGTCTTTAAGAAATCTTATTGAAGCATTTCTTTTATTTGATAGAATACAATCAGAGAATCATAAATGCAAAAACACATACATTTGCTTCAAATATCCTGAATTAGAATTAAACTGGAAGTTTCTTGAAGCTATCAGATTAAAAAGAAATTCTGTTAATTATGAAGGAAAACTACTTACTTATTCTGATTGGAAATCATTTGAATTAGAATTTAATTTGCATATAAAGAAATTACAAGAAGAGATAAAAAAGAGGTTATGATGGATCCTTTATCGAAAGCCAAAGTCCTTGGAAAAGCTGGAAAATACGATACTTGTGGGTTTAAGCAATGTGAGATCAAGTTGAATAATGGTTTAGGTGGAATTTATCACGCTAAAGCTGAGCATAAAACATGCAAGATATTCAAGACGTTGATGGGCAATAATTGTTCACAGGATTGTAAATATTGTCCTAATCGTAATCATGGAGCTAAGAAGAAAGTAGCTTACAAACCTGGAGAGTTAGCTAGAATATTTGATTATCTGAATAAGAATATGGATGTAAGTGGACTGTTCTTAAGTTCTGGAGTCGGAAGTGATCCTGATAAAGAAACTGAGAGAATGATTGAAGCTGTAAAATTAGTTAGAAAAAATGGATTTAAGAGATACGTTCATTTCAAAGTATTACCTGGGACATCGTATGATATGATTAAACGTGCAGCTGAAGTCAGCAATAGAATGAGTATTAACATAGAAGCGCCTAACAAAAGTATAATGAATGAATTGTCAGATACAAAAGAATTCAAAACCGATATATTAAGAAGACAGTCCTGGATAAAGAAGCTAAGTTTATCAGGAGGCCAATCTACTCAAGTTATATTGAACAATCTCTCGACGGATAAAGAAGTACTGAGAATGATGAAATGGGAGTACGATGAAATGGATTTGAGAAGATTCTATTATTCAAGGTTTAGGCCTGTAAAAGGAACTCCTTTAGAAAATGAAGAAGAACAACCAATGATTAGACAGAACAGATTGTACAATGTTGATTTTCTTTATCGTTGTTATGATTTCAAAATGAATGAATTCAATTCTATTATGGATGACGGTATGTTACCGAAAGAAGATCCTAAATTAGTTCTTGCGAGAGAATACTTTGATTCTCCAGTTGATGTTAATGAATGTTCATACGAAGAATTGATTCGCATCCCTGGAATAGGTCCCCAAACTGCTAAACGATTATATTATTGTAAACGAAAAATCAAGAAAGCGGAAGATCTAAGAAAACTTGGAGCAAGAATAAAGATGGCTCGCCCATTCATCGAAATAGACGGCAAAAGACAGATGAGTTTGATGGAGTTTTAATTCTCTCCTGGTAAATAAACTTGCTTAATAGTATATTCGAATCTATGGAATCGATATCTGTTGATGATGTTTGGAAAGTGCTTTCGTATCTCTGCTACGATGTTTTTCATTGCAATAACGTCTTTTATCATAACTTCTATTTCAAAATCTGGTCCTCCAATAGTTCTCATTCTATATACGATATTTTTATGCTGTTTTGCAAATTCGTGTAAGGAATTTAACTGAGATAAATCATTAAGATAGAAATCAATTTTGTAGAATTTATATCCTAATTTATTAGTGTCTATCAATGCATTATATCCTAGAATAATTCCTTTTTTTTCTAATGATCTTAATCTATACAATGCAGCTTTTGGAGTAACTTCTATTCTTTTTGCTAGGTCAACAATAGAAATATGACCATTTTCAGTCACTATTTTTAATATTTCATAATCTTTCTGATCATATTTTACTTTTTCTTCTTCTCCTATTATTTTTTCTTCTGTTGAAAAATCATTTACTAAGGGCTTCATAGGATAATGTATCATATTTACTGATTCATAGATTTCATACTTTAAGATGTATTTTTTGTATTTTTCCAAGAAATCATACCATTTCTTTGAGAATTCAGGAATCGATTTAATCCATAAATAAAACGCAATATCTATATCTCCTTCGAATTTGACAGTCCACATGAACATAGGATCTTGTTTAAGGTATTGGTAGATTTCTTCTTCGGTTTCTGGATTGATATTTTGCCATTTCAAGTAAACCCTTATTGCATTATATCCTAGTTTTCTCCAATCAATCATTGCATGATAGCCTTGAACAACCCCTTTCTTCTCTAATTGCTGGATTCTATACCGTACTACTTGCTTTGAGATTCTTAGCTTTTTGCCTAGTTCTGTGTGTGGTTGTCTGCAATTTTGGTTTAATTCATAAATAAGCTTCAGATCGGTTTTATCGAACATATTGATATTATATTTACTATATTTATATATTTATTCTTTTTTGACAAAAAAATTGATGCAAATATTTAACTTCTAGTATTACTCATTACACAGTAACAAAAATCAAATGGTTTTTGTGTGGTGTGGGTCAAGAGTGTACCCTTGATCCACACCATAAAAAGGAGGTAAGAAAAATGAAATTAACAAAATACATAACACACGCTTTAGCTGGACTTGCAATGGCCACAACTATTGGCTGTTCAGATTTGCCAGAACCAAAAGAATATGATGGAATAACTCTTGAAGGAGTTGTTGTTGAAAAAGCCAAATGGGAAAAAGATCTTTATATAAATAAGTGGGTAATACATTCTGCAACTTTACTTCTTACAGATGTGAATAATGCAGATAATGATTTGATGGTGGAAAAATATTTTTCGGGAAATAACTCTGCACCCATGAATACTCCTCTTATAGAGATACAGTCTAGTTTCAAGAACAAATATATTCCAAGTTCTAAAAAAAACAGAGATCTCTTCAATAAATATACACAAAAAGGAGACACTATCAAAGTTCAACTAGGAAAACATGCTTATTTGAATCATACTTATGTGATTCATCAGGAGACAAATAATTTCTATCATGTTTTCTTTTTAAGCTATGATCAGATCAAAGAAGTTAATGGTGAAAAAATAGATTGGAATGAAATAAAAAAAGAGGTCGATAAAAAATGAAATTAATTAAAAAAATTCAGAATAGAGCAGTAGAAAAAGATAAAGATTTAGCAGAGAGTGTTTTACAGGAAGAAGGATTTGAAATTGAAGGGAACACTATAACTTTTCCGGCCAAAGTAAATGATAAGGATAAAGTTGTAAGTGCTTTATATGCTTTATATGAAGATGATTCAGTTTATAAATCTAAAACTGTTTTGCGTGAAACCGGTGGAAACTATCAGTGGCCTTTATGTTGGAAAGCATCTAAAAAATCAAATAGATTTACTAAGAGAGGGAAAAAATATGCGAAGTTAGAAGATAAATTAGCAGAAAGAGCAGCTAGAACTCCAATAAAAATAAGTGATCGTATGAAATTGTATTATGGTGGAATCATTGAGATTAATATAATGGCTGGTTCAGACAACGGCTTTGCAGAAGATATTTCAAATTTGAAAAAATATGCAGAATATGAGGTTGGTTCACCAAATAAATTTGAATATTTGTTGAGGTTTCCTCATCTTGAAGAGAATTTTCAAAAATATTCCATTCTCTTAGACTTATATAGATTTTATCATGCTCCATCTTTTAGGGATCGTGATTCAAAAGAATTAGCAATTTCACAAGCAACATCTACTATGATTAGTAGAGGTTTAGCGGATGCTGATATGATATGGAGTGGAGGAAAACCAAAATATACTAATGAAGTATATGATGAGTTTAGGAAAGATCTTGCTGAACAAGGATGTCGTTATATTCATCAGTTGAAGTGTTAATTTTTTTTAATTTTCTATTATTATTTCTTCTTCAATATTATCAACTAATATATCTAAATAAAACTTTCTTAATGCTTTTCCTGTTTTGGATTTGAGATTGTATTTGTAGAAGACTGCTTTTCCAACTCTTCGGGTTGATTGGACTAAGCCTGACTTGAGAAAATTAAGCCAGATTCTTTTTATGGTTGCATAGCCAATATTACTTTTCAAAGCAATCTCTTTCAATGTATGATCATAATTAACTTCTCCTAATAAAAAATCGATAATTCTGTTTCGCGGAGAGTTTCCGAGTACTGTCAGGAGATAACTTCGACATTCTAATGATTTTACATTCATTCTAAATACACTGCCTCTTTTAGGTTTTTGAAATGAGAATCTCCAGTGACGACTTTAGCTTTTAACTCTCTTGCTTTTGCGAGCATTATTGCATCCATTAGGCCAAAATTTGCCTTTTTCTTTCTCATCTCATGCCTTGTTTTAGCAGCTAAAAACCAAAGGCCAATCATGACTGGAAGTATAATAGACAAAGATTTAATCTCTCTAATCATTAAATCATGTGGCTCATTTTCTCTTAACGCATGAGTTATTATTTCGGCAAGTGTTGACTCAAGAGTCGCACATTTCTTCTTTTCTAAAATTTTTTTTACTTTTTTTCCTAATTTAGAACCTCTAAAGTATTCTATCCATGCATAAGTGTCTATTATATAAATCAAAAGTCATCATCTCTGTGATCATGTTCTCTTTTGAAAGGTGCCATTTTTTTGAACATACCAAACCCGGATTTTCCTGTTTTTCTAGTAAGCTCTAGCTTAATTATATCTCCTTTCTTAATTCTTTCATGCTTTACGATGTCATTTGGTATAATTACGCCTATTGAATTACCCCATTCTTTTGCTTTAACTTCAGCCATGGTCATAAATATCACCTTTTTAAGTTATACTGAATAAGTATAACTAATTAATAAAGTTTTTGGTGTTAATATTGAAATATTTCCGAGAATAAGCTATTCTTTTGCTGAATTAGGTTCTAAAATTTCTGCTGTAGCCATTCTCTTGCCGTTTCGACATAAGGAGCTAATCCTGACCAGCTATCTGGTGTAAGATGAGGAAGAGCATATGTCAATCCTGCGACTAAAGCAACGCCTCCAATGGCATATCTTAGTCTTTTCTCTTTTGGAAGATCCCTGAAATATGTTGTTCTATTCTTTGATTCAGAGAACTTCGTCTGTTTTAGATGCGCTAAATCCCTGTAGATATCGACTGCTTTAGTTCTCATTCTTCCAACGGGAAAAAAGTCCATAACTGCTCGTCCTAAAATAATAGGTACTGCCTTATCGAAATCATCAACTTGAACAACTGTTTTATACCAAAAACTATCGAAGCCAAGAATGAATAAAAAACCATACAGTCCATCGACAAAGCCCTTATATTTTTCTGAGGAATCTTTTTTTACTCTGAACATCCATCTGAAGAGATCACTTCCTAATTGCAAGAATTTACCTGCTCCTGCATAAATAATAGTGGAAGCAAGTATTCGTGAACGATAGAATTCCTCATTGGATAGACCTCCTAAAACCATTTCCTGCAATCCATAAGGAATAGTGTGGCCTACTTGTTGGCCTGTTGTTTCTACAAAATGCCTTTTCAAACCTTCAAAGATTCTTTTGCTGAATTTATTATAAGAAAAAGGAATACTGCATTTATTATCCTGCTTACTTTTTCTTTCTGCTTCCATATACAGCATTTCTTCGAGCATGCATCATCACTTTCATAGTTTTTCTACCTCACCCGTTTTTAAGCTACACCACCCAAATACAAATGCTGAATTCGTTTGTCTTTCAACAACGTCTTTCCTTTTCCTACATATCTGTTTCTTCCTAACTCAAGAACATAAGCTCTATCGCTTAATTTCAAAGACATACGAGCATTCTGCTCCACCATAAGGATAGTCAGTCCTGACTTATTCAATTCAATAATCTTATCGAAGATTAGTTTCTTCATGCTTGGACTTAATCCTAAAGTAGGCTCGTCCAATAACAATAATTTAGGTTTCACCATCAGGCTTCTACCCATAGAAACCATCTGCTGTTCTCCACCAGACAACAACTTAGCAGGCTGATTTCTTCTTTCCTTCAACACAGGAAACTTATCATACACATACTCAAGATCTTTCTTGATATTATCTGATCGTGTATAAGCACCTATAACTAGATTTTCTTCAACCGTCAACGAAGGAAACACACTTCTTCCCTGAGGTACAATAGCAATACCAATCTTTGCTAATTCTTCAGGTTGCATAGTGATGATTTCTTTCTTCAAGAATTTGATGTTACCTTTCCTTTTCTTAATAATGCCAAAGATATTTTTCAAAATAGTTGATTTACCAGCTCCATTCGGACCAATAATACTTACTAATTCTCCTTTTTTCACATGCATATCTACTTCATGCAGTATTTGCACTTTACCATACCAAGATGATAAATTAGAGATTTTCAGCACAATATCTTTTGAAGGTTTCAACATTGCACACCTCCAAGGTAAGCATCAATCACTTTTTTATTGCCTTTGATTTGTTTAGGAGTACCAATAGCAATTTCATCTCCATGATCTAACACAACAACTTTATCAGCCATGTTCATCACAAACTCCATGTTGTGCTCAACGAAAAGTATGGTTTTTCCTTGTTCTTTCAGTTTCTTCAATAGTCCGCTTATTTTCTTCAGCATAGTGAGATTAACTCCTGCAGCGGGTTCATCAAACATCAGGAATTCAGCATCAGTAGCGATTGTTTTTGCAATTTCCAATAATTTTTGTTGCCCGTAGCTGAGATTCATTGCTAATTCATCTTCTTTTGCTTCCAAGCCGACAAACTCTAATAGTTCAATAGCTTTTTCTTCTGCTTCTTTCTGTTTCTCCATCATCTTTTTTCTTGAAAAGAACACATGATGTAATCCTTCATATTGATCTCTCATAGCAATCATCATATTCTCAAGAACGGTCATTTTTGGAAATAATCGAATAATTTGGAATGTTCTTGCTAAACCCATACTTGCAATTTTTTCAGGTCTTTTATTGGTGATATCTTCTCCTTCGAAAAAGATTCTTCCTTTATCTATTTGAATAAATCCTGTGATGCAGTTGAATACTGTTGTTTTTCCTGCTCCGTTTGGACCTATCAATGCAACAATCTCTCCTTTCTTGACGGAAAACTCTGCGCCATTGACTGCTTTGATGCCACCAAAATGCTTATAGATGTCAACAACTCTAAGCACTTGCAACACCTCGCTTTTTCTTGACAGCATTGCTGTTTCTCGTATATCTTCTTTCACCTAATAGTCCTTGTGGTCTATAGAGCATTATCAAGATCAAGATTATTGCATAGAGCATTTGTCGTAATGCTGCGGCGGCACTGCTAGGGAGACTCAAGAAACGAAGTGGTTCTGGTATAATAATCAAGAGTGCTGCCCCAATAATGCTGCCGCGGATGGATCCTAGTCCTCCTAGGACTACCATACACAACATGAGAATGGTTTCCTGAAGGGTAAATGTTGTCGGGTCTATGAATGAAATATAATGAGCATACAATGAACCTGCAACGCCGGCAAACATGGCTCCGATGACGACAGCAATAACTTTGTAGTTGATTATCTTTTTTCCTAATGATTGTGATGCTATTTCATCTTCCCGTATTGAACGTAATACTCTGCCGAATGGTGCTTTGATCATTCTTCGAATAAGGAACACAACAATAACAGCAATGAGTGCTGCTATGATCAGAAATTGCCATGGTTGGCTGAAAGTAATACCGAAGATTTCTATTGAAGGAATTCCTGGAAGACCTAATGGTCCTCGTGTTAATGAAGTCCAATTTTTCATTAAGGCACGAATAATTTCTCCAAAACCTAATGTTGCAATAGCTAAATAATCTCCTCGTAAACGCAAACAAGGTACTGATATAAGGAGTCCTCCTAATCCTGCGAAGAACATAGCAGCTAAAAGTCCGAGCCAAAATGGTTGGCCTGATAAAGCAAGTAATGCTGCAGCGTATGCTCCTATGCCATAGAACGCAGCATGACCAATGTTGAGTTGCCCTGTGAAACCTATGATAAGATTAAGAGATACAGCTAGGATAATGTAGATACAGATCAATATTGCAATATGAATAAAGTAATCCATCTTAACCTCGTACATCCTCCTCTTTCTTTCTTCCTAATATGCCTGTAGGTTTGAATATGAGCATTAATAGCAAGATAATGAATGCGATTGCGTCTTTGTATCCTGATGGGATAAACCAGATGCCTATGTTTTCAATTAATCCAATAGCTAGTCCTCCTAAGACGGCTCCTGGAATTGAACCAATACCTCCAACGATAGTTGCCGTGAATGCTTTTATGCCTACAGAAACGCCCATCGTAGGCGTTAAATTTTGTTCCATCCCAACAAGAATACCTCCTGCTGCTGCTAATGCAGAACCAATAACGAATACAACTGAAATAACTTTATTGACGTTTATGCCGATAGTTGAAGCAACTTCTCTGTTGTCTGCGACTGCTCGCATTGCTTTTCCTATTTTTGTTTTCTTCACAAATAACCACAAGAGCACCATTAATACAGTTGATACAATAATGATGGTGAGTTGGATAGGTGTGATGATTGCACCGAGAATATGCAGTCCTTGCGCTACTTCACCAGTTCTGAATGTTTTCACTTGAGCACCGTAGATAAGAATAGCTAATGATTGTAAGAAAATAGAAACTCCTATTGCGGTGATTAAAGGAGCCCACACTGGTGCGTTACGTAATGGTTTGTAAGCAATTTTTTCTAAAAAATAGCCGAATGCTCCACAACAAATCATGGCAACAGGAAACGCTATCAGAAGAGGCACTCCCCATAGGACATGGAGTGTCCATCCAATGTAGGCACCCATCATAAATATCTCGCCATGAGCAAAATTAATGAACTTCAGAATACCATACACCATCGTATAACCTAACGCCACTAATGCATAGATACTACCTGCAATAAGACCGTTGGCTATAAGTTGTGCTGCAATCGACATACTCTCTCACTCTCTTTATGCTATTCACCTGATTTCTCGTTTAAATGTTTTTTCCTCTCAATAGGTCTTACGTCTTATGCCGTCTATGATCTTCCATGAATTTGGAACTCTATAACTTGATTTCCATTCCCATTTTTCAATTGCTATGCGTTCTCCAAAAAAATCACTTCTGGAAATGTAGTTATTAGGGTTATCTGCTGTCGGATTTTTTGAGGAATTAATAGTCAATATAAGGTCTCCTCGTTTTTCTCCGAATCTTTGACAGTAATATTCTATGTTTTTTGATCTTGAATGTTCTACACTACTCCTTCTTAATTTAGAGATCAACCCATAAACATCATACCAAAACTCTCCTGTCTTAGGATGTATAATTCCTTTTTCTGTTTTTTTTTGAATAGTATGGTGATATTCTCTGAATTCATGGCTTGTATGGCCTTTCACGATAACTTCTTTTTTTCTTGTATCTACTATTATTGTTCCTCCTTCATATTTTGATCTTTTTGATGTTTCTTTTGAACGAATAGGAATTATTTCACATACATGGTCAAGCACGGTTTCTAGTTCTGTTTTGTTTGACCATTTATCATTAATATCAGATATTGAATTAAGGAGATTTCCTTTAGATAGTGTTCTGAGATCTCCAATTGTTAAATTATATTCTTTGTCAATTATTCTTTTTAATGTGTTGAGATCTTCAAAGTTTAAGCTTTGTTTCATAGCAGAAACATGAGGATAGAGGTAATTTTTAGTTACGCATGTAGCTAATTGTTCTTCTTTTATAATGAAGTCAGAGATATCTTCTGGATTTTTTGCTACAACTTCAAATATCCAATTAAAGCCTTCAACGACCTTAACTCTCTGCTCATTATCATCCATAACCACTAATCGCTGTTGTTTCATTTTACTTCAACAACCTCTTCGTTTTTGTTTGATGATTGTATTTTATTCCGCGTGTTGGACCAGCATTTGCAGGATTAGGGATATGACTTCCATCAAGATTAGAGCTGTTACCAAGATCTCTGAAATATATTTGTTTTACTATCGGACCAGGTGTTGATTCTGTAATAAGATGATTGACAAAAAGCCAAATGAACATTTCTTCAATTTTGTATTTTCCGACTTTGTATTCTTGTAAAAATAAACCGTAGTCTTTTGCTTGCTTTCCAAAAACATACACTATCAATTCATTTTCTCCAAATCTGTTTGTGGGAATATTCAAGTCTTTTACTCTTATAGAGTCTTCTAGCGATTCTTGGGCAATCTCATCTTGAACTTCGAATAGATTTTTGGTTCTATACATCTCTGTGGCTTCTGAAGGATACTTCATTACAGGAGATTTTTTGCTTAAGTATGTTTTCTCATCTGGAAGCACAATAAAACATTCCCTAACCCAATTCCCATATGTTGAAACAAATGAATCTTTCCCTTGTTCAATTCTTAATCTAGCATTCTCTTCTAAAGAAATAACTTCATATCCTTCAGATTCTAAAGCCTCTTTCGCTTTATCAAAAGGCGCATCTATAAAAGCAGAAGCTCTTATGGTCGGTCTAATGTCTTGTGTTATTGTCATTTTTACTGTCTTCTTTGTGTATAATAATTAAAACCCGCATTCAAGATATTGAGCGTGGTAAGGATCTTGAATGCAGGTGTTGTCATGTGACTATAAAAAAATAAAAAATTAAGCCATCACTGTTGGCTCGTTATTCTCGATTACTCGTACGACGTATTCAAATTCAGGATCCCCATTGCTGTCAATAGTCAATGTTCCTACTGTTCCTTTTCTGTCCTTAACATTGTACAAATATTCTTTCAAATCCTCTGGATTCTCTCCGACTGCTTCCATTGCTTCTTTCATCAAATAGATTGCATCATACTGAGTTGCTAAATACACTGGAGGTAATGAACCAGTCAGATCTCCGTACTTTGCATTCAATTTATCTAATAATGCTTTTGCTCTAGGTGCATTCTCGTCAAATGCTGGTTCTGCATAGATTGCTCCTTCGATATATTCTCCATAATCTGAAAGAATATCTCCTGCGGCTGCAAATTCATTTGTAAACAATGGAACATCTAATCCAAGTTCATCGATTTGCTGCAATACAATACCAAACTTAGCAGGTGTTTGCGATAAAACATAGATTGCATCAGGATTCTTTGACTTCATTTTCAAAATTTGAGTTCTGAAATCCATTCCTTCGCTGTCGTATGATTCATCAGTTAACACGTTACCTTCGTAAGCATTAACGAACACATTCTTTACAGCTTGTGCATAATCTGTATTTTCTGCAATAATGCTCACTGTTTCGTATCCCATTTCATAAGCTGTTCTGGCAACTTTTGAACCAGAACTTGCGTCTGATGGAAAGTTTCTAAAGACATAATCTCCTGCGTTAGTTATATCAGGACTTCCTGAACCTGCTGAAAATAAAATTACTTTTCCTTTTTCAGTAACAGGTGCTGCACCTAATGTTTCTCCACTACAAAGACCTCCAAGTATATAATTAACTTTGTCAATGTTTACAAGTTTCTGAGCTGCTGTAGCTGCTTCTTTTCCTGTACACTTTGCATCTTCGTAAATTATTTCGAGTGCTTTTCCATTAATTCCTCCTTGAGAATTAATTTCTTCTGTTGCTAAGTTCAGAACTTTCTGTATTGGAAGACCGTAAGCTGCAGCATCACCAGTCAATGGACCAATGAAACCAACTTTTAGAGTTCCTTTTAGTTCTGCTTGTTCGCCTTGCTTAACGAATTCACCATTTTGAATTATCATAACTTGGTAAGGCTTGAAAATATCTCCTTTTTCGTCAAAAGTAATAGTTCCTGAAGCGCCTTTGTAGTTCTGGCCAATTTTATGTAATCCATCTTTGATTTCTTTTCCCGTAGTTGCTCCTTGTTTCATAGTTTCAACAATCAACATCAAAGCATCGTATGCATTCTCAGAAACAATTCCAGGTTCTTCACCATGCATTTCAAGATGTTTTCTTTTGAAATCATCTGAAGTTTCCACTAAAGGTTTTGTATAAATAATCCCCTCAGCTGCATTGCCTGCAACATCTGGGATCTGAGGATCTTCGAATGTTTCTGGACCGAAAATAGGACCATCATATCCTAATTCTCTAGCTTGCTGAACTGCAATAGCCATTTCAGCTGGATAGCTTGGCAAAAATAATGCATCAGGGTTAGTTTCTGTTAGTTTAGTTAATTGACTTCTGAAATCTCCAACTTCTTGTTCATGCGATTCTACTGCTGTAACTTTTCCACCTAGTACCTTAAATTTTTGGGCAAATGCATCTTTAACGCCAACACCATAATCATTATTAACATACAAAGTCGCGACTTTTCTATAGCCTAATTCATTATATGCTAACTCTCCTAGAAAAATTCCTTGGAATGCATCTGATGGCCATGTTCTAAAAGTATATTCTCCAGCGTTTGTAACTCTTGGACTGGATGAACCAGGACTGATAAGAACAACTTCTTTGCTTTCTGCTATTGGTGCTATTCCTAAGGTTACAGAACTTGCTATTCCACCAATAATTGCTTGAACATCATCAATATTCACTAATTTCTGAATTGCTGTAGAACCTTCTTTTGGCAAAGCTTGTGAGTCTTCGAAAATAACTTCGACTTTTCTTCCATTAACACCACCTTCCGTGTTAATGTCTGCTAATGCAATTTCAATTCCTTTCTTTGCATTTAATCCCCAGACTGCTGCTCCACCAGTTAATGGACCAATGAATCCGATCTTGATTGGTTCTAAAGAAGTATCTTCTGTTACTTGTCCATTTGTACCGTTACTGCAAGCGGTAAATAAGCTTGCAACAAAAATTAAACATAGTACTATTCCAATATATTTTCTCATGTTGTGTACCCCCGATTCGATCAAAAAGTTCACAAACCTTGTTTGTAACTACTGATCGATTACCAAAATTTTGTTACTTTGTAGTAACAAGAGAATCTATATTAAAGTATTTGTTGATTTTTATATCAAAATGACAATATTTATATATTATTTGTATGTTTGTAGTAACTATGAATAACAATATCAAACTTGATAAAACAGACTTGAAAATCCTTAAAGAACTAGATTTCGATGCTAGAGCGTCATTCAGCAATATAGGGAAAAAACTCAACATTTCAAAACATACGATAGCATACAGAGTAAACAATCTGCAAAAGAAAGGCATTATAAGAGGATTTTATGCTGTCGTTGATATGACTGCGTTAAATTATTTGTACATCAGAGTATTCATAAAACTAAGAAATATGACAAAGGAAGTTGAAAAGGAAGTGATAGAGTATCTTAAGAAGACCCGATCAATAGCGTGGATAGCTTTAGAAATGGGCTTTGATGACATAGGATTTGTTGTTCTTGCCAGCAATGTGAATCAATTTGAAAAGACAATGACTGCTATTAACGAAAACTATTCCCATTATTTTGATATGACCTACGTTTCTATAGCAACAAGAATATGGCATTTTCCTTATCTTTTTCTCTTTAACAAAAGTTCAAACAATGAATTGCTTTTTGGATCTAAAAAATCAAATCACAAACTCGATGAAATAGATAGTAAGATATTGACAATAGTTTCTAAGGATGGCAGAGCAACTGTTGTTGAAATAGCGAAGAAGTTAAATACAACAGCGAGGATAGTACAATATAGGATAAAGCAGCTATGCAAAGAAAAAATAATTATTGGGTTTCGTGCGGACATAGCAACGCAATTATTAGGATATAATTATTATAAAGTATTCTTCAGAATACAAAATCTCAATAAAGAACTGTTTAAAAAATTTATTAGTTACTGCAAACATCATCCTAATATTATTTATGTCACAAAAACAATAAGCGATTATGAGATTGAAATAGAAGTTCAAGCAGAGAATAATATGAAGTTCAACACTATTGTTAAGGATATTAGGCACGAATTTAATGAGTTCATAACAGATTACACATTTACAGAAGTTTATGATAATATTGCTATTAATTATTTACCTTCTCTTTATGCGGCCCGATCTGTTTCTTCTATGTTGTCTAAAGAAATAAACTGAGTTTCTTCTGGGGTGTAAGTAAGAACATCTACAACATAACCAGGATCTGTAGGGTCATCGATTATTGTTTGTGTATGTGTAAACCCATATTCGTCTAGTTTACCTGAAATCAAATCTCTTCTTGATAAGAGTTCTCTAATGGTGAATCCTTTTGGAAGTATCATCATTCTTCCTCCTTCCTCCACACAACATGCTTTGTTGCTTTTGAATACTATTTTGAACTCTTTGTTTTCTTTATCCTTGATTATTTCGTAATCCCAGTCTTTCCTGTTTAAATCCATTCTTTCAAGAGGTTCATACAAGTCAGGATGATCATCGTACGCGTCAGTATGACGATCATTCCAAATAGGTTGTGTTCTTATTAATATATCTCCTGGGCGCATTGCCTGTTGTAAAGTTGCATATAATTGATGCAGTTTTTTTTCATCGAAGTTTATGTCAACCTCTTTTAATGTGTATACCGCAGTTCTATCAGCTTTCTTTCTTGTTTCTATCATATCAGAAAGATCTGTTATATCTCCTGATCTATCATCAATATCGACATCAAAATTCTCTTTTATATCTTTCAGGCCATAACTTTCTTTTTCAACAGCAATGACATTCTTTATGCTTGATCCGTTTGCAATGCTTGCGTCATATAATCTCTTTTCAAACGCTCCTTCTCCAGGACCAAGTGCTATTTGGCTGAATGATGCTGGAAGAAAATTGTTTTCTGCAAGCAAAAGTTCCAGTCGTTTGATTGCCTTATCTGCTCTTTTTGGAATTGCGTTTTTGTATTTCTCGTTTTTTTGAACAAGATCGTTATATCGATCAATACCTCTTCTTGTCATGTAGGTAAATTCCTCAGAAATGGTTAACATTCTTTTATTATCGGGAACTTCTGCTTCATCATATTCATGCATTTGTTTTTCCCATTCATCAAAGAGATCTTTTTTCGCTTTCTTTTTCTTTCTTCTCTCTTCCTGAATTAATGCACGAATTGCAACGTTCTTTTTCCTTGGCTGTTGAGGTGTTGTTGTCATAGGTGTCGTAGGCGGTGACAATGGTTCAGGAGGGTAAAAGGGAACATAATCATCAGGCCAAGCAACAACAGAGACTATCCAAGGCAGATACATATCTTTACCATAATAAGCTTTTTCGAGTTTTTCCTGCCATGCATTGAATGTTTCATTATTTGTTTTTTTAGGTTGTAATCTGTATGGAGAATATTCGTTTCTTGGAATTTCAACATCTCTTCCATCAAAAATAAGTTCTTCACCTATCGAAGTAAATTGTCCTATTGGTTTTTTTTTACCTTTTTTCACGGCATGTGTGAATAAAGGAACATGACGCTCAGGTCCTATGTCAAATCCAAAGGTAAAACGTATATGTGTTCCATCTTCAAGAATAAAAGTATGCTCTGCGGGATAAGATCTATTAACTATCTCATCCCCGCTTGGTTTCATTTTGTAATTATGTACATATCTTGTTCCTGTTTCTGGATTATATGCAATCCATTCTTTATAGGGTTCATCATAAAAATAGAGGGCATTTGCATTTAATTTCGTCTCTAGAAATTCAGCAATTTTTTCTTGAATGGGATTCTCTGATCTCCAGGGAGATATTTCATCAGGAATTTCGGCATAAATGTCAGGATCAAGAAATGCTGAAACTCTTCCACCGTTATTATTTTCTTCTCTAAATGCAGGAAATCTCACTTCATGTCCTGCTCTTTTTTCATATGCTGCTGCCCAATACACTTGTTTTGCAATTTCTCTTATTTTGTGTTTGTTTTTATAGATCTTGTGGTTGAAGGTGTTATCAATACTTGTTTTTACAATCTGTGCTAAAGAAGGCCCTGGTATGTTTACTGCAAAGGAAGGCTCTCCTAGTATAAAAGGAAGGGCAATTGTTGTTAGCAATCCTTTTTTTATAGGGGAAGGTAATTTTCGTAGTAGTCTATGCGCCCAATTAAGTTTAATATTCTCCTCGAGATCCATAGTTATTTGCAGTATTTATCATTTATAAACTTTTCGTTTTTTATTACATAAAAGTAGTAAAAAACAACTTATTTCTATATAGAAAATAAATAGAATGATGCATTCACAATATCGTACACAAGTGGCACTATTTTGTCTTTATTTTATCAATAGAGCCAGTCCAAGCGTTGAATCTAATAAGTTCAGAGCTTGCTTTCTCTCCAGTTAATATCTTCAACGCTTCCGTAACTTGTAAAGAACTTGCCATAGCCACTGTTGTATTTAGGATGCCTTCTGTTGATGCATTCATCTTGGATTTCTTTTTTGGGAATATTTTCTCAAAAGGGGCATTATCAGCTGTTGCTGCATACACGGTTCCAACATGACCTGCCACAGCAGCGTGTATCCAAGGGATTTCTTTGCAGCATTCTGCTAGAAAGTATCTTGTGTCCATATTGTCAGTACAATCTAAGACGAGATCAGCGTCCGTCAATAAATGACAGCTATCTTTTTTGAATCGTTCAATCATAGACATTATTTCTACTTCCTTATTTATTTTCTGCAGTTTCGATGCAGCAGATTCTGCTTTTGATCTGCCAACATCTTCCTCATTAAATAATGATTGTCGCTGTAAATTATGTAGCTCATTGACGTCATCATCTATTAGAATGATTCTACCTATGCCTGCTCTTACTAAAAGTTCAGCACTATGGCTTCCTAAAGCTCCTACACCAACCACTATCACTTTGCTTTGTTTGAGCTTTTTTTGTCCAGCTTCGCCTAGTAGTTTAGTCTGCCTCACATATCGCCCCATAGTACTTTATTAGAATACCTCCTTAAAAAGATTACCAATCCGGAAACACTCCGGAATTCTTTGTTTTCCTAGTCTCCACTGCAATAATCTTTAAAAAAGAGTTTCCACATTCATGCTTATGCCGACGCGATATGTTGTGGTTACGGGGGGAGTCATCTCGGGCGTAGGCAAAGGAATCTTAACTTCTTCTTTGGCGATGCTTATTGAAAGTCAAGGATACAAAGTTACGTGCATGAAAATCGACCCTTACATCAATGTTGATGCTGGCACTATGCGTCCAACAGAGCATGGTGAAGTGTATGTTACTGATGATGGATTCGAAACTGATCAAGATCTAGGAAATTATGAGCGGTTCACGCACGCAATATTAAACAAACACAACAGCGTCACCACAGGGCAAATATACCTTTCTATTATTGAAGATGAACGCGCAGGAAAATATGAAGGCAAATGTGTTGATTTCATACCTCATGTGCCGTTGAAAGTTATGGATAAAATCAAGCTTGTTGCAAAAGAATCAAAAGCAGACTTTGTATTGGTTGAGATTGGAGGTACTGCAGGAGAACATCAAATATTTCCTTTTCTTGACGCAATACGTCGTATGAAAATGGGTGGTGAACCATTGGTCCATGTGCATATTGGCTATTTACCTATACCAAGTAAATTAGGAGAGATGAAATCAAAACCATTACAACGTTCAGTCATTGATTTGCTGAGTTGTGGATTAAAACCTGATTTTATTGTTGGAAGAAGCAGACTTCCTCTCGATAGGGAGCGAAAGATGAAAATCGCACTTAATTGCGGTGTTGATATGGAACATGTTATCTCAGCACCAGACATAAAATCAATCTATCAAGTGCCGTTGAACCTTGAGGCGCAGACAATGATCAAGAAAATGCTTGATCTCTTTGATTTGCCGCATAAAAAAGACACAAAAGCTTTTGTTTCTTGGAGAGATAGTCTTGAAAATGCGTTGCGGTGCACGAAAGAACTCAGGATAGGCATTGTGGGAAAATACTTCGATATTGGTGATTTTAGTTTGACTGATTCTTATGTGAGTGTGATTGAGTCAGTAAAACATGCTTGTTACGCAGAAGGACGTAAGCCTGTTATTGAATGGATTGATTCTAAGAAATATGAAAAAGATGCAACTGCTGTTGAGGAGCTCAGACATTATGACGCAGTTATTATTCCTGGAGGGTTCGGCAAGACAGGCATTGAAGGAAAAATTAAGGCAATACAATATCTCAGGGAAAATAAAATACCTTTTTTAGGATTATGCTATGGATTACAATTAGCGGTGATTGAATTTGCAAGGAACATATGTGGGTTGAAAAATGCTTCTTCAACAGAATTTGATGAGAAAACACCGCATGATGTAGTGCACATTCTTCCTGAACAAGATAAGAAATTGAAAGAAGATGATTTTGGAGGAAGTATGCGATTAGGAGCATATGATGCAAAGCTCAAAAAAGGTTCTATTGTTTTTAATCAATATAAGAAGGAAATGATTTCTGAGCGCCATAGGCATCGTTGGGAAGTCAACAACAAATATGTTAAACAATTAGAGAAGGAAGGTCTTGTTATTTCAGGAAAGAATCCTCAGAGAGATCTTGTTGAATTTATTGAGTTGCCTAAAGAGAAACATCCTTATTTTGTTGGCACACAAGCGCATCCTGAATTCAAGAGCAAATTCATGAAGCCAGCTCCCTTATTTCATGGATTGATCAAGGCCGCTAAGAAGTAATAGACAGTCCCATAACCTTTATAAACCCTATCTGATTCCAGCTCGTATGACAGCGAAATTTAGTACCACTTCAAAAGTCAATGTTACGAACGATACAGGCAGTGTGAGCTTTATGTGCCCGAACTGTGGTGAGTTCGAGATTGTCAGGAGCCAGCATGATAGAGAGATTGTGGTTCCTTATGTTTGCCCAAAATGTGGGTTTGAGGGTCCAAACTAGTGTTCTACATAGTTTATCGGCGATATGGTTCACCTAGTATTCTCTTTTTTTAAATTTAGTAATTATTATAAATATAACAAAAATCTGCAATACTGCAGGAAGAAGGGTGATATGACATGAAACTAGCTATGTTTGGAACAGGGTATGTTGGTCTAGTTACGGGTACATGTTTTGCTGATTTAGGTAATGATGTTATTTGTGTTGATATTGATCAGAAGAAAATAGATCAATTGAAGAAAGGAATTATTCCTATTTATGAGCCTGGATTATCTGATCTTGTCAAAAGAAATGTCAAGGCAAAACGATTGAATTTCACTATTGATGCCGCAAAAGCAATAAAAGAATCAGAAATAATCTTCATCTGTGTAGGTACTCCTCAAGGCAATACAGGAAAAGCTGATCTGCAATATGTACTTGATGTTGCTAAAGCGATCGGTGAACAGATGGATGATTACAAAATTATTGTTACAAAGAGCACTGTTCCTGTGGGTACGGGAGACAAAGTCAAGCGATTTATTCGTAATGAATTATATAAAAGAAAATCAAAACTAGAGTTCGATGTAGTAAGCAATCCTGAATTTCTCAAAGAAGGTGCTGCCATTAAAGATTTCCAAAATCCTGATCGTGTAGTGATTGGCGTCGAGAATGGAAAAGCGAAGAAAATCTTGGAGAATCTTTATCAGCCTGTTGCGCGAACCAACAAGCCTGTTGTTTTTATGGATGTGAAGAGTTCTGAATTGACAAAGTACGCTGCTAATGCTATGCTTGCAACGAGAATATCATTGATGAATGAGATTGCTGCACTATGTGAAGAAGTAGGTGCAGATATCAAACAAGTTGCTAAAGGTATTGGGTTAGATTCGAGAATAGGTTCTCGTTTTCTTTCAGCAGGTGCAGGCTATGGAGGTTCTTGCTTTCCGAAAGATGTTAAGGCATTAATTCAAACCTTAGAAAATCATGGATTCAATACAAGTATTTTGAGAGCTGTTGACTATGTTAATGAAAGACAGAAGAAAAGCATCGTGCCCAAGTTGAAACGATTCCTGCCAGATCTTGAAGGGAAAAAAATAGCATTATGGGGATTATCCTTCAAACCCAAAACGGATGATATGAGGGAAGCGCCTTCGTTGACTATTGTTGATCAACTGTCCGAAGAATATGCTACGGTCAGCTGTTATGATCCTGAAGCGATGGAGAATGCAAAAGTAATGTTTGCTAAACACAAGAATACAGAGTTTTGTGGAAATTCATATGATTGCTTGAAAGATGCTGATGCATTAATCATTATTACTGAATGGGATGAGTTTAGAAGTCCTGATTTCAAAAGAATGAAAGAATTGATGCAAAAACACATTATTATTGATGGACGAAACATCTACGATCCTGAAGAAATTGCTCGTCAAGGGTTCAGCTATGCAGGTGTTGGTAAGTGAAGGCTGTTATTCTAGCTGCAGGATATGGTACAAGATTAACAAAGGATGCTTTGAAGATAGAAAGGCTTTCAGAGAACAATAATTTGAATAATGCAACTCTTAAAAAACAAGGATTTTTATTCGATTTAGATGATATTCCTCTGCAGAAGCTTATTGAGCTTTGCAAAATAGTAAGAGAAAAGCCTAAAGCATTGCTGCCGATAAACAATGAAACAGTGATCGATTCTACTGTTGAGAAACTCTCAGCAACAGGGGCATTTGATCATATCTATGTAGTTTCTAACGCAACCTATTATGATCAGTTTGAGTCGTGGAAACAACAGTCAAGCTCAAAAATTCCAATAACTATTCTCAACAATGGTGTTGATATTCCTGTTTTGGGATTGGTTGAGGATAAAGACCAATATGAACATCTCAGAAAAGGATTATTGGGAGATAAAATCAACGCGTTGGAGAAATTTAAAATAGATGATGATGTCTTTATTCTGGCAGGAGATAATTATATGAAGAATGTGGATTTCAAGCCTATTGTAGATCTTTTTCAGAAAAAGAAATCTATTGTGATTACCTATTATGATGTTGGAGATAAGCAAGCTATACAGAGAATGTCTGTTTTGAATGTTGGAAGTGATGGGAAAGTAAAAGATTTTGTAGAAAAACCTACTCTTGCTGATGTTGAAAGATTACAATCCACACTTGCGTTTCCTCCATTGTATATGTATCCTAAGAGAACAATACCTATGATTCATAAAGCATATGATGCGTTAGGTAATAAAGATGGCAATGTTATTCAATATGCTCATGATAAAACAGATGTTTTTGCTCTCCCTTTGCCTGGAAAACGATACGACATAGGCAATTTCTCTTCATACATTTCCACTATCAAAGAATTTGAGGAATTATGAGATGGCTAACATACTCGTTACGGGCGCAGCAGGGTTCATTGGCAGTCATGTTGCTGACGCTTTGCTGAAAAGAGGAGACACCGTTATTGCTGTTGATAATTTCAATGATTATTATGATAAGAAGAGAAAGGAGAAGAATGTAGCACATAACCTGAAAAAAAATAAGTATAAACTCTATCGATCTGATGTTATGAACATGGGTGCGATGCATCATATTTTTATGCACAACAAAATTGACGCTGTTATTCATCTTGCTGCTCGTGCTGGAGTTCGATATTCGCTTGAACAACCTGTGCATTATATGGTTGATAATGTTGTTGGCACTACAACATTGCTTGATTTATGCTCGAAGTTCAACGTGAAGAAGTTTTTGCTTGGGTCATCATCCAGTGTGTATGGTAATAATAAGAAAGTGCCTTTTGCAGAAGATCACAGAGTTGATCAACCAATATCACCTTATGCTGCTTCGAAGCAAAGCATTGAAAAAATAGCTTACACTTTTCATCATATTCACAACATGCATATTGCTTGCCTGAGATTTTTTACTGTTTATGGCCCTCGAGGCAGACCAGATATGGCGCCATATATGTTCACTGAAAAAATCTTGCAGGGAAAGCCAATTACGCGTTTTGGTGATGGTTCTACTGCAAGAGATTACACGTTTGTGAAGGATATTGTTGATGGTATTGTTAAATGCCTGGATGCGGATTTCAAATATGAAATTATTAATCTGGGGAATAATACTCCTGTGAAACTGAATGATTTTATTGCTACTATAGAAAAAGTGACTGGCAAGAAAGCTAAAATTGCTGAAAAGCCAATCCCACAAGGGGATGTCAATATTACGTATGCAGATATCTCTAAAGCACAGAAAGTGTTTAACTATCAGCCAACTACGAGCTTGGAAGAGGGTATGAAGAGCTTCCTGGAGTGGTACAAATTAGAAGTAGGTAGAAAGAAGAAGTGAGTTGTTTTTTCTAAGTTAAGGTCTTGTACTTCTGATTTGTTCAAAGGACGTTATAGTCCTTTGTTATCGATTGGAAGTTGATGGGAAGAAAAATTAATAGCTTTGATGGTATTATCTCAGATAAAAGTGAAGATGTTTCTTCGATTACTCGTATTCAGCATATTCTTAAAGTGATTCATTCATGTGCTATAGACTTTATGTATGTATTAATTTATGGAGAAACAATGAAGGAATAAATTTAAATATTACTATATTCTGGCTTAGACTAGGGGTGAAAATTCAATAGAACACATAAATCTTTCTTAGTAGAAGAATAGAAGATATAAAAAAATAATTTGCCTATAAATACTTCTTCAGCATATTTGCGAGAGCTGAGACTGCTTTTTTTGCAGATTCTGTATCTGGGCTAGCAGGAGTATATTTGAGGTCTAAGTGCGCTTTGCAAAGTTCTATTGCATCTCTCAGATCATTATCTTGTATAGTAGTTTCATTGTGTGATGTGATTTCCAAGCTTAGGCTCTGCCAAATTTTTCCAGCTTCGTTCATATCTTTATTTCCTAAATGACCTTCAATTTTGCCTAGTTTTTCAATGAAATCTCCGATTGCCATAGTATCACCTTTTTCTTTTTCTGTTATCTCAATATATAAATTTATCTGTTAAACACTCCTTCTGCTATACTTGGATGCTTATGGGTTTCAAAGATTATTAGTGAATCATATTCTTTGATATATTTGCTAAAAGTATTCCTGAAGTCGAGTATGATGTTCCTAATTTGCTTCATATCTTTTGCATAAAAAGTAATACCTAAATCCCATTTACCCATAAGCTTCACTGAGGAAGTCAGCTGTCTGCTATTTTCGATATATTTCCGTAGTGTTTCTGTTTCTTTCATCTCTTGTAATTTCACCAACATTTGACAGCTTAATACACCCAATTCTGGACCATTAATAATAATACTGTATCCTTTGATGATACCTCCTTGCTCTAGTGCACTAACGCGATATTTTACTGCTTCAGGAGTTAACTCAATTTTTTTTGCTATAGCTGCATAGCCAATAGTAGGGTCTTTTCCCATTATTACAATAATCTTATTGTCAATATCGTCTGGTGAATGATCATTTTTTTTGCTTAATAATTTTATTTCTGGTTTGAAATCTTTTAGCTCGGGAAATAAAGTGTGGAGAAAAACATCTGATGGTGTTTTGTACTTCTCACTCACAAATACAAGTTCTTGCTCAATAATATCAAGATCTGATTTCATTTTCTCTAATAAGGAACTCAGATGCGCTTCATCTTCAACTCTAATAGATACTTTCATATCAAAACTTCCAAAACAAGTACCAATCCATGTGATAAATGGATTTTTCATAAAATAAGCTATTATATGTTTTTCATTTTGTTCATTATAATCTGCAAATCTAAAATGTACATCGTATTCTTTTATTCCAAATTTATTATAATCAAGAATTAATCTGAATCCTTTGATGATTCCAGAACTTTTTAGCTTATCTATTCTATACTTGACAACATCTCTGCTTAGCCCAGTTAATTTGGCTAATGCTGTATAACTAAGCCTTGAGTTCTTGCTAAGCACAAAAAGCAGCTTCTTATCTTTCAAATCCATAATACTTAAAAACATAATAGAATATATAAATATTTTTGTTTTTGAGGAAAATGGCTCCAAAAGATTTATATAAAACAGATTAATAGACAAGATTGGTGAGGTAGTCAAAGTAATGGTGTAATTATTACCGCGCTTCGTTTCAACGCAATTATCGCTGTTCGAATCGATATCTGTCGTAAAACGATGCGAAACTCAAGTACTTCGCTGGGCGGTAATAATTTTAGAATAAATTGTGTTGATGCTGGTGGTGATAATATGGCTATATGGTTAGTTACTGGATGTGCAGGATTTATTGGCTCTAACATAGTTATAGAGTTAATCAAAAGAGGCGAAGATGTTGTTGGCATTGATGATCTAAGTACTGGGAGGATGTCTAATATTAAGCCTCTGCTCGAGAAGTTTAAGTTTATAGAAGGATCTATCACAGATATGAAATTAATGAAAGAACTTCTCAAAGATGTAGATTATGTACTTCATCAAGCAGCAATTCCTAGTGTTCCAAGAAGCATTAGCGATCCAATAAGAAGCCATAAAGCCAATGTTACAGGAACGTTAACATTACTTACTGCAGCAAAAGATGTTAATGATGAATTGAAAGAGAAAACAGGAAAAGAACAAATAAAGAAATTTGTCTATGCTGCATCAAGCTCTGCTTATGGCAATAAATCAAACCATCTTCCTGCAAAGCATGAGGAGCTTCCTGTTGATCCATTAAGTCCTTATGCAGCAATGAAACTTCATGGCGAGCATTTGTGTAAAGCGTATTCAGAACTTTTTGGGTTGAAGACAGTTTCATTACGTTACTTCAATGTTTTTGGACCGAATCAAGATCCTGACAGTCCTTATTCGGCAGTCATCCCTTTATTTGTCAAAGCAATACTTAACAATAAACAACCAACCATCTTCGGTGATGGAGAAACATCAAGAGACTTTACGTATGTTGCAAACAATGTCGATGCTAACATTAAAGCAGCACTCTCAAAAAAAGTAGGAAAAGGAGAGGTGCTCAATATAGCCTTAGGAGATTCTATAACGCTCAATGATCTTGTTAAGTATATTAACAAAATATTAGGAAAAAATATTAAGGCGAAATATGCTCCTGAGCGTCCTGGGGATGTGAAACATTCCAAAGCGGATATCTCGAAAGCAAAAAAACTTATTGGCTACGAACCAAAGATTGGCTTTGAAGAAGGATTGAAGCTTACTATTGATTATTATAAAAAAATACTTGTCTAGGAGAGAATATGATGAAGGATCGAAAAATCTGCATAGTGGGATTGGGATATGTTGGGCTTCCCTTAGCCTATGAGTTTGCAAAAAAGAAAAAAATAGTGGGATTCGATATCAGTAAAACAAAAATCAAAGAACTTACTGTTGATAAACACGATTCTATGAATGAACTTACTGATACGCAGCTCACAGAAGTTGAGAAAAACATTACGTACACGAATGATCCTTCTTTGATAAGCAATTGTGATTTTATTATCGTATGCGTGCCTACGCCTATAGACAGTAACAATCAGCCAGATTTGACTCCTCTGCGTAAAGCATCAATTACTATAGGGAAGCATCTCAGCAAAGGAAGTATTGTCGTCTATGAGAGCACTGTTTATCCTGGTGTGACAGAAGAAATTTGCGGGCCTATTCTCGAAGAGCAATCAAATCTAAAATGCGGTAAAGATTTCAAATTAGGTTATTCTCCTGAACGTGTCAATCCTGGTGATAAAGAACATACTATTCCAAAAATTAAGAAAATTGTTTCTGGTCAAGATGAAGAGACATTAAAGATTGTTTCTTCTGTCTATAAAGAGATCATCACTGCGGGCATTCATGAAGCATCTTCCATCAAAGTAGCAGAAGCTGCCAAAGTCATCGAGAATATTCAAAGAGATCTTAACATAGGGTTAATGAATGAACTCTCATTGATTTTCCAGAAGATAGGAATCAATACAAAAGAAGTAGTGGAAGCAGCTGGTACAAAATGGAATTTCCATGCATACACTCCTGGACTGGTCGGTGGACATTGTATTGGTGTCGATCCGTATTATTTAGTCTATAAAGCAAATGCATTAGGCTATCATCCACAAATTATCACGGCGGCACGAAGAATTAACGATACGATGCATAAACATGTTGTGGAAACTATTGTTAGGGAGCTCAATCGTCAAAGTAAATGCATGAAAAATGCAAAGATACTTATCGAAGGGGTTGCATTTAAGGAGAATGTTCCTGACATCAGAAATTCAAAAGCTAAGCAACTAATTGAAGAATTCAAAAAACTTGAGGCTGATGTATATGCCTATGATCCTGTTGTTGGTGCAAAAGAAGTTTCACGTAAATTCAATGTCAAAACAGTTAATCGTATTGAAAGCAACTATGATGCTGTTATTCTTTTTAGTCCTCATGATGCATTCATACATGGTGATTGGCTCACTGTCGTGGGAGAAGATACAATCATATATGATATTAAGGGAGCTTTGAAAGACAATAATGTATCTCTGCCGAAGAATTACTTCTCACTGTAGTAGTTTCATAAGCAACACTGCCAAAGCACACTACTGCGCTCCGTGCAGCATTTGCATTCAGATAATCAATCCAAGAGTATACTAAACCAATATAGGACCAGAGTACTACCATAGGCAGTAGTGTATCTTGATGGTGTTGCTTTGTCAAGAACTGTAGAATCCAAAGTTTTCCTTGAATTGTTTCTTTGCACTTTTTTTCTTGAAGATCTTTATGGCTTCTTCAATGCTTTCAAGGACAGCGTCTTCAACAAAGTATTTTGCCTCTTTTAGTATAACAAGATAATCTTCTGGAGGGATGATGTGTAATAGCTCCCTAAAATCAAATTCTTTCAAAAATGCCTTGATTATTTTCTTTATGTCTTTTTGGCTGATGGTTAGTGTAAAAAGTTTCTCGCAAAGAATAGGATCCATTGATGAGAAGAAGTTAATGAATTTGTCAAGCTGAGATGCTGATGCATGGACAAGAAAATGCGTCATCAATACATCGAAAAGAATTTCATGTTTTGCTTTCACATTAAGCTTAATTGATTCTTCAATGCTCTTCTTGTCGAGTGTGTCTCTTTTCAGCAGAGCACTGAGTTGTTTTGCATAAGTCTTATAATTATTCAAGATAAATCCCATTCCCCAACCACAGGGAGTTGCCCATGATCCTGCATCGCCAATAAAAGCAACTCTGTTTTCAGCATATTGCTGCGTCAATCCTCCTGAAGGATACCATCCATATTTTAATTCCTTCATTTCCGCATCGTGGAAACTTTTCGTAGATTCTTCTTTATGCATAATATGCAAAAATTCTTTTCTCATCTCATCGAAAGGCACTTTTTTCTTCCTAAGATACAGTATGAGTGGAAATGATGTTTTTCCATCAAGAATTTCGTATTCAAATACAGGTCTTCCTTGTCCTAATGAACTGTCAAGATGTGTTGTGGAATCCTTAAAAGTCTGCCAAAGCATAAAGTCTCCTACTTTCATGCCATGCAATCCGTTTGGATGTTCTGCTATACACCCATACACACTCCACCAATAATAATGCTTTGGTGTTTTTTTATATTTCTTCAACACAGGAGAATCATGTCCTGATGCATCAATAAGCAATTTTCCTTTAAATATCCCTTTTGTTGTCTTTACGGTCACATCATCTTTTTTTGTGCTGTGGTTTTGATAGCTGCATTGCTCAAGAATAGTTGATCCGTTTTGTTTGATAACAAGTCCCCAATGAACAAGTAATTCCTTCTCTTTGATATAGGGATATTCCTTGAAGAGTTTTGCTTTCCAACTTATCTTTGCTCCGGTGAACGTATTAGTGAGAAATCGTGCTACGCCACCATAGGTATATTTTTTTATTTCAGTATCTATAACAAAAGGAGGGACAAACCAGCTTTTCGTGGTCATACCTATTTGTTGTTTTTCAACTACAAGAACATGGTGCTTTTTTGATAATGCAGCAGCAACACTTAATCCTGCAGGGCCTCCTCCTATAATAATCGCATCATACAAAGTCATAAGCTATCCTAAGAAAAGAAGGTATATAAATATTCTTGAGTTATTGTATTTTCATAAAATTTTTAAACAGATTACCTTTCGAGTTACTACGATGCTTGCTTCAATAACCACAGTTCTTTTAATGATTCTTTTGGTGTTTTATCCTGTTTGGCTTGGTGCCGAAGATTTCAAAATGAGAGCAATCATTTTTGTTGTTGAACTCATTATTATCTCATTTATTGGGGTTTCTATGCATCGTGATGAATCTAGGAAGAAACCTGAAAAGACCCTGCGAAGTAAAAAAAAGGGAAGACTTGGCAATGTTTCCTTAGTGGCATTCATTGTCATTACTGCATTGTTGATTTCTCAACTGATCCTCTCTTTTATGCCATTGACGTTGCGTTCTGATGAAGATATTCACACAGGGAGAGGACTTGCCTTATATCAAGGGGTTGAGATGTTTTATGAGAAATTACATCTCGGCATTTCTTATGGAACAGCGTTCATCATAGGTACTGTGATAATTATTATGCTTATCATCCTTCTGAGAAAGCAGCTGTATGCGCTTCTTTCAAACAGAAAATTTCCCCTATTGCTTATGCTGTTGATACTCATGGCAGTAGCTTATTTTGGCATGGTTAATATGGTCTTCCAGCCGGAAACGTTGGCTGATGCATCAATAGCGCGTGATGATCTTCCCGGAAACGAAATACTTTCGTATGGATTGACACGGTACGGTACGGTAATGCCTTCATTATACTTCTTTTCGCTGAGTTTTTTTGGTCTCAGTGAATTCTCTGTTAGAATATTTTCAGTATTGTTCTTTATCTTATCAGGATTTATGCTTTATATGATTGCTTCATTATTTCAGTCAAGGCCTGCGGCACTTTCATCTGCATTATTTCTTTTGCTTATGCCGACATTATTTTATTTTGGACATTTCTCTTATGTAACAACACCATTGCTGTTCTTTTTCCTCCTGACAACGTATTATTTCATCAAATATGAGATGACAAAGAATGTACGTGATCTCCAAAAATTCAGTTTAGCATTCCTGATAGGCTTTCTTATCAAAGATCCAATGATTTTATTGCTTGGAGGAATATGGCTCTATCTTGTTGTCAGAAGTATATTTGCAAAAAAATGGCATATTGGAAAATTCCTCAAGCAACATGCGGATCTTATTAAATATTCAGTACTTGTTGGCATCATTATCCTATTCTGGTCGGTACTTACAAGATATTATGGAACATCAATTTATGGATTTGCGTTTGAAATCTGGACATACCTTCCTTCAGCAGTCAAATACATCAAACTTGTTCCTTTCCAAATAACTTGGGTGCTTCTTTCTGTGGCAATCATCGCATTGCTCATCAAACTGAAAGAAATAAAGCATCTTAGCAAACCAAAGGAACATAAACCAAGACCATATCTGCTTTTCCTTATTCTCTTTTTTGTATTCCAGATCATTATCACCACAAGCCATAGAGGATGTGAACGTGTATTAATTCCTTCTCTGATTATTTTTCCTTTGCTTGGAGGATATTTTATTGACTGGATCCCTGAGAAGAAAAAACTCCTGAAAAAAATGATCATACTCTTTATTGTTGCTTTAATGGCTATAAACCTTCTTGCCTATGCAATACCTAACCATAATGGACAATATCATCCTCTCAACGAAGCATTTTCTGCAATCAAAGAACTTCCTGAAGATTCCAAAGTGCTTATCACTATGGGTCCAAATCCATATAGATTCTACATAGAAAAATATAGTCTCAATGATGCACGATTTATTCGTACGTTCTGGGAAGAGGAGCCTGATCAAAATGTTGAGAATCTTTATGCGTTCATGAAACAGAACAATATTGAATATGCGCTCTTCCCTACCCCTACAACCTATTGGGGAACTATTTTTCCTTCTACCTACATCAATAACGAAATGCTTCTGGAGAATACTGTGCCTTGGACTATAGAGAAACTTAATGAAGATATGCTTCGTGAATTACAACACAATACTCCTGAAGGATTTACTCTTCTGAAGACATTCAAAAAGGGAGATAATGAAATGATGCTCATTCAGGCAGAGCATTAATATATTTCGTAACAACTTGTGCAATCAATTCATGCGCTAATATACTAGGATGCTGCTCGTAAGGACCAATCATAAGAGGATTGTTTTCCACACTCCCTTCTATAAGAAGATAGTAATCTAAGGTATCGATCACAAGAGTATCTGCAAATACTTCTGCAATCCATTGATGTGCTTCAACGAAAGGGTAGGGATCATAATACACCGCATGCTGATTTGCTAGCAAGAGCACCATCAATGTTTTGTTTTGTTCATCACAGATTTCTTTAATTCGTCTTAAGTCTGTTCTATGCTCTTCAAGATCAAGATTTTTTGATGTATATTTTTCCTGCCAGTATTGATCATTGTTATGCAAGTTTGCTTCGAGAATAATCAATCTTGAAACAAAAAAATAGTAGAAGTAGCTTCTATCTACAACAAACCTTGAAACAACACTCTTCACTAATGCTTTTCCAATGCTTTTTCGCGATAGAGGATTATATTCAGCATCATTTAAGGTGTAGGTAAGTATTACTATATCAGGGTCGTATGGTAATCCATGATCCTCTAATGCATTGAGTTGATCTTTTGTTGTCCAGCCAGGTTTGCTCAGCGCTATGGTTTCATAATCAGTTAATATCTCTATTCTCCTGAAAAACGAGTCTTCAATATCTGCTAGTCCTTGAGCAAAAAGGTTAGAATCACCAAGGAACACAATTCTTTCTTTTGTTTTTTCCAAAGTATGTTCCACATCCCTGTAGCCTAAGCTGTTCAGCTGATAATGATCTTCAATGAATCGTTTTGAAGCAGGTCCTATGTTGGAGCTGTTTAATTCGTCATAGAGAATGATAGCAAAGATCACTTCAAGAATAATGAACATAATAACAAGCACAATAATTAATAATAAAAGATTCTTCCATGTTTTCTTCCACCACTTTTTGATTATGTTTCTTCTTTTTTTCAATTGACTGAAAAGAATTAAGAGACCTATGCCAATAATAATGGCGATGATATCATAGACAAACACTTCTAGTACAGTATAGAATGGCCATCCCGCCGTGTCAAGCAATGTCTTTGGGTTGAGGAACACGCCAATGGCAACAAGTACAATACCTGTAACAAGCACAATATAATCGAATACTCCTCGCTTCATGAAGATGAGAACAGGAGTATTATTTTAAATATTGTGTTTAGTGGATAAGGTGTTATTGCACGGAGCGCAGCAGCGCCTTATGCACATGTGTTGCGCACTACAAATAGCGATACCACGCTACGTTTTAATAAGCATTCTACTAGAGCATTCGGTTATATACATTAGAAAAGCAAATAAATAACTGCGCTAGGTGGTATCGCTTATATCACTTTATTCAATATACACCTTCTGCATGACATCGCCTTGTCTAAGCTGCATCAATACATCAAGCCCTTCCACGACTTCTCCGAAGAGAGCATAGCTGTTGTCGAGATGTGGTGCAGCAGCTAAAGTAAAGTAGAACTGCGATGAAGCACTATCAGGATCTTGAGATCTCGCCATAGCTACCATACCTGCTTTGTCGTGTTTTACTCCTTCTGCAATCTCAAGAGGAATATTTTCATCACTTCCTCCAGAACCTGCTAAAGGAGAATCAGGATCTTCTTTCGTAATGGGGTCTCCGCCTTGAATTACAAAGCCTTCAACGTATCGATGGAAAGTAATGCCGTCATAGAATGCTGCGTTAGCAAGTTTGATAAAGTTTGCTGTTGTGATAGGTGCTTTATCTTCAAGCAATTCGAATTTAATAATCCCTTTGTTCGTTTCAATCACAGCAACGTGATTTTCTACGTTAGATTCTTCAACCATAATCTCTTCCTCCTCTTCTAGTATTTCTGGTTCTTCAGTTATTATTTCTTCTACACGTTCAATAGGAGATTGCAATGAGCAGCTGAAGTCAACCTTCCATGTCACTATCCTTGTGCCTGTGACGGAATGCCTATCACCAAGTTTTTCAAAGCAGCGACTGTAGACTCCGTCAAGATAGTAGAGCTGTGTAAACACAGAATCAATAAGTAAAGGATCAGAAGCAAGTAGTCTGTGACCGTCTCCAGTTTTCTGTAAGAGGAAACCCATGTTCAAGCCTGATTCATCGAATTGTATTTCCTCTAGTGTTTTATCTGCATAGACAATTTTACTAGGCCTTGTTCCTTGCTCTTGTTGTCCTCCGAAATTCATGACAAGAACACTCTCATCAAGATTAGCAAGAGGGAATTGTGCCTGTCGTAGTGTGATGCTAACACCGTTTTGTGATCCTACATTAAGATTAAGAGGACACACTACCGTTTCATTCAATTCTGTGCAACTAATCCAATTATGGGTAATATAAGAAGGCCAAGGACTCACCCATGCATCAGCATCAGTGTTTTGAATTTCATCATACTTAATGCCTGCTGATGCTTCATCAAGACCGTAATTGTCAACAAGAATATTGATTGCTGTTGTTTCAGGAGTGCCTCTAATATCCTGGAACATTTGCGCTCTATTGAAATCCCAGCTTCCGAAATGTCCCCACACACCTGCTTTTCCAATCATGTCAGAGGAAGTAATATAATATTGAGGGATGAGATCATTACAATGTGTCTTTTCAAGAAGTTCCTCAATCTGATCAGAAGATAGTTTACCCCAATCCTCAAGATATTTTTTTGCTTCTGCTTTCTCCATTGCAATAATAGTATTGATGGTATCGACAGATTCAACTGATGCTAAATCCCAATCATAGAATAATTTTTCATAAGCTCCGTTTTGATCACAGTTTAGCATACGAAGAATATCAACGGATTGACTCTCATCAGGAGTCAGCAATGATTTTCCTATCCAGTGAATTCTCTTCCCTTGATCTCCTCCATCGAATGTAACTCTACGTTCACCCATGGTGACAAACCAATGACCAAAGTCCCACCAAGAACTAATAATACCATCATCTGCATCGTCACGTATTTCAATAAGGCTTTCATACCACGCGTCATCAAAACTAGGAATCTCGCCCATAGATTGACCATGTGCTGCTTTCATTGCAGTCGGCATCACCGCGAAGAAAAGAATGATACATACACCAATAGTAATATATTTCCTGATTTTTTTGCTTTTCGTAATATATTCTGCTGATTTATAGCAAATAATGCCAAGCGCCAATCCTGCGAGAATAGTGTAAGCATTAGCTGCAAGTGCGATAAAACGCATACCTCTTGAACCCCCATAAATACCTGAGAGGAACCAGAAGAGCAGTATCAGGACAGCAACAGCATGTTTTTGTCTGCTGAAATACTGAGGGAATATTCCTTGAGCAAAAAGATAGATGATTGTTGGCAGAGCAAGCAATACAATAGTGTTCATCATTGCTAAATCTGCTTTCGTTATGAGAAAAATGAATAACGCGCTTACACCAGCAAAGATATAATCTCCTCTTGTTGGGGTTTCTTTTTTCCAGAAGACCATCACCAATAATGGTGCTAAGGCCGCAAGGCTCACCAAGAGGACAGTGCCTAGGCTATTCAAAACATGCTGGAAAGAAGGGATGTTTAATTCAGCTACTGTTGTGAGTACGTTCGGCCAGATCTCTGTTTTGGTAACCACTACTTTGTATTGGACGAAATCCAGCACAGTGCTAAAAGGTGTTCCAACAACCCAAAGGATATTTTTGAAGAATTCAGCAATAAAACTTTGTGATCGTGACCACAAAGTGTGCGCCAGAGGGAGCACAATAAGTATGCTTCCTAAAAAATAAAAAAGAACATCGTTCTTTTTCACTAATTTTACTGCTCTATCCTTGAGTGTTTCTTTCCATCGGATAATTGCAATAATAATATCGATGAGCAGTTTCACTCCCAGCCCTGCTCCTATAATATAGAGCATATGCCACCATCCAACCCAGAAGAAACTGTATAATGCAATCACCGCGGAAGCAATGACAGACATAATGATTTTATTTTTTGTTGTCTTTGCATATAATGCTTCGACTACAAGCCATGCACAAAGCATAGGAAAGAAGATATTATAAGGATCATTATCAGAGAATCCTGCAACGGTTCTTGAAAGAATAGCAGGATGTAGTGAGAGCATCATGGCAGCAAAGAATCCTGCAATATTACCTCCAAATCTTCTTGCAAGGAAGAAGCAAGGAATTGCCGCTAACGTAGAGATCACAAGAGGAGTGAGGAAAGTTGCTGTCAAGATGCTAATGCTGAAGCCAAAAATGCTGCCCAAGAAATTAACAATATGATAGATAATCACGTTTGTTAAAGGAATATGGCCAAGGCCTGTAGGATATTCTCTTCGTCCATTACGACGAGTCTCATAATTGACGCCGTCAATATTGGTGTCTCCTACTCCTCCAGTATTGATAATGTTTCTAGATTGACCATACCATAAATAAGGATCAATAGCAAGAAGATAGGTTTGTCCTGTCTCATCCTGCAATCTACTCTTGAAATAATTTGATGTTCCTGTGATTTGTTGCTCAATCTGTGCCTTGTTTGCTGCATAGAAATCAACATATTGTCTATTTACTTCGTTGTTGATACTTTCTGAAGGTAAGTTTGGAAATTGCTGCACTAATTGTGTGGCTAATTCTCCTTTAATGTTCTGCTCAATACTACTTCTTGCCCAGTCATCTGTTGCTGGAAGACTGAATGGATACGCTCTATAATACACACTAGTGAATAGAGGAATAAGAAGCAATATCAACATAATGATCCATGCGTATTTTTTTGAAGTAAGGGTTTTGAAGAATGCAAGAATATCTTTGAATGAGTAGCTTCCTTCAGCAGAAACTTCTTTCTTAGGAGACGCCTTTTTTTTCTCTGAGGGTTCCTCTTCATTCACTTCTTTTTTAGTCTTCCTTCTCTGTCTTCTACCCATAGATATTACCCCCTCGCCTTAATGATTAGATATCTCTTTATAAAGATTATCGTTAGTTGGAGAGAATATTTTTATAAAATATATGCTCTACTAAAGCATGAGACAATTCATCCTGATTGTTGCTTTGCTGGTGATGGTGCTTCTTCTTGTTTTTCTGCCAAGTACAGACTTACCTATAGAAGAAGGCACGGAACAGTCTGATGAGCCAACGATTTCAGAGCCAATAGCTGAACAATCTGAAGATTGGGGAAACTTGCCCTCTTTTGATGAAGACACAATCACTATAGCAAATTGGAATATTGAAGTCTTCAAAGTAGATAAAGCAAAGAATGCCGCGATGCTTGATGCAATGAAGAAAGTAATTTCGCACTATGATGTTGTATTTATTCAGGAAATTCGTGAGCCTGAAGCATTTGATATACTCTGTGATGCGTTGCCTGAGTATGCTTGCCAAATGACAGCAAGAAGAGGGGATCAGATTGAATATTATGGATTGCTATCGAAAATTGCTCCTGTTGATTGGATTGATCATGTTGGTATGTGGGATAGACCTCCGCTTGAAGTTTCTTTTGCTATCAATGATGAAATCATAAAAGTATACAATATCCATCTCAATGGTCGTAGAGTCAAATCAGAGATTGCGGCATTGGCAGATCTTGCAAAAGATGGCATTGTTATCGGCGATCTGAATTCAGATTGTGAATACTATGATGTCAATAACAAAGAGGTATTTCTTGATTGGAAATGGTTGATTCCTGATGGCACACGAACAACCGTGTATGATAGCTCATGTGCCTTCGACAGGATTCTTCTGCATAAAGATATGATGGGATATTACATTGATCACGGTATCCACAAACAAGATATTTCAAGAGAAATGAGCGATCATTATCTCATTTGGGTTGCGCTTGAAGTTGAATAATTGCTCTCTTTTTGATATTATTATGAATGCCTTGTCAGCGACGGCTATGCCACGTGGATCAGCAAAAGCAATAACGTGGCATTACTGCCTGTATTTGCATTCATAATAATTCATTAATGAAGAGGAACTTTGGTTAAATTTTTAAAATAACGTTCCATTGCAAATCTATGAAAAAGAACATTTCCTCTGTTATAACAAAATTCTTTGTCATTCTCATATTTTTAATAGCGTTATGTGTAGGGGTGTTCTATTATGTTATCAATAAATACAATGTCACTATCTCTTATATGAATGTATTACTGGCAGCATTTATTTCCTTTGTTATTATTCTTTTCTTTGGCTTGCGATGGATGAATAATCTTACGATAGTCAAGCACTCCATTCCTTTCAAGAATATATTTGAGATGGAAGCACTATCGAAACTATTCAAAGTACTTACACCATTCCAGTTAGATATTCCTTTCAGAAGTTTTTATTTGAAATCGTTCAAAGTTCCAATAATGAGATCAGCATCATTATCATTATTTGAATTACTTATTGATCTTTTTATCAGTTCTATTTTTGTGCTTGTCATAGGACAAGCAATTCCATTAGGATTCCCAAAATGGCTTCTTGTGATTCCTCTTTTCTTATTTGTGTTGCTTTTGTTTTTTTCTAAGTATTTTGTCAAACCATTCATGGTATTCAAAGGCAAATATATACAAAAAATAGCAAAATTATTATCGGAGATTCCAGAGACCATACATCTGTTTGCTAAACTAAAACTCAGGGTGATTGTTGCATTGATATTATCAGCATTAATATTCATTCTGAGAGCATCGGTTGTCTATGCTGTTGCTCTTGCGTTAAGCATCCAAATAGATTTTTATTTGATATTATTGACTGTCTGTGTTTCTGCAATTATTGTCTTTTTTTCAAGAATACCAGGAGCAGTCAGTATTCCTGCAACAGGAGGTTTGATGCTTCATTCAACTATAGGTGCTGAGCTGGGTGTAATATTATTCGGTATTGAACAAATTATAGGATATACGGTTATCTTTTTGGTTGGAGGATTTGCTAGTTTGGAGCAATTCTCAAGAATAAAGCAGTTTTTATCAAAGAAGAAATCATGATTCAGTCATATATTTTGTTTCTATTGTCGAAACAGTTAACGAATATTATGTCATTTTCTATTCTATAGATTATTCTGTATGGTTCAACTCTTATGGTTCTATGATTTTTCCATTTGTTTCTTAATGGCTTTCCTGCTTCTGGATTCTCTACGAGTTTTTGTAGTTGTTTGTAAATTTTTCTTCGGAGATTCTTATCTTTAATTTTGCTATACACTTTCTTGAATGATTCAGAATATTCTATCTTCATTTTATTCCATAAGAAGCTTATCTATCTCTTCGAAACTCATGGAAGAATCTGCTTCAACATATTCGCCTCTTGCAAACTCTTCTTCGCTTTTTGCAATATCTCTCAATAGTTGCAAGTCTTGCATAAATGATTCTGTTTCAATTCTTTTGAGCAGAATATCTTTTCCCTCATTGATTACAAGGAATTTTGTTGATGGCTTGATGCCAGCATCTTTTCTTATCTCTGCAGGTATCACCACTTGCCCATTCTGGGACATTTTAGTTATAGAGACATCCATATGCATCACCTAAAATCTATTTTAATATTAAAATATATTGTATATATAAATATTTCGGTCTATTGTGTTTTAATTGAAAGATATATGGGGGTGCTCTTTGTTTATTGTTCTGGAAGAACCAAAATAAAGAACAGAGGAAATTAAGAAACTACTATATGATGGTAACTTTTATATAGTACGGCTACTCTCTATGTGTTATGGATTTTAAAAAAGTTAATGATGAAGACCTCAAAAAACTGGAAGAATATAAACTTGGGCCTCTTGAAACTCAACTAGCACACATATTAATTGAAGGTGTTCCAGACTCATATCAACCATCTGAAAATGTTTTATCTATGGCTGTAGCATGCGGAAGATATACAAGAGAAGCTTCAATGATAAGAGCGTTTCATAAGTCAAGATTTCATATTTCATCCAATAAAGTGGTTGTTATTGGTTGTGACTTAGACGAACCAATAAGTAAAAAACCTCCTGCGGAGGATGATTATGACTTGATGCTGAGAGGTTATGTTGGTGATGCTTCTCGTGATAATCCATGGAATGAGGGATTAAGAAATAGCGGAAATGGACATGTGAATTATGATTTTGCACATATTAACTATCCTGATCTGTTTGACATAGATTCATGGCTTCCAGTTACAAGAAAAGCATTGGAGCATTTGTCGAAAGGAGGTGTTCTTTCAATAATCAATGTTGATTTTCTGGATGAAACTGAACTTGAAAGGTTGTCAAAATTGCAGAAAGAACTAAAACAAACTGAACAATATAAAGTAGATGAAATTCAAGGATTTAGATATGAAACTTCAAGATTAGTTTGTTTTAATTATGGTTTATTATGTGTCCAAAAGACAGCAGATTAAACTCATTCTAAAATCCCAATCTCTTTATACACCGTATCAGCAACAAATTTATTGCCGTATTTGCTGTAATGTCCTCCGTAGACACTATCATCTGAATACAGCTTATCTAAGTCTTTGCGGTTCTGCAGATAAGGAGTCATATCAATGACTCTCAATTTCTTTCTAATTCGATCTAAGAAAAGCTCATAGTACGATCCGTGTTTCATTGTATATATCACGTCATCTTTCTGCGGCATAAAAAGGAATACTGGCTTGAATCGCTTCTTTTTTCCATACTTAATAAATTCATCAACAATAAACTCCATCGTTTCAGGACCGATATCATCATTCTTGAAGAGATCTATCCTTAGTTTCTTATTGATGATCATAATAATGCCCATAATCTTATCGCGGAATGCTTTTGTGTCCTTGCCTAACATCTTCAGGAATGATTCATACATGGTCATAGTTACCATACCGACATTCCTCCATGGATCTTTCCAGAAGTGAAACAGATAAGGAAATCGTATCATTTCTTTTCTGAATTTTGTTTTATAGAAATAATCATGTTCTCTCAAATGATACAAGCATTTCTCCAGCTCAAAAAACTTCTTCTTCTCGTTGATAATGTTCTTTACGAGTACAAACTTGCCTTTCTTCTTCACGAAGCGAGGTCCAAAACCAAAGATGTTTCCAAACTCATTGTAGTGTTTCCAGACACACAACACTCTGCAGATAGTAGAAGGCACCACTCCCATAATCACAACTTTTGACTTGTTTTTAGGATATTCTCGCTGCATTCTCAACAATGCATGCGCCATGCCATGATTCCCTACACCGAAATTCTGCACATTACTCTTTGTCAGCTTAGAAAGATAATGCTCCCATGTTTCATTATCGTTGACCTGTCGTGCAAAAGTAAATGAGTCTCCATAACAGCTGATGATTGTTTTCTTTTTTTCAAAGCCAGGATTATTCCTTGCTCCTTTGCTATTGATATGATATGTTGTTTTTCCAAACTTGCCGTATTCGTTCTTTGCAGTATTAGGCTTTCTCACCCAGCCAAGTTCAGGATCAAAACCATGATCAAAGAATTTATTCAATGCTTGCTCTGTGATAACAGGATGTTCATCTTTTGCTGTAATCATCCATTGAAATCGTTTTCTTGTCCAATGAACAATAACATACGTCACTATCTCAAAAGCAACAATGAGCGAGAGAATCCAGATAAGAGTGTAGAGGCACATCATGATCGCCTCTTCTTCTTCACCTTCTTTTTATCGTCGTCTATTAATTTCTTGTAGTTCAAATAAGAGGTTATAACATACGCTACAATAGCGTAAAGAATCAATAACGCGAATGCATAGATCTCCCATGAGAGCAATACTGCTAATGAAATAATAATGAATTTCTTTGATCGCGTATATGAGAACTCTCTAAGGAAAAAGTTACTCTTTGCATTGTTGTAGATAGTATATACTTCTTCCTTCGAGCTTGCCACATAAAAGTACGATGTTGAAAGCTGATAGATGAACATTGCAATAATTGCTCCTACGCTAAGATAGATCACTAAAGGATCTCCTGACTTGAGAAATACCGCAAGAGCAACACAGATGAACATCAATGCTTCCGTTAAATCATCGAACATCATATCGAGCATAAATCCTATCGGGCTGCTCTTTTTTGTTAATCGTGCAATAATACCATCAGCATAATCTGCAATAAGTCCTATTTGGATAAGAATAACAAAGAGTATCTTATGCCAGTATGCTGACTCGAAGATGTATAATATCGATGCAATGAAAATAAGAATTGATCCTAAGATGGTAACCATGTTCGCGGATAATTTTAATGGGATGCACACTTTTGCAATCTTCATGCCGAAGAATCTGTAGAAGTATTCAGACATCTCTACATTTCTCTGAGCGTGAAAGATAACCTGTTCACTTTGAGAATCTAAGAACTTATCACGAATCCATTTTTTGAACCGCTGGTCCCACCCCGATGACTTCTTGTATTTCATACGAAGAGATGTCTCAGGACGTTATATAAATCTTGCTGTTCTTTTATATATTAAAGGGCTCTGTAGAATTGCTTTTTAAACAATTAGTAACGTTGCCCAGTGAAGCCTTCAGATTGCTTATCTAGCACATATAACTGAATCTATGTGCTGAATGCTTATCTTGGCGTAACGCAACGTTACTAATCGATAATTTTAGCAACACTGCGCTCCGTATCGTTTGCACGATCTGATAAGCATACAGATTTGCATCAAATCAATGTGCTGAACGACTACTTCGCTGGGCGGTGTTGCTAAATATATAGCATTTCTACAGAGCTATACTAAAGGAAACGTTTATATATTAAGCAATTCTCTCACACCTCACTAGTGTTACTAGTGTGCTTGGTGGTGATGTATTTGAAGAAGGTAGTATGGCAAAATAAGTCAAATAAGCAGCTTTGCGTTACGATTCCGAAGGATTCGGGCATGAAAGAAGGTGATTTCGTTGAAATACGCAAAGCGCCAATCAAAAAAGTAGCCTATTCCAGCGTAGTAGGAGACTTATTCCACTATGGACATCTAAGATCCATCAAAATAGCGGAATCCTATGCTGACTTCAATGTGGTAGGAGTCATCACCGATGAAGCGGTAGAATCCTATCGATCAAAACCACTAGCTAATCTGCAGGAAAGAAAAGCAATCTTCTCCAATTTAAGCTGTGTCGATAGAGTCATGGTGCAAAAATCTGTTGATCCTATTGAAAATCTCAAAAAGCTCCATGAGGAATTTCCTGAAGCAGAGATTATTCTTGTACGAGGCGATGACTGGAAGAATGTCAAAGCAGCAGCATACCTCAAAAGCATTGGCGGAACATTCATCCAGCATCCTTACTACGAGAAACTTTCTACAATGAAAATTATCAACAAACTCACGGAAGACAAAGACAAAATGAAAAACATTACACCGTTCTCTTCCTTGATCAAAGGAGAAGATTCTTTTGATCCCTTGCATGATGAAAGCAACAAAGTAATTATCTCAAGCAAAGCAGAAACACTCAAAGCATTGCAATCAATTATAAAAAAAGCAAAGATAGAAAAACTCATAACATTTACCGTAGGAGATTGGCAGCAAAAGAAAAAAGAGCTTCTCAAAACAATCAAAGACACATTCAAAAACAATCATAGTATGGTGCGTGCTTCTGTGCTCAGAGAGGAAGGTCTTGGCAAACCAGTGCCTGAACTGAAAAGCATCACTGATCTTGAGCCTGGCAATGCTGCTATGATTGCATCTGCTGTTGAAGAAATGATTTTGCAATACAAAAAACACGGATTTGATGGGACAGCACAACAAATACTTGTTCATCAACAGACAAAAGATGTCTTATTAAGAGGTAATGTCTATACGTGCAGAAAAAATACGGCAACTCCTTGCTGTGTTATTAATTATCATTACTCCTCTGAAAAAGATGTTCCTAAAGAGGAATATGCTTTTGGAACATTGACCATTCCTTTTACTGAAGAAGGCAACCATCTTTCTTCAATGCAAAAAGAAATTTTTGCCTCGGTAAAAGAGATACAGGATTTGCTTAAAGGAATGGAACTTGATATCACTTTTATGGTGACAAGATCAGGCGATGTTGTACTCTTCCGCGTACAACCATTAGCAACAAAATTCATCCATGCATGGGGAGGCACAACCTCATTGCAATCATTAGAATGTCACACATTACGCTATGCGGAATTTCCTGACAAGCCAGCCAATGCAATCACCAGAAGCATTTATTGCGAAATAAGGGACAGACATCATACTGTTTACTTTGATGCAAAAGATATCCAACGTTGGAATAATGAAGGGATGCGATTCCTTGACAAAGAAGAGCGAAATCGTATTATTGATGCGAACGTAGAGCAAATGCAGCGTTTTTTCAAATTCTATGAGATGTATAAAGATACAGATTATACAACAAAACATAATGAGCAGCTTTTCAAGATATATGATCAATTGCTTCGTCTTGTTATGGAGAATGGTGCTTTTTTTCCCTCATCCAGAGAGGATATTATACAGCCGATAAAGAGCAAGATCTTCTCGCTTATTGGTGATAATGATCCATCAATATTTCAGATGCTCACCACACCTACAGAAAAAGATATCTTTTATCATGAGCTTAAAGACAAAATAGTGCTTGCACAAAAGAAGAACATTGGTGAGAAGGAGATTCTTGCCTATGCTCGCAAGCATCCTTGGCGATTCATCAATACGTATTCGTTACCTGCTATTATACAATTTATCAAACAAGAACTTACAGACATTGATGTTCAGGAACTTGAAAAAGAATTACAGAGAAAAGAGGAAGAAAACAGGCAGCTTCTCAAGAAACAAAAGGAATATTTTAAGAAATCTAATGGGCAAATGAAGGAACTTTGTGCATTTCTTCAGCACATGAGCATTATCCGATTGCAAAATAAAAATATTTGGGCTGGTTACGAACTCTTATTTTTGGATTTGTTTAAAGAAATTGCACAGCGTATAGGATTATCTATTGAAGAGTATCTTTTTTCCTACAGAATCAAAGACACGAAAGCATTTCTCTCCTCAGGAAAGAAGCTTTCTGTTGATGAAATAAAGAAAAGACAGCATTACATGATCCTCGAAATTTCAAATGATTCTGTTGAATATAGCTATACGCCGAAATACACAAAAGAATTACTCACCACCGTAAATAAAAGCAAAGATTCCTTGCTTGGAGAATCAGGCAATGTTGGTAAAGTAGTTGGCCGGGCATTAGTGGTGACTGATGACAGTATCGCATCATTGATGAAACTCAAAAAAGAGCTCACACCAAATGATATCTACATTACTACGATGACACATCCTGCTATGGTATCCATACTGCAGAAGGTGACGGGTATTGTGACTGATGAAGGAGGCGTTACCTCTCATGCTGCTATTATTTCTCGTGAGCTTGATATTCCCTGTATTGTTGGCACCAGAGAAGCTACACGTTTTTTCTCTACAGGAGATATTGTTGAAGTTGATGCATATAGTAAGTTTGTCAGAAAGCTTTCATCAAAAGAGATAGAAGAGTATAAGGCAAAGCATGTTCTAAAGGAAGCAACGCAAGAATCAGAAGAAATAACGGTGACTATTCCAAAGTCAAAGATAGATAATTCCATGCCGTACGCGATGCCTTTTGAGAAGACTCACGCTGTTCGTGAGCATATTGGCGGCAAAGGACAGCATCTTGCGAAATGCGCTTCTGAATTTACTGTTCCTCAGGGAGTGTGTATCACGAGAAGATTATATGATGAAGTCATGAATGATTATTTGAAAAATAAGAAGGAGTATATTGTTAATCTCAGTGAAGCAAAAGGCGTTGATGAATTGAAAAAACTGAGGAAGTTTATCAGAGCATATGAATTTAGCGATAAAGCAAAGAATGAAATTCTTCAGCATTTCAATACTATCAAAGGCAATGTTGCTGTACGAAGCTCAGCTTCTTGCGAAGATTCTGCTAACCTCAGTTTTGCAGGTCAATTTGACACATTCCTTAGTGTTTCAGAAGATAGAATATTTGATGCAGTCAAAGGATGCATTGCATCGGCATTCAAAGAACATCCTCTTTTGTATGGTCATACAACTAATGTAGATTACAGCAATTTCTATATGGCTATGGTGATGCAGCAGTTTATCCAGAGTGAAAAAGCGGGAGTCTTATTCTCTGCAAATCCATCTGATCCAAAGAAAAAAGGTATTTGGATTGATGCAAACTTTGGCGTAGGAGAATCGGTCGTATCAGGAAAAGTGAAGCCTGATCATTATTTCATTAGCAATGATGATAAAGTTATCTCTGTTGCTGATGAGAAAGAAGTCTATACCTATGATATTGATGGTGAGCTTTCTATCTCAAAAAAATCAGGTCGTGTATTAAGCGATGATGAGATCGAGCAATTGCTCGAGTTAGGAAAAACATTAAAGAAAAAATACAATAAAGAAATAGAGTGCGAATGGTGTTTTATCGATGATAAGTTGCATTTATTGCAAGTCAGACCAATTACCACCATAAAAGAGGCGAAATAATGCGTGCAATCATATTAGCTGCGGGACGAGGATCACGATTAAACAAATATACTGAGGCATTGCCGAAAGGAATGTTGCCTCTGCATGGCAGACCATTATTACAAATGCAGATCAATCTGCTTCGTAAAGCAGGCATTAAAGATATTGTTATAGTAAAAGGATATCAGGCGGAAAAAATTGGTTTTTCTGATGTGAAATACTACACGAATAAAGATTGGGCAAACACAAATATGGTTGCTTCCTTGTTCTGCGCAGAACCAGAGTTTGATGGTGCTGATGATATATTAGTTTGTTATGCAGACACTATCCATGAACCGAGAGTTATTCAGCAGATCCAAAAAGAGCATTATGATTTAAGCAAAGCTATCGATATTGACTACAAAAAGTATTGGACTGCACGATTAGGTGACTGGAAACTTGATTCAGAATCATGCACATTGAATCCTGATGGATCCATCAAAGAAATAGGCGAAGAAGATGTGACTGATGAAGAAAGATTGCATGGCAGAGATGCAAGCCTCACCTTTATCTCAAAAAAATTTGCTCCAAAAGTACTTGAACATTATAAAAAAATAAAGTCAACGTATTGGAAAAAACCCTTCATTGATGGTAAATCAGTAAAGGAAATCAATATGACGAATTTGTTGCAGGCCTGGATTAATAATGGCTGGAAGGTCATGGCAAACAAAATCAAACGAGGCTGGATGGAATTCGACACCAATGAAGATTATGAATTAGCAGTACAATGGATAACATCAGGGAAGATAAAAGAATTTATTAACCTTGATCTCTTGAGTTGATAACAATGAGAATAGGCATCACACAAAGGCATCTGAAAGCTGAAAAAGGAGCAGATAGAGATGCGTTGGAGAATGACTATGTAGAGTATTATACTATGTTTGGCATTACGTTAATTCCTATTCCTAATGTGCTTCCTGATGTTGAAAAATTCTGCAAGGAGATGAAGATAGAAGGGTTCATTATTTCAGGAGGGATGGGCGTTCCTGCAACATTATGGGGAGAAGAAATCAAATATCCTAATAATTATTCGGAAAAACGAACAGCAACTGACAAGCATGTTCTAGATTATGCAATAAAGCATAAGCTGCCTGTATTAGGTATATGCACAGGTGTCCATTACATGAATGTTTACTTTGGAGGAACACTCTGGCAGGATATGAAGGAAGAAACTGATAGTAACGTTAAGCATGTTGCAAAAGATCATGATATTACTATTACTGATGCAAAAGCAAAGGAATATGTTGGCATAAAAGAAACAAAGGTTAACTCATTTCATAATCAAGGGTTAAAGAAAATATCATCTAAGCTTAAACCATGGGCTTCTTGTCCTGAAGATAACACCGTTGAAGCATTATATCATCCTGATTATCCCATTGTTGGTATGACCTGGCATCCTGAGCGAAAAAGCCCGGATAAACAATTCAACAAAAAAATTATTGAAGCATTCGTGGATAAAAAACTCTTCTGGGATAATTAATGATTAGTGCAGTATTGCCTTGCGAAGTACTCTACATCCATAAGAGTATGGTATACTCTTGATTTGCTTATCTGATTGTGTGTGCTACACGAAGCGCAATACTGCACCAATAAAAAATAAAATGGATAAACATATTCACAAGATTTATAATATTCTTAAACTTTAAGAAGTTATGTTTGATTACCACATGCATACTGATGTTTCTCCTGATAGTGATCTTAGATTGAAAGATCTTTGCACATTAGCTATTCGAAAAGGCCTCAAAGAAATATGCATTACTGACCATTACTGCGTCAAAAAAGGATGCATACATTATCAAACAAAAAGCACAAGAGATGCTCAAATCAAAGAGATCAAAAAAATCAGAAAACAATTCCCTAAGCTGAAGATAAGATATGGCATTGAAATGGATTATCATGGAGATAATGAAAAAGAAATACACTCATTTCTTAATCACAACGATATTGATTTTGTTATAGGATCATTGCATTATTATGGCTTTAATCTGCTTGATAAGCCTTGGTTTCGTTTAATGAGAGAACAATTAAGAGGGTTCTTCAACCATCTCAAGAAGATTGCGTCTAAGCCTTCAGGTAAACATCTATACAAAGCAAGATCATTATACAACCTGACTGCTTTTCCCGAGCTGTATTTCCGTAAGAAAAAATATTTAGAGAACTACTATGCTCTTATGAAAAAAGCAATACAATCAGAACTCTTTGATGTTATAGGTCATTGTACTGAATTTACAAGATACGCTCATTTTCAATACAGCCAATACAAAGAGTATCTTAAGGAATGTGCTGCATTGATGAAAAAACATAAAGTTGGATTCGAGATCAATATGGGTTTGCTATTCTCTCCAGATGAGGAAAGTGTTGCTTTGCTTGTTAACCATGGAGTAAAAAATATAACCATAGGAAGTGATACGCATAACGAACATCAACTACGTTATGCAGATTATGCAAAGGCTAAGAAAATACTGCAAAAATGCGGAATAAAAAAAATATGTTCTTTTCATAAAAGAAAAAGAACGTATGAGGTGTTATGATGACTATAACAACAATTTTTTTCGATTTTGATGGTGTTTTAACCACTGATAAAAGTGAAGCCGTTACCACAGCAGCAAGTCTCAGTAAAGCGCTGCGTATTCCCCAGCATGAATTGATGATGACTTATCTTCGATATGTTGAGCAATGTTATCTTGGAGGAGAACTTCAAAAGTTAACTGAGGAGTTATTCAATACTGTTGAAGAAAAAGTAACAATGAAAATGATGCTTGATGCATTTCGGGAAACAAAAAAATATAAACCTATGTTTATGTTAGCAGCGACACTCAAGGAAGAAGGATATCAATTAGGCATCATCACCGATAATATCAGGGAGAGAATGGAATTACTGGAAGATGAGTGGAAACTGCATAGGCTTTTCAAGGTGATTGTCTGCTCTTTCGATGAGAAGATACGAAAAGATAACAAGAAGATCTTTCTAAGGGCAGTTACCACGGCAAAATGCAAACCTGAAGAGGCAGTATTCATAGACAATACTCCTTCGAATCTTGTGCAGTCCAGAAGTATCGGGATGCATACGTATCATTTTGATGATCAGAGAAAAGATATGCAGGCATTATGTACCTTTCTGGAAAAATTAGGAATCGATACATTTAAATGAGGTTTCTCTTTTTTTCCTTTTTATGAAGTCTATTGCCAAACATAAAGAGGGTATGCGCAAGTGGTATGATGAAATTGCAGAGGAATATGATACGCTCTGGTTTAAAGGATTAAAGAAAACCTATTATGAAAGGCTTAATGATGATATTATTTTCAGCCAAATTCCTCTCAAAGGAAAGACTATTCTCGACTGGGGTTGTGGCATAGGGAGATTCACAAGCAATATTGCGAAGAAAGCAAAGAAAGTGGTTGGTATTGATTATGCAAAAGGCATGATTAAAGAAGCAGCCAAAAGAAACAAAAGAGCAAGGAATATCAGTTTTCTTGTTATGGATGGCTATAATATGACTTTCAAGAAGAACTCTTTTGATGCGGTTATTTGTTTAGGTTCGTTTGAGGCTATCGACCTTGATAAGGCATTAGCTGAAATCAGTAGAGTGCTCAAAAAGAATGGATATATTTCGTTCTCCATGCGCAATAAATGGGGATATATCAAAATGTTGAGAAATATGTTCATGAAGCCAAAGATGTATGGCAAGAGAAAGAAGTATTATGAAGCAAAGCACTACAGCATGCAGGAAATGAAAGATGCTCTTGAGAGAAATGGCATGAAGTTCTCTGGTTTTATCGGTTCATTCTTTATTCCGATTAATGTGCTTGATTGGATTATGCAGCATGTACAACCAAAAGAATTATCTAATGCGTTAGGATCATTTATTATTGATTTCAATGTGTTTCTTTCAAGCATTCCCTTTCTGAAATCATTTGCGCCTTTGTATATGATGGTCGGAAAAAAGAAATGATCATTCTGGAAGATCAGAGACATACAATGAGCCTTTAGTTCTTTCAAGAAGATTCTTAAGCTTTGCTTTATCAACATATGCTTCTAGATCATCAGCCATAATCAGTGTCATCCGCAAATACGCTTTTTCTGAGCCATGAAATCCATCGATAGCTTCAGCATCAGAAGCTCCCGTCCAGGCAAGATCGGAGAAATCATACAATGCATAGTCATATTCATCAAAGATTGCTTTCATTGCAGGATATAATGTAAACACATAGTCGAAGTTTTCCCTGTTTTCAGCCATCTTTTCATAGACTGTGTGCGTGAAAGGAGGCATAACGCCAATCACTTCAATATTTCTTTCAGAACAATCTCGTAAGAAAAGCATTAACTCTTTCAATGCATCTCTGGAAATACCTCCATGTTCGAAACCATCTCTTCCTTGCTCTACTCGTGCAAGTGTTTCTTTGAATTGATAATCCCAATACTCAGGATTATCTAAACCACCGTTGGTGATAAAATAATTATACACATACGTGCCATCATTTCTGAACCCATCCCCTTTTGTTATTGCTGTCATTCCTATGGTATTAGGATCGTGCTTGAATATTTGTTTTATTGAGTATTTTCCCTTGAACCAATCTGCGTAGATTGTTCTTAAATTATTGAAGAGCACAAAGCTATTTGGCTGTGCCGTATATTCTTTTCTGATTTCTTCAGCATTAACGACAGGTGTTTTATCGCTGAAGAAATTATGATCGAGCCCAAGCAGAATAGTTTCTGGCTGAGCTGTTCGAGGTATTGCTGAAAGAAACACTCTAAAATCATGGAGTCTTCCAACTGCGCGTCCTCCATTATAGAAATCATTGTTGAAAAAAACGCTGCTAAAAGATAACATCCTTGATGTTCCTAATGTGATAAGCTTTGGCTTTCTTATGAGTATTGATTGCAGTTTGTATGGTTTTTCTCCACTATAGGCCAATCCATACACCACATCTTCTTCAGCCATCTGGCGTTCAACAATAGTTGTTGTATCACTAAATTCTCCTGCTGCGTATAATATGCTAAACGCAAATCCTATCACTATAAGAATAGGAATGACGAAGATAATCGATCTTGTTATGAATTTTTTCTCATCTTTCATAAGTTTCACCTAAAACTGGAAGTATATGAATTGTTGTCCTCCGAATACTCCGAAGAAGAGTATTCCTCCTATCAACACATAGTATACCACCCATCTAAGCATAAAGGTTTTGTGACGAGCATTTGACGTATACTTCTATGCTCTTGAATCGTATGAACAAATTCTAAAAAGATGATCGAAGCAAACGCGATAATCAATCCTTCCCATCCTAATCCTATATTTAATCCTGTGAAATCAAGTGTGAGTCCTGAAAAGAGATGTGTCAATACATACCATCCTTCTGCTATGGTGTCTGCTCTGAAAAAAATCCATCCAATGCAGACTAATGCAAAAATAATTGCTCGCTTTAGCATATTATGCATCCAGGGAATTTTTGTTAGGCCTGTAATGCTATGAAGATAAGCTCTCCATTTTTTTGTAATGATTGAAATGATAAGATATATGCCGTGTATTGCACCCCATGCGAGAAAAGTCCAATTAGCGCCATGCCATAAACCGCTTATGACGAAGGTGATGAAGAGATTGAAATACCATCGGGGAACTTTCACTCTATTGCCTCCGAGAGGAATATAGAGATAATCTCTGAACCACGTCGATAAGCTAATATGCCAACGTTTCCAGAATTCTGAGATTGTTTTTGCAAAGTATGGCCGTTTGAAGTTATCCATGAGATTATAGCCCATGACTTGTGCAGCACCTATGGCAATATCAGAGTATCCTGAGAAGTCACAATAGATCTGAAATGCAAAGAACACCGTTGCTACGATCAAGGGAATTCCTGAATAGCCATACGGATCAGCATACACCGTATTGACAACCAGTGCTAATCTATCTGCTATCACCACTTTCTTGAAGAATCCCCAAAGCATTAACTTCAATCCGTTTGTGATTCTCATGTAGTTGAATTTGTGTTTCTTGTAGAATTGAGGCATAAGATTTTTTGCTCGCTCAATAGGGCCTGCTACAAGCTGTGGAAAGAAAGATACATAGACTGCGAAAACGCCAAAATGTTTTTCTGGCTTAATCTTTTTATTATAGACATCAATAGTGTAGCCTAGTGTTTGGAATGTATAAAAGGAAATACCTACAGGTAATAGTACATTGAGCATCAATGGTGAAAACTGCATGCCAAACGATTGCAGGAATACTCTTGCTGATTCACTGAAGAAATTAAAATACTTGAATGCAAATAGTAATCCAAGATTGACGCAAAGGCTCAATAACAATAATCCTTTTCGTGTTGTTTTTTTCTTTGTTCTGCTCATATGCAATGCTGCAAAGTAATCTATGATGGTTGAGATCATAATCAATACTGCATATTCTGCCTTCCAGCTCATGTAGAAATAGTACGATGCGAGTAACAATAAGATCCATCTGAACCTATGCGGTGTGAGGAAATAAATAAACACCACTACAACAAAGAAAAGCAGGAAATGGATTGAATTGAATAACATAGCGAGAGAGCACCAGAGTTGTTTAAAAATATTACTGGCGTTTCCTTATAAAAAAAACATAAACATTTATAAGCATAGTATGAATCTTCTCCCCTAATTGGTGAGGAAACATGCCCATACCTGTATTTAGACCATCTTATTCGGATAAAGAAGCGAAGTATATCCTAGATACACTGCAATCCGGTTGGTGGGGTTCTGGTCCAAGAGTGGCTGAATTTGAGGAAAAATTTGCTAAAAGGCTTGGCGCAAAGCATTGTGTGGCATTGAATTCCTGCACCTCAGCGTTGCATTTAGCAGGCCAAATTCTCGAATTACCTCCTGATTCTGAGGTTATCACCACCCCTTTAAGTTTTATCTCAACACCGTATTTCGCAGAATATCATGGATTAAAAATTGTGTTTGCTGATGTTGAGCCTGATACACTAAACATCGATCCTGAAGATGTGAAAAGAAAAATTACTGCAAAAACAAAAGTGATTCTTCCTGTCCATTACGGAGGCCATGCCTGTGATATGGATGCATTAATGGAACTCGCAGACAAATACAAATTATTTATTATAGAGGATTGCGCTCATGCATCAGGCAGCTACTATAAAGGAAAACCGCTAGGAACATTTTCCGATATGGCTTGCTTTTCATTTCAGGCGGTGAAAAATCTTGCCATGGGAGATGGCGGATGCATCATTACTGATAATCATCATTATGCACAAAGAGCAAAAGTGCTTCGCTGGACGGGCATCAACAAAGATACTTCAGAACGTGCAACAAAAGATATGTATTCTTGGGATTATGAAGTGACTGATCTTGGCTATAAATTTCAATTATCAGATATTCATGCAGCCATAGGATTAGCGCAGCTCGAAAGACTTGATGATATGAACGAAAAAAGAAAGTCAGTAGTGCAGCGATATAATAAAGCATTCAAGAAGATCAAAGAGATTAAAACACCCGTCGTAAAAAGTTATGCAACCTCATCATACCATAATTATATGATTCAAGTTGATAATCGTGATGAACTGATTAATTATCTTAAAGCAAAAGGGATTTCTTCAACAGTACATTATAAGCCACTGTATAAGCATAAAGTATTCAGGCATCTCAAAGCAGATTGTCCTGTTGCTGAAAAAGTGTGGAAGAAAATTGCTTTGCTTCCTGTGTTTCCTGATATGACTGACGAGGAGGTTAACAAAGTCATTGATGCTGTCACCAGCTTCTATAAAGGCGAATAGGATGACTCTTGCTGCGAAAAAAAAGAAATTGAAGATTCTGGTCGTAGCTCCCGTGCCATTTTTCGATGATCGAGGAACACCTATGCGTGTTCGTGAAGAAGTGGAGCATTTACAAAAATTTGGCCATCATGTTGATGTTGTCAGTTATCATCTAGGAAGATCATTAAAAGGAATTAAAATATATCGTATTCCTTGGCTGGGAGGCAAGCGCTATAAAGTAGGATTCAGCTGGAGAAAACCGTTTTGGGATATGTTCTTGGCATTCAAGACATTGCAGTTGTATTTGCGGCATAATTATGATGTTGTGCATGGTTTTATGCATGAAGGAGTTTTCTGCACCATTATTCCCAGATTACTTGGCGCGAAAGTCACGTTTGATGCAGAAGGAAGCATGTCTGCTGAAGTAGCTATGGGGAAAAACCTTAAAAAAAATAATCTTTTTATCAAGCTTCTTGATTTATTTGAGAGAGCGTTGAATCGTGTCCCTCATCAGATTATCACCAGTTCTGCATTGAACGCAAAAGAACTCCAAAAGAAACATGGTGTTGCTAAGCGTAGGATTCATTGGATACGCGACGGTGTCGATATCAATAAATTCTCTCCTGTAAAAAATAAAAAGGAAAAAGAGCATCTGAGGAAACAATTCAATATTCCTGTGAATAAAAAAATAGTGTTGTTTGTAGGATTGTTTACTGAGACACAAGGATTTAAGTATATGATGAAAGCTATTCCTGAGATTTTGAAAAAGAAAGATTGTTTCTTTGTGATGATTGGATATCCTGATGAGAAACAGTATGAAAGGGAGTTAGAGAGGAAAGGGCTTGGCGATAAAGTGCTGTTTTTAGGAAAGGTTGATTATGATGTATTGCCGAACATTGTAAAAGCATGCGATATTGGTGTTAGCCCAAAGATTATTAAGACAGGAGAAGGCAATGGAAAATTGTATAATTTTATCTCTTGCGCGTTAGCTACGATTACCACACAGAATAGCGTCAATAAAGATATCTGCAGGGATGCTGCAATCTATGTTCCTGAAAGAAATCATAAAGCTATTGTGAAAGGAATAATATCTTTATTGAAGAACGAGAAGAAAGTACATACTTTAGGGAAAAAAGGAAGGGAGATAGCAGTTAAGATGCATTCTTGGGAGAAGGTGAGCAGGGAAATAGAGAAGGTGTTCCTGGGCTTGTGTGATTAATTAACGATACTTTTATTAATTTCTCATATATATCAATGTCTATGCTATCGAGGAATAAGCCTTATTTTGATATCAGAGACCTAGCTGCAGCGCTCTCATTTTTTACAGGATCTGCTAAGCACTATGAGAGGTTGTTTGCAAAAGCATTTGGCTATACCTATGCATTACATTTCCCTTATGGCAGAGATGTGCTTTATGCCTTGCTTAAAGCATTGCCTTCGAAGAAAAAAGAGGTGGTGATGCCTGATTATACTTGTATGGTGATGCCGAATGCTGCCATCAAGGCAAATCATACGCTGAAAGTGGTTGATGTATCTCTTGAAGATTATAATGCGCATTGGGAGCATTTCAAGAAAGCCATAACGAAGAATACGAAAGTGATTGTGCCTACCCATCTTTTTGGCTTTACCGTTGATGTGAAGAAGATAAAGAGGAATATGGCAAAAGATATTATTATCTTAGAGGATGTTGCTCTTGCTCTGGATCCAAAAATAGGTCACGACGGAGATGCGGCGTTATTCAGTACAGGATTTAATAAGCACATCACAACATTGCAAGGTGGCATTTTAGCTACCGATGATAAGAACATCTATGAAAAAGTGCTTGCTTATAGAAATAAGGCCTATAGAAAACCTTCATGTGTTACAACGATTAGACGTTTTATTACGTTTTTTGCTTATTATTTTGTCTTCAATAGAATTATTTATGGATTGCTTGATTATGCTAATGCTCGTTTTGGTTTGTTGAAGCGCATCAAACGTCATAATTATAGCAAGATTATGCTGCCGAAAGATCATTTCGAGTTGTTTTCTAAGTTTCAGACGCGAGTAGGAGTAGCGCAGTTGAAAAAATATAAAGAAATTAACAAGAAGAGAATGCGTTATGCTCGACGATATCATGCTTTATTGGAAAAAGATAAGCGATGCGGCAAGAGTTTTTTTCTTGTGCCATTTGATAAGCATTCGACGTATTCTCATTTTCCTATTCGTGTGAAAAACCGCGATATTGTTAGGGAGCGTATGAAGGCAAAAGGCATTGAGGCAGGCACGACGTTAGATTACCACACATCAGGATTGCCTGCCTATAAGAAATTAAAGAAATGTCCTCATAGTGCGAAAATCGCTTCAGAAATTATTAATCTGCCCAATTATCCGTCATTGAAGATGAAAGATATAGATCGTATTGCGAAAGTATTTCTTGACGCTATTTGAGCAGTTTATTATTTATCTCGTATTGCTGTGTTAGGTATTGCTTTACTTTCTTGATTTGTCCTTCTAAGTCATGTTTGGGTTTGAATCCTGCCTTGTAGAATTTCTCTCCTGAGATGGTGTAAGGTTTTTGAGAAATGTTATGTGTTTTGATGATTTCAATTTCTACATCAGGGAAATGTTTTTTGAGGAGTTCGAGATAGTTTGTTAGGTTATCGCTGAAGGAGACGATGTTGAAGCACTCTCCTGCTGTTTTTTCAGGATGGTCAATACAGAACTTGAATGCCCTGCAGATATCATTGATGTCTAAGTAGGTTTTGTTTTTTATGAGTGCCTGATCGAATACAGGAAGCTTTACCTTGCAAAAAGCATTCATCATGAATAAGTTCAAAACCGTTTCGTAGCGGAATCCTGTAGAAAACCCAAAGATGGTAGCTGGTCTAAGGCTTGTGATCTGGAAAGTATCATTGTTCATCTTCATTATTTTTGTTTCTGCTTTGTATTTTGATTTGCCGTAGTTCGAGATTGGCTCTTTTGGCGCATCTTCTGTGAGATTATCTCCACTGCTGTATAAGCTCACTGTTGAAGTGTGCAAGAATCTTTTGACGCCATGTTTTTTTGCAAGTTCGCAGAGTTTTACACTGGCTTGATGGATGACTTCATCACAGAGAATTTCTTTGTCTGGAGCATTGGTGTTGAAAGCATCAACAATAGCTGCGGTATGGATGACTATATCGAATGTTGTCTCTTTCATAAGGTTCTCGATGAAATCGTATTCCCTAATGTCTTTTTTATAGAAGGTAACTCTCTTAGGATGATCTATCAGGAATTGAGCAATATTCTCAGTTCTGCCTTTGTAGAGATTATCGAGGATGATGATTTCATAGGTGGTGTTTTTAAGGAGGAAATCCACTAATGCACTGCCTAAGTATCCACATCCGCCTGTGAGTAAGAGCTTCATAGCACGACAGGTTCAAGAACGCTTTAAATAGTTTTTGGTGAAAAATTTATAAGATAGCGTGTATTCTTAACGTTATGGAATTAGAGGAGGCAGCAGCAAAGCTTGAAAGTTTAGTGAGTTATGGCAATGATGCCTATGAAGAACTTATGCTGATAAGGGAAAAAGGGAGGAAAGGTATTTCAGAAAAAGAGGTGGAACGCGCTCTAGTTTATCACCATGGTTTCTTTTCGTATGTTGATGAGTTAATCACCTGGAAAGATTTTTCTTTGCCTGACCCAAAAAGTTATGGCGTTCATGCAGAACATTGGCTACAAAATGAGAGAGGAAGAATGTCTAGTTTAGTATCTATTTTAGGACTTCCTACAGGAGTTGCTTCGGCTTTGATAGGAGAACCATTTATTCCTTTTGCCATTGCCGGCGCGTTAGGTATCTTTGGAAATGGTTTTTGTAAGCATAAAGCAAAGCAATTGAGTGATAAAGAAGATGCAAAGTTGTTTATGTGGGATCTTGCTTCGTATTATGCGTATGGTAAGTATTTTAATGAGAAAATAAGATATAAGTCTATTGAAAGTTCAATAAATGATTATCTTCAGCTTGAGGAGTTCATAGGGATTGGATCGATCACGGATAGTATTATTGAAGTGGCTAATTTCAAGAAGTGTTATATAGATGTTATTAAAGCAATAGAGAAAAGCAAGAAAAGATCTATTTCTCCTTGGAGTCCAGGTCTTATGGCTCCCATTAAGTCGGAAAGAGAATCACTTTCCATTAAGCACATGGTAGAAGCATACAAACAAGCAGAACCCTACAGAGAACTGAATACGCAATGAGTTATTAAAACATTATTTACTTACTCAAGAATGTGTCATTCATGCTTTTGTTTATTTTTTTTGCTAATGCATCAGCATCTTTTTTTGTGAATTTACTTTTTTTAACTATATTATTGAATAATTCCATTTCTTTAAGCTTTGCTTCAAACGCTTTTCTTGCGACAGCAGACCAATTCACTTCATCTGTATTAATCATTCTTCCTTTCAAATCATCAAGCACTGAAACCGATAATGTTCCCATAATCACACCTTTATTAATTATAATAATTATAACAATTTTGTTATTTATGAAATTTATGGTTTCTGATGTTTTTTAATATGATGAATCATCGAATTCTGAAGGGTTTACGCATTTTCCTTCTGGATGACAGTTGCATTTACCGTTTTCTAGACATGCTGATGTTTTTTGACAGTCAAGATGCGTCAGGCATTCAACACAGATTGTTGATAATCCTCTTATTGGATGATCACAGAATGGTTGTTTTTCTGTACAGTCCATATTGTCTTTACAAGCGGCACATTCACCATCTTGGCAGTATTGCAGAGTGTATCTTGTCTTGAGAAAAGGATAGAAATACTCTTTACCTGTGCAGTCATTATCAGTCAGGCATTCAACACATGTTGAGATTTCTGTGTCACATACGTGTTTTGAATCGCAATCTTCATCAGAATCACAAAAAAGTCCATTTTCTACGGTAAAAACACCTTTTGCAGAAACTTTCTGTTCTCCAATAAGATCATATATTATTAGTTCATAATGAAGAATTCCTTCATCTAATTCATTGACAGGGATATACACGAAATAGCCATTAAGACCATTTGCTAAAAAGTATGGTCTGGGGTGCTTGATAGCATCTTTAAGATAGTAAATGATATCTCCTTCATTATTTTTTATGATGATATCCATGTCCATATCAGAATTCAAGAAATAGTCCCATTTGAATTCTTTTACTATTGGCTTAAAACAAACATATTCTTTAAATCCTTTCTGGTATGTGTTATCTTCGTTGAGCATACATCTCCAACCTTCCATGATGCCGACGTTGATATTTTGCAATTCTAAAGTGTTGGCAAATTCTGATCTCGGAAGATTCTTTTTGTTTTTTTGGAGATAAAGAGACATTTCTCCAACTGTGTCAGAGTGCACGCATCTCGCACCTAGTATGCAAAAGCAGGCTTTATATTCGTTGCACCAATAAGTGTCTTGGCAATCATCTTGTTCTGCACATTCAGTGCAATAGGGAACTGATCCTCCCATAGGGATATTACATTTTGGAGCTATAATTGGGTCGCAATCTGCATCTGTACCGCATCCTGCACAGCGATTGTTATAACATATATTGAGAGGCTTTTCCGTTATGAAATAACCTTCTGTAAGTATTTTTCCTGAACAATCAGTATCTTCTATGCATTCGACGCAGGTTCCTTCGTTGCAAATACCTCTTCTGTGGCAATCTTCATCGGAGTTGCAGGAAAATCCATCCGCTATGATGATTTGATCTTCGTATGTACCTTTCTTTTTACCTGCAAGATCAAATATTTCTAAGAAAAGATCATATTTTCCTGGTTCCATATTGTTGACAATTGCTTGAACTTCATAATCACTATATGATTCGTAATCATTATAGCTATATCCATTTAGGATGTTATATTTAAGGGACGTTTTGTGTTCAAATTCAAGAATGTTTCTTTTGCCTTTTTCGTGTGTTAATGTTGCTTTTATTGAAAAATGATGTAGCATGTCATTTCCTTTGGAGAATCCTCTGACATTTAGCGGCTGAATACACAAAGTTTCGTTTTTCCAGCCAGTCACATAATAATTATCTTCTTGTTGGATGCAATCCCACGATTCTTGAGTTCCAAAACGAACTGAAGGAATAACAAGAGTATCTTCGTATATGCTTTTTTCTGGTTTTTTGACATCAATTTGCATTTTCTTATCTTTAGTTATAGGTTCTTCTGAAGAAGATGTATTTTTATCAGGCATTACTTCTTCAGACATTTTGCTTTCCTGAGTGTTCTCACAGCCTGCTAGAATAATAAGCAGTATTAGTCCTAGGATAATATAAAATTTCATGATTTGACCTCCTTATTTATCACAAAAAGTTATTAGCGATATGTGAATTTTTTCTGACGTTTTTTTGTGAGTTTGATTCTTGCATAGAGTCCGCTTGTTCCTACAACAAAGAGCAGACTGACAAGAAGGATTTTCCCGAGGAGAGAATTAGCTATGGTGTTGACAACTGCACCAGTAATTGCGCTTAAACCTCCTTCTGTTTCTTCTTCAGGAGGTATTCTTGTTTCAACTTCTTCAGATGCTGTTTCTTCCTGTGTTATTATTTTCACCTTTTTTTTAGGAGGTTCATAGATACATTCTTGTGTCTCAGTTTTTTCTTGAGTCCCGCATCTGAGTTTGTTCTTACATATTCTTTCTTGAATACCTTCTTCTGAACAATCAGACCATGCTTCGCATTCCCATTGAGGTATGCAGCCTCCGCCGCCTCCCCCTCCGCCGCCACCGCCGGAGTTTCCTGTTTGTGGTTGTGGTGGAGGTACAGGAGCGCTTCCGAATGATCCGAATAGGCTAAGATGAGTTACATTAACCCAAACAAAATTGTTAGCAGTATCAACACCTTGATTTGGTTCTAATTGCCATTCATTGGACGTTTCGTTGAAATAATAGATTCGTAATGAAGACTCTTCAATGTTGTTCGCAGTCAGTTCCGCATCAGTATAGAAGAATTTGATTAATGCCCAAGAGATGCTTTCTTCCGATTCACTATCGATGAGAATATTCACTGCTTTCAAAGAGTTCATGCTTTGAGGTGCTGAGGAAGGTGTTTCTGATACAACAGTCAATGTAACATTTATTGATTCATTAAACTGAAGACTAATATTGACGTCAGCAGCAGAGGTGAAATCAAGTTCTGTCGATTCATTCCCTGTTATGTTGAATGTGGTTTGTTCAAAAGAGGTGATATTTGCATTGTCATCAATGAAGGTGCCATTCAATATCAATGCTGAATTGATTAGCTCTAAGACACCATCTTCAGTGAATAGCAATGATCCATTAACAGTAACGTTGTTGTTCTGTACGGTATTTCTCGAGGAGAGGTGCCAAGTGAATGGCTCATTAGTATCATACGTAAATCCATCTTCGGTATTTGAGAGAAGATTAATATCAGAGATGTGATGATTATATCCATATGCTGATAACCCTCTTATGTTTTCTTCAAGCGTTGTTGAAGAGACATTAACGAATTCCCCTCCATCAATAGCAATGCCTTTTTCGAATTCGGTAATATGACAGTTATGAATAGTGACATTATCTGCGTTAGTTAGTGCGATGCCTGTGCCATCTCCATCACCGAATATGCTGTAGCCGTTGCATGCTATGGTGATATCATTAGTATTAGTTATTATTCCTGTTGTGTTTGTGCAATCTAGATCTTCTTCCAGAGTTAATGATGCATTTAAGTCCATGCAATTTGAAAGAGGTAATGATGGTGCTCCTGAAGTGACATACACTTTTGCTTCTTTTTGTTTGTTCGGCACTTCAATAATAAGCTCTTTAGGCAATCCAGGATAGTTATGAAGTTTCCACATAGATCCATATGGATCCATAGCGTATAGCCAGTTTGTGTTTTCATGGTGGATTTGAGGAGTCAAATTCAAAGGAATGATACTCACATTTCCTCCGTTATCTTGTATCCTAATATTGTAAATCTTGTTCTCACCTTTTAGCATTTTTGTTGTTAGTATCCATTCTGTTTCTTGAGGAAAGTATGGGGCGTAGCCATTGTGAGGAACATCGTTCAATTGGATCATGAATCCATTGATGTCAATAAGAGGAACTTCTGATGATACTTGTAAATGGCCTTCTCCATGAGGAATACTTGTTGATGTGCTAATTTCTCCATTTCCATTGAGATCAACAGCGATAGAAGGATTTTCTATTGAATTGTTTACAACTATAAAAATGAATTCATAGTCATCAATAACAAGAGTTCCCTGACCATTTTCTTCATTATACGAAGCTTCATATATTTGATGGGATCCTACATCTTCAAATTGAACGCTGTTTTCATCGAGAGAGATCATGCTCATGACACAGGTTAGTGTGTTTTCAGTGACGTTTTGAAGGATATTTGAGCTTACTACAAAATAATCATGCAAGCCTATAGCGTTATAAAAGGTAACATCATTTCCAGCTCCTCCTGAGGATGTTTCATGCCAGATGAATGCGTGTTTTCCCAGGTAATCGTGTTGATCAAATCCTACGGAAGTGTTTTCTGAGTCTTCTCCCACAAAGAAGTGTCCTTTGCTTAAGTCAAGTAAAGGAATATTATATGTTGTTCCTGCTATGTTAGTGAAATGTAATCTATATTTTAGCTGTCCTGTTGCTGGAAAGTAGATTGTGCTTGTTTCTGGTTCTGACATGCCTTCGTAGAGGATATCAATATTCTCACTTAGCAATTTCTTGTCGTCGATGTAATCTTTTAATGAATGCCCTGGAGGAATAAAATAGTCTTGTTCTGCTATCAGGTCATAGGTTATTGCATAGATGTAATTAACATTATCATTAGTTCTATGCCATTCTACATTAACACAAGAATCTGTAATAGGAGTTCCATCAACATAAATATCGCCACAAGTATTTGGTTCAAGATCATCATCAATGGTGATTTTGTTTTTTCTTAGGGTGAAATTCACTGTTTCTCCCATGTCTTCTAATTCTATTGCATCTACTTGAATTCTCAAACCATTATCAAGAAATGCAGTATCGCCCACTTCTAATCCTGATCTAACCTGATCATTAATCAAGAAGGTAACATTATTTTCATCATTGATAACAAGCACAGAAACCTCATAAGCTTTATCATCGATCATGTAGGTCATGCTCTCTCCTTCCCACAAAGTATCAGTGACATTTACTCCCGTAAGTATAAGATGAATACTCTCATTTGGACCATATGACGCAACATGGGAAAAATTATATTTGTTACCGAGCATAAAGAATGGTTTATGTCTTATGCTGTTTGGATTTGTATCAACAAAATCAAGCGTGTATTTGAACAAAGAATTTCCTTCAGGAAATTTAAGAAAAGTGCCTGTTGAGCTTCCATTACTGCCAAAGATTACAGAACCATCAAAAAATTTCAGAGATTGATTAGCAGGTATTGTTTCTGGTAAGGATCCTTCCTGCAATGCTGATAATTCACCACTGACAAGCGTTTCTTTGATGTTCGTGAGTGGTTCGTAGAGAGTTAAGTTATTGCCATTGTCTGTAAAATAGAAATAATCATCCGGTAATGTTATGGAAGGATATGTTTCTTCAGGGAAAGTATCATCGAGAATAATAGTGATGCTGTTGCTTGCAGTATTATCTACAATATCAGTTACTTCGAAAGTAATTGTTGAAATATTGATAGTGATATTTCCAGAGCATGTCCAGTTGGTATTACTTCCAGAACAAGATAGTGTTTGGTTGTTTGCTGTTGCTGTTGCAATGTTACCTTCTATGACATTCATAGAAACAGGAATGATATCATTCGTTTCAGCAAAGTTTCTTTCAGCATATACATCAGTGATGACTGGTTGGAGAAAGTCAAGAATACAGCTTTCGTTTGCTGTTGCTTCATTCCCTGCTTTATCATTGATAGTGAATATTAATGTAGTGTTTCCTTCAGGCTCTTGTCCGGTAACATTATAAGTGAACGTAAGAGTAGTTGTATTATCAAAGATGGTTGTGTTGTCTATCCAGTCTGCACTTCTATCTCCTATGAAAAGAGAGGCATCACTTAGATAATCCTCCGTAACAGTGATAGAAATATTCAACATCTGGCCAATTGTGGCAATAGCAGGTTCGATTGTGAAAGAATGAATTAGAGGAAGAGTATCATCAATGATATAAGTAACTGAATCATTGTATTGAGTGTTGCTGTAGTTGTCTGTTACAGCGATATTGAGCGGCGGGTTTGAGAAGGTCACTAAGCCGCTCCAGTGTTCTCCTGTAAAAGGTATAATCTCTCCTTCTGCAGTTACTTCTGCAATGCCGCTTAAATCATTGGCTTCAACAACCACTTGAACTTCAGTTCCGCTTTTGTACACACCACTTCCTGAGTAAGCTATTCGAGTTATATTAGGAGGAATAATATCAGGACAACCATCGTATATAGCAAGACCCCATTCTTCAGGACAATCGTCATCTTCATCAAGGATGTTGTCGTTGTCATCGTCATCATCACAAGCATTACCATCACCATCATTATCAGTATCTAATTGGTTTTCGTTTGGAGTGTAAGGACAGTTATCTTCGTTGTCGAAAATACCATCGTTGTCAATATCAGTTGCGGTAACAACATAACTGCTGTCGAGGAAAAAGACACGTGAATCACCATCTTCGTTGTTGATGACAGCATCCCACCAGGTATTAAAATCACTCACTCCCTGATTGTAATGGATTCTGAAGTAGCCATCTTCTCCCCAGTTTGATCCCCAGCTATTTTTACAAATCCAGTATTGTTCTTCATCATTGTAACCAACAATATCGACTGCGTGTCTGTTTAGATAATAGATGTTACCTTCAATAGTCCAGCAGGAATCGTCCCAAAAAACATCTCCTTGATGCTCGTAAATGCCTTGTCCATTGAAGCTGTCATAGCATACCACCATGCCTGCTGTCACAGGACCTGTGTTTGCAATGGCTTCTTTTATGGCTTCTCCGGTTGCGCTGACGGATGCATAATTAATTTTTGTTGGGATATTGTTAGGATAGTCATCACATTTGTTGTTGCAATCTCCGTTTTCTGCGAGGTAGGTGAAGCAGGATTCTTTAACAACGCCTGTGTTGTGAAGATAGTCAAGACTTTCGCTTACATAGCCACCATCACAGCTTCCAGCGCCGCTGCAAGAGATTAAGTCTTGTTCTGACAGGTCTATATTATAGTCTGGGTTGTTGAGGCTGATATCTACTTTGGCTTCTGTGATGCCTAATGCAGCGAATGCCCAGCAACTACCGCAGTTGCCTTGATCTCTGATAGGGGTTATCCAGTTTCCTTCATTGTCTCTCCAGTCAAAGTTTGTAGGATAGTCTCCAAATAGTTGATAGGTTCTTCCATCATCTTTTGCAAGCTGAAGCGGTTCATAGTCAACTTGCTTTGTTTTTTCAAGTGAAGGTTCATCTCTCTCTATTATAATATAGCGATCTTCGTAGAAATCCCAGACATCATGTGTTGTTTCATCCTCAATGCAAATACCGTATTGGTTGCCTTGATTGTCTGTTCGTATTTCGTAGGCGTTTCCTTGTTCTGAACAGAATATGGCTGCAGGATTTGGCGCTGCAAAGGAAAAGGAACTACACAGAATAAGGATAACAACCCAGATTAGATAATTTCTCTCCATCCCCCACCAGAAAGAGGTGTTAAGTCATATATAAAACTTACTGTAAAACGGGATAAACTCTGCATAATCTGGCAATTCATCCTGAAAAGTGGTTAAATGCTGAAGACAAGTATATATCAACAAGAAAAGCTATAATTAAATATTGGAAGTAATGCCAAATATTCTTTGAATTAATCTTTTTTTTTCTTACCATTTTTTACCATTGGCTTGATTGTTCTTACAATTATCGCAATCAAAAATATATATGCTGCTATGAAAAGGAAATATGATAAAGCTTCCAAGCCTACTCCAAGACTATCTAAGCCTAAATATGTTGATACGAATATCAACCCTGTAAATACTGCTAATAAACCACAAACTGTTAATATTTTGAGAATAACATGCTTTAAGCTAACATAGTCTTTTTTGATATTCTTCCAAAATTTGTGTAAAATATAATAACATAGAGCAATTTCAAATAGTGAGAAGATTGCAGTCAATATAAGTACAATCAACCCATCTATTCCTGGAACTGAAATATTAAATTCGTGAAGGATTATTGCAATTATCGAATACAATATAAGAAGACAAGAATATATTACAATATAAATTGGAATAACGAATGTGATGTTTTCATATTTTCTTTTTATGAAATGTTTCCAAGCTACAATACTTAATATGAATGTTGTCAACTCAACAAAATTAGAGAATCCTCCAAATAAAGAATATAATGTTCCTCCAAAAATAAAGAGTATCAAATATTTAAGAATAGTAATGAATACACTAAGAAATACCCAAATATAATAAAACCAAAAAAATCTTGTGAATTTAGTTGTTTTAGTCATTTTAATCCAATAATAATCAATACTATGCCCGGCCCCAAAAATAATTTATTTTTTTAACCGTCGTTAATCCCAAGATCGTTTACATCTTCCTTCTGGTTCGCAAGTGCATGCGTCGTATTCCGAACACCAAAAAGTATCTTCGCAATCCTCATCTTCCATACATTCGACACAAATACTTGTTGGAACACCTTCTGGTTTTGCACAAACAGGAATTGTCAAAGGTTCGCAATCATCATCATTTCTACAATAAACACATTTTTCATTCACACAGTATTTAAGATTATATGACCTAAGATTTATCTCATAGTAATATGTCTTGTAAACACAATCTGAGTCTTCCAAACATTCTGTGCAACTCCCCTTATTAATATCGCATACAGATCCATAAATACAATCAGTATCGTCAACGCAACTTTCTCCTTTCCTAACTAATCCACTTCAACATCTTCTATTATTCTTTGCAGAATAATTTTTACTTCTTCTGATTGACTCAAAAGCTCTTTTTTATAAATTTCAATTAATTTTGGATCTTCAATTGCATAATAGTTCAAATCATTTTTAGCTGCTAATCCTATTCTTAATTTCATAGCATTCAATTGAGGTTTTTCATTTGTCCAAGGGAGAGTTTCAATGATTCTTTGAATAAGAATTTCGTCTCCTGAAGCAAAATACGCTCCCCACAAAATATCAAGAATTGTGATATCATCAATTCTAGTTATTCTCGGGTCTTCTGGTTTTGTTGTTAGGAACAAATCAAAAAAATTTTTGTTATGAGGAGAATTATCTTCTTCTCTTATTTTTTCAAGGACTTCGATAGATTCTGGAGTATTAGCATACCATAATCCATATAACAGTACTGTTTTTTCATCATCAGTTAAATATTTAAAATCTTCAAAAAACCATTCTTCTAGCTTCTCAGAATTTTGCTTAAAAATTTCACCAAAAAAAGCCAGATAGAAAGAATGATCTAATACTTCTGTTAAAAATCCCTGTTTTGCCATTTGCCTTATCTTTACACTAACTTTTTCAGGAGTTGGATTGTGATAATAATTAGTAATCCAATCTTCAATTGTTTCTTGAGACGCCATATTGTTTGAATAAATTCCATGATCAGTATATTCTGGAGGAAGATTATTAATGTATTCAATATTTGCCTTCCCTCTTAAAGAATCCATGACTTCTCTAAATTTTGCTTTGTTAAGCCTGTCTAAGTATTCTTCACTGTATTCTTTTCCACTCTCTTCAATTTCTCTTGCAACTTCTTTCAATACTATTTCTTCAAGAACTTTGTTAAGAATTATTTCTTGTCTAATAATTTCTAAGTATTCTTTCATAGTCATGTTCTGGTAAGATATCGTTAGTTCAAGTTGTTCTTCATCAAGACCGTACATTTTCTTTATATCTTCAAGCATATTATTAACTTCCTCTTCTGATGAAGAATAACCCTTATCTTCAGCATACTGAAGAATTACTACTTTATCTATAGTCTGATTAAGAATTTCCTCGTATGTTTGTTGAACCTGCATTTGATACTGAATCCTCTCATAATCTCTTAAAATACCTGATAGATAAATCTCAACATCATTTACACGTACAAGAAGAATGTCTTCATCTTTGTTCATACTATTGAATTTAAAAAGATCATCTTTTGGGGGATCTGAAGGACGTCTATATCCTATGTTTCCAGGATTTTCTCCTAAGCTCGGAAAAATATCGTCTTCTGTAAAAGGAATTCCATCAATACCTCTTGAAAACAGATAATAGTATGTTTTATGGTTTTCATAGTAATAATTTAGATCTGTATTATTAATATCTCTAAATAGTTTCACTTGTATTGGATCAGAAAAAGAAACTATTCCTTGCATTTCCGAAATATCTTCTAATTTTTTTGGATAATACCCATACCTGATCTTATATGATTCAATAGAATTTATTACCTCAGGTAAATAATATGTAGAAACGGATTCTTCTCTTAGTTCATCAAAAATACCACCCTCTTGAACAAATCCAAAATAGAATATTGCGCCATAAAATCCTATAGTTGTTAAAATACCCAAAATACCTAAAATTAATCCTATTAAACCCAGTTTACTTCTATTTGAAATAAGTGAAATCAATCCTAAAATAACAGCAATTATGCCAATAAAAAATCCAATTAAAGGAATGAATGATACAACTCCTAATACAATAGATACTATTCCTAATGTTTTTTTTCCCTTGTTTTTTATTCTTTTTGGAGTTAGATCTAGGCCCTTCTTTTTCAACAAATATATTCCTAAAGCTATCTGAATTGCGTAAAAAAATAAGTTTCCCATGATAATTCCAGGAGAAAACATATCATTCATATTCAAAAAATTTCCATCAATAGGAATAGACAAACTTCCAACAATACTAATGGAGATGAATCCAACTAAATAGAAAATCGGAAGTGAGAGGAGAATTTTTTTCATTTTGTTTATGAAGATGTAAATAATAAAACCTATCGAGCCTAAGAAAGGAATAATTTCAAGAAAACTTGCAAAGATTAAAAATAAATTTACAAAATTATTCTGAAATATAAGAAACAACAATAATGAAAGTATATTAAGTATCCCTATTGTTATTAATAGATAAATATAAATCTTGCCAAATTTATCTTTTTTGAGTGCAGGTTTACTTCTCATCATCTTAATCAAGTAGTTCAAGTATATAAATATTATCTAACAGCTCACACAAAGACATAATGGCCTTGAAGGACACTCCTTTTTACAACGATTACACACGTTAGTAGAAGAGATAGTGATAGAACACAGGCCTTACTTACGTACCTTAAGAGAACTTATTAGAGTGTAAAGAAATCAATACCCTTTATCTCCAATTTTTGTATAAGTGACTAGAAGTTTCCACACACCCACTGTTATTATAACAATAACTAAAAAGTACATATTTTTTAGATAAATAGCGAAAATTAATAAAATTATAGAAATTGCTATTGTTATTATTGTGAACCATAGCCTTTTAGGGTCTATTTTCATAGATATCGTAGCACCTTATTCATATAAATAATTATTCATTTCACAATACCAGTCAAATCATGAGCAAACTGTTACTTGTATGTTTCCATATGTTTGTGTTACACAATTTGTGCCTTCATCGTCTCCGCCTCCAGAACCTCCACCTCCTCCACCAGAAGAACCACCTCCTGTGCTTGAGTCTGATTCATCGTCATTGTTATTAAGACTAGCGTAGTTTATCCAGAAGTTTACATCACCACCTCCTGAACCAGTACTTCCATAAAATTGAACTGTTGGAGTTTCTTGACTTTCAGGATTATATAACAAATACTTTCCGCCTCCTAAATCTTTTTTAATACAACCAATACAATCCTCATTTTCTTCATCTTCTCCTTCCAATTGAGATATTCTCCAATCAAAATATGTGCTAGTTCCAATATCTACAACTTGGCCTTCGACAAAACCTTGAATGTTTTTAAATCCTCCAACTGAAAAAGCTACGGAGGTTCCAATTACTGCGTAATCTACTGCATTAGCGCTCTGTCCTGACGCTTCTAATGCATTATCTAATCTTTGGATGTCATTTCCTAACTTATATCCACTTATAATTGCTGTTCCAATTATAATCAATCCTAGGCAGAATCCACCACATACAAAATGTCCGGTAGGATCTGTGTACTTATACGGGTTCCCTCTCTCAAACATATATCTATTCAGACTTTGTGGGTCGTAAACATTTTGTATTAACGTATCAGGCTTATTAAACATCCCAATACTTGCGTCGTATGTCCTAAACTCAAAATCAATTCCACTATATTCATCACTTTCTTTTCCTTCATAATCATACCTGGAAGAACCACCAGTTAGGACTTCACCATATGGACTATAACTAGTATTTTCAATAACATCTCCTGATGAATCAGTCACGACAGTACTACTTCCCAGATGGTCACTATGATGATAAGTCTTAACTCCTGATAATTCTTCTGATACTAAGCTACCTTCATGATAAACATATGTTGTATCATAAGTCCCACTACTATTCACAACTCTTACATTTGTTTTATCAAAGTAAACCACAGTCTCCGTTAACGTTTCAGTATTATCATACTTCTTCTTAACTAATACTCGTTCTTCTGTAGGATGATACGTATATTCTTGGATTATATTATCATTCGTCTGATTCCTGATCTCACTTAGTTGATTCAAACTATTATACTCCCTATAATAATCCTCATCACTATTACGAATCAAGTTACCATTTGCGTCATAAGTTCTAGATATTTCTGCTGCAAAAACAAAGGGCAAACTAATAATCAGTAATATAATCATTGTGGAGATGAATAGTCTGGCTTTCATGCTATCACCTCCGTGGATTGATTGTCAGTGTAGCCGGATGTGTTGATGTTAGCCCATACTCTGTATACTCCCGATGAAGGTACTGTTATGCTGACTGGTATGGTGGTGTTGTCTGAGACAGTAAACAACTCACTCTCAGATTGATTAACTAATCCCCCAGTAATGTTTAGGTTGAAATACTGTGTGGAATCGTCGTTGTTTACAATGAATACGTTTAATGTTGCAATGTAACCAGTTACATCAGTTACTTCTAAGCTTCCGATCTCTATAGGTCTTATTTCGTATTGGTCGCTTACGTTATCTTTGTAAGAGAGTCGAGTAGCACTGACATTCGTTACCTGCAATCCTTCAGATGAATAATCTTCCTCGATAAACACCATCACTGATTTATTATAACCAAGGTTCGTATTGTTGTTAATTGAAGGGTTTGTCACACTCCAATCAACTTGGCCAGCATACCACTGATTCAAAACATCAAACGCATAAACATTAGTCACACTATCCGATGTTCTAAAGTAATTCTCAATCACAGCACCTTGGATATTAAAATAATCAGTATACGACGTAATAATGCTGCCATTTGACAAATCAATAACAAAGCTTTGTGGACCATCCTTTGTATAATTAACTTCAATAAAACTCATTACTGATTCATCATAAGGTATTAAAGCATACTCTCCAAACGATGAGGAACTACCAATAAAGCCTATGTCAATCCTAGTCCACAAATCATGATAATAATTCTTGACATTAAAATTAAACACATACAATCCCACTTCCCTCGACAGAATATCATAATCTTCAATCTCTAATGATCGTATGGTGAACTCTTTACGAATAGCATCAGCTCCATCATCTGAAGTAATACTACATATGAACGATTTCTCGCCAGGATTTGTGTAATTATGGGTAAGATTCCAATTGAGATCACTTAATGCGCTAATATCTCCTTTTTTACCTTCGAGATTTTCAGAGCAGAGGTATTTCACATTCTCTACGGTATCATTGATATCATTAGAAGCAATTACCTCATACGTTGTATTCGAAACATTCCTCGATAATACATCAAGACTAGTAGCTCGTAGACCGAATTTAGTAGATATGATCTCCCAGTCGTCAATATCTCCTCTTGAACTACTTGAAACATTAACTTCATAATCTCCTCCATTATTGTAATCATGTTCAATGAATGCTAAAACAGAGCCATTCACATTTAATGAATCATTACTAAAATCATTCCCATCACCGAAATCAACATCGCTTATACCAAAGAGATTAGGGCAGAACAAGCAGGCCTACTTTTTAGAAACAGATATAGTAACGTTATCTATCAAGAAAACCAATAACATTATAATTACCAACCCTACTTTCTTATACAGATAATCATAGGCTACGGAAAACTCAACACCATATGTGAAAATACCAAACAGTTGAAGTATTATTTCATATAAAGCTATAGCGAAGAAAATAGCAATAGCATAACCATATCTGTAATCCTTCATGAAATATCTTCTAATCACCTGGATTATAATCAAGACAATAATTGCCAACACAACAGGTAATCTGAATATTATTAATTTTGCAGGATCTGAGGATATCGTTGAAAATAGGAAATAAAGAGATCTTATATAATCAAAGAGGAAAAACAATAACAATAACACAAAAACTATATGAGTTCCCCATTTGATGCCCTTGCTCTTAAAAAACCTCAAATAACTCATAGTATTATCAATCTCCTTTGGTATTTATATTTTGTTATTATCATCATCAACACACTGTTACTTGTATATTTCCGTATGTTTGTGTTACGCAATTTACGTCTTCATCATCTCCTCCTCCAGAGCCTCCGCCCCCTCCTCCTCCTGTTGGACCATCGGTTGTACCTTGTGTAGACTCTTCTTCATTGTTTAAACCAGCATAGCTTATCCAGAAATTCACATCTCCTCCTGATCCAGAGCCACCAAGATAATGTATTGCTGGAGTCTCGCCACTTTCTGGATCATAAACCATATATTTTCCGTCTTCTAAATTTCTTTTTATACAACCATCACAAATTTCATCTTTTTTCTCTTCAACATCATCAATAGGATTAGCTGCACTCCAGACAGGAGTTGTAGAGATTGGTTTTTGTTGATTAGCAGGATTGCTTTCTGATTTCTTTTCTTGATATGTTCTTTGCTGAGAAGTATGAGTCATATCATCAACAGGGTTTCCTTTACCTGCCAATTCCCAAATTACGGGAACTACAATAATAATGATTATCACTATTGCAATACCAACTAATAGAGCTGAAGAACCTCCATCATGTCCATTTGGATCAACATTCTTGTAAGGGTTGTTATTTTCGAAAGAGTATCTATTCAAGTCTTGTGGATTGTAGACGTTTGGTATCAAACTGTCTGGTCGTCCCTATTATCAAACGTATACGAATGTCTCATCACATTCGCCTACACATCCGAAATACTATACAGCTGTGCAAAGCCACCATGATCTCGAACCTTCTGCACAAATTATCATAAATGGTATGAAGAAATAGGAAGTATAAAAATTTATCGTTTTCTCGACGGTAAATCGTATATGTTTTGAAAAGTTTTGTCTACGAATTTTGGTCTTCATGACATTTTTTCATATCATAATAACACTTTATTGCTAATTTTCTTGCAACAGCAACAACACATTGTTTTGGATGTTTTCCACGTTCTTTTAGTTTGTTAAAGAATGTAGTGAAGTGTCCATCTTTTCTATAATGGAGATATGGAAGTACCATTAAGTAAAATGTGTGTCTTAGAAGTTTATTTCCTCTCTTTGTTATAAAGCAATTTTTCGATTGTGATTTGCCCGATTGTTTCTCACTCACATTTAATCCACAGTACGCTACAAATTTTTTGTGGCTAGGGAATCTCCTAACATCTCCAACTTCCCCTACAATACTAACTAAACTTACATCATCGTATCCAAATTCATTCAATAATCCATTATATGGAGATGACATTATGGCCACTTTTATTTTAGCTTTTATTTCTTCAATAGTTCGTTCATAAAACTTGAGAATTTTTATTGTTTGAACAAAGCATTCTGTTGGATAATCCTTTATTCCAATACTATCTTTTGCAATTTCTTTTAGTTTTGTCATGAATTTTTCCTTATTTGGCAAATGACCTGTTTTCTTAAAATTCGCAGTTAAGGCATTCTCCAATTCATCATCAGATAATTTTGCTATTGCTTCAGGAGTTGGATATTTAATTAGTAATGTTGTTAATGCCTTAGCCTTTGTCAAATGAAAGTTAGTTTCTAATTCAGGAAAAATAATATTTATTTGATTCTTAAACATATGTTTGTATTTTGCCAGTTGATAACAGGTTTTTTCATATAACCTGCCAAGGTCTTTCAATTCTTCTTCTTTGATAGGATTAACCTTTTTCAGACCAAACGAGAGATATTTTGCTATAAGTCTCGCATCAATCTTATCAGTTTTCATATGAGTAAAATGTAATTTAACAAATGTGTGCATTTGTCCGTTATCAACATATGTGACATCGTATCTTTTCTTAAAATAATCATAAATTGCTTTACTGTAATTTCCAGTTGTTTCCATAGCAATTTTTACATCTGGAATAATATGTTTTTCTAATTCATCAAAACCTTCTTTAGTATGTTCTATCTCAAATTCCTTCAATATGCTGTTATCATCTTTTAAGATGCAAATCTGTGATTTATTTTTAGCTACATCTATTCCACAAAACATTTTTCATACCTCCTAGATAAAAACTGTAACCTGTCACAAGGCCGACATCGGGCAATTTCTTCCCACCAGACACAACGTACATAGGCTGCAATTTTTTATACTAATTTTAATTTACACAATTAATTCTACGAAGTGAACCTCTCCTTCGATGATCTATGTTTACAAGCCAAAAAGTTCTATGCCTTCCACTTGGAGTTATACACTCCGGATTACTGCAATGAATTGCTATTTGATCATCTCTGTGGGTTCTTCTGATAGTTTTGCAGATAGGACAAACAACCCTTCGAATATTCAATTCCAAGTTGTTTTCCGTTATGCAAAAATATGCCCCATTTACTTTGTTTGTTTCTGTAAGATAGTTTCTTGAAACAAATTTCTTCAAAATCTTATGTGCTTTTACAGCATCAGGACACACTTTTACAATATCTGTAAAATACAATCCTTTCTCTAGAGCATTGGATATTGCTTCCAGAATGTCAAATTCAACTTCTTTGTATCTATTCATTTTTTTATACCTCCTATTTGTTTTCATAATTTGGGTACCCAAAGGAAATATATAAATATTTAGGTACCCAAAAAGATGAATGGTAAACTATATATTTTCAGGTACCAAAAAACTTATAAACAATCAGGTACCCAAACACTCTATGAAACTCCTACAACAAGAACACTCAGAATATAACGGCAAGAAATACTACAAAAACTGGGTAATCATACCACAAAAGATCATCGAACAACTAGGATGGAAGAAAGGAGATGAGCTTGAACCAAACGTTAAAGGTAATAAATTAGAAATCAATAAAAAGTAAGATTTTATCCAGTTTTCGACGTAGAAAACTTTATAATTTGTCAAATCTCAAAATCAAAATGTCAAAAAATGATTATTTTTTCTTTAATACACACAAAGATTTAGATTCTGCAATTCAAATGATCTCAAGTTATATTAATGGCAATTCATCAGATAAATTGAGTTGCGCAGGGTTATTTTTAAAGAAAGATTTAAAAGAAATTTTCGGAAGATATTCTCCTGAAAAATTCAACCATACTTTTGAAGAGATTAATGAATCTGTTTTTAAGATTTCTGTAACAAAAAGATACAAAATGAATGGTATCTGGAAAATTAAAGAAGGCAAAGCATTATTTCTCAAACTTGATCCTTCATTCTGTGTGATCGTTTGTAAAGAAAATTTAGATATTTTTAAATCAGTTATTTTACAATTTTTATCTTATTATTATATTGAGTCATCAAGAGCTTTTTTAAATTCAAAAGACTTAAAAGAACTTATACAATTATTACAACAAAAAACTAATGGTAAAATAATCACTAATAGAATAGTTGCATATGAAAGAAAATCAGACAATGGGAAGAATAATCTGAAAAAATCAGCAATTATTTATACTAAAGAAAATTACGAGGATTCTTTCGAATATGCTATTGATAAAGATCAATTTATAGACAAGATAGAATTTACTTTGAAAAAAGAAAAAGATAAATCTTTTGTGGATATTCTTAACGGATTTATTTCAAGAGAAGGATTATTTCGAGTAGATTCTAATTTTTCATTATTTTTTGATTCAATTATTCAAGGATATAAAAAAATTGCCCTATCAAATTTCAAGATGTTTGCCAATAGACAAAGAACAAAAAATGAAGAATTTGAAGTTAAGCCTCTTGAGATAACTTATAATACAGAGATTTTTCATGATATGTCAAATAACAAGAGATTAATTAATGTGTTATCTAAAATGAAACACTCAACATTATCTTGTTATCATTGTAATCCATATATCAATCTTTCAATTCTTGATTATCTTGATGGTTCATCAGCAGATTTGTGGGTTATTGATACAAGTAAAATAATAATAATCCCTCAATCAAAATGCAGTCAAAATTTTTTATCAAGGTTTGTTAATTTTCTATTTGAGAATTTTAGAGAGGGGAAACTTCAAGATTTTAAGGGGGATACAATTGTCTGATGATTACGAGAATATATTGAAAGAAGTTGATAACTATCAACAGACAGTTGGAGTAATAATAGCATTCTCACATCTTCTTAAATATGAATCTGGATATCTCTCAATCATTGGAAAAAAATTAAAAACAACAAAAAATAACAAAATTTCCCCATCAAATATAGTTTCTCCAGATATTGTTTCTAAGAATGATTTAATCGGGTTAATTACAGAAGTAAAAAAGAATCTCCCAACTAATAAAGATTACTGGAATGATGATATAAACCAAATTGAAAAATATGATGATGATTTAACTGGTTGGACTGGCGAAGAGGGTAGCGTTGATAATCATGACATAGTAATTTTAATCCATATGGTGCGTAGCAACCAGCTAAAAGACTATATTAGGAGTTTAATCAAGGAGGGGAAAATTAAATTCGATAAAAATCTATCTATTGTTGAATTTGTTCGTAATGTTGAAAGAAATACTTTTTTTAGTATTAAGAAGGTTTTTGGAAATATTTTGGATGAAAAAATAGATAAAAAACTGGATAACTGCATATCTGTTAACTTCAAACACATTCTAAAAGATCTGGGAAAAATTAAATTCTATGATTCTGAACCACCAATTGAATACATTATGAGCATATTATGGAATGAATACATCTCAAGTATACCCTCTGATGATCAACGAAGAACATATGCAATGACTAATAAAACCATAGAAATTGAAGTTAATTCAAATAAAGCTCATGAATATCTAGTTGATTTTACAGGGCCTTCTCAGAATCATGAATTACAATCTCAAATACCTAAGAAAAAATGGATAATTAAAGCATTCGATGCATTCGTTCAAATTAAATATGCTAAAAAAATAGATAAAGAAAAATATTTGGTTAAATTTAGAAGACATGGAAACATGGACGATACTGTTAGGCATTTTGCAGAAAAATTGTCAAAAGGAACACAGAGAAGTCTAACTGATTTTAAAGATAAATCTGATAATTGAAATTATAACTAATCAGAAGAAATCTATCTTGTTCTAACTTCAGAAATAAGTTTAAAGAGATTGTGTCCTTTTATATTCATCATAAGCTTTATTGACACAATCAAAAGAATTATATTTCCTAATAACAAGAAAATAGAGAGCCATATGAGAAAGTTTACTGATGGTTTGAATCCCATTAACTCCAATGGAAGATCAATAATTATGTAGTAAATCACAAAAATTATCAAAAGAATATGCAGAAAATTTGTAGTAGTTCCAGATTTTGTGGATGATCTCTTCAAGAATTTAGCAGCAACAAAATAAAAGGCCGCATTAATTAAAATGTATATTATCATGAAAATATTTGTTTGAGATGCTGGTACTGACGATATTAAATTACTTAATATCTTGTATAATATAACTAAAAAAAATTGTATGTGGTATAGACTAAACAACGCAGATAATACTCCAAAAGTGAAATCCTCAACTAACCAAAGTTTATCCCTATAATTCATTGTAATCTTGACAACCTTCCAAATTTAAATAATTTTCTATATTCTTATTTAATCTCTTTTTGTTCCTTCCAACCATTTTTTAACAGAATCACTACGTTAGTCCATGGCGTTCTTTCATTTCATCAATTGTTTCAATATCTGGATTAGTGCCTCCTCCAGAACCACCCCCTCCTCCACCATTCATATAATCTTCCCAGAATTCTGCATCAGTTTGTGTATTTCCAGAACTGTCTTTCCTAAATACTGGAGTTCCATCTGAGTTCATTCCAATTATACCTAAACTTCCAGTAGTTATTGATGTTGGATTAAATCCTCCAGATAGATCTGAATACATACTATCCATTCCAAAAAGTTCGGTATCTGGTACAGGAGTGACTCCACTCAATAAACTGAATAAACTTTTACGAATGCTTAAACAATCAACACCACATCTTTCTAATAGCTCATAATATTCTTTGTTCTTTGCATATGTATGCAAACCTGCAGCAGCTAACCCAATAACAGAAATTGCAAGTCCACCTACAGGACCAGTAGCCCATGCAGTACCATAGATAAGAGTTCCACCAACCATAGCAGTAGCACTTGCAACAGCACCAACTAAAATTCCTTCACCCATATTTTGTTGTACATTAGGATCGCTCTCTTTAGCTAAATTTGAAGATGATTGAGTATCTCCATAAATTTGGACAAAGCTTCCCCAAAGATGTCCTGTTGGATCAGTATACTTGTATGGATTCCCTCTCTCAAACATGTATCTATTAAGTGATTGAGGATCGTATACGTTTGGGATAAGGGTATCTGGTCGATTAAACAATCCTAGCTCAGGATTATACGTCCTAAATTCGAAATCATATCCACTATAATCATCTAACTCCTTTCCTTCATAATCATATCTTGAACTACCTCCCGACAATACTTCACCGTAAGGCGAATAACTTGTATTTTCCAAAACTGTTCCACTCTCGTCGGAAACCACTGATGAACTGCCAAGATGATCGCTGTGATGAAATCTCTTATATCCAGAGTCATCTATTTCAGCGACTAATTCGCCGTTCTGATGAACGTATGTAGTGTCATAAGTGCCTGAACTGTTAACCACTCGTAGATCTGTTTCATCAACGTAATAGACTGATTCAATAAGAGATTCAGTGTTATCATATGTTTTTTTGATGGCTACTCTTTCTTCTGTGAGATCGTAAGTATATTCTTGGATGAGATTGTCGTTGGTGTAGTTCCTGATCTCTGATAACTGATTTAACGAATTATATACTCTGTAAAAATCTTCATCAGAGTTCCTTATCAAATTTCCATTCGCGTCATAGGTTCGAGATATTTCAGCAGCGAAAACAATTGGTAAACTAATAATCAACATCATGATTAGGAGTGTAATAGCTCGTTTCATGCTATCACCTCCACTGATTCGTTGTCTGTGTAGCTGGTGGAATTCACATAAGCCTCAATGTTGTAGACGCCAGTATCTGGAACTGTTACGCTTACTGGTATGGTGGTGTTGTCTGAGACAGTAAACAACTCCGTCTCAGACTGATTCACCAATCCCCCAGTGATGTTTAGGTTGAATGATAATGAGCTTCCGTAATTATTGGAGATAACTGCCTTGATTGTCGCTACATAGCCAGATACATCAGTTACTTCTAACTCGCTGATTTCCAGAGGATTGATATTAAACTGGTCTTTCACTTTATCAGTGTAAGATTGCTTTGTAGCATTAATATCAACAATATGCAGTCCTTGACCGTAATCCTCCTCCACAATCACCATAACAGATTCGTTAAAGCCAACTATCGAGCTGTTTTGGCTATTGTTTACTGTCCAGTTGATTTCGCCAGCATACCATTGATTCAAGACATCGAACATGTAGAGGTTGGTGGTGTTAGTTTGTGTTCGATAGTAATTCTCGATGACTGCTCCTTGGATATTGAACGAATCATTATACAAGGTTATTACGCTTCCGTTGGAAAGTTCTATGGTAAAGCTCTGTTGACCGTCTGAGGTGTAGTTTACCTCAATAAACGACATGACTGATTCATCATAAGATATCAAAGCATACTCACTGAAAGAAGATCCAGCAGCATCAACTTCGATCTGCGTCCACAAATCATGATAGTAGTTCTTAGCGTTGAAAGTGATCACGTATAAACCTACATCCTTCACTAAAATATCATAATCCTCCACCCCAAGAGACTTTATGATGAACTCTTTACTGATTGCGTCGCTTCCGTCATCTGAAGTAATAGTGCAAGAGAATGTTTTCCTGCCAGGTGATGAATAGTTGTGGGTTATGTTCCAATAGAAGCTACTCAATGAACTAATACTCTCTAAAGTATCTCCAACCAATGATTCACTGCACGAATAATTCACATTACTAATAGTTTTATTGATGTCACTGGAAGCCACAAGTTCATACATCGTGTTAGACACATTCCTCGATAAGATATCTAGACTATTCGCATGTAGGCCAAACTTAGTAGATATGATTTCCCAGTCGTCAATATCTCCTCTTGATGACGTAGAAACATTAATAGCATAATCTCCTCCATTATTGTAATCATGCTCAATGAATGCTAAAACAGAGCCATTTACTGATAAACTATCGTTGCTGAAACTATTTCCATCGCCAAAATCAACAGCTAATTCAACATCATTAGCTTCACTTTCATTATCACTGATCAACCACAATTCATATGTTCTATTGCGAGACTGGGTATCGAGACTATTAACGTTATGCACATTCACTCCAGCTTCATCCTCAATAATCAAAGAAGGCGCATGAGCTTGATCACCATCATACACAAAATGCTTCACATCATCATTCTTAATAATCGACATCATATTACCAATAGCATTATAAGAATACAGATATGAATCATCTCCAATCGTAGCACTAATCAACCTATCAAGATCATCATAACTCATAACACTCATTCTATCTTGCACAGTATCATTAATACTCAAAATATTCCCAACAGCATCATACGTATACGTCAATCCCTGCACATCAGGAATACTAATAGAAACCAACCTTCCGTTCGAGTCATTATACACATACGATTGAATCAAACCATTATTATACGTTCTGTTCAATATCGAACCAAACGCATTATAATTAGATGAGTCAATCACATCAGGAATAACATCCATTAATCCTTGCTGATTATAGATGAAATCAAGCTCACTGAATCCTTCTCTGCTTACCAGCCTATTCTGTGAATCATACACAAAACTCGTGTTAAAAACAAAATCATCCATAAACTTATTATGCAACATCACTCGATAACGCTCATCGTAGGTGTACGCATCTGCTAAACCGTTGCTTCCTGTCGTATTTGTCAACGTTCCAAGATATTGTTCATCATAATAAAAAGAGATATTTACATCACTGCTGTTTTTTGCATTAATCCTATTCAGTTCATCATAGCTTAATAATATCTCATTGTCAATATTATCAATTTGTAAAACAAGATTCCCATTCTTGTCATACTCGTAACTCCAATTGCCCAAATCAGGATCAGACATATTAGTTTTCCTGCTTAAAGCATCATACGTAAATCCAAACACATTACCTAACGTATCCGTAATCTCAACCAAATTATCGTTATCATCATACTCATACGTTGTTTCGTACGTCTCATTCACAATATTATCATTATACTCAAACACAGAAACAATCCTTCCATGACCATCCAACACATACATATGCTTATGATCATTCTCATCATAATCAGTAATATTATATTGTGAAAACTCAACTGTCTTTGAACTTCCATCAGGATTCAATACTGAAGTAACTCTATCCAGCACATCATACGTGTAATTCGTCTGATAACTTCCATTACTACTCATGTTTTCAAAATAATCCGTAAAAAAAGGATTATCTTCAGCAACAGCTCTAAACTCAGCATCATAATACAAATTCTTCACAATCTCCTCATCATCAACAAGCGATTTCACCTGCACCAAATTACCAAAACCATCATAAAAATATGAAATATTAGTATACTCATTACCAGAAGACTTCAACGACACAGAAATCTTCTCAGGAGTAACCCCATCTAAATCATAGTAATACTGTTTCGTCGGATAAGATGATGAATCATATGGCTTAATTTCTTTGCTTACTCTTCCGAACGTATCATACTCATAGTTAGTACGTATCCCATTACTTTCACTCCACAACAAATTACCTGTTCCAACATCATAAGAAAATAAGGTTACATGTCCTAAAGCGTTCACTGTCGAGATAGGATATGTGTGCGATTCATCATACGTATATCTCATTGAATTACCCAAAGCATCTGTTGATCGAATAACATTACCAAATCTATCATAATCAAAATAATTCAATACATTATCTCCATCCAACCATTGCTCAGTTTTTGTCAAAGCACCCGTAGTACCAATTCCAGTAAGACCCAATTCATCATAATAGTATGATGTCTCTTTCACTTTCTCATTATCGGTATCAAATACTGAAACTCGAGCAACTTTGTCAACAATCCAATCATCAATATTCAAAGCATACATATATGTAATATTTCTCTCATCACCCTCAACAGCAATATCACCATGATCATACACAGAAATAGGATTCCCAAAACTATCATACACAAACGATTTATTACGCACAACAGGATTCTCCAAACCATCATACTGATATTCGGTAGAAGACACTAACGACACATTATATATGGAGTCATTATACGTATACGTATATTCTCTCTCAGACTTAGAATACAACACACCATCATCATATATTTCAGTCTTATACTCCTTTCCTTTCGTGGCGTTATCCTGATGGAAATAATGCTTCACCACTTTATCATTACTCTGTTCCGTCGTTTCAGCAAAGCCTCTAAATTCTTTCTTATCATAATCATACTTACCATATGCATACGAATAATTACGCACACCAACAACATCAAATACACTATCCAGCGAATTATTCGCCGTTACATTATGCACAACCCAAACATTAAACCCAAGATAACTCACATTATCAATACTATGATCAAACGCTGTTGAAGGAGTATAATTAATCAATGTTTTACCACCATACTCATTCACCACAACAGATAGCAAATACGGCAAGGTGTCATTTCTTACCCAAGTATATCTGTTGTATGCTTGATAAGAAACAACAATATCAAGCAACCCATCACCATTCACATCAGCAAGACGTCTTCCTTTATTTTTCCCATCATCGGTGAATTGCTCAGGACCTTCCCACTCACTCTGCTCAACCCACCCAGTGCCGTTGTTGATCCATGCATCTCTAACAGTCCAAGAACTACTGTTTGCGAAATCCTGAAGCATGTCAGTAAGACCATCGCCATTCACATCCGCAAAACGAACACCTTCATCAGAATTATCATTTTTAGTAAAAGGTATAGGAGGAGTCCAAACATCAGACTGCAACCATCCTGTACCCGTATTTAGCCAGGCAGTATTCGTTCCTGGTCTTGATCTCAACAAATCACTTAAACCATCACCATTCACATCAACAAAGCGAATACCTCTATCAGAGTGATCTGTATTCACAAAATATACAGGAACATCCCAATTACTATCGGAAGACCAACCAGATCCTGTATTCACCCAAGATTCATAACTGCTTTGATCTTTGGCTCTCAGTACGTCGATAAAACCATCACCATTGACATCAACAAGCCTATATCCTTGATCTTCACCCGAGCTCGTTACAAAATATCCTGGAAAAGTCCAACCATTCGAAGCCCATGCACTACCATTGTGTGTATAGACGACCTTAGTATCGCCTTCTTCTGCTTTAATGACATCAATCCATCCGTCACTATTGACATCTGCCAATCGTGTTCCTTCGTCAACTCCATTCCCATCAGCAACATAAGCAGGAAATGTCCAAGAAGGATCATTAGACCAATTCGAGCCAGTATTAATATAAACATAACTACTGTGACCAGTTATTCTCTTAATCATGTCAACAAGCCCGTCACGGTTCACATCAACTAAACGAACGCCATAATCAGGAATAGTATCATCTGAAAATGAAATAGAAGGCATCCAAGAAGTATCATTGTAATATTCGTTGCTAGGATTAGCATAATCAAAATCTATGGTAAATAAGATTGAGCTATTGTCATCTCCGAACTGAGTAATATTACTCATAGAACTCATAGAGTTACTGAGTAAATCATATTCGAAAGCATATCTTCTCACTAAATCATCATCAGCATAGACGCTAATTTCCTCTACTCTTCTGCTTTCATCTACAGCACTTCCTTGCTCATATACTTTCCTTCGATCAGGACGCACGGTATCTTCATAAGTAAGATTAATACTGTGTTCATTATACGTAATACTATCCAGATATGTAGCTCCAGAATCTTCAGAATGAGGGTTTTCACTGTAGCTATAACTCATACTATTACCAAACGTATCTTCTACTTGATCAAGATGCCATCTTGATACATATCCTCTGGAAGAAGTCATCTCAGCTGTTTTCTCATAACCAAAACGATACTGTACACCATTCTTCTTTGTTAACAGCCAATACATACCATAATCGTTGCTGCAAGATAAATTTTCAATCTTGAAATGATAATCAACTTCAGTACGCCAAAAACCGCTTGTGTTATCATATATTAACTCATAGGCATTCCCTTGGAATGCAAGAATATATTCATCATCAGAAATATTGCTGGGTGTATGATTCACATCACGGAAAACATAATCCTTATTCAAACTCCATCCAGCACCAACCACTCCAGGTCTAGACTTCATCGCTTGACTATTATACGACAATACTAATGAAGGCTGCAAACCATTAATACCCTTGGGTATTTCAATAGGAAAACTATACGTGGCTGCACCAGGAAACAACTGTGTATTATACTGTCCATACAACGTAATCTCCGGACTCTCAGGTATCGAAGGCTTATGCAAATAAGGTTTATACTCATCATCTGCATAAACAAAACTCACAAAAACCAACAGTATCAAGAGACCCACAAACAGCTTTCGACTCATCGTAGACCTCCTAATTTTTTGTCTCATCAATATACTCTGCAACACCGCTCCTGATCTCTGCAAAAGACCAATTTAACATCTCAAAGACATAAACAGCAGGGCTGATGTTGAATAATCCAACAAATACATCGTCATCATGGCCTGCATGGAATAACCATCTCTGATTTCCATATGCAGCAACAACATCTACTGTTGTAAGCAACTCAGTTCCTTGAGCATTCCTCAAATACACCTGCTGGTTATCATAGAGTGTCGCGCTCGGCCAAATACTGCTTGCCTGAACACCATACTGTATGGCTAATGTGTTATTCACTTCAAGGTTTGTTATGTCCATCAACAGACTTACTGATGCGTTATCTCCTTCCTCTCCTGATGTTGAGCTCGCACAGCCAATATATACATAGGCTGAAGAAGTTGACAAACCGTCTGAGACAGGCAGTGTACAAGTGTGCGATTTTGCTCCTTGTCCTTCTGTACAATTTCTTGCATCTCCCATATTCGAATAGCTGAAATTGACATTTCCTATGCGGCAATTTGCATTCACATCAGTAGTGAAGGTAAAGGTTGGAGTCGTGTCGTGGGTTGTATAAGGGCTCTCGCTATCTCCTGAGGATGTACAATTAATATTAGTAAGGACAGGATTGCTACTTGGTTCGGAACCATCATACCAATGGAATTTCAGACGGGTATCATAACTTGACTCATCAACCCACGAACCAGAAGTTTCTCTGTTTGCATAAGCTACATACAGTGAATTACCATTACTGTAAGGGTTTCCACTATCTTGACAGAAAAGATATCTTTCAGCACCACTATAACTATCGAATGCCACAGTATATGTTGTTCCAGGAGTCAATTCGATAAAACTCCCTGTAACGTTAAAATCATTCCATCCGCTAATTGTAAGATTTGCATCATCGACGCTTATGTCCGCAAAGCTTTGAGAATAATCTGGCTTCCCCGAACTAGCGTTAGTAATGTGTGCTGTTATTCCATTTGGAGAAAGCTGTGAAGAATCTATGTATAGGCTAACTCCTGCTAAGTATTTCAAAGAAGAGTTATATGCTTTGATACTTTGCGCTCTACTCCATCCTCCCATAGTAGGAGTGCAAGTCCAACTCCCAGTTATCTCCTCTTCATAGGATTCTGCAATAACAAGAGGAGACATCAAAATAAGTAGTAATCCGAGGTAGATAGCTAATTTCATGTTATCACCTCCGTTGTAGCTCTCTCCATGAAGAAGGAAGGATCCCACTCACGGAATTCGTCATCGGAGTTTCTCTCAAGAGATTGTACATTCTGTCCGTTAATGAAAAACTTCTGACATGTTTCTCCGGATTGGCAAACACCATCACCGTTGCCATCATAAATACTATCACAAATCATAACGGTATTTTCATCTTCAACACTAAAAGAACAACTATACTCTGCTGTATTTACCTGAATATTATCAACCTGATACGCATTTACTGTACACTGATTCGAAATATGTCTTACAGTCCTTCTCCCTATATGACATTGATATTCAACAACAACATCTTGTTCACAACTCTCATTAAGCAACGCATCACAAACAACCTCTTCACAAGTATCATATACATCTTCATAGGAAATGCTTTCTACTTCATGACAGTCTTCAACGCGTTCAACATTCTGTGGGAGTGCAGGCCTGTCATCAGGAATATACTCAATCCTATCCTCAAGCGGTTCCAATGCTTCATCCTCAACCGTAATAGCTTCCGCGTCAGAAGAATCGTAAAATGCATCACTGCCAGCGTACTCTGCTTCAAGCAAAAACGAACCAGCACCAGCATCGACTTCCCAATCATACGAAGCAATACCTTCCTCATTAGTCATTCCAGAACCTATAAGATCATAATCAAGATAGAAACTAATCTCTTCATCAGAGACAGGAGCATCATCAGCAAACAAAGAAGCTTCCAAACTAAACAACTCTCCATTAATCAAATCAACTCTATTCAACAAAAGTGTTGTAACTGTTGCTAAAGGATCTTGCGGAGGATCATCAGGAGTTTCATTAGCTATCACATTCTGATCAGGCGTATCATTCACCGTCACATTTTCTTCAACAGTAACATTGTCAAATGTCATATTCTCCTCGGTATTGTTATCCGTTTGATTATCAGCAAACGCAAACACCACGAACAATATGCAAATGAAGAATCCAACTAATACCTTTTGCAGCAACACTGCAATCACCCCCCTTACACTAACAGCGTTAACAAATACTATTTAATATTTTGTTGTCATAATAGGATAACACCTAAAAATTTATCCCAAAATACCAAAAAGTTATCCAGAAAACCAAAAAGTTTATCCCGTTTTTATTCGACAAAAATAAAATTATCCTTTCCTAATCTTCCAAAGGATAAATCCATCCGTCTCCAACTCGACCTGCAAAACACCAGCTTCTTCCAGAACACCAACGGGCTTTGCCATCTCTCGATTAATAAAATACAAAGGATACTGCTTCTGCATCAACACATACTCAATATCATGATCATCAAAATATCCAAGAATATACTCTGCATCTTTACTATCAAAATCAAGTGCATCCAATCCTAACACTTCATGATACAAATTAGCTTTCGTTTCATATCCTTGGATATTCAACTTCCATGTTGTGTAAGGTTCACTCACTCCAAAATACGTGATATCTTGTATATTTCTACTAGAAAAATAACCATAAATCGGATTTTCCTGCTCATTCTTTATCTGAGAAGAAAACACAAGCACCAAAACCAACCCAATGATGACTAAAGCAAACAACAGACGATTAAGATTACTTCTTCCTGAAGAAAGGAAGAATCCAAAAAAGCTTTTCTTCTCAAGACGAAACCTCTTCACCATAAACTCCACAACAAAATAAAACACAATCGCCGTAATCAAAGCAAACACGCCAAAGAACGGAAACTGATATCGAGGAATAACACGAGGCAAATGCAAATAACCAAACACCATAAACACTAATAAACATCCTGTTGAAATCAATGCAATCCATTCATGCGACTTTACCTTCTTCCTCATAACGACTCTCCACAACACAAACAAAGCAACAAGTAATACAATGAGCAATACAGGAAACTCAGCAAGATGCATAGATACTATTTTCGAAACAGAAAACTTGAATTGTTCAGCTCCGGCTAATACTCCTTCTTCATACATTTGTGCAGCAATACGGTGATATTCATTCCATGGCCCTGGAAAATATTGATATAGTTGCCTATAAAACGGATTCTGGAATAATACTGTATTGCGAACAAACCAAACAATACTCAATACATGCGTAACCAAAAATAATCCAATAATGCTCAACAAGCGCTTAACTTTATGCTTCTCTCTGATTAATAACTCAACAAACAACACCAAAAAAAACAATAAAGAAAGAAACATGCCATTCATCTTAATCAACGAAGCAAATCCTAACGCAAGAGTCATAAACAGCAAAGAACTCATCGCTCTTTTCATTAAATACTGCTGAAGGAAATAGAACGCTACAGTAAATGCAGTAATTAAATAAATCTCTGTGCCTAACGTTTTAAAATCAGCAAGGAAAGAAACACTACTAATTAAAACAAGCACAATAATATATTTTGCGTATCCAATCTTTTGCTCTCTTGCCCAGCTCATCAATAAAAACACAAGCATGCCTGCAAAAAACACAGGCAGACAATACAACAGCTGTTCATTCACTGATTGGAACAAGGAAAAAAGAAAACTGATATACAAATAATTTACAGGAGGAGAAAACACCGGCTGATAAATCAATCCATTAACGATAACAGAAGGCAATGCATGCGTTGACGCAATCACCGATCCCCAAGTAAGATATCGTGAATAGGTATCAGGACCAAATACAAAACCATAGATAATCTGAAAGAGAAACGTAAACACACTAAATATAACTCCCATGACCAAATCACTCCATTGCCATTCTGCTGATCCTATGTTCTTCCTTTTGCGAAGAAAAAAATGCAACACTACCACTATAATAATATAGAGTAAAAACACAAGCCATGCGTAAAATAACCCAATCAATGAAAGGATTAATGCGATGCCAATGAAAATAAACTGCGATGCAATAAACGAAATAAACAGATGTCTTGTTTTCTTAGATCTGCCGAAGAACAAGAGATGAAACACAAGCACAGGCAACATTAACACAATCACACCTATGATATTGAGGAATACTTCTCCAGCTTGCATACTGCGAAAGAACCCGTATTTTATAAAAAAGTATCTAATTTAATGCTGCCACAAGCATTATTCGAGCTATTCTTAGAGAATTGAAGATGTTCATTATTACCTTTTTGTAACATGTGCTGCATAAATGTAATATGCGGAGGATGGAAGCAAACAAGCTATTACTCATAAAAACACTTTAGGTGACTACAAAATTACCAAAATGTAGACACCTAATCAATAAATATCCTATGCCATTGTTCAAACACTAAAAGACTCCAGAGCTTCTGAGAAGGATAATATTGATGTCTATAGCTGCCTTTTGATTTCTGGAAATCATACAATAATTTATACGCATATGGTCTGCTGTAGAGATTATGCGTTCTCTCCTTAAGCATATTGTGCAGCTTATCTTTCAGCACCCCTTTAAACCAGGCATCCATAGGTGTTTCATAACCATGCTTTGGTCTTTTCACGATCTCCTTCGGCAGCAAATGACCAAAAGCTTTCTTCAATACATACTTCGGATTCCAGCGATGAATCTTCAATCTATCAGGAATAGTGAATGAAAATTCAGCAATCCTATGATCAAGAAATGGCACTCGTTCCTCCAGCGCATGAGCAGCACTCATCTTGTCAGCTTTCATAAAAAAGTTATTCGGCAACAATTTCTTCATATCATCATACTGCGCAGATTTCAAAATTGAAGATTTGCTCAATATCTTCCCTGCAGATTCTTTAACCCCTAATGCTTTCCTATCTTCCTCACTAAACGCCTGATTCAATGATTTGATCTGTTCAGCTTCTGTCTTTCCTTTCAATGACATTAACTTCCTATACACAACATGATTAATAGGCAATCGAGGAATATACTTCCTCAGATGCTGTCCATAATGCAGTAATTTATACCGATCATAGCCTCCAAGCAATTCATCTGCGCCTTCACCTGCCTGCACCACCGTAACTCTCTTCTTCGCAAACTTGCTAATAATATACGTTGGCAAAAAAGCAGAATCTCCTATTGGTTCATCCATATGATACACCATTTTCTTAAGCAATGTCAAATCCTTCTCAGTTACTAAGATCTCCTGATGATCAGTTTCAAGATGATCAGAGACAATACGCGCGTAAGGCAACTCATTCGTTGTTTCAAATCCTACAGAAAAAGTTTTCAATCCTCTTTTATCTTTTTTATAATATTGTTTTGCAAGTGCAGTCACAATACTCGAATCAATTCCCCCTGAGAGAAAGAAGCCAACAGGAACATCAGAGACAAGCCTTAGCTTAACCGAATCTCTCATTAATGCACGGAACTTATCAGTAAGCACTCTTGCATTGTCTTTGCTATCAGAAAAATCTTTCACATCCCAATATTTTTTCGTCTGTAATTTTTTCTTCTTTAAATCAAACAGCATATAATGTCCTGGCAGTAATTTCTTGATTCCTTTGAACAGTGTTTTATCGCCAATAGTATATTTGTAGGTAAAGAATTGCTGCAATCCTGTCTTATCAACCTCTCTCTTAATCTCTTCATTTTTAACAATAGCTTTAATCTCTGAAGAAAAAATAAATTTATCTTTCTCCTGATAATAATACAATGGCTTAATGCCCAGTCTATCTCTGGCAAGAAATAATTTCTTCTTTGAAACATCGTAGATGCAAAGCGCAAACATACCATTAAGCTTATGCAGGCAATCAACACCCCATGCTTTATAGGCAGCAAGAATCACTTCGGTGTCAGTATCGCTTTTAAAACCATATTTTGGTTCAAGTTCTTCACGTAATTCTTTAAAATTATAGATCTCTCCATTATATGCGATAATCAAATCTCCTTCCACATTGCGCATAGGCTGCTTGCCTTTAGCGCTTAAGTCAATAATGGCGAGCCGAGAATGACCCAGAGTCAAAAGACTATCAGTATAGAGTCCTTTACCATCAGGACCACGATGTTCCAGACTATGGACCATCTTCGCTCCTAAGATTCTATCATCCCAATTGAAACCTACTATCCCACACATATTCATAACCAAGAAGAGCTCATTTAAATTCTTTTGCTGTAAATAGCCTATTTATTAATTTATAAACTAAATGAAATTCTTCCAAAACTTTCGTAAATCTTTCCACAATTCACTGGACATCTTCCTGTGAGATATTTAAATTAAATTAGATTCTTAATAATAGAAATATTTAAATATAATAAATATTTACAGTTAGTTAATATATATTAACTATTGGCTAACTGTAATCTGGTGATTACAGTGAATAAAATAGTAAAAGCCGTTTTAATGTATCTTTTGAGTAAGAGATGTATAGGAGGAAAACATACTCCTGAGAATAAACTCTTGGTCTCAAAAACAAAATGGCTTAACAAACATGATAAAAAAATATTTGATAGGGCATATAAGCAAATTATTTTTGAAAAAATAATAATAAGAACAAAAAAAAGAACAGGCAAGGGTTATGATTGGCACATAAGCCTAAATCCGAGAAAATTAAAAGATATGCATAATATGATTGAGTGATAATATGGAAGGAATATTCTGTGAACTCTACGGAAACACAATACGTAACAAAGTCTTAGAGTATTTGCTAGAAAATCAGGATCTTGATTTTGCAATTGGAGATATGGCCAAAGAGCTCAAAATATCTAGGCCTAAAGCCTACGAATATATTGAAAAATTCAAAAAAGAAAATTATGTGAAAAGGTCAAGAATCGTTGGAAAGACACAATTATATATATTGGATAAAACCAATAAAAGGGTTAAGTTTCTGATTAAAGTATTCAAGGCATGCCTTACATTAGTTTTGAATGAGCAGAACGTAAAAATAATTCACTAATAGGGTAATATAAATAATCCAAGCATACCTTTATAAACATAATTCTGTTTCCGTCCATCATGTCAAGAAATGATCCTGTGAGCATTGTACTCCCAATATACAAAGAGCGTAGGGAAATTATTCTTTCTACGTTGAAAGATATAGCTCAAGCGATGAAAAAAAGCGGCATAGCCTATGAGATTATCGCAGTAAGTGATGGTGTGCCAAGAACTACAGAAATTCTCAATAAAGTTAAAGGGATCAAAACCATCGAGCATCCACACAACAAAGGATACGGTGCTTCAATTAAGACAGGTATCAAGAATGCCAAATACGATTGGATTATGATCACTGATACGGATGGCACTTATCCAAATAAAGATATGCCCAAACTGCTTGAGCATAGAGACAAATACGACATGGTCATAGGCAAAAGATCAACAGTCAATGTGCCTTTCATAAGAAAACCAGCAAAATTATTCCTACTACTGCTTGCAAATTATATTAGTGATTATCATATACCTGATATCAACTCAGGATTCAGAGTATTCAGAAAAGAGATTGCGTTAAAATATTGGAACTTATTCCCAAGCAGATTCTCCTTCACCACAACGATTACGTTATCTTGCACTACTGATGATAATTACAATGTAAAATATATTCCTATCCATTACTTTAAAAGAAAAGGTAAATCAACCATCAAACCTTCAGATTTCCTAAGATTTCTTAATCTTACGTTCAAGATATGTTTCTATTTCAAGCCGTTGAAAGTATTTATACCAACGGGATTTATTTTTTTCATCCTGGGTGTTATTATTGGCGTGTATCAGTTCTTTGGAGCACAGAATGTTGCAGAGATGCCTGTTTTGCTCGTCTTAAGCGGCATCCAGATACTCTTCTTAGGCTTCATTGCTGAATTGCTGAGGACGAGATAAGTTATTGCTTCTTTTTATGTGAGAATTCAACAAATCTTAGTATATGTTCATCTGAATAAAGCTTATAATAAAGCCTGAAAGAATCAAGATAAACTTCTCTTTCACCTTTTCTACTATACATCATAGGCTTACCTATCTCTGGATGCTCAACGATTTTCAGAATTTGCTTATACAATCTTTCTTTGGTGTGATTATCTTTGATTTTCTTCATTAATTTATCGAACTCATTCGAGAATTTTAGTGTGATGCCCTTCTCCTTTGCAGTATGTATAATCTTTTTTTTGAGCGATTTTATCATAAGACATCATCTGCAGACAATTCATTTCCTTTCTCCATTTCATGCAATATCTTATCGTGCCTCATAGCCCTGATAAAATCTTCTGCATGTTTGCTTTGCTTTCTATTGATGTGTAAAGCATCTTTCACTCTTCGAAGAATAACTTCATCATTCTCTGAAATAACAATAAACTGCTCATTATCAGCCAGATTAAGATCATTTCTGATGTTATTAGGTATGACTATTTGTCCTTTTGTGCTTAATTTGGTAATGCCGATTTCCATAAATATCTCCTCTAAAAGTAAGAAAAGTAAGACTAATATATAAATATTGTGTTTTTTTAGAAGACATGAATATCACGGCGCAAAAATTTATAAAAGAAGCTTCTGAACCGATGTTTATGAAAATAGGGTTTGGAATCATTACGTATGATAAGTTCTATGAAGTTAAAATACTTGCTGATATTATTAAATCTTTCAGCAAGGATTTCTATGTAGTTGCACTCTCTAATCATCCAAAGGGAGGAAAAGAATTAGCTCGCTACAAAAATATCGATAAATATCTTCAAGGAGAAGATCTTCCATTCAAAGATAAGCATGGAAATATTAACCACCAATTAATCTGCTTACGCACTTCTATGAATATCCAACAATGCAATAAGGCATTAGTTGATAATAAGAAATTAGATTATTGTGCGTTTTTGCATTCTGATTCCTGGTTTTTCGATATCAAGAAAATATATGGTATTTTCAAGGAGCTAAAAAAGAAAAAGAAAGTGCTTGCATTAGGAAGTATTGGTTTTGGTTTAGCAAATAAAGGACAACCTTTAGGTAATGTGCTTGATATGATGTTCTTCTACGATAGAAAAGGGGCAGAAGAGCATCGATTATTTGAGTATGATCCTTTCCAGTTATTGCCGCATAAGATTGATTCTCATGGATCATTATCAGTGATTTTCTATTCGAGATTAGGAACAGATAAGATGTGGCTCTATGTAAATCCTTCTAAAGAATATTTCTGGAAGAGCAAATATCTTACTGAAAAGACAGCAAATTTCAAATATGGCAATTGTGTCAGACCTTGTGCAATTTTCCCCAAGTATGATCTTGTGCATGTCAATCAAAGCTCATTTCCTGGCGATTTAGGCTATCAAGTACAGGCATACTATCTGCAGAAATATGGTATGAAAGGTCCTACGATCAATACATTCATAAAAAAATATGAATTGCCTGAGAAAGAATTATTCAAACGAGTGATTGCATTAGATAAAAAAGTAAGAGGTATTCTTGGACGACATCTGATGACGTATGAGATGTTTGGCACTAAAGATTATATCAAGGTGTTGAATTATTATAAGAAAGCATCATTTGGCAATCGTTTTATGAGAACACTGAGAGCCTGGATCTGGAAAGTAGTCAAACGACTCAACATTCATAGAAAGCTCGAATGGTTCTATATGGGTGCATGTGAAGAAATAGGACAATACTACAATAACTTCATCACAAACCCGGAAATCTATAAAAAATACGGTCATAGATTGTGGTATAAAGAATACAAAGAATAATTATACATATCCTATAATAACTCTGCCATCGGTTGGATGATCTTGATTGAGGTTTGCGAATTTGAACTTGTACTTTGGAACCCATTTTTTTAGCAAAGGGATAATTTCAAAGAAATCTTTGCCTGTGTGGTAGATGCAGATAATCAATATTGGTTTATGCTTTTTGATAATTTTTTCCGCTCCTTTGACTGCTTCTAATTCATATCCTTCAATATCCATTTTGATCAATGAAGGTTTGAGCTTGTGCTTTTTCACGTATGCATCTATTGTCGTTATCTTTATTGTTGTGTCTCCTTCATCACTAACAGAACTGCCAATACCTCTCTCAACAAGAGAAACCGTTTTTTGCTTGTTTCCAACACCTAAACACTCACATTTCGTCTTAAGTTCATTCATCCTAACAGTTTTTTTAAGGTCAGCAAAGATAGCAGGTACTGGTTCAAAAGCTATAATCTTCTTCGGATTAAAAGCACTAAGAATCACTGCACTTTCTCCAATATAAGCTCCACAGTCGATAGCATCTCCTTGAGTAATTTTCTGAATAATTTTGTTTGGTAGCAATGATATACCATAATCATGATAGAAGATAGGGGGTTGCAATGCTCGAGAGAATGTATACTTTTTCTTCTTATAAGTAATACGCTCTCCTTGAATGTGCTTCATAAATGCACTATATTGCTTTTGCATTTTTTTATTCTCTTTCAGAAACATTTTTTTTGCAGGATATTTATTGAAAACAGATAAGGTGATTCTGTTTTTGAGAAACTGGATGATTTCATTCTGTTCTCCTTCAGAGAATGCTTTCAAATCAAAAGAAAGATGCTTATGTTCGAGGATATAGAGTAAGAAATCGTGATCCCATCGATTAGCGTATGCATAATGCTCCTGTTCTGTCTTTGCTGCTTTCCCGAGAAAGTAAGGCCTAAAAACAGTTTCTTTGATTCCTTCAGGAACAAGTCCATAAAGTGATGCAAGAAGAGCACCTTGTGTCTTCTCCTCGTGGCAAAAACTCTCTTTCAGTTGCTCTTTTTTTGCCTTCTTTATGAGATTGTAAAGGAAGGGATAATCGATGGATTTCATAATGACTATGACAAAAGCTCTCTATTAAAATATTTCGGAAGTGAGCTACTTCATCAACGAGCCAAGCATATCCTTAAGTTCTTTCGAATTTCTCTTGAGATTCACCGCTTCTGCGGATCGATATGCATTCGTTGTTGAATAATCATTGATGAGGAATCGTTTTGTGTGTGGCAGTCCAAGGATTAACTGATGATATTTAATATTGTGTTTCTTAAGCTGCTCTTCAGTAACTTTACGAAACTGCTCAGTCCTGCAGGTTGTAATAATAATAGTTGCTTTTCCTTCGTCATACAGTTCATTGAGGAATTTCACATTCTGTTCAATAGCAGGAGTAGTGCCCCATTTCGGTTTGAAATGCTCGCCTGAGTTCTCAACGAGAACACCATCAAGATCAATAAAGAGTGTAACAAATTGTTTCCTGTACTTCATCCAATCTTCTTTTGTTCCCCAATCCACATAGCCTGCTGCAGTCTCAGTGAAGAACAAATGTTTATCAAGGATCATCTGATAGATGATATGAGACACATACAAACTTTTATGATCTTTCAGTTTTTCAAAGTAAGACATAAACTCTTTTGCTTCCTTAAAATAATACGCTCCGCAGCAGAACAGATGGCCTATCACTTTCTTCTCGACGATATTCACAATGGCCTTATTTTCTCCTATTTTCACATAACTCTTATTGCCTGCATTTACTTGATCAAGATCATGCAAATCAACCACAGCAACGAAATTATGCTTCGGTTTGCCATCGAGATCCAATTCAAAGTAATTATCGCAATCCTTAATCAAGATCCCTCCTGAAACTTTTGCTTGCTTCACTCCTTCATAGACAGTTTCAGGCTGGCTTGCTGTCTCATCTTTCAACAACACCAATTTGATTCGATCTTTCACTAAATCATATTCATCACAGAGCTCTTTGAGCAATCCTTCCTTAAAGTGATACTCGTCTTCGTGCTCTTGCAATGCAATAATCACGATTGAATCAAATGATTGAGGATCAAGCCCTCGAATAGATTCAGTAAGCATGAATTTTCCGTTAGGTTGTGTCAGCATGAATTTTGGTCGCATGCCAGGAAATCGTGCTGATCTTCCCGCAATAGGCAATATGAGATTGACTCCGCTCATTTTTTTAATACCTCCGTATATGCTATAATATCTTTCATCAATAGATCAAAAATGTGTTTGTTTTTGGTGTAAGGAATAATTCTCAATAGCGTCATGATATAGAAAAACTCAACTGTTTTTCTATCAATACTATATTTCTTCATCAATACTTTAAGTTTCTCTTCTGTTTGTTTCAGCAAATAACGATATCCTATATTAATTTTTGTTTTATCTGTTTTTTCGTTGCTTAACAGTAAGGTCCATTGAAGCCGTACCTCTTGCAATAATTTAGAGATATCTTGCAGAGGGGTTTCAATAAATGAGTCCAAAAAATCAATAAGCACAATTTTGTGGGAAAAAATCATATTAGAGAAGGTAAAATCACCATGGCTCACACCCATATGCATTTTCATATTCTTATTCTTTTGTATGTATTTTTTCATGACTTCCAATGTTTGCTTTAATTTCTTCTCAGTAATTTTTGCATCAAGACTTTCAAGCTTATCGAGCATTTTCTTTGTGTCAAGCGGTTCAAGCTTTGCATTCTCGAACTCCCAATCGAGAAACATAAAGAGCTTATCAATAATATTCCTTAATTGATAAATATCTTCTGATTCGATAATATTCAAAATTGATTGTCCATGATAGAATTTCATAAAAAAACTATACTGTTCTGCGGTCTCTTCCGAACTGGTGACTGCAGCTGCTTCAAAAAAATTGCTGATTAGTAGGTTTTTCCGCATCACCTGATCGAAGTCAATCTGCTTTTGTGCTTGCTGCTTCAATCGCGCAATACCATCACGAAATGCTGTTTTTTTCACAAAATAACCATCGTGGCGCTTCGATAGGCTTAAGTCAAAATTCGAATGTCCTTTTATTGGCAGTAAGTCCATCTACAAACCCTCAAACACAGCATTCAAGATTCAAAGCTAATTTAAAAACATTTACTCACCACCTATCGGTGATAATATACTTAATTATGCACGGAAACATTCTTAAATCACCTCTCGAAACGAAATCCATGATTGCCAAAGCCAAAGAATTCACAGGACAATTGATCCAACGTATCCAATCAGAGGTAGGATTAGATGTGCTCTACTTCATGAAAGGAGGATCTGTGGTCACTTTTTTCACGCTTACCTATTTACTCGTTTCATTCGTCACTAATGTGATTTTCACGAGATTCTCAGATAAAGTACTTTACGGCCAATACCAGTTAGTGCTCACCATCGTGGGAACATTAGCAATTTTCTCCCTGCCGAGAATGGAGACAGCAATTATGCGTTCTGTGGCAAAAGGTAACGATGGATCATTCAAGACAGCACTCAAAGCAAAACTTACAGCATCATTAATAGGTTCTGTTGCCATGCTTGTTGTTGCCGCTTATTTTCATTTTCTCCAGCAAGATAGCACAATGGGAACAATATTCCTCTTTCTGGCATTATTCTTTCCTTTCTTTCATGCATTTGAGACATTCATGTCATTTTTCATAGCTAAAGGAAAACTCGTTACCGCATACAGTGCACAATTATTCATTAGTGTATTCACAGGATTAGCAATAGTCATCTCATTACTTCTTACGAGAAATCTTCTCATCATTGTTCTTTCATTAGCGCTTGCAAGAACAATAGCATTCGCGATTGCGAGCATATTCACAATCAAATCACAGAAGAACAAGAAAGTTGAGAAAGGCACTATCAAATACGGCATCCAGTTATCTATTTTTGATGTATTGCCATTAATCATCCTCTACTTTGATAAACTGATGCTTCCATTGTTCTTAGGCGTAGAATCATTAGCTATTTACGCAGTTGCATTGATCCTTCCAGATCTCTTGATAACAATTATTAGATCGTCACAGAGCCTTTTCTTCCCTAAATTAGTGAACATAGGTCAGAAAGATTTCATGAAAAAAATACAATCAAGATGGTATCTCTTTTTCATCCCTGCCATAGCAGTTATTATTCTCTCGCAGATAGTCATCGAGCCTTTTTTCACAATACTCTATCCTGCTTACATGGAAAGCATTCCTTTTGCAAGACTATTGGTATTCATGCTTATTGCTAATCTTTTCAACGTAGTGATGCTCAATAATCTTGAAGCAAAAAAAGCATTAACAGAACTGCTCTCTATAAAATTCGTCTATCCAATTATACAATCAATCACTATTTTCTTGGGCGTACTCATCTACGGTGTTTGGGGAATAATCATAGCAAAGATTCTCAATAATCTCATCGCGGCAATCATGCTTTACTATCTTAATCTTGTTCTTCTTAAAAAACGTAAAAGAGATATTCCTTGGCTATCCAAGATAATGTCGCATCTTCCGTCGTAAAAAGAATTCCTGAACATTTGTATACAATCGTAAAAATGGTTTGAACACAGGGAAGTATTGATTGGCTAGCTTTCTCAAGGGACTACACACATTGTAGCGCATATTGCACTTTCTGCAGGACATTGAATTTGAGAAATAAATATTATCAGGGAATGCATCAGAGATATAATAATTCTTATAGATGTTCTTTTTCCTGCAGTAAGGGCAGGAAACCTTGACGGTGTGACCATTCTTTCCTTTCTCTTTCGTGATGGAATTAGGAATAACAAACTTGTTGTACTTCTCAAAAGACTCTCTTACTTCGTGGCGCAGTTTTTTGAATTCTTTATCAGTCATGTTGTCAGTCATATTGTAGAAAAACGCATTATCAAGAGAGACTTCCTCTTCAATATATTTCATCTTATCCTTAATAATGCCTTTTCTTAAGCAATGCAAATACATTTCTGATCGAGGATAAGGAGCAATAAATCCCAGCCTGAGCTGTCCTTTCGAATGTTTTTTCCAGTAATCTAATGTTTCTTTCGCTGTTTCCACTGTTTCAGCACGATCTCCGAAGATAAACCCTCCTTGCAATGACATTTTTGCTTTTCTTGCTTTCTTGACAGAGTCAGCAATCATCTTTGGCGTTATAGGTTTCTTCATACTCCTCAATACTTTTTGACTGTAACTTTCAAATCCATAGCATATTAAATCGCAGCCTGCATCGCGAAGCATATCAAGCATTTCATCAGTCACTGTATGAAGGCTTAACTGACAGATCCATTTGATATCCCAAGGCACTGATTTTTTGAGTTTTTTAATCTCTATACATATCTCTTTAAGCCTTTTCATATTGATTGAGAATAAATCATCATGGAAATTGATGGTGTTGATTTTGTATTTCTTAATATTTTTTTTCAATTCTTTCATTACGTCTTTGATTGATCGCGTCCTGTAGCGTCTGCCGAGTGAATGATAGCAGAATGTGCAATTATACGGACATCCTCTGCTGCAAATAATAGGGTACACTCTAGGTTCATCGAATGAGTTGTAACCTCCAATGCTATTGGAATAATATTTGCCTAATGTTTTCTCGAATTCAAGACCTTCAAAATCAGGAGGAGGTATTGCATCAAGATCCTGGATGAGATCTCTTGGTTTGGTCATCAAAAGCTTTCCTTTCTTCAGATAAGCAATACCTGCGACATTTTTGGGATTTTTCTTTTTCTTGATGCATTCGAGCAGTTCGAGAATGCTGGTTTCTCCTTCACCAAGTACTGCATAATCAGGTTTCAAATACTTCACTACATCAAGTTCGCTTGTTGGAAGAGAGCCTCCTATAATTATTTTAGGCTTCGATTTGTGTTCTCGAGCAGCTTCCATAATTCCTTTAACTATAGTATATCCTCTTGTCGTATGGCCTGTACAGACAATGTCAAATTTCTTTTTATTGAGCTGTTCAGTAATAAGATCTTTGATATCTCCATCATAATGATTTGCATTATAGCAAGTGACGTTATAGCCTGCTTGTTTCAATGTCGAAGAAATATATCCTAATCCAAGAGGAAAATAATAGATAAAATTAGCTTTGTTTGTGTACTGATATCTTGGAACGACGAGGAGGATGTTCATGATAGTTCACCATTCTAAAAAAGCGCATAGATGAACGGGGACAACGCGCTGCTCTGACTGAAGATAATCAATGCGCCAACAATTACTAATAGAATAATGATTGGTGCAAGCCACCATGCTTTGCGCTCCATCAAAAAACCCCAAAACTCACCGAGCAATGATCTATTCTTTGCCATGATCCGGAATGAGCAATTGTTCATTTAAAAAATTATCTATTAGCTCAGTTGCAAGCCTGTTGCCTTCTTCGTTCCAATGGCCATCGTGCCAGAAATAGAGATCATTTCCATTTTTTTCAAATTCGCTTTTGAAAGGTTCTAGCAGATGAAGGCAGGAAATATCTGCTGCTTTACAGAACTGATCAATACGTTTTGTAGGATATGTTGGATCAACACCTTCTTCAGCAAGAGGAGGATATTTTTCCTTAAGTTGATCCCAAATAGCAGGATTGACTTGTTCTTTTGAAGGTAATGTTACTACAGCAAATGAGGCTCCTAGGGATTCACTATATTGCTCTGCAGCGAGGAGAAGAGCATCATGCACTTTGAAACTGTTCTGATATTCTTCGTTGTCAGGATCATACACAAGATACGCAGTAGGAACACCTTCTTCACCTTGTGAAACTAGGAACTTGTTTCGTATCAGCAGTCCTTTCTCAAAGACAAACTCTACGAAACGGGAATGCTTCAGCACTTTTTTGATGCTTTCAAAGAAACTTGATGCTCTGCAGGTTCTTTCCACTTGCTTAACTGTGTTACCTTCGAGTTCAAAGAATGGTTTGCAGATATTGCCACTAAATTTCATGTTCATGCCATGGAGATCATTAGCTGTGAAGATTGCAAACAACACAAGATCAGGCTTGTAGCGTTCTCCATATTTCTTCAGACTTAAGTAATATTGATCAGTGCTGAATCCTGAATGTCCGAAATTATAAACAACAATGTTTTCATTCTTTTCTTGCAGTGTGCTTTCCAATAGCATATGCATCGCATCTTCAGAAGCTACTTGTTCTGCGGCAATAAAAGAATCGCCGAAAATGAAAATTCTGAATTCATCTCCTTTCTCTTCTGAAAAATCATCATCGAGAAAGCCTGCGTTATTGATGGTATGTTTATGGCAGAATTCATTTGTGCAATGCCAAGCACTATCATAAGGAATATGTCTTGATCCCAGTTCTGGATCAAACTCTGTATAGTTATGATCTCTAATGACTATTCTTGAGACTAGCTCAAGAAGAATCAAACAGATGAGCATCGCAATAAGGAAAGTTGCAATATTCTTGAGCAGTTCACGATGCTTTTTTTTCTTTCGCTTAATCTTTGGCATATTTCTCGCTGTCCCACATATCACGAGGATTATCTTCACGTTTGACCAAGAATTTATCTATCACCAAATAATCAATGCCTGTGCCCATCATACACTTATAGGCATCATAAGGAGTGCATACAATAGGTTCTCCTCTAATATTGAATGAAGTGTTGATAAGAATAGGGATGCCTGTTTTTTTTCCAAAAGTTTTGATAACGTCATAATAAAGATGGTTTTGGTTTCTTCGTATCGTCTGCAATCTGCCAGAGCCGTCAACATGTGTCACCGAAGGAATTTTTTTATGCCATTTTTTATGAATAGGATACACCATCAACATATAGTCAGTTGGTTCAGGAACAGGAAGATCGCAATCGAAATACTTCAGTGCGTCATCTTCGCAGACTACTGGTGCGAAAGGCCTGAATTTTTCTCTGTGTTTTACTTTGGTATTCAGCAATTCTTTTGCTTTAGGATTGCACGGATTAGCAAGAATGCTTCTTGCTCCTAATGCGCGAGGACCCCACTCCATCCCGTATTGAAACCATCCTATCACATTATCTCCTGAAACAAGTTCAACAGTCTTATGAACTAATTCCTTGTCGTTCTTGAATGTTGAGTACTTAATCTTATTGCTATCAAGGAATTTTTTAATCTGTTTTGTGGTGAAGGAAGGGCCTAAGTAGGCATCCTTCAGATGGTATTTTCTCTTTTTCCCAAGAAGAGTGTTGTAAATATACAATGGTACGCCCATACTGGTTCCGCCATCAGAAGCATTAGGTTGTATCCAGATATTTTTGAATGGAGTATTTCGTAGGATTTTTCCGTTATAGACACTGTTCAACGCAACACCACCTGCAATGACAATGTTGTCAAGTTTTGTTACTTTATGCACATGTTTCAGTACATTAGTAAGAATGTCTTCAGTGATAAGCTGTACTGCAGCAGAAATATTTTTATGACGCTGTGTCATTTCACTATCTCTGCTTGAGATAGGGCCTCCAAGAAGTTTGCAGAGTTTTTTTGATGGCATTCTATCTGCGTGTTGAAAGATAAAGTAACGTAAATCAAATCGGAAGCTACCATCTTCTTTGATATCAATGACTTTGAGCAGTTTCTTGTAGTAAGGATTTTTCTTTCTGTCCATAATACCATACGCTGCTAATCCCATCACTTTATACTCTGAATTATTGACACTAAAGCCTAAGTAGGCAGTAATCGTTGAATAAAGCAATCCTATTGAATGAGGGAACGCAATATGTTTCATTAGATGAATATTGTTACCATCGCCAACACCATACGACGTAGTGGTCCATTCTCCAACACCATCAACGGTAACAATAGCTGCTTTCTTGTAAGGACTTGCCAAAAAAGTACTTGCTGCATGAGCCATATGATGCTGAATGAAAAGAACATCTCCTTTGTACTTCAATGTTTTTCTGATCCTTCGCATTACACGGAGTTTTTGATTGATCCATGAAGGTATGCTGCTTAAGAAGGTTTTAAGACTCAAAGGAAAGTATTCAAGGTGCTGATATAACACTCTCTCAAATTTTAGAAATGGTTTCTCATAGAATCCTACATAGTCGAGATCATCGACGGTAATATTCTGGCTTTTCAGGCAATACATAATAGCGTTGATAGGGAAACGTACATCATGCTTCTTTCTTGTGAAACGTTCTTCCTCTGCTGCTGCGACAACAACACCATCTTTTAGCAATGTTGCCGATGCATCGTGGTAGTAGCAGCCTATGCCAAGTATATACATTGTGTTACCTCATTAATATTGTCTATAATAGTTATCCATCTTTTCTTTTTTTAAGTTAAGATCAGTCCAATAGCTTTTTTTATGAAGACTTGTTTTCATAAATCTCTTTCCAAAGATTTTTGCAATGATGGAAGTAAGGCCTGCTCCTATAATATAGACAATGAATAAAAGTACGGTGTTGACTATGGTGGCAATAGTGTGTCCGAAATCACCAAACCCCTGTCTTATGCCGTTCATGAATTGTTTCATTTAAGCAACCTCTTAATACCTAATCCTATGAGTGTAATAATGGCTGTGCCAATAAGTGAATAGCCATAATTCCAATATGCAGGAAGTTTATTGAGCCATGTTAGAATGAGATGGAGAATTGTAGTAAAAACAAGATATCCTATAATATACCCAATTTTCTTACCCCAGATCTCTGCTGTTCTGCTCCTCTCAAACTCCATTAAAGAGTGAAACGACGATGTTGTATTTATATATTTTTCTACTGTTTGTGATTGTAATTTAAGAGGTTTAATTATTCATATGACAACACCACCTAGCGTAGTCATAGAATCTTAGATTGATTATGCGTGAAAATCAATTTCGAGCATCAAATTATATATGGGAACGGAGCGTGGTGTTGTCATTATTGCATCTGTGAAATTGTCACATATGTTACGCCTCGCTCCGTACCTTATAAGCAGACCAATGTTGACGCGCGATTATATGTCTCCTTTGTGCAAATCAAGTACTTCGCAAGGAGGCGTAGCACATGCGACATTTTTTTAAGATGCATCACTGCGCTTCGTGTCGTATCCATATTCCTTTATGCAAACCGATTAGAGCAAAAGTATGTGTATGGAGAGTACTTCGCTGGGCAGTGATGCATTATATATCATTGACTCTCATAACGAAAACTTTATAGAATAATGCTATAACCCAAGTATCATGGACAGCAGAACATGGGCTATCATTGCAGTTCTCTTTTGCGCATTATTGGGAGCTACTGCACAAATACTCTGGAAAATGGCTTCAAGTGGCCTCACGATTAATGTTTTTAGCTGGGTGTTGAACTGGAAAGTCATCTTAGGGATGTTTCTCTATGGTATGTCTGCACTTATTTTTATTTATGCACTAAAATTTGGCAATGTCTCTGTCTTGTATCCTATTATAGCAACAGGTTATATTTGGGCAGCGCTTATGGCAACAAAGTTCTTAGGAGAATCCATGCCGACAGTGAAATGGTTTGGATTAGCAACTATTATACTAGGTGTTTTCTTAATCACAAGATAGAGTATTTTTTATTATGTTCTTGAATTTCTTTATTCCTTGCTTGATATCGTAGTGCTGTTTTCCATATTGGTGAATGTTCTTTGAATACAGATTCCATTTTGTCTTGTTTCTTAAAAGCTCTTTCAGCTGCTTTTTCATCAGGCTGTATTTCTCCTTTGCGGCACATCCAAGCTTATGCCTGGTAATCATTTCTTCCGGGTTAAAGACAAAACTTAGTATTGGTGTTTTGGCAACCATCGCTTGAATGAAAGTATTGGGAAACCCCTCTTTGTTTTCAGATGTGTTCACAAAAACTTTAGCTTCCTCGAAGAATTTTCCTGTTTTATGATAAGGGACGTGAGGAATAAATGAAATGTTCGGTGTTGCAACTGCTTCTTTTCTGATGCGTCTTTCGTAGTCATCACCGTATCCTGGAGCAATCATGACAAACTGCTCATCCGGGAAGTCTTTTGCTAGTCTGATGAAAAGTTCGGGTCTTTTCACTTTTACTAATCTTCCAACCCAAAGGATCCATTTTCTTTTACGGTTTTTTTTCGCAGGGAAATTTATCATGTTCCTCAGGATTGTTCCTTCAACACTGAAGTTTTTCCTGAGCAGCTTCTGTTGCTCTTTGTGCTGAACGATGATGTTATCACAAGAGGCAACTTGCCATTCATAGGACAATCTTGTAGAGAGAGGAGCTCTTCTGATGAAGGATTTATCAACACTTGTCGCTGTTCCTATTCTGCCGATGATTTTTGCACAGCATTGTTGAGCTGCTTTGTATGCGGGAAAACTAGGAATCCCTCCAGGTCCTGAGACTAATATATCAGGGTTTATTTCCTTGACCAGCGCGTATGCTTTCTTCAATGCAAGCGCTTTGGAGAGAAAAGACTTGTCAGAACCTTTTGCAACTTTATGTAAGGTAACACCATTTCTAACCTCTTTTTTGAGCGTATCTCCTACAAGCACAAAATGCACATCATACTGTTTATCTTTCGCAAGTTCTTTCGCAAGAAGAGCATACTGTAATTCTCCTCCTCCGAAATCAAGTGTAGATTGCCGATTAAATAAAGGATAAGCAAACAGCTGATAAAAACATATGTTGATTCTTTTTCTCTTCATAATAACACCAATACGTTTTGCTTTATATGTATTTTCAGATTGTTTTTGCTAGCTCAGCAGGTTTTTTGCCTAGGAAAAACATCTCATACCAAAGTTCGAAGCTAATCAACCCTAATAGTAATTGTGTGTTATGCTTCTTTCCTTTCACGTGATTCTCGAATATTTTTCTGATAAACTCCATATTGAAGAGACCTTCTTTATGCAAGCTTCTCTTGAACAGAATGTGTTCTGCTTTTTTTCTGAACTCTTTCTTAAGAAACTCTGTCCAATCGATGTTATAGCCAAAACCCATCTTTTTTGCATAGAGGATTTCTTGGGAGAGTTTTCCTTGCATGGATTTTTTCATGATGTATTTGTTCTTTTCTTTATTGGTCATTGATGGGACTTTGTACTGCACAGGTAATTCTGATGCAAACTCAATCATGTGGTGATCCAAATAAGGAGAACGTATCTCAATGCTATGATGCATACCGACCAGATCGCCAATAATAGTGATAGAATGTTGATTTTCACTCATTAAACCTGCATAGTAAGATCGCTCAATGAATGATGTTGCGTTGCATTGTGCTGTGTATTTCTCAATAATGTTGCCTTCATCGAAATCTTCAAGAGCTTTCTTTGCTTTATTGCTATAGAGATTATTCCTTAATGCTTTCCCATACGTTCTATACAGTTGTCCTTTGATCTTACCTATTGGTAATTTGGAAAGACTTAGGAAAAACTTGAATTTTTTAGGAAATGGTGCTTTCATTATCGTGAGAAACCATCGGGGAATTTTTTTTAGTATTCGCAAAAGCTTCGTGATGACAAGCAGGTTATTGCTGCCATCATAGCCATAGAAGATTTCATCTGCTCCATTGCCTCCTATGACCACTTTGAGATCTTTTTTTATCTCCTTACAGAGCGAGTTCAAATAGACTGACTGCATGACATTCAAGGGTTCTCCATATGTATGTAAAAGGTGCACATATGATTGCATATCATGCATGGAGAACAAATGTTCATAATGTTTTGTTTTGTATTTCTTCGAAACGATTTTTGCTCTTGCAAGCTCAGGATCCTTTTTATTGAATCCGACAGCGTAGGTTTTCGGCTGATATGATTTGTCCATGAAGTGCACTATGGTAGAAGAATCAACCCCTCCTGAAAGCAATGCTCCTACAGGAACATCAGAGACTTGCGTGAGATTGACGCATGCTTTTGTTAACTGGAGGTATTCCTTTATCTTTTTCTTCAGTGATATGTTCTGTTTTTTGAAGTTTGGTTTCCAGTACTGTTTGATGGTTATAGTTCCTTTTCTGTCGATGAATGCATAACTTGCAGGAGGAAGTTTCTGTATTCCTTCGAAGATGGTATAAGGATCTGGCACATGGCGATAATTGTAAGTTAAAAATAGCTGCAATGCTTTTGGATTGATCTTTTTCTTTATGTCTAATGTCAAAAGAGCAGGAATTTCAGAAGCAAAGCAGAATTGGTTATTGTATGTTGTATAGATTAGTGGTTTTTGTCCTGCGTGGTCCCTTGCTATGAATAATGTTTTTTCTTTGAAATCATAGATAGCAAAAGCGAACATCCCTCGCAGGAAATTTAGGCATTTTTCTTTGTATTTTGCGTATAATTGCAGCACAACTTCAGTGTCTGAGTTAGATTTGAATGTGGTTTTCGGAAGCTTCTTCTTGAGCTCTTTGTAGTTGTAGATCTCTCCGTTGAACGTAATCCAGTATCTCCCATCAGCAGTCTTCATAGGTTGTTTACCTTTCAGGCTCAAATCTATAATACTTAATCTTCTATGGCCAAAGCCTACATTTCCTTTGATTTCTTGGCCTTCACCATCAGGACCACGATGCTTCATACTATTACACATAGCTCTCACTGCAGATTTCTTAACTGAGCCTCCTTTCAAGTCCACAATACCACATATTCCACACATAACGATTAGCAGAACAATAGACCTATATAATAGTATTGACTTGGTAAACTTTATAAAAAAGAAACACGCTAGTACTCTGAAAGAGGAGATATGGTGAATAAAAGAGCTCAAGCATCAATAGAATTCCTAGCTACGTATGGATGGGCATTGCTGGTTGTCATTGTTAGTGTTTCAGCATTGGCTTATTTCGGAGTCTTTAATTTTGATATTTACAAATCTGATTACTGTAATTTCGGCTCTAATGTAGATTGCAGTAAAGATTATATGGTGGGATATCTCGATAATTATGGAAGTGGAATTCCTACATTATTGATCCAGCTCAAAAATAAATTCGGTGCCGATGTTAATATCACCTCTGCAAGAGTTACAACAGATGAATCTCTTCTGGACTGTGTTCAAGACGGAGGAGGCATAAAAGAAGTAAGGACAAAAATTGCTGGTTTAATGATAGATAATGAACTTCCTGCTGCAATAGGAGATACTATTTCTGATGCAATTCCTAAAGATGAAACGTTTGATTTGGAGATAAGTTGCGAAGGTGTTGCTGATGTAAACCCTAAACAAGTTGAATTCACTATTGAACTTGATTTTCACGCAATAGGCTCAGGCAATATCCATACGCTGAAAGCTACTGCTAAGGCTAGGCTGAACCCCACATGATGTTTTGCTTCTAAAAGCAATACTGCCTAGCGAAGTACTCAATACCTACATTGAATTGTTATAATCGCAGATTTCATATTGGATTGCAAAAGCGACACGAAGCGCAGTATTACTTCAGTTGTTCGAACCATAACATTTATAAATAATGGGCAGTTTACATCAATTAAGAGGGATTCTTAGACATTCTAAGGTGCAATAATGACCGCGAATAAGGATTTTGATGCAAAGAAGACAGGGACTACGACAGTAGGTATTAAATGCAAAGATTGTGTTATTTTAGCAGCTGATAAAAGAGCTACGACAGGTAATTTTGTCGCTGACAAGAAGATTATGAAAGTTATTAAGATAAACGATCGCATGGCAACAACAGTAGCAGGCACTGTTTCTGATGTTCAACTCTTAACTAAATATTTAGCAGCAGAAGTCAAAATCAAAGATCTAAGATCATTAGCTCGGACTACGGTTAAAGAAGCAGCGAATCTTATGGCACAATTTGTCTACTCGAATATTAGAAAGCCAGCCATGATTGTTGGCGTAACTCACTTCCTATTCGCGGGTTATGATAATGAGGGTGTGCATTTGTTTGATATCTTTCCTGACGGTACTATTACTGCTATCGAAGATTTTGTCTCTTCAGGAAGCGGAAGCATGCTTGCCTATGGTGTGCTTGAAAATTCCTTCAAAAAAGATATGACCACAGAAGAAGGGACACAACTTGCGTTGCGTGCATTGAATGCTGCACTGCAGAGAGACTCTGCATCAGGCAATGGTGTTGATGTTATGGTCATCAGCGGAACTAGCGCTGAGTTCACCGTTCAGAAATTGGTGAACACCGGAATCCAATAAAACTTTTCTTTTTACGATGAGTTGAAAACTATGACCGATGATATATTAAAAGAAATTAAGAGTCACATTGAGAATGCATCTGAGCTTATCAGTGATGCTGCATTTGAAGGTGCAAACATTGTACTCTACACAAAAGATAAACAATTTTTTCTTGATGACAAGGGATTAATCAGATCAATTGTGAATATGATCAAGAAGAGAATAGAATTACGTCCGGATCCTTCTATTGTGATGCATCCAGATCAGGCAGAGAAAATTATCAAAGAGATTATCTCAGAGGAGGCAGGTATCGGCCAGATTCTTTTTGAACCTGAACGTTCTGTTGTTATCGTCGAAGTTGAAAAGCCAGGCATTGCGATAGGAAAAGGAGGAGATCTGCTTTACCAGATTAAGGAACAAACATTGTGGGTTCCCACCATAAGAAGAACGCCTGCTATTCCAAATCCTTTGATTGACAGTATTCGTTCAGTATTATATGAGCATTCTGATCAAAGGAGAGATTTTCTTCATAAAACAGGAAAGCGTATTTACAATGGATGGCTGCGCAAGAAGAAAGAGGAATGGATTAGGATATCATATCTTGGTTCAGGAAGACAAGTTGGAAGAACGTGTCTCTTATTACAGACACCTGAATCAAGGATTTTAATGGATTGTGGTATGGATGTAAGTTCATTTGATGATGATGCTTATCCTTTGCTTGAAGCTCCTGAGTTCAAAATTCAAGACATTGATGCAATAATTGTGAGCCATGCTCATGTCGATCATACAGCATTAATACCTTATCTGATCAAGTTCGGATATAAAGGGCCTATTTATTGTACTGCTCCGACGAGAGATCTGATGGCATTGCAACAGCTCGATATTGTGAAAATTCAAAGATCGGAAGGCAAAGAACCTATGTTTACGTCCGAAGAAGTGAAGCAGATGGTGTTGCAGACTATCACATTGAACTATGATGAAGTCGCAGACATAACTCCTGATGTGCGCATTACGCTTTATAATTCAGGACATATTTTGGGAGGGGCAATGATACATCTTCACGTGGGTAATGGGTTACATAACATTCTCTATACAGGAGATCTCAAATATGCGAGAACAATGGTATTGAATCCTGCAGTGACGAAGTTTCCCCGACTGGAAACACTAATGATAGAAGCTACGTATGGAGGTAAAGACAACGTTCAACCTCCTCCTGTCGAGGCAGACAATCTGCTCAAGAATATCATCCACGAGACCATTTCTCGAAAAGGAAAGGTGTTGATGCCTGTGTTGGGTTCTGGAAGAGCACAAGAAATGATTGTACTGCTTGCTAATATGATTAGAAACGGAGATATACCTAAAGACATTCCTATTTATGTGGATGGTATGGTGTGGGATATTACTGCAGTGCATACAGCGTATCCTGAATTTCTTAATGTGCAATTACGTAAGCAAATTTTTCACAAAGATGAAAATCCTTTTTTGATTGAGAATATCAAGAGAGTAGGTAGTGCTAAAGAGCGACAACAGATTATTGAGGGTTCAGAACCTTGTGTGATTCTTGCAACATCAGGTATGTTGGTAGGTGGTGCATCAGTTGAATATCTCAAAGGTTTAGCAGAACAAAAAAAGAATTCGCTGGTATTCTCTTCATACTTAGGTCCCGGTACATTAGGAAGAAGGATCTTTAATGGAGAGAAAGAGATTGGTTTCAGAAACGGTAATAAACAGGAAATATTGATGATTAACTTGGAAGTCCACAAGCTTGAGATCACTGGTCACGCAGATAGAAAAGAGTTGATGAATTTTGTTGCTCGTTTGAATCCTAAGCCTCGAAAAGTTATAGTGAACCACGGTGAAAGTTCAAGATGCTTAGACTTAGCAAGTTCTATCCATAAACAGTTTAGGATTGAGACAGTATGTCCTCGGAATTTAGATGCGATAAGATTGAAATAGGAATTTTTATAAACAATTAATTCTAAAAGTTCCAGTAAGTATAAGATTTCATCGAGGTGCTGCGTTATGAACAAAAGAAGATTTTCTTTCACAGTTATAATTACAATGATTATGATGGTGAGTGTTCTTTTATTGGGCTGTACATCTACACCAATATCTGATGACGTTTTGGAATTGAATAGTCAGCTAGATTCTTATTCATTTTCTACTGATGTGCTTGTGAATATGAGTTCTGAATATCGTGATAAGATTGAACAGTATGTTTATGGAATAACATCTGATGTTTCTGTAGACAAGGCTAATGCCAAACTTGCTTATATTGGTTATATCCACCTACCTACTGAAGAAGATATGGGAGAAGAAATGAAGATGGAAACTCAGTTGTTGGAAACTCAGTTGTATTATGTTGATGGATATGCGTACAGTAAGGCAGGATTGGGGTGGAGTCAAGGTAGCATTCCTTTTGCTGATGTAATGAAGAAAACAGATACTTTTCAACAAATCTTTGACTTTATGAGAACAGGTTTATGTGCGCATGTATCTGATGAAAATGTTGATGGAGTACAGTATCAAGTTATGGAATGCACAGATCTTGACAAGTTCAAGTTTAGTTATCAAGATATTTCATCAGGTTATGGAGGTTCGTTTGATCAAATAAAAGAGAACGATTCATTTGAGTACTCACTGCATGCGTGGGTTAATGAAGAAACTTCTTTTGTTGAGAAGATTGTGATGGAACTTCTTGTCGTAAAGAAAACGCAATTTACCAAAGATACTTTAAAAACAGATACTATTGCGTCTACGATTGAAATTAATATATATGATCATAATAAACCTTTATCTATTGCAATACCTGAAGAAGCAAGAGAAAAGGAGAAATTGTTTGCGTTTGAGCTCACAGAACCTGTTGGAGGATATGATATTCTTGATAATAATTGGGGACATGATAAATGTGCTGAACTTGGTGATGATTGGATTTGGGCACATTGGCATGTAGCAGGGAATGCAGGAGTTCCAAACGCCTTGAGAGGTAAATATGATGGTGATCTTTCTGCGACTGCTGCTTGGACATGGATCACTAATCAACCATGGGAGTGTTATGAATCTGGCAGAATAAGTGTTATGGGATATGTTAATTATGTTGATGAGTATGGTAAAGGTATGAGTGCTTCTTTAGAAAAACAAGAAGGAGATTTTCTATCTGTAGATTGGTTGAATGGTGAAACTAAGACATTATGTGAAGAAGAATTGCCACTTATTTGCATTAAAGCACTTAATGAGAATAGTATGTTTATTTATGATGATTTAGAAGAGTATAAATCATCCCAAGCTGATTACGAAGCTCTTATTGAGAAAGCTGTACAGGAAAAAGATATATCTCTTTGTGCAGATCAGACTAACAAAGCTGATTGTGCAAGCCAAGTCATAACACAGATTGATGATGTTGACGCGGCATTTTGTGATACAATACGTAAAAATGAAGTTTTTGAATATGTAAAGAACAGTCCTGCTCAGCGTCTTTCAGATGATTGTTTTATGCAGCTTCACGAGACGTATGAGGATATATCTCTTTGCGATGGATTAGTTCAGGAGAATCAGTGCTTACAATTGTATGTACGTGTGACTGGAGATACATCAATATGTGAAACACATGAATGGAATTCTCAATACGCCTGGAGAGATTGTTATATTAATCTAGCAGTCTATCGTGGAGACCCTGATATGTGTGATGATATCGTTGCAAATGATTTGAATAATATGCAAAATGCATTAAATATATGTAAAAAAAGCGTAGAAGAGAACAGTTGAGATATTGATATTTTTTTTCTCTTCTTTATCACCACAATTCTTTTAAATTAACATTTTTTGTTTCTCTAGATGATCAAACATCTTTCTTTAGGGCATGGGTGGTTCTACCATTATAGAGTGCATGAAGACAAAACTGCACAATTATGCAAAGGGAAACTTGCTCCCTTAGCAGATTATCTTAATGATATGTTCAAGAACTGTCCAGATGATAAATTTCATTCTGGACCAAGAAGTTCTCATTTAACATTTGATATTGATGTCAAGATGAAAAAGGCCCCAAACCATGAGGTCTGTCAGATGACAAAAGATGGATTAGAATGGGCTCATTATAAGACAGCGCATTCTAATGTGCAATGCTTTATGCTGCAGAATGATACTTCAACTATAGGGGTGGAAGTGCCTATTTGGTTAGATCCTCATGAACTGAAAAACTTTAATGAACTCTTCGAGGAAGAAGGCTCATTGACTGGCCATATCGATGCGTTGAGCGTTGAAGATAATAAGATATGGATTTGGGATTATAAGCCCAAAGCGGCAAAGGAAAAATACGCTCATGTGCAGACGTTGTTCTACGCGATTATGTTATCGAAGAGAACAGGCATTCCTTTGAAGCATTTTAGATGCGGGTACTTCGATGCAGATGACTGTTTTGTATTCAAGCCTGAGATGAAATTAATCAGTCAAAAATAGTTAACTATAAATGTAGAACATAATTCCTGATGATATGGTGCTTGGAAATAAAGTTTTGGGAAACATTCTTGATGACCCTGTTCCGAAAGTATATGCTGCTATGTTTCGGGCTAACGCCGCGATGATGCTATTCGCAAAAGGATTATATGCTGGTAAGGAAATTGAAAAACACTCTCCGGTTGAAACACCTGATGGAAAGCTCATAGCGTATAATATCTTCCGTGCAGATGATTATGCTAAAATGATGTCTGATGAATATGTGCCTATGGGGATTAAACAGTTATCAAAGATAATGTGGGGAGATAGTAAAGCATCTCCTGAAGTTAAGATGATGAATCCTCATGGTGAAGAAATAATACAACTTTTACCTGATTCTCTGAAAGGAGTACATGTAATAAGAACTCCAAAACCTTATAGGGGAGAAATATTGCGAAATGTTTATGAAGATATTCTCAATTGTTGTAAGATTGCTTTTTACGATAGAGAAACTGAAGAAACGAGACTGGTATTAGATAATCTAATATTTGAAGATTTTCTTCCAGTACGAATCAAGTATTGATAAGCTCATTATTTTTTTCAAGCCAAATATTAAGCTGATTGAGTAAGTAATTTATTATACAACTAAGAATAAATAGGAATATCAAAAGAATTATCATAGTCTTCAAAAGTGTCAAGTACAATTGGTCTATCGTTAAATAGCAGTCTATAAAATCTCCATTTTCTTGTATATTGTCTAAGATCTGTTTTAATTAAAGCAAATAACCTATCCAAAGTATGGAATTGGTTTTTAATATCTTCAACTTTATCAGGTCTTTGATCTCTCGAAGAGTAATCTGATGATTTAAATTTTGGAATTTTATGTCTTTTGATAACATCCCACATACCAACTAAGTAATCATTTTGATCAAGATAAGGAAGACTCATAATAATATAATTCATGTGTATAATTACATTACGATGATAAGCTATTTTCAATTCTAAAGGTTGACTAACTTGTAAATCTGGGCTATATTCAAATCCTAGTTCTTCTCTAAATTCTTTTAAAATTCTATTATAAGTTTCTACGGGATTTTCTGACATTATTTTTATATCGTCACTATTACAACACCCTGGTCTGTATTGATCAAATATGTAACCTAGATCGTAGTAATCTTTAGAATCCATGCAATCAGAATAAAACAACAATATTTAAATATATGTGTGGGATTTCCCACATCATGATAGAATCTTTGAAGAAAATAGGATTAAATGAGACTGAAGCTAAGATATATCTTCAATTAGTAAAAAAAGGAAGCATGACTGCAATAGATCTTGCTAAAGAAACAAAAATACACAGGAGAACTATTTATGACAATCTAAATATTCTAATAAATAAAGGGTTTGTAAATTATTATGTTGAAAAACAAGTTAAATATTTTCAAGCAAATAATCCTAAAATATTGAAGAAAAAACAAGAAGAAAAACTAATTGAAGTAGATAAGATTTTACCAACATTAACTTCTTATTATAAAACTCCAAAGAAAAATCCTTGTGTTGAAATATTGAAGGGAATAGAAGGTGGAAAAACAATTCTACATGATTTAGAAAACACAAATAAAGAGATTTATTGGTTTGGAGGAGGATTTAAAATAATTGAATCTCTAAAATACAAAGAAAAAATCTTAGAAGCCTTATCTAAGTTAAAATTAAGAATTATTCAGCCAGCTACAAAAAAGAAAAACTTTGAAAAATATTTCCCAAATACTAAGTTTATACCTTCAAAATATGCTTCAAATACTGCTTTCTTTATCTATGGAGACACTGTGGTAACAGGAACCATAGTAAATGATGATTTTTTTATGGTGAAAATGACGAGCTCAGATATTTCTAAAGCTTATGTTAATATTTTCGAATTATTATGGGATAATTAGTCCCTGAGTAATTCATCAAATCCCAATCCTCTTCGTTCGGCAGTTTCAGTATTTATGCTATATCCTTTATCAGTCTCTTTCAGATCTTCTGGATTGATGAAGAGCCAATCGTGTTTATTGAATTTGATAGCGACCCAAGGTTCTGCTCCGAACAAAACAGCAAATTCCTTCAGATCTTCTATCTCCTGCTTCAGAAAATACTTGGCTTTATCTGCTGTCACTTTTGCTTCAATCACAACTTTTCGTATATTATTTCCTGCAAGGATATCTGGCTGAGGATACTGTGCACTACCTGAACCTGCTACTCTTGCGGCGGCCCAATCTGCTTCCCAAAACTTATGGATAAGATCACGTTCTGCGATTGAACCTTTTCGTTTCCTAGCGCCATGACTTATCATAGAATATCATCAGACAATCTACTTTAAAATGATTTGGGTCATGAATGTCTACTGGGAGATACACTACTGCGCTTCGTGTCACTTCTTAATTCGATATGAAATATGAGATTATAACAATCCAATATGATTATCGAGTACTTCGCAAGGCAGTAGTGTATTTTGATGAAATATAATGGTCTTCCCTGTCCAATGAGTAAAATTTAGACGTAATATTTATAAATGAAATAAGGGATGAACAAAGTATGAAAACATTAAAAGATCTGATGACGACTCATATTCTTCAGGCTCAGAAAGATGAACCTGTTATTTCTGTTGCGAGAATAATGAGCGAGAATAAGATTAGCTGCATGGTTGTTGCTGATGAAGGTAAACCTATAGGGATGATTACTGAAAGGGATATGATCAAGAAAATTATTGCTCAGGGAATAGATCCTCATAAGACGAAAGTCAACAAAATCATGACAACTCCTATCGAAAGTGTTCCTCCCGATACAACTCTTGAAAGAGCGCTGGAGATCATGGAAGATAAAAAAATCAGGAGACTTATTGTTGCGAAAAATAATAGACTGGAAGGTCTTGCTACTCAGACAGATATTCTCAAGGAGACAAAAGGGATACAGAAGAAGAATATCAGCTTGATGTATCATCAAAATCTGCAGAGCTACATTATTATTGCGGCAATGGTGTTTATTCTTGGTGTTGTTGTTTATACGTTGATGCGGAAGTTTGTATAAGTTCTGAGAGAATTATGCTCCCGCCGGGATTGCCAGAACGCAGTGATGGCTGCCAAAGTCGAAGACTTTGAGCATGAACCTGAAGGGTTCAAATCCTATCGTGACTTATTAATGTTAGAATAAAATATGCTCCCGCCGGGATTTGAACCCGAGTCCTCGCCTCGAGAGGGCGAGATGATTGGCCGGACTACACCACAGGAGCATAAATTTGGCCGGACTATTACAAAAACACTCCGTGTTTTTGAACTCACCTCAGCAAGCTTCGGTGAGCACCACAGGAGCGTACACTGCAAGAACTAGATTTGCTTTAAAAAGATTATGGCTATCCAAGATGTTCTCGTATTTGTTTTGTATATTCTCTGAGTTCCATTGCCTGTTGAGCAATCTGCTCTTTATTCAGTTCATCAAGTCCATAATCATTATCACAGATCATGTTGACTGAAAGGTCAAGTTCCTGTTCGGCTCTCTCAAGATTTCCTTTGTGGATATCCTCCACAGCACTTCCAAGTATTTTCATAGCTTCAAATCTTCCATAGTATTGCTCAGGAGAAAGATTGTTTTTCTGAATTCTTTCAGGATGAGTTAAGCTCAGTGAACCTATAATGGTGACCACAGGGCCGAGAATTGCTGCTCTCATGCCCTCTGTATTTTTCTCTGAAGAGGACATATGCATTCCCAGAAATAAGAATTAATAAAGATTTTCATAGGATCTTTTATCCAGATTGACATATTGTGTACTTGAGAATACAAAAAAATAAATAGTTTATTTTGTTGTGAGGGACTATGCTTGGTAAGAAATATAGTTCTGTTAAAAAAGATGAATTATCAGCTATTTATAAAGGAGACACTTTAAAGGATCATATTGATCGAATAGAAAGCTATGCATCTAGGAATCCTTCTATTAGTGGCGAAGAATTGGAAGATCTTACCTTGGATGCTGTTCAAAAATTTAAAGATAATGAAATAGTTGAAGAGGTAAGAAATGGTAAAAGTATTTTCAGTATTTATGATAACATAACAAAAATGAATGGATTTTTTCATTCTTTTCTTCCTGCATTTGGAAAAAAATATGATTCTCGTATTCAAGCAATGAGAAAATTAGGAATTTCTGTTGGAAGAGAAGGGATAGAAAAACTAGGCACTGGTATTACCACTTTTTTTGCGCTTGGTTTAGTTTTTTCTGTTGGATATGCATATAATAGTGTGGCTGCGGGAGAGCTAACATCTTTGAAGGAAGCTACACAATTTTTTATGGATAATAAAATGATGACTGCTTTGGCAATTTATATTGGTGTGCTGCCTAATATTGCTATGTCTGCTGCAAGTGCGACTGTTAGAAATATAAAAAGAGAACATTTGAGACAAATAGGTTCTGCATTAAATTATTGTTATAAATAAATTTTATTCAACTAAAATAGCAGGTTTGCCTGGCATTGCTTGTTTAGCTTTAGGTTCCTGTGAATCTTCGGCTTTCACTACTTCAATGGTTGCTTTAGGGAAAGCTATGTCAAATTCTTTAGCATGCAGTGCGTTTATCTCAGTATCCTGTCCTAGCACCATTTCAGGAATCTTAGATCTATCTTTTACTAATTTCGGAACAAGCTGCGATATTTCTTTGCCATAATCAGTGATCATATTTTTTCTAATTAATTCACCAACATCTAAAGTTGTTTCCAACGACTCTTTGAATGTCTTGATCCAATCATATTTCCATGCAGCAGCAACAAACAAAGTGATCTTTTTTGGTTCTTCAACTTTTGCTAATGTTAACACACGTTCAATATCAGCAAGTGTTTCTTCCACAAGTGCATCTGCAGCTTCAGCAGCTAAATCAATCTTTGATTTATCATACTCTGGCCAAGAGGCTAAACTAATGAAAGGTTCATTACCTATCTTTTCCCAAAGCTCTTCAGTAATATGTGGACAGAATGGATGCAAGAGTTTCAAAAATGATTCAATAGTATCTTTGCTTTCTTCAGTGCCAAATGCATCGAACAATGATCTTATTTTGATAGTTGCAAGATTATACCGGAACTTTTCAATATCTTCATACACTCCTTTGATTGTTTTATGCAATGCACTCATAACTTTTTTTGATGATATTCCTTCTTTCCAGTTCTCGAAATAATGCCATACTTTTTTGATGAAACGCATGCTGCCTTCAATGCCTGCATCACTCCAGGCAATATCTTTGTCTGGACTTGCGATAGAGACTAAAAAGAACCGTGCAGTATCGATGCCGTACTTCTTTGAGATAACTTCAGGCAGTATTACATTACCTTTTGATTTTGACATCTTGAATCCGTCGGGGCCTTGTAGCATTCCTTGGTTGAAGAGTGTAGCTGCAGGCTCATCGAATGCCAATAAGCCAATATCTCTGAAGAATTTCGTGTAGAATCTAATATAGATCAGATGCATACAGGCATGTTCTTTTCCTCCAATGTAGGTATCAACAGGACACCAATAAGCAGCTTTTTTCGGATCAAAAATTGCTTTATTGTTTTGTGAATCAGTGTATCGTAAGTAATACCATGATGAATTCACAAAAGTATCCATGGTGTCAGTCTCCCGTTTTGCATTTCCACCACATGTTGGACATTTTGTTTCTAAGAATGACTTGTGTTTATTCAGGGGATTCTCATTATCTTCGAAAACAACATCATCAGGTAATTCTACAGGAAGTTGATCATCAGGAACAGGAACCTCTCCACATTTATCACAGTAAATAATAGGAATAGGTGTTCCCCAGAATCTCTGACGGGAAATTAACCAATCCTTAAGTCTAAATTGTACAGTTTTTTTACCAACACCTTTTTTCTCAAGTGCTTTGGTTATTGATTCTTTTGCATCTTCATTTCCTGTGCCATTGAATTCAGCACTATTCACTAAATTTCCTTTATCTGTATATGCTCTATTCATAGTTTTTGCATCAAGATCAAAAGAGCTTGGATTAATAACAACTTTAATATCAATACCATATTTTTTTGCGAATTCGAAATCTCTTTGATCATGTGCTGGTACAGCCATCACCATGCCTGAACCATAATCTGCTAGCACGAAATTACCTGCATATACAGGTACTTTATCTCCTGTCAAAGGATGGATAGCATAACTTCCTGTGAAGACACCTTCTTTTTCTAGTTGTTCAATGTCTTCTTGAGAAACAGAGTGTATTTTCTTCAAGAATGCTTCAACATCTGCTTTCTGTTCATCAATAACTAAATCCATTAAATTAGGATGTTGCGCAGCAACAACCATAAATGTTACACCATATAATGTATCTGGTCTTGTAGTAAATATCTTCCAAGGTTTATCGTTGATCATAAAGGTAATTTCAGTTCCAAAACTTTTCCCTATCCAGTTCTTCTGCAATTTCTTGATGTTTTCTGGCCATTGTTCAAGTTGATCAAAATTATTCAACTCTTCTGCATACGCAGTTGTTTTCAAAAACCACTGGCTAAGATTTTTTACTTCGACTTCAGTATCTTCATGACGCCAACATTTTCCGTTGTGTACTTGTTCATTAGCTAACACGGTATTACATTTAGGACACCAATTGACAGGAGCTTCTTTTTTGTAAGCTAACCCTTTCTTATACATTTGTAGAAAAATCCATTGATCCCATTTGTAATAATTAGGCTTATGTGTTTCTACTATTCTTGACCAATCATAACCAAGACCAAGTTCTTTCATTTGTTTAATATAGTTTTCAATAGCTTTCTCAGTGAATTGTTTAGGATGGGCCTTTGCTTTGATGGCTGCGTTTTCAGCAGGCAAACCTAATGAATCAAAACCCATAGGATATAGCACATTACATCCTTGCATACGCTTTGTTCGTGAAAAAATATCTCCAATAGTGTAATTGAAGGCATGGCCCATATGGAGTCCTGAAGCGCTAGGATACGGATACATTTCAAGGACATAGTACTTTGGTTTCTTTGGATCTTCGACTACTTTGAAGATCTGTTTTTCTTCCCATGCTTTCTGCCATTTGTCCTGTATTGCCTTAAAATCAACCATACTCTCAGGTTTGGTGGAGCTTATTTAAATATATTCCCGATGAAGAAGGACATAACTTTTTAAACAACATTGGTTAGTATTAGATATGGCTGGGCAGGCGCACAAAAGGAGGTGGTTATTATTTCTTCTTCTTGTTTTTGCAGCATCTTTTATCATTACAAGTTTTATCTTCTTTCTTCTCTATGGTATTAGATTACACGACCTCCAAGATTGTGAAAAACAATATGCTATGGGATTGAATCCTGTAACAAAAGAATGTGAGGTTTTTGTTAGTCCTTGCTTGTTACCTGGGAGCTGGAAGAGTTGTGTTCCAAAAGAAGAACTGCTTTGTACTATTGCAGGCAATGATCCCCTTTGCCCTGAAGGTTATATTTGCAAAAGAGATGTATTCAAGGCATCGAGTTCCTGCGTGTTGAATGAAACTCAAGCTCCTGTTTTTATGGAATGCACTAAAGATGATGATTGTTTTGCTACAGGATGTTCAGGTTCTATCTGTGCAGCAGAACATGTTGCATCAGTTTGTATTTGGGAGAGAAAATATGACTGTTTTAAGACCATCAAATGCGGTTGTATTAAAGGAAAATGCACATGGTTGGAAACTTCTGAATTTAATGCCTGTTTCTATGGAATTGAAGAGCCTGAGGTGATTTGAATGTTTGATATCAGAAAAATATTGATAGTGTTGATTGTTGCTGTATTGTATGCGTTTTTTGCTCATAGTTTAGGAAATGCATTTTATGAAAGACCTATGTATGATGATTTCTGCGGGGAAAGGGATTATGCAAAACCTATGCCTCTTGGAGAAGGAGTAACTCCAGAACAATGTTATGATATTGATAACATCGGGTGTGAAACTAAATACTTAATTTGTGAATATGATGATGAAGGAAAAGTCAAAGACGCTGACTGTAATTATTGCCAGAGAGACTATGATGATGCAATGGATGTTTATGATACGCAAAAAGGATATGTGTTCATTATTATTTCAATACTTGCTGTTATTGCTATTATCATAGGATTAGCATTGCCTTTCGAGAAACATATTCTCAATGAATGGGTTGGTACAGGATTGTTGTTTGGTGGATTGTTTGCGTTATTCTCAGGAACAATTTCGTATTACGAAGAACTATCTCGATTCCTAAAGCCGATAGTATTGTTGATTGAGTTGTTTGTGGTGATCTTTGTGTCATACAAACTACTTGGGAAAACAAGCAAGAATAAAAAGAAGAAATAATTTTTTTATTTTCTTTTTTATGATAATCTATTCTTGTTTTTGCTTTCTTTTATTTCTCATATGTTCGTCAAATAATTTAGACTGAATTGCATAATATATGTCTTTATTATTTTCTAGTATACTTGAAGTAATTTGCGAAAGTCCGACTATTGACTGTTGTTCTTCAAAACTCATTTCAGAATAATGCACAGCAATATCAATGTTCCAAGCTTTTAACTCTTGAATTTTGGAAGTATCACTTGGACTATACTGTTGAGATATATTTTCCACATGAGTTTTTCCTTGTTCAACTAATGATTTATATGTCGCATTTGTCATTTTTTATATCCATTGAGTATTTTACAGTTGGTAACCATCAAACAATATATTAAAATGAGTGCACCACTGCAGGTACACCTATTAGATAATTTTATATACTTCGAATCTTTTCTAAGATTATGGATATTTCACCGCTTAAGGAGGCAGGATTGACTAATGGTGAGATAAAAGTATACCTGGCGCTTTTAGAGATAGGTTCTTCAACCATAGGACCTATACTTGACAAATCAGGAATAACCAAATCTATGATTTATAGAATCCTTGAAAAATTAATTAAGAAAGGGCTTGTTTCCTATATTACAAAAGAAAAAACCAAGCATTATCAAGCAAATCAACCAAATAAATTATTGGATTATGTTGACCAAAGAGAAAATGAACTAAAACAAAATAGAAATAAAATCCAGGATATGATTCCTCAATTAATTCTAAAACAACAAACAGCTAAAAAAAGTGAAGCAAATATCTATGAAGGATTTAAAGGATTAATGACTGCTTATGAAAATAGATATCTTAAATTAAAAGCGGGAGATGAGGTAGTTTTATACGGTCTTCCATCTGAACAACCTGGTTTTCATCATTCTTTTTGGAAACAGAACCATCAAAAACTAGCAAAACTAAAAATTAAATGTAGGATGTTATATCATCCTGATGTTACAGATAAAACTCTTAAGGATAGAAATAGTTACAAATATTGTGAAGCAGGAAGAATGCCATTTAATATTGACTCTCCTTCTTGGGTAATGGTCTATAAAGATGTAACATTAATTGCAATTCCGCAAGGAGATAAACCATTCGCTTTTGAAATCATAAGTCAAGAAACAGCTGATTCTTTTAGAAATTACTTTGAATGGTTCTGGAAAAAATATAAAGCGAAATAAATTCGAAAGTATATATTACTACTATACATTTGGACTTCCAAAATTTGTTTTATCAAGAAGGTCTATGTCTTCCTCGCTAAGTTTCCACCCAACAGCATCCAAATTTTCTTTTAGATGTTCGATGTTTGAGGACTTTGGAATTGTAATAATACCTTTTTTGGAAATCAACCAATTAATTGCAATTTGTGCTTTTGTTTTATTATATTTTTCTGACAAGTCATCAAGAATAGATTTAGTTTCTAAAAGGAAACCTCTTTCAATCGGTCTAAAAGCCATAATTATGATGTCATTCTCTTGACAATAAGGAATTATTTCAGATTCCATGTTAGAGCAATTACCCTTCCAATCATAATTTCTTGCAGATAAGTTAAAAGGAATTTGATTAACAAGTATCTTATTTTTAGAATATTTTTGAGCTTCTTTCATTTGTTCTACGGAAAAATTGCTAACTCCAATAAATTTAACTAACTTTTCTTCAACTAGAAAATCTAATGCTTTCATAGTTTCCTTTAAAGGAATATCTGGATTTGGAGCATGTATTAAATATATATCAATATAATCAGTTTGTAAACGTTCTAAACTTTTTTTACAGGAAACAATAACATCATCATATCGTAAATTTGTCTTGAAAACTTTGCTTGTAATTATTAATTTAGATCTATCTAATCCCTTAATTGCTTTACCAATCAATTCTTCAGAATGCCCTGCACCATATAATTCTGCAGTATCAATATGAGTATATCCTAAATCAATTGCGTCTTTAATAGATTGAATAGATTTTTCATCATTTGTTGAATCAGTTTCCATGAAACCACCAATACCCCAAGTTCCGAGGCCTAGAACTGGAATTTTAAAATCTTTATTTAATAATTTGAATTCCATAATATCTACTAAATAGAGGATGCTAATAAAACTTTCCAAATTCGATAAAATTGACTTTTCGGTGCCTCTTTTTCGAGCGTATTTTTGAAATAGAATATTTAGAATTAAGTTCGTCTAAGAAAATAAACGCTAGTGCCCGGATTCCCAGAACGTTAGTGATGGGTCTCCAAAGTCCGAAGAACTTTGAGGACGAACCGGAGGTTCGAATCCCTTTGAATAAAAACTCAAGTTAGAATAAAAAACGCTAGCGCCCGGATTCGAACCGGGAACTCCCGAAGGAACCGGCTCTCAAGGCCGGCGCAATTTCCTGCGCAATCCCGCTTTCTCCACTGCGGGCTTCGGAACCAGGTTATGCGACGCTAGCATTTTTTGTTAGCGTCGCGACCAAAGTGTGTAAGTCACTTTGAGTATGCGACACTAACAATAGAATGAGATAAAGCAGGTTTCTTTTTAAAGCTAAGCATTACATAGGTTCAGAACCTGACCACAAAAATTCAAAATAAGCTTTATACGATTCAGCGATCTCTTTGCAATCGAGTTGGAACACAAGAGGTTTTTCTTTGAGAATAAGAACACTGACTCTGTCTGGGTAGATATTCATTGGCGTAGCTGCAACAGTACCTTTAGGAAGTAATCTCACTTCAGTGTGTGTGAGATTTGCGTAAAACTTTGCAGTTTTTCTTGCGACATGATTGAAGATCATGCGCATCTTCACTTTTTTCTCTACTCTTCTATTAGTGTATTGCCTGAATAACGTTCTCCCAAGGAAATGTTCTGATTCTTTATGTGCTCCTAAAACTAAAATTTCATCTTTTGGCCCGAGGGGAAATAAGATATGATCATACAATTGCTTGATTGCTTTATAGCCTTCATACAAAGAAACACCATATTCAGATTTCTTTTTACTTTTCAATATTTTAATTTCTGGAGCTAATTTCAATAAGCGTTCTCGTTTTGCATCTAGAATATCAAACATCACATCAGGAGATTCTGCTTTGAAATGTTTCACATTATTCTTCATATAATAGGAAACCATTCCTTTTTCGATCAATGAATTTAATGCTTCGTACACTCTTGAAGTATGCAGATCTGCTTTTCTTCTAATAGGTGTGGCAGTAGCTTCGCAGAGTTCATAGAGTGCTAAATAGATAGTAGCCTCGTTCTCAGTTAATCCAAACTGCTTAAGTTCCTCTTTTAATGACATCCTCCTTTTCAGGAGTATGATTTTCTTTATACTATTTAAGCCTTTCTCTGAATAGGCAAAGTCAGAACAAGCATTGCCGCGCTCCGTTAGCTGCATAGAATCGATGTAAAAACCGATTTTAGCGCAATGAGAAAAGAGTTTCGAAAACTCCTCTGGGCGGCAATGCTTCCAAAGACTGCCTAAATATTGCTGCAAAGCAAGGAGGTACAAAAATGGTTATAATTGTGGAACAAATACCAAAGAAAACGGCTAGAATGGTCAAAGTACTATCAGAGAAGCCAGTAATTGAAGGAATTCCTGGATATGAAACGATTACGTATGATGATTTCAGCATACCTCGTTCATTGAATGGAGAGTTTTTGAGAAAGTGCAAAATTGGCATTAAACATGACACGAATGGTCTTTCTCAAGAAGAAGTGCTTGATAGAATTCAGCAAGCAACTGCTGATAAGAATGTCTATCTAAGATTTGCTGATAAAAAACCATTATCTGTGGTAACTGATAGATTCAAAGAAATCTCACCAGATGCATTAGTTGAAAAGACAACAAAAATTATGGGTGTCGATCCAACTGTCAGATATTTTCGTAATAATGAAACGCTACAATTGAATTTTCCTGTTGATACAAGATTTCCAGGCATGAACTTAGTGGTAAGCACAGGAGAGTATGGAACCTTTGGAGGCTCTGGAAAACATGCAATATCTTATGGTGTTTCTTGGTTCAACAATATCTGTACGAATTGGACAATCTTTCTGGACAGATCATTGAACAAAAGTTTTGGAAGAATTCGGCATATGGGTGGTAATGGATATGATGCTGATTTGGAAAAACTTATGGGAGTTACTGATGAACTGGGAGGTATCATTGATGACAGCAGAGCAAAACCATTCACGTATGCAGAACTTGATGGTTACTTCAATCAATATGAACGAAAAGGATTGAATAAAAAAATCACAAAGCAAATTCGTGAAGAAAATCCAAATGGTATGAGTGCGTATGATTTATCATATAGATTAACAGAACTTTGCCAGAATGATAAGCTTTCTGATACGAGTAGGGCAAAAATAGAATATCTTGCAGGAGAGGTTATTCTTTGTTATGATAATATCATGAATGGTATTGTTACACCAAAACCAGAACGCAGACTCGTATTAAGGCCTGCAAAAAAATTGGAAAAAGTATATGTTGGGTTGAATTGAAATGACTAAAAAAATAGAAAGAGAACTTACGAAGAAACAAACTCGAAGACAGGAAGAGTTGATTGCGCTTCAAAGTTATAACTTGGAGTTGCATCAACCTGTTGCTCCAAAGAAACCTATGGAGTTTAAATTCGATAAAGATAAAGCAGACAGTTTTGCATTTCCTGTAGGTATAGGCAACACCGTCCTCGAGAGAAAAAGCGATGGTTATTGCGTGCATATTAGTATCGATCAAGATGGAGAAGATTCCGTGAAGTTTTATTCAAGCGGTGGACGAGAATGGAATCCAGATTGTTTTCCTGAAATTATGGATGAACTCTGGTGTTTACGTTCAGGTTATTACCATGGTGAGATACTTGGTGTAAAACCAGAAGGCGTTGAACGTTTTACGTCACTTGATGAATTCACTGCAATTGAGAATAGACCAAAACTCAATGCATCAAAAGTTACTGATGAGTTATTAGAAAAATATCCTTTGCAGTTGCATATGTTTGATTTGTTAAGACTAGAAGATCATTCTTTGCTTGCACATCCTTTTCGAGAAAGAAGAGGAGGATTGGAATTTGCAGTGGGTGCAGGAGACTATGTTAATCCAGTCCCTCAATGGACTGCTAATACGGAAGAAGAGATGCAAAAACTTTTTTTGCAGGCAATTGATAACAATTATGAAGGTTTAATTGCGAAAGATCCTACTTCATTGTATGTTCCTGGCAGCAGAAATAGTGATTGGATGAAACTCAAACATTTTACGACGTTTGATTTAGCGGTGTTAGGGGTTTATGAAACTGAAGAGAGTAAGAAAGCAGGAAAACCATTTTCAGCAGTACTTGTTGGAAGTTATAATGCTGCAACGAATAAATATGAAACCATGGCAAAGATCAAGATTGGAAAGAAACAAGATCAAGAGGCTATTATGAAACAAGTGCATGGACTTGCTGATACGATGGGATTATATGAAGGTGCAATTGCTGCAAACAACAGTATTGCATTTAATTCGCGAATGGCAAAGATCAAAAGAAAGATCCCTAACAAAGTTATCAATAATGGATATATGCCTATTGTGGAAGTGAAATTGCTTGATGTTACATATACAGAGAATTGGCATAGTTGTGGTTACGACAATGGAAAAGCACATTCATTGAGAATTCCTACGTTTGTTCAATTACGAACCGATAAACAGAAAGTCAGCGACATAACTACAACAAAACAGATCAAGGAGTTTTATCGTGGTTAAGATATGAATAATCACCACTATTGAGTAATATTTAAATAGTGGTAATTATTCCTGAATCTATGATTGTACTCGAAGATCTGCAGGAGAAGTATGGTATAGAAGAGATGACGGTTGAAGCTCTTGAATCTGCAGGAGATCAAGAGAATGAGTTCTATGAAGATTTCGATAAGATTCCTTCAACGGTGCTTCATCGCAATGGTCTTCTTGAATGGGCTATGATAAATACTCCTTGGATTGGAGTTAGTGAAAGAAGACAAAGAGCAATAAAAAGATACAAAGGAAAAAAATATTCTGAAAGAATTGAGACTGCTAGACTTATGGCTTGCAGAAGAAATTTTTCTTCTGAATACGATTTAGTCATGAGCTACAAAGATTTTCTTGATAAGTATGATAAATTTAATTTTGGTCCAGATGCATTTGTCGGTTGTAGATCAGTTGAAGAAATTGAAACGCGGCTTGATTTGTATTCTCGATTGAGCAAAAATAATCTTGATGATTTTTTCGATAGAAAGTTTGCAGAAATCATGAAGCTAGGTAAGTATTCAATAAAAGCGCGTTTTGGTTTTTGGGAACATTACGGGGGATATTGCTTAAGTGTTTGGGATGAAAAAGATATGCTTATGCATGTCTCTGGATTTCTCGATAAAAAAACAAGAATACTTACTATTCATGGAGCAAAAGAAGGAAGTGAAGGAATTCTAAATGAGTTCAGGGAAACTATGGGAATACATCCTGGTAATTTTAATCTTCTTTTGTATCTTCATTTAAGCAAGAATCTTAAACATGAGAATGTAGAAATATTGTCTCATGCAAGCCGTGCATTTAATGGTCGAAAGAAAAATAGTAAATTGTATAATATCCCTAAATTTTATTTCAGGTTAAGAGCTAATCCTGAGACAGGATTCTATGAGTTTGATGCTGCTAAAAGAGATACTCTTCTTGACAAATTCCGAAAGAAGCATGAAGTATTAGATGAAGTGTGTTATCAGATTGATGAACTGATCTTTGACTAGATCAGTATTCTATCTAAAGAGAACAACTCGGCTGGTAATCGGATACGGCCTAAGATTTCAAATCTTAGGAGCAAGAGGCCTACTCGACACTTCTGTCGAGTAGCCCAGATAAAACTCGATTGGTAATCGGATGAGGCCGCCCAGGATCGAACTGGGGATCTCCCGCGCTCTGAAAACTGTTCCACAGTTTTGAGGAAATTGTGGAAAACAATTTCAGTCAGGCGGACGTCATACCACTAGACCACGGCCTCGTATGCGTAGCGATTAAAACTCGATTTATATATGTTTTGGGTTGTAATAATTGTGTTTTTTAGAGCAATGCCTCCTTGCGTAGTACTCGATTTATACATAAGATTGTGGCGAATTAGCTTTCACAGCGAATTCTGAAATCAACACGGAGCGAGGCATTGCTCTTATCTTTTGTAATAAGCATTACTGCGCTCCGTTCTCTTCTGAAAAAGACGTTCGAAACGATTTTCACGCATAATAAGTTTATTATTTCAATAACTACGCTGGGCAGTAATGCTTATGCTGTTTTGAGAACAGCAAGCATATCCTTCAAAGAAGCATTTGTTTTGATGCCAGTGCCTCTGAAATGTGTTCCTGAAGCCTCAAACCCTTTTTTCTTCAATCTTTCAAGCACTAGAGGCTTCTTCAGAATCTGAGGAACCTTGTAATGACTTGCTAATTCATCAATATCGTAGAAAAAGGGAATCTCAAGCTCATCATGCATAGTTTGCATGAACTTTTCATCTGCTGCAGGATATTTCTCAGGAATCTCTTTTAACACTTTCTTCAGCAATGCTTTATCCTGAAGTTTCCCAATCCAAAGAGGGCCATATGCTCCGCTCTTGTCTTCCTTACTTTTTTCCTTGTGTTGCCCTACCTGATAAGCCTTCATATTATTATCATAAAACAAAAAATCATGCTGTTTCACAATAGAATCACATTCCTTCTTCCCTTTCTTACACAAAAAGAAAACACGCATATAATGATCACGAGAATAACTAATAAAAGGAACTAATGATTTCTCATACTGCACACCAACTAATTGCACTTTCCGAATCAATATGCGCAAACCAACTTCGTGCATTAATTCATTTCGTAAAGGGGTTGCCCAATACTTTCTTTTGCAAGCATTTTCATACGTACCACTAAGCGCACTAGTATCAGTAGCAGTTACTGCTAAGATGCCATCTCGAGAAATTCTTTTCGCTGCGTTGTCAAGAAAGGGGTTCGGTGTTCCAAACGGATCAATATCGATATAATCGAAACCAACGCTATCGAGCAAAAACTTGTTTGCTTCTTCGCAATGCACTTCAATTCGCTTATCTTTATCAATTTTATTCAACTTGAGATTTTCTTTAATCAATTTTGTTGCTGTTTTATCGTAATCATTAAAGTGAAGGCTTTTCAGCGAGGAAGATTTGAGCTCTTTCAGCATTCTTACGCCACGAATACCAGTGCCAGCTAAAGGGAGTCCTACTTGCATACCTTTCCTTTTAAGAGCACTCAGCACAAACACTGTCATATCTCTATTGAATCTCATAACAGGATTGTAGAATACCTCTAATTCCTTGCTTATCTTCTCCTCAGCAGGAACTTTTACTACAGTATCTCCTTCAGTTATCTGTTTAAACATAGAAAAAGTAATATGACACGATTTAAATAACTATTTCTCTATCTTAAAATCAATTTTCTTCAAATGCTTCTCAATCTTTCTTAATTCTTCAACTCTATCGGCAATACGCGTATCTTTCTCCAATCTTTTTTCGCTGAGTATTTTATCAAGATCATTGAGGATGGAATTAACACTCTCATTGATGATAGTTTTCTTATACGATATTTTGTGTTTATCTAATGCTTCAATGAAGTCAATCAATCTTGAAAAAGTTCGATGCAAACTATCAATAATCAATTCGAGCTTAAAGTCATCTAATTTCTGCAGAAATCCGTGTTTATCTCTTGAGCAGATAACGCGGGCAATATCCTTCATACTTTTTTCAAAATTATAAAACTGCAATGATAAATCACTCAACTCTCTTTTTTTCAGTGTTTTTGATTCTATTTTATCAATAAATCGAGACATATCGCTTCTTAGAAGAAACATGCTTGCGCGCAAACGATTAATATTCTCTTCGAAGGTAATAGTGTATATTTCTTTGAGCATAATCTCTTGTTTTAATCCGACTAATTTAGATACCAAAATACCATATAATACTAATTCCATAATAACTTCAACAACAGTCAAGAATTTACTTGTGCCCATAGGTACAATATCGCCATAGCCAACTCCTGTTGAAGTAATAAAACTGAAGTAGAGCGCATTGAGAAAACCTACAAAATCAAAACTTGATGACCCATTAATAAAAAGTAAACCATGTCCTGGCCAAAGTGATATGAAGAAGTAGAAAAATGAAAAAATCAAGTTAAGTGCTAACCATAAAAGAAATATATGAAGAAATGATACTGCATTAATGAACTTAAGTAGCTTAGGATATTGAACGTCTAAAAATTTTTTTCTAATGACCACATTGAATTTTAGAATTCAATCTATAAAAATCTATTTGCAATGATGGCGTTCAAGATAATATCCGAAACCAGTGCTCATAATAGGTATAGTAATATAACGAAGTCCGATGTCAGTTATGTATTGTACTAAGTTCATGTTTTTCATAGGGACGAGAATTACTATGTCAAAAATTATGTTGAGTAATAACCAAAAAATTCCAAGCATGACGCTTTCATGGAAGAAATTCTTCTTGACTGAGCTAAGATACACTACAATAAAAAACATTCCTGCTAATGAAAGTACTACGGCCATAATAGATTGGAAAAAGAAAGGCTGGCTCTTATGTAAGCTATTCATAGCAACACTCACTAAAAAAGGAACAAGCCAAAGTAGAAATCCGTACACGAGAAGTTTTACCCATTGTTTCTCTTTAGCTTTCTTTTTCACCATTGGTTATTCATTTCTGTCAGATTTAAAAAGTTAATGGGTGGCTAACAAGAATCCTTATAAAACAAAAGATATTCAACAAAGGATGGCAAAGGTTTTAGTGGGGTGTCCTACTCATAGCAGATACCGATATTGCTTACAGAGGTATATTGATGCTGTGAAGCAATTTGATTATGCTAATTATGATCTACTTCTTGTTGATAATTCTCCAGATGATGCATTCTACAAAGAACTCAAAAAAATAGGAATTCCTATTGAACGAATTTCTTATGTTGAATCTGCGAGAGAACGTATTGTGAGATCGCGAAACCTCATCAAACAAAGAGCACTTGAAGGAGAGTATGATTATTTCTTTTCTCTCGAACAAGATATTGTTGTTCCTCCTGATACGATAAAAAGATTGCTCGCTCATAATAAGAAAATAGTTGCGGGATATTATGGTAAGAAACAAGTGCTTGCACTAGAACATAAAGAGACAAAAGAAAGAAAATCAGTTCTTGTAGAGTTGCCATTAGTTTGGTTGAAAACAAAAGATGGTAAAGTGAAACGAGCTAATCCTGAGCAAACAATTAATGTGGGCTTAATTGAAGTGGGTGCTATTGGAGTGGGTTGTGTACTTATTGCAAGAGAGGTGCTTGAGAAAATTGAGTTCAGGTATGAACCTGAAAAAAAGGCATTCGATGACATGTTTTTTTGTATGGATGCAAGGAAATTAGGTTATACGCTTTGGCTTGATAGCAGTATACGCGCTGAACATTATCATACTCATTGGGGAGACGTCACTAAGTAGGGAAGATTTATATAGTTCTGAGGAATCTCATCGATATGGGGTTAAATATTTTACAGGTAAACAATAGAACGATTATACCCTATGAAGTTATTCCTTTTGCAGCAGGGATATATGTTGGGTATAATAAGGCAAAAGGAATTGACATTGGTACTCTTGGAGATATTGCGACGTATGCCCCTACTGCTTTGCCTGCAATTTTAACACCTGTTTTGATGATTGCGACCAAAAGCTCAGTCGATACGAGACTTCATCATTTTGCTCCAGAGCAAGGAGAAGAGATTGAGTCTGTTTATTCTGCTGGAGGAATTGCTGTAGAGACTGGAATAAACACAGTCAAATCTTTGATTGCTGAATTGCTAGGATTTGGATTTGGTTATATAATGGGCAATTCTTCTTAGTTTTTTTATTGTTAATTTCGCTATGTTAAAGCTCTTTTCTAAACAGAAAAGTATATAAACTCACAATCGTATAACCATTGCACAGAGGGGAAAACAATGAGAGTGCTGCTGATACCGCTGATTGTACTGCTTTTAGTGCCATTAGCGCTAGCTGCAGGCTTCGATATCTCAATAGAACCTATTACTAATAGGATATTCTACGATGAGGCTGCTGAATTTAATGTTACCATTACTAATCACCAGAATGGTGATGATGCCTATACTATTTCTTCTCCAGATCCTCAATGGATTCTCGTGAAGCCAAGAATTACGGTTGATGTTCCTGCTCAGAGTTCTTCTTCATTTACACTTATTATTGATCCAAAAAGCACTATTTCATTAGGACCAAAAGTAGTTATTATTCGTGTCAGATCAGTTAATTATCCTATCGGAGAAGCGCAAAAGTCCATTCTTGAAGCAAACCTGCCTGTTTACGTGAAATCATATGATGCCACAGGTCATGAATATGTCTGTTCTATTGCGATGAATACAAGCATGCCTTTGAGTGCAGATCCTAGGGAGATTGTTCCTATGGACATCTACTATAGAAATAGGAATGCAAGAGACAATTCAGGAAACATGATCAAAGTAATGATAACGAGTGAACTTTTCTCTAAAGAATACAATATCAGTCTCGGGCCACTTGAAGAGAAAACAACACAAATACTTGCTGAGATTCCTCCATACACAGAACCAGGAACGTACAAATTTACTACTGCTTTGTATTGTGGTGATGACCGTGCTGCAGAAGTTGAAAGACAACTCCAAGTAGAAGGTTTCTCAGAGCTCAAGCCGGAAGAGATGAAGAAATCATTCTTGTTTAGGAATGAGTTCAAGAGAACAATTTACAATGATGGTAATGCGCCGAATACATTTACCGTTAAAGTAGAGTCTAATTGGTTCAGAAAACTTTTCACATCAACGTATCCTTCAGCAGAATATCTTCGTGAAGATGGTGTTTCTTATTTTATGTGGACAGAAGATGTTGAACCGAGAAGCAGCATTGAAGTAACGAGAGTGGAAAATTATAGACTTATTCCTATAGTGATCATTATTCTTGCTGTGGTGACTCTTCTGTATTTTCTCCTTCGCAGTCCATTAGTGCTTTCGAAGCAGGCAAAAGTTATTGGTAAGGAGAAAGAAGGTATTTCAGAGCTGAAAATAAGATTGTTCATCAGAAACAGAAGCTCACAACAGATTACTGGCATAGAAGTTATTGATAGAGTTGCAGGTCTTGTTGAGATTGAGAAAAAGAAACAGTTAGGAACAATAGCTCCAACGAAGATTGTGAAAAGAAAAAAGATGACATATGCACATTGGAATATTGAGAGCATAGATCCTTTCGAAGAAAGAATTATCACATATACAGTCAAGTCTCAACTCAAACTTGCAGGAGATATCTTCTTGCCAAGTATGACTGCTACGTTTATCACAACATCAGGCAAAAAGAGGAAAACTCATTCGAATGAGTTGACACTTGCCAACTGAGGTGAAGATGTTTCGGCGTTATAGACACGAAGATCCTTTTCGTAAAATAAGATCATTCTTGGCGTTCATATTGATAGCCATTGGTGTTATTGCCTTGCTTTATTTGATGGATTTTATTCATGCTTTTTTTATTGATGAATGGTATTTCTCGATAATTACTGCGGTGGTTACTGTTGTTGCAGGGCTGCTGATGCTGGTTAGTGGAGGGTATCATAGGTATTATTGAAGATTAGGCAACATCAGGTGTTAGCAATGCCTCCCAGCGTAATACTCGATTAACTTATTGACTTAGTATAATCTAGGATTTCTTATCAGGCTGTACAAGCGACATGGAGCGAGGCATTGCTAATATGGAAATTATTGCTTTGGTAGTGTCATCATGACAAGGAGCGCAGTAGTGCTTAATTCTACAAGTCTCTAAGGACAATGTTTTTAAACTCAATTAGGTTTTTCTGCTGGTATGAGCCTGTTGCTCAGCCTGGAGTATCAAAAAATGGGCAATTAGAGCGCCGGTCTTATATGGCAGCGATCTATTCACGCTTGCAACTAAGCAAGCCGGAGGTCCCGGGTTCAAATCCCGGCAGGCTCATATTAATCAACAATTTGGGCTACTTGACCGTAAGTGTCAAGTAGACCTAAGGTTGATAAGGAGATGGAGCGTAGCGGAGTTTCCTTATGTGGGAATCCCGGCAGGCTCATACACCAAAGTGTATGTACAAAGTCCTTTTGGACTTTGGCTCACTTTTCAATTAATATACAAAAGATAAAGGACTGAAGATAGTATGGCCGAAAATCAAAGAGTGGATCCAGCAGGGTTGATTAAGATAAATAATACTATCAAAGAATTCTGGGAGAAGAAGAATATCTATCCGAAGGCGAAAGCAAAAAATCAAGGCAAGCAACCGTTCTATTTTCTAGAAGGACCTCCTTATACTACTGGAAAAATTCATTTAGGTACTGCTTGGAATAATGCATTGAAAGATATGGTGTTGAAGTACAAACGTATGCGTGGCTTTGATGTTTGGGATAGAAGAGGCTATGATATGCATGGATTGCCTACAGAACTTAAAGTACAAGCTAAACTAGGATTGAAAGATAAAGAAGATGTCAAAAAGTTCGGAGAAGAAAAATTCGCAAGAGAATGTGAACAATGGGCGAGAGATAACGCAAAAGCGATGAGTATTGAATTCAGAAATTTAGGAGTCTGGATGGATGAAGACGATCCGTATATGCCTGTCACGAATAAGTACATGGAAGGGGAATGGTGGATGATCAAACGCGCCTATGAAAAAGGATTAGTCTACAAAGGATTACGAACATTACCTTGGTGTGCAGATTGTGCAACTGCTACTGCAAAGCACGAATGTGAATACAAAGAACTCACAGAAGAATCTATTTATGTAAAATTAAAATCACATGAAGATCCCAATACCTTCTATCTTGTCTGGACAACAACACCGTGGACAATCGCATTAAATCTTGCTGTTATGGTTAATCCAGAAATGGAATATTGCTATTGCGCAGTTGAAGGTACGAAAGAAATATGGATTATTGCAAAAGAATTGGTAGAACGAGTAGAACTTGCATCAGAAAAAAAGTTAACCGTAAAAAAGACTGTTCTAGGAAAAGAGCTCGAAGGAAAACATTATGATGATCCTATGGATGGTGAGGTAGATTACACAGAAATAAAGAAAAATCATCCAAAAGCATTTTCTATTTTACTTTCAAAAGAATATGTTGATACTTCAGCAGGAACAGGATTAGTCCATTGTGCTCCTGGTTGTGGTCCTGAAGATTATGAAGTAGGATACAGAAATAATCTTCCGGCGTTTAATTTCTTGGATGAATATGGGTATTATCCTGATAATGTTGGTTTGCTTTCCAAGAAGAAAGCAAAAACAGATGATGATTATTTCATTAAAGTTATTGATGAAAAAAATGCATTAGCAGCAAAAGCAGAATACACACATGACTATCCTCATTGTTGGCGTTGTAAGCAGCCTGTGATTTTTAGGGCTACGAAGCAATGGTTTTTCAAGTTAGAAGCCATAAAAGAGAAAATGCTTAAGGCAAACAAAGACGTGCTTTGGGTGCCAAAGAGAGCAGGTAAGATGTATGATGACTGGACGGAACATCTCAGAGACAATTCTATAACAAAACAACGATTTTGGGGAACACCTGTTCCTATTTGGGTGAATGAACAGGATGAAGAAGATGTGATTGTTGTTGGATCAATGAAAGAATTAGAAGAACTTGGTGGAAAAGTTCCTGCTTCATTACATAAACCTTGGATTGATCAAGTAACATTCAAAAAAGATGGCAAAACATACAAAAGATTACCTGATGTGCTTGATGTTTGGATTGACGCAGGAACAGCATCATGGAATTGTTTACGTTATCCTCAGAACAAAGAAGATTTCGAAAAACTATTTCCCGCAGATTTTATCCTTGAAGCAACAGAACAAACAAAACTCTGGTTTAATATGTTAAACATTTGTTCATTTCTAGCATTCGACAGAGATTGTTTTAATAATGTCTATGTACATGGTATGCTTCAAGGTATTGGTGGCGTTAAAATGAGTAAGTCATTAGGGAATATCATATCTCCTGATGAAATCTCAGAGAAATATGGTATAGATACAGTGAGATATTATACCTGTTCTATTCCTGCTGGAGAAAATATTTCTTTTTCTTGGGATGAAATTGCATTGAAGTATCGTAATCTTTCAGTATATGTGAATTTAACAAAATATTTCAAAGATTTAGTGAAAATATCAGGATGTAAACCAAAACAACTGAAAGATTTCACATTAGGACTTGAAGAAAAATATATTCTTTCACGATTGCAAACAACAATACAAATAGCAACAACATGTATGGATAGTTATATGCTTGATAAACTTCCTTCACTTGTTGAATCATTATTACTAGATCTTTCGAGAACCTATATTCAGTTAATTAGAGAACAATTTGTCCAAGGAGACACTGCGACAAAAGAAAAGATTATAACAGTTATAGGGGAAGTGTTATCAAAGGGAGCATTATTATTTGCTCCTGTATTACCATTTACATCAGAACATATATATCAGGAAATTAAAGATATTATGCAATGCACAGAAGAATCAATTCATATGTGTTCTTGGCCTATTGTGGAAAAATCATATATTGATGAACCGCTAGAAAAAGAATTTTCTATAGTTCAAGAAGTGATTAGTGCTATTCTTGCTGCGAGAGATAATGCACAATTAGGTGTGAGGTGGCCTTCAGCAAAAGTATTGGTTGACTCGTCAGAGGAATCTGTGCAAGCAGCGGTGAAAAAATATGGCAGTCTCATCAAAACTCAGACGAATGTGAAAGAGCTAGTATTTGATACGCTTTCCTGTAATTATGAGATTAAACCAGATTACAGGAGTTTAGGGAAAACTTTTGGTACTGATACGGGAGATGTTGTTGTGGCCATCAATGAAGATAAGAGTATCCTCATTGATCAGCTAAAGACAGGAAAACCGCTGAAGATCAAGAATTTTGAGCTTGAACAAGAACATCTTGTTATCACAAAGATCCTTCCTGAGGAATATGCTCTTGGAGAATTCTCGAAGGGCAGTATCTATCTTTATAAGGTGCTTGATGAGCAGCTTGAGAAGGAAGGTTACGCTAGAGAATTGGTTAGGAGAATCCAGAGCCTTAGGAAGAAAGCTGGGCTAACAAAGGATCAGAAAATAACTCTTACTATTGAGACGGAGTACGTCTTAGGGAACATGTTAAATCAATACCTAGAAAAAATAGGTGCTCAAAACATAGATATTGGTAGAATCAAAGGTTCATTTAAGAATTTATCCTCAGAAAAGATCAAAGGAAAATCATTTAAAATAGGGTTCGATGTTCTCTAGTTATTTCTCCACGGTAAACTGAATTATTGTCCATAAGGATATTTTTTATTTTCTGTAATACGGAAAAAATAGAAACATTTATATATGACATAATCAAAAAAACACATGAGTATACGAATTTGTTACGTTTGTATACTACAAACTCAAGGAAATATGTGAGAGGTGTTTCGCATGCAGAAGAAAGCTGAGATGGGTGTTGGTACTCTAATAATTTTTATTGCGCTTCTATTAGTTGCTGCGGTTGCTGCTGGTGTTCTGATAAATACAGCAGGTACATTGCAGGAGAAAGCGCTGACAACTGGTAAGCAGGCTACGGCCATGATTGCTACGCACGCTGAAGTGGTAGAAGTTAGTGCAGTTGATGCATCTTCTACCAGTAATAATGATATTGAGAACTTTAGTGTGATCATGAAGTTATCCCCTGGTAGCGATAAGATCAAATTCAGCGATGTGACAATTACGTTCAGTACGCTGTCTGAGACGCAAACAATGATTATCGATAGCAGCACAACTGGTGATTTTGTTGATCCTGCTAATGATAACGGAACGTTTGGCGTTGAATATTTGCAAAAAGGCTCAAACTGGGCAAGCGGCAATCTTCAGAAAGGTGATGTTGTAAGAATTAATTTTGATAGCCAATCAAGTATCGGAAGCGATCAGCCAATTCGATTTAGTTTCATTCCGAAGATTGGTAGTCCAACATTAACTTCCTTCAATACGCCAGATGTGATGAGTGCAACGAGGGAATACTTGTATCCATGAGGTGATTATAATGAAAAAAAAGGCTGAGATGGGTGTTGGAACGCTGATTATCTTTATAGCGCTCCTTTTGGTGGCTGCGGTTGCTGCTGGTGTGTTGATTACAACTGCGGGAAGCTTGCAGGAGAAGGCGTTGGCAACTGGTAAGCAGGCGACTGGTCAGATTGCT
>JANQNG010000028.1 GCA_028279685.1 Candidatus Nanoarchaeia archaeon | reverse complement strand
ATTTTGACATGATTAATTGCTATTAAATCATTTGCAACTTTAAAAACGATGAATATCTTTTTTAGTCTTATTTATTTGAAATCTATTGAAATCAGAAGTGAAAATAAAACAACTTTAAAAACATACCTAATACTGAAGTACTTCTCATTAGCAATGTATTTAATTTTAAATTGCCAAAGTAAAAGAACAAACATTAGACATCTTGAAAGCGTTCTTGAGGTCTTGTTCTTGTATAATCTGAACACGCTGTTGATGATAATGACGAATTTGTATTTATTGACCAGACATCACCAATATCGTCTTCTTCTTCCTCTTCCCCCTTCTCCTCCTCCTCCTCATCATCTTCTTTTTCTGGCCATTTACTTCTTGCCTCATAAGTGCGTTTTGCCATCAGTAAGCTGGCTGCGATAGTGCAAGTTGCTTTAAATCACGAAAGGAAATTCAGGAATTTGGCTGGTTTGCAGATGTGATAGTAGAGGTTGTTGTTGTAATTATTGTTTCAGTTTGAGGACCTTGTACTAATCTTGATGAACAGCTTGTAGACCGTGTTCGTTGAAAAGTGATTTGGGAGGGTATACTGAGTGCTGTTGAATACTTATCTGATCCGCAGTATCTCGCATTTACAATTCTTCTGCAAGGAGAGCACCTGAATGCCTGCTAATCATTTTTGTTTTGAAAATGTTACAGAAAATATTATGCTTGCGTCGTCGCTCATCAGTTTTCTTCTTTTCCCCCTGTTCTTCTTCTCTTTCTACTTCAATTTTTATTTCTTTGCGCTATGTTTTACACTATATGTTCATTGGCTTGTAGTGTTATTATTTTCATCTTTTATTTTGATTTGACCAGACTCTCCTAAATGGAGATTAGAATCAATCTCGATATTTTCTTCGATCAAACGGTGTTGAAATCTTCCTCTAAGATGCTATTCTGAGCGGATGCAGTTATGGGAATCTATTTGCTAATAGGCAATTACTGTAGAGCAGTTAGGAAAATAGATACTTCGATGACTACAGACGAGCATATGCTTAGCAATATTTCTCTGTTCCATTACTTGGTAACAATCCGGGAAAAGACATTCCACTGAGCTCATTGGGCAAGAATATTGTTCAGGTTTTTGCATCTCTCTAATAGTTTTTGCATATTGATATTGGAAAGAACAGTCAACCCGTATATTACAATAGGCA
>JANQNG010000008.1 GCA_028279685.1 Candidatus Nanoarchaeia archaeon | reverse complement strand
CTGAACCTAATGGTTATTTACATATAGGGCACGCAAAATCAATTTGTTTGAATTTTGGCATTGCATCTGAAAACAATGGTAAATGTAATTTGCGTTTTGATGATACGAATCCCGAAAAGGAAGACACAGAGTATGTTGATTCAATAAAAGATGATATTCAATGGCTTGGCTTTGACTGGGAGGATCGTTTGTTTTATGCATCTGATTATTTTGAGAAGTTGTATCATTTTGCTGTTAGGTTAATTCAAAAAGGCAAAGCGTATGTTTGCAGTTTAAGCCCTGATGAAATCAGGGAATATAGAGGAACTTTAACAGAACCAGGAAAAGATAGCCCATACAGAGATAGATCTATAGAAGAAAATTTGGCGTTGTTCAAAAAAATGAAGGAGGGAGAGTTTGAAGATGGGACGCATGTGCTTAGAGCTAAGATTGACATGTCTTCTCCTCATATTGTAATGAGGGATCCAGCTCTTTATCGTATCAAGAAAGCACATCATCATAGAACACAGGATCAATGGTGTATATATCCTATGTATGATTTTGCACATTGTTTGTCAGATTCAATAGAAGGAATAACTCATTCAATATGTACATTGGAATTTGAAAATCATCGACCTTTATATGACTGGATTCTAAATGAATTAGATGCTTTTCATCCTCAACAGATAGAGTTTGCCAGACTTAATTTAAGTTATACTGTTATGAGCAAAAGAAAACTGCTGGACCTTGTTGAACAGAAATATGTTTCGGGATGGGATGATCCTAGAATGCCTACCCTCTCAGGAATGCGAAGGAGAGGATACACTTCACGAGCAATACGAAATTTTTGTGAAAAGATAGGTGTTGCAAAATATAACAGCATGATTGATTTTGCTCTTTTGGAACATTGTCTAAGAGAAGATTTAAATAAAAATTCTCTTCGTGTTATGGGAGTTGTTAAACCTCTTAAGGTAATCATTGATAATTATCCGGAAGACCAGGAAGAAGAGATGGATGCTATTAATAATCCGGAAGATCCTTCTCAAGGTAAAAGAAAAGTTCCTTTTTCAAAAGTATTATATATTGAAAGAAATGATTTTTGTGAAGATCCTCCAAAGAAATTTTTT
>JANQNG010000042.1 GCA_028279685.1 Candidatus Nanoarchaeia archaeon | reverse complement strand
GACTTCTACATCATGAAAAGAAGCATTAGCTCTCATGACTTCGCCAAGACAAGAGTTTACCCATAGATTCACATTATTTACTTGTCCTCTAAGGCAACCACTCGTTCCGTGTTTACTTCCGGAAACAGTAGCATACATATTCACATAAGCCATCTTAACTCTCCTGACTAACAGCGGTCAAAGTTGCAGCCTTTCTTTTACCTTGAGATATAGAAAATATCTGATTCATTGGAATACTGATAAGTTCTTTTGTTGTATCTTCTTGCTTCTCAGCTTTATTTAGAAGTTCAAAACGGATAAAATCATCCTCTCTTTTAGTAATGATTCCGCCATGTTCTTCAGGCACACCATTCACAAAAACCTTAGCTTTGGACTCAATATATTTGTCAATCAGTTCTTCAAATTTCATCTTCCTAACCTCCTTTTGCTTTATGCGTGCATGTAGCACTCGTAACAGCCTCGAACTTCTTAGCAAAATTCTTGACTCTAGAAACTGGTTTACTAGGCATAGAAGTCACATTATTATTGCCTTTATCCACTCCAAAAGTCTTCTGCCAAGCAGGTTTCTCAGCTGGTTTTGGGATGTCCTCTTTTGTAAGGATCTCAGAACTGCCGTCCTTCTTTTCAAGAGTAACCCACTTATCATCTTTAAGCTGTTTTTCGACAGTATCTTGCAGCTTATTTTCAGGCACATCTAAAGTATCGTGCCCGTTTTTACTTTCTATCAAAACAGGTATTTTTCTCACAAGAATCACCTCATATAACCTCTAAGTTGAGGTTTCTTTCACTAATCAAAGAAACCGAAAAATTAAGTCAAATAGACAAAGAAAACATCCTATTACCATGCCCTCTAAGAAGATTAAGCAACATCTGATTACCTAATTGTGCAACAACCTTATTCCCTTTCTGGATAAAGCCTTTGTCTAGGTCTGCTTGCTCTTGACAGCTATACTCCTTAGTGTCTTTTGCATCGACAAACTTCAAATTATCAGCAAGCTTCTTTAGTTTAGGCATAGCAAACATAGTTCTGCCAGTTGCTCTCAAATCAATAAACTCTTTATGATTCTTATGACAATATCTAATCACAAGATCTCTGGCTTTCTGATTATCAACACACAACACAATGATATCAAAACCTTTGAGTTGAGAAATTTTTTCAATCCTCTTAGAACTTGCTTTTATACCATAATCACTAAACCTTGAAGCAAGAGCCTTCGCCTTATTCTTCCCTGCATCTTCTAAAGGAAAATTCTGATATTTGACCTGGCTTAACTCAACCATATCATTATCAGCGAGAGTTATCTCGGTAAAAGCGTCTATCTGACCCTGTTCAATACATAAACAAATTTCCTCAATGAGCCAGGATCCAATGCCACCAGCTCCACAAATTAAAATTTTCATGCAATCACCTCTTCGTTTTTATCTTGAATTTCAAGCCAGTGTTGATCCATATGATCACCACGAGAAAATATTTCATGAGCAACTTTCTTGTCTTTAGACAACATCAAAAGCCTCTTAGCAATAGCATCATTCTTTCCAGCTTCGTCATCCTCTGTATCAATATCGATAATGCAGAGATACTGGTCTTGTTTGCCTTTCTTTGTAGTGTAAACTTGAAGATCATCACTCACAAAGTAGATGGTCTTGCTTAAACCTTCAACAAGATAACCATTTTTTGTTCTCTCTGCTCCTGAAACCTTAACTGCATGCTCAACAAACTGCTTACTCCTGGCCAGTTTTGCCTTTCTCTCTTTCTCTACTTTTCGCATAAGTTTCCAGTATTCTCTCTTACCATTTCTGATAAGCTCGCCAATCTCTTTTGGAGAAATATCAGCTATTGCTTTGTAGAGAAGCTTGATAGATCTTTGAAGATAGCCACCTCCACTCTGACCAATCCTGCAACTATCAATCTCTTTTCCAAGATCAAACAAGGCCTTAGTGTCCTTGACCTTGTATTCTTGCTTGTTAATCAGAACATAATTCCGGCCTTTCCTTCTGGAAAGTGGAATTGAAAGAAGCATCTTTGTAGTATCTCTATAAGAAGTAAGTTCATTGTCTTTGGTATTATCAACCTTTAATTCAAAACTGATAGCTCCTTCATTGAGAGCCTTCTGTAATCTTAAATTGACCTGGCTAGTATATTTCACCCATTCATCATACTTCTCCTGGTCTTGATATCGTAGAGCTGCTTTCACAACTTTACCAATATCATCTTTACAGATTCTTCTATCATTGACAAAGACATTATTCTTAATCTTCTCAAGTTGGACTTTAATCTTATCCGCAACTATTGTCTCTTTGCCTTTGAAAGCATAATCAACCTTTGTAACTTCCCAACTATATTGACTATGTTGCACTTCTGGTCTGAGAATGAAATCGACATAGCCCTCATAAATATCAGTGAAGTTTGGTTTCTCTTGAAGTAGCACACTTTGGTCTTCAAGATACTCTCCAATTTTTGAGCCTTTGAAAATCACACCTTCATAACTCACACTCTTCTTGGTAAATATGATGCCCTGTCTTACTACTTTACCTTTCTTAAAAGAAGTTTGAATGCTCTTGACAAGCTTTTTCTTAGCTGTCTCTTCTTGATCCTTTCTTCTAGCACTCATAAGCTCGATTCTAAGGGCTGATTTTTTCCTATTGTATTCATCAGCATTAAGCAAAGTCCAGCCTCGATTCTCGTCTTCAAAGCGACGGGAAAGGACTCTGAGCTCATCAACAGAAGTTCTCTCAAACATATCATCATCAAGCCAGACCTGGCCTCGATCTTCCCATGCGTTAGGCAGATAGATTTCTCTGTTAGGACATACATAATTATACCTTGAATCTCTGGGAGTAAATGTCTTTAGTTTCAGAACAGTTCTTTCGATTTTCTCACTCCAGGATCCACCATATAAGCCACAACTTCTTTGCTTATCAAAATCCTCATTAATCTGAATGATCGCAACCCTTCGATTATTCCTCTGAAAGACCTTAATTATTCTTGGAATATTAACTCGAGCTTCCTTAACTTTTACATCCTTAAACTCTTCATCAAAGAGCCAGAATAAAGCCTGGAGTTGTCTTGCAATAAGTTTGGGTTTTCTTTCCTTATTCTTTTCACGCTCATTATAATCACCATAGACCTCCTCATACATCTCGCCGAGTTCCTTAGGATAATCATCAGCAAATCTATCACAAACCCTGTCTTTTAACTGCTCAAGATTCTTGGCTTCATATTTAATCTCAGTATCTAAAGCTCGGTATTGAGCAATCTGATGCAGCGTGTAAATCTCATCTGGAAGATCTTGAAAAGAAATCAAAGTCTTAAAGAGAATCCTGCTCTTTGGCTTTGGTAATTTCTGATCAAACTCAATCTTTTTGATAATAATCTGGTGCTTTTCATCATGACTCACACAAATACTATAATCTTTTTTTACTGCCATGATAGCAAGACCAGTTCTCTCGTAATGAGTCTGCTCTTCTTCAATTTCAGCGAACTCCTGTTCTGATAATTTAAGCTTGTATAATGAATCAAATACTCTTAATGAATTCAAATCCATAGTTAGTCACCTCATAGAATAAAATGAGAAATTGCCGCCATGAAGATTGGCTAGATCACTCGGTGTATAATGACGGCAACTCCCAATAAACATTTTTCCCCACCACATTAGTATATGTCTTCTTCAGTAGGAGCAGCACTATTCCCATTGTTCAAATCCACTTCCTTAAACTGCATATACTCAAAAGTCTTGTTCAAAACAAGCAGAGCATTAGGGATATCATGTGCTCTTAATGATGTGGTGCTTTGCCACTGATCCTGTTTGTCTTTGTAATTTCTCTCTACAGAAACGGTCTTATACTCAACTTCTTTGCCGTCCTTTTCAAGTTTGTTCTTCCAAATGGTCGCTGTTATTGGACCAGCTCTAAACTTCTTTTCAGGTTTGTTTTTTTCTTTTTCACTCATTTTATCACATCCATCCCACTTCTCTTATGGAAGCAGGAATTTTCTATAAAGAAAAAATTCATGCGACGCCCAACTTCAACTGGATATTCACTCCTTGAGTCTTGAATCCCAAACCTGTAACCTGAGCTACAATGCAGCTGACCGGGACACCAGAGTCCATGGCAAGGGCAACATCAAAGGCAAGCTTCCTATTCACAAAACCAAGATGCTTCTTCTCATTAGTCAGAATCTTGATTGCGTTTCGATCAAACTTGTTTTTAGGGTCTCTCTCCAAAAGGAGCTCGTCCCCGGCGTTCAATGTTGAGATCACATCTTGATTGAATGAAATCCCAGCTATCTTAGAATTTATTTCTTGCATGTATATCACCTCATACTTGATTAGAAGCAACAATGGCTCTCTCCAAAAGAATCTCAAATACTGTCTGTTCGCCAGTTGTAAGTTGCTTTCTAAAATCTTCAATTCGAACCCAAAGCAAACCTTTATCGTCCTTGTTCACCCAAGTTCTCTTGCTAACATTGTTGAATTTATGGAAGAAACTGATCTTGTCAGTCTTACCCTTTAGAACATTAAGAATTTCTGCTGCTTCATCATCTGATATTTTGGTCTTCATCCATGACCAGGAGTCATCTCCATTCTTCTTGCCTGCATGAAGATAGATGCTTTTGGTCTGTTCATTATACTGCAATTTCAGGCAGCCTGTCTTACTCATGAAAGCTTTGTTTAATACTAATTGATTCATCTTTTTTCACCTCACAATTCACCTAATTGTTTGTCTACCTCATCATCTACAATCTCACGATGATGTTGGTATCTAACATCTCCTGCATCCACCAAAGCATGAGCAAATCCCTTTAGATCGCCAGCCCTGTAAAGACTGAATGCAGTTCTCACTTTTTCGCGTAATATTCCCATAAGAATCACCTCGACTTTAGAGTGAGATTTCTCTCAAGAATTTGAGAAATCGAACTGATTAGAAAGCCTCAGCTAATTCCTGTTTAGCCCAATGAAGCTCTCTTTGCAATCTTTCAACTTTGTCAGCTTTCTCTCCCAAACTCTTGAAACTATCAGTAATCTCAATAAGAGAAGTGTGCTTTACTAACCTGTCAAATTGAACTTTAGAATAATATGCAAATCTTCTCTTACTCTTAGAAACATAATAGATTGGTTTGGCAATTTTGAGACACTCTTGTTTTATCTTTCTCCTATACTTCTGTTTCAAGGAACGATGAGACCAGAAGGAAGTATTAAGTTTCTCACAAATCTCAGTAATAGAATACAATGGTTTCTTAGAGAGCTTGCACTTCCTCAAATGCTCAATTACTGCCATAATATGAAAAGAGAATTGGCTAGATTGTCTCAAGTTATTCATCTGGCAATTAACCAGCCTTTCCCGAAAGATTTTGATAAATCTGATATTCCGAAAGGCGGGGCGGGAAGGATTATAATTCACAATAAACTTATCCATATAATCATTAGCAAAGTTCTCCATTTCAGAATGTATAAACCACATCTTGCTATGAAGCCTTGAGCTTTGCTCTCCATTGATTGAAGGATTATCTACTTTCTTTTGTAAGATATCGTGTTTCTTAGATAGTTCCTTTCCATTACCTTGATGATAATGCACATGATGGCCAATCTCATGATACAAAGTGCTGGCTATTTCTTTCAGGAAAACATGATAGTAATTATTATCATGTATCATAGATTTAACCACACTCTGCTTGATGCTCCAGAGAAATACTCGGGCTACCTTAGTATCAAAGTGGTAGTCTCCAAAGCCATACCTTGACCGCTCAGACCTGGGCGGGCGAAGCATGATTCTAATCTTGCTGAGCCCCTTCAAATCAGACTTCGGGATATGCCTCAGCATTGACCGAACAACAGTCTTAGAAATCAAATTACCAGTATCAATATCCATAGTTACACCTCTTTATAAAGGACTAATGAGCCAGGATGGGCTCACAAGCAATCGGTGTCATATCTGCCTCAGGACACACCTGAGAAGCGTCTATAGGGCCATGTATAGCCAAGAACTCGTCAGGATGCATACTTCTTGTCACTTCAGCCATTTCATGCCTCAGAGCCAAATCATACAAATCTGAGCAGATAACCTCTTTTTCAGCCTCATTTAAAACTGGATGCCAGCCATAATCAGCTAGTATCTTCTCGACCCCGAACTCTTCCAGGTCAGCAGTATCAAATGATATCTCACAATTAATGATATGAGAAACTATCCTATGACAAAGGAAGCAATTGACCTTACTCATCTTGCTCACCCCCAGTAGAAGAAGAAGCCTCATCTGAGGCCTCTCCAAGAATTTCATTAAGCACATCTCTCAACTGAACAAGCTCAGCTGGACTGTTGCACCAAATCTGTTGATTATTCCATGTATCCTTGAACTTGTTGTATGTTGAATACTGGATGCATGTCCTAATCTTATCGAACTGAATCTCTGGAACGAAGTCCCTTTGACTCTCATCTGCAGCGACCTTAACCATGTTCGACTTCAAGACACTTACTTGGAATCGTCCATCTCGAACTCGGTTTACGACTTCTGCACTTCCTATCTTCTTCAATTCATATTCTATTTTTTGTTTCATTTTATACACCTCGAAACCTCATCTAGCCGTGAGATTTCTTTTCTTCAATTTGAAAAGAAAAGAAATTGTAGGCCAAACCCAATTCAAAAGCAAACTACAATGAAACAATAGAAATCGACAGCCAAATTATGCGAAGCATTTAGGCGACCCCAAAGGGGGAAAGATTTAAGTTGGAAGGTGAGCGCGTTTAGCGAATCCTTCTCTTAAAGCTTTAGCCGTATAGAATGCCTAGATATTATATCCATATCACAACATCATCAATTATTCAGAAGCAAACATCATCATCTAGATCCACATTAATTTTTTGTAAGTTCCATTAAAATTCATTTCCCCACAACATCTGATATCACATCAGCATGACTTACATCCAATAGAAACATCAATTATCAATTCAGATAATTCCCCCTTAGTTTCTATTCCTATGAATCTTCTAAATAGGATTATCAACCTTTTTTTATGTTGATTAATCATCCGTGTTTTTAGGATGATTCTATAATTTTGAAAATACAATAATTTTCAATCAGATTGTTTTTTTTATCTGATTGTGTAGAATAATTTGTTGTTTTAATTTTCAATAATCAATAATTACTTTCTTGTAATTATCCCTCACATTCCATGTTCTCCCTTCTCCTCTTTACTTAACTGGAAGACCGACTTAGAAGGGCTGAGAGGTAAGAAATATGGGATTTCAGACCGGAATAGCGTGGAATCGAGATATACTAAAATCAGGCCTTAAACTCGTTCTGAAGCATACTATAGATACAAAGATCAAGCCATCTTTTTCCTTTCAAAACTGACTTTCTGGCAATACCCTCAAACCTAAATCCAGACTTTTGAATGAGACCTTTAGAGGCATCATTATTTGAAAAATGAGAGATCTCAATCCTATGCAATTTTAACATTTTGAAGCCAAAAGAAAGCATCAACCTGACTGCCTCAGATGTGTAACCTTTTCTGCGATAATCTTTTCCAATCCAATAAGCTACAGATCCGCATTTATTTTTTCTGCTAGTAATATCAATACTCACAATACCTACAACTTGACCAATATCATTTGGAACAATACCTAAAGCATAACCTTTGCCAGCTCGAATATTGTAAAGAGATCTTCTAATCATCTTATGAACTCGCTCCATTGGAAAAGGATAGGGAAAACTCCCCATCCCTTTTGTTATGGTTCTATCAGATACATTATGGAAGATAGAACTATCATCAGAAAGCCTGAGCTTCCTAAGAGAAATTGATTTACCTTTCAGGTTCAAATTGTAAGCAGACATGTAGAATTTAGAAGCAAAAAATACATAAGATTAACCTGGCATTAGTCCACTACAAAACAAGAAAATAAGACAATTTTTTTATCTTTAGAAGAACGGAACTTAATGGAATTAAGCAGATTCTCAACAAGATGAATGATTATGCCTTATTGCATCAAGAGAAGAAAGAATAAGGCTCTTTTAGCCTAGAAAAGAATTGGAATACAACTAAAAGGAAAAAATACAGGAAATTAACCTCAACCTACAGAAATAAATAAAGAAATAGTATGGGGAATTACTTGAAGAATTTGAAGAAATTCTCTAAAGTCATGACCATAATCTTTTGAGATCTAGCAAGCTCATTCATCTGATTTAAATTCTCAGCTGGTGTAATAATAATCACTTTGTTATAAGTCTTCAATCTTCGAGAGAGCATGTTTGAAATCTCTTTGTAATCTTTCTTCTTTCCCATCTCTACTTCAAGAGCAATATTCTCTCCAGCCGCATCAACCTCCAGGTCTGGAACATCTGGACCGTCCTTAATTGTAAATCCATAATTCTTTTTTGAAAGATGGTCTGAAATTAGAGCAATTAATGCAAAGTGCATTGATGATTTATTTGGAACATTTCGCACAATATATTTAGTTGATTTTTTATCTGTTAAAGGTAGTTCAACTTCATCAACAAGTTTCTGTTCTTTCATAGACTTGATCACATCATAGAACAATCTTACTGACATGTTCATTGTATTTAGAAGTCTGGTCTTTGGCATACAACCATTACTGAGCTGCAATTTCCTCATGATTGTTTCAATAATTACTTGATTAGGATTTTCTTCCTTTACCTTGACATCAATTAATTCATCAATTGAATTTTCTTTCTGAGGTTGTGTCTTCTCTTTAGGTTTAATCTCAGTTTCAGTATTCAAAATTTTAAGTAAATACTTTCTCTTCCAGGGAGCTTTAAGTCTAACCATAATGGGATTTTTATGGATTGAATTAGTAAAGATAAACTGTAATGGATTCAATGATCTAAGCATCTCAGCGGTGATGTGTCTCCTTCTATCTGAGTTAATATGTTCATCAAATGCTCCACTCATGAGCTTTGTGCAAAACTCAAATTCTGATGGTTCTTGAGAAAAGAACTGGATTTTTGTTGCTGAGTTCTGTATTATAGATCTATTGAGTAGATTGTTACTCTGACCTGCTAGAATCAGAGCAATGTTATATTTTCGACTTTCTGCAGCAATTGAATTTACAATACTTGAATCTGCATTAGGGATAATCTTTGGTGCTTCATCAAGAACAACAAACAGCTTAACTTCATTTCTGAGTTTTTTAGAAGAAAGCATGTAAAAGTAAAGTCTCCTTAAGATCATCTCGACAAGAAATTTCTGAGTAGATTCATTATTTACATTTGCCAATGCAATAACTGTTGGCTCTTTGATAATATGAGCAAAAGGAATATCTGTTTTACTTCCAAATATGTTACTCCCAAACAACATATCCAATCTTCTGTAAAGACCCACAAGGCTATTATGCGTCTTCTTATCGGGTGATTTTTTCAACATTACTGCAAGTGTTTCCATTAGATCCTGACTTGTGAAGGCTTGTTTGTTCCAGGTTCTAGGATCCTCTTCTAAGATACCTCGCTGCTTATACAAATCATAAAGCAAATTCTCTAAAGTAAATTGTTGAATCTGACCTAAAGGAATAATAGAATGAATCATTGAAGTAATCATACTCACATGCCTTTTTGGAGAATCAGTTAATTCAAAGACATTGATACTTATCTCATTCATATGATAAACTCTGCCATTGAGCTTCTCAACTTCTTTAATAAACTCATTATGGAAATCAATAATCAAGACGGGCTTCTTGATCTTTAGAATTATATCAGCAACAACAGCTCTAAGTAAAGCTGATTTTCCTGTTCCAGATACTCCACCAATAATTACATGAGGATTGGTATTTTCTAAAGGAGAAAGATATACTCGTTTTGCATAGAACATATAGAGAACTGAATAGAACACCCACACTAGATATAGTGCCAATAAGATTGTGAGAATGGTTACGATTACCCAAGAAGGGAATTTCAATACAAGAGTCAAAATCCAACAAGTAAATAAAAATAAAATAACTCTCGAAGTCATTTCAAAATAAAACATAATCTTGAATCCTGTTCTTATGTATTTGAATGAGTAGTCTTTCAACTCTTTCATTAATTCTGTGAGTTTCTTACCGAGAAATATAACTGAATTTCTTCTATTGAATTCAATAATAAAGTTAAAGAATTTTAACAATAGAACATTATCTTCTGGTTCTGTTTTCATGTCAAGCTTAATTCTTCTCTTGATAAAATAGGGTGTATAAACACCCATCACAAGAACAAATAAGACAATAAATAAAAAATGAAAAAGAAAAGAGTTTGAGTATCTAATGTTTGCGAATAATATTGTTAAGCCGACACATAACAAAACTGCTGACCATGCAGCCTTTATGAACAACTTTTTCCAAAACTTTAAGATCCTCTCTGTTCTTAGATACATTCTTCATTCTCAAGGTATCAGGAAATTCCATCGTTCAGGTAAACCAAATATTGAGATAAGAATCCATATTAAGATAATCAAAATTACCATATCGAAAAACTTATCTCCAATATTTCTATCGTGTGAAATCTCAATTAAGATTAGAACTAATGCAAGAATGATTAAGATATCAAACACAAAGGTAAAGGTTGTAGCAGGAAGCCAAACAAACTTTAGCCCAAACATTAAAGCATTAAGTAAGATAAATGCAATCCACCATCCGGGATTTTTGAAAAATTCTTTTTTTGGTGTTGCTTTTTTCTTCTCATCTCCCATTTTTACCTCTTGTCTTCGGATACCATAAAGTCATAGGTTTTCTGAGCAACGAGAATCAGCTTTGGAATATCATTCACATCAAAATTATTCGTCTCTTTCCATTCATCGTCAGTCTTATCCAGAAACCGTTTGGTAATCTGTGCATTATAAGAGATGAATGCAGTGCTATCGCTTGACTTAGCTTGTCGTACATGCTTGAAAATACTGCTCTGCACACCTCCAGCTTTGAATGTTTTTACAGGTTTGTTATTTGCCATATTCATCACCTTATTTTTTATGTACTATCAACTCTAGTTGAATATCAATACTCTTCTTTACAACAAACTGCTTCTTCTGTGACCCATCAGGGTGTAGATGAAGCACTATCTTTTTCGATATGTTTTCCATTTTCTTCTGAATGCTCGGGCCATCCTTTAGCTCCAATAATAGGTAAAACCACGCCTCTTTCATTTTGAATTATTTCAATATCTTCCTGAATAATCTCTGGTGTGGTATGTAAGAAAAAGGCTAGATCATCAACAGTCAGAGTATGCCCTGAATCATTGAATCCGTAAGCATATTTCTCGATTAGATGCTGTCTGAATCTATCTATCCCTTGATCATGTAATATTAATACATCTGTATCATCAATGTATACTTCGACTTTAATTCCATCCGCTTGCTTCTTCTTTTTGATTGTTTTGGCTTTCATTTTGAATTACTCCATTACCTCTTGTTCTAAGGATTAAATCTTCTGTATTCTCAATGTGCTTGATATCTCTACTAATTGTCTTAATAGAAGCTGTGAGAAGATTTGCTAACTGTTCATATGAAAGAAGCGCGTCTTGTTCTTCGCACTCTCTACATATCCTTTTTAGGCGATGCCTTCTTAATGCTGCAACGCCGTTTAACTTCGCAATCTTTGAATCTTCTGGAGTAGAGACTGTTAATGTTACTTCCTTCCTATTACATTGTGACCGTTTTTTATACCAGGGTTCTTTATTGCATATTCCAATTATGGTTATGCTCCGATCCATGTGAATACTGACAGTTTCTAATAAGCAACTGTCGTCGCCCATTTGGTTGGGTCTTAAAATTTTTTAGAGAAATTAGTATATTAATTTGTCCTGTCATTTGTCCTCTAGACGAGACAAAAATCAAGAATATTTTACTACTTCTTTTTCTATTAATTTTCTAGTTAGAATCTGTTCAATGTTTTCTTCATCTTCAGGAAAAGTATAGAACCAATTAATTAGGAAGGAATCATAGAGATCCTTCTTCTTTTTCATATCAGCTGCATACTGACCATTGTTTGCTAGTCCAAAATGTTCATGAATTAAGTCTGCGTCTGGAAAGTAAAAATCAGGCATTTTGAAAAAGTTTCTTTTCTTTCCAATAAACACAATTATTGGTTCGTAAACATATGGCAGTCCTATGTCTGTGTAAAAATCAGCACACATCTTTTCAGCTTTTGTTCTTACCTTAATGCCGGTTTTTGTTGAATATTTTGGTTCGGTTGGAGTATGTCCCTGCACCTCTAAAAAGCTCAAAAGGTTTTGCATAAATCCTTCGTTCTTCTTTGGATCCAAAATCACAAAGTTTGATGATTGTTTTAAAAGATTTAATTGATGAATATTTTTTAATTGGGACTCAAATTTCTCTGCAGCAGATTGTTGCATTTCCTGCTTCACAGCCTCTAGATCAAACCTAGTGGGAATATTTACAACTATGGGTTCAGGAGTAACATTTTTTCTTATAATTTTATTAATAAAACTAGATCTAATGAATCCTGAACTATCAACCATTTCACTATTTCTTCCTATCATCAATACTTGTGGTGGGGAAATTATTATTAATATTTATCGTCGATAGAGAAAATCACTCAAAGTTACCAATTTTACCAGAGGTTCGGGGGTATCTCGCTTTCTAAATTGTGCTTCAACTTTTGTTAAGGCTTTTTCATTGACACATACAAAATATATCTTTGTAAAGTGTACAAAATGGTCTTTTATCTTTTGAAGATTTGTAAGTTCATTACTTTTTCCTGTGGCGATTTCAATCAATAATGTCTCACCACCTTTCTTTGCTACCAGATCAATAGCATGTCCTCCCCCTATTGCTACTTCCTGTTCAACCTCGTAGCCTTCATTCTGTAACTTCCCTTCAATTTTTCTTTTTGTTGCAAGAGTAGCTGGTCCACCAAGTCTTTTTGGTAATGGATCCTTGCCAAGAAATTCCTTTCCTTTGCTTGTTATTTCAATCCGCTTTTCTTTGCCTCCTTTTTCTCGATTAATCTCAATGGTTTTTATGAGCTCTCGTTTGATTAATAGAGATTTGAGCCTATGTCCTTTTGATCCGCTTAGCCCTGCTTTCTCATAGGTCTGTGTTGTATTCAGTCCAGGATAATCATTAACTATTTGTAATAATACAAGAAGTTCTGGCTCAATGTCTTTTCTTTTTTTGCCTTTTGAGTATTTGTCCTTTAATTCAGTAATTGCTTTATCAAAATTCTCAGGTGTTGTTAAAGTATCATCCTCAATTTTAACTATATTAAATTCTGATAATTTTGGTTGCATTACTTTATCAATTTCTTCGCTTGTAACTATTCCTTTCTTTAGCTTTTCCCCACTACTTAGAATAAATTCAGGAGTTTGAACAACAAAAGGTGAGGTGAAACCGGCCTGTCTTTTGAGAATTCCTTGTCCTGTGGATAAATTCCCCATAAATTTAGTTTGCTCATCATCTAGACCTAATGATTTCTTCATATCAAATCTATCAATATGGTCTGGAAGATTCAGACAAATTTTGGTATTGGTATTTGCTATTGTTACTCGTGATAGTTTGCTAGGCATCTGATCAATAATTACACACCCACAATTTAATTCTCTTAGCTCCCTGAGTGTCTTTTCAAGAATTGTTTCCTTATCATCATTCTTTCTTTTAAAATAGTTGTGAGCTTCTTCAAAAAATAATACCAGATTTAGTTTTTCCCTTTCATTTGATGTGAGATTCATGTGTCTGATATAGAGAAGAATTGATT
>JANQNG010000041.1 GCA_028279685.1 Candidatus Nanoarchaeia archaeon | reverse complement strand
TCGCCTGCGCGCATAACAATATCAATCCCTTTTTGATATTGGAAAATTCTATGCTTCATCACATCCATAAATCCTTCAGGAACGCCAAACTGCTCACTGAAGTAAATCTCTTCTTTTGTGATTGTTTCTGGTTCAGAGAATCTTCCTTCAAGGAATTTCCAAAAGGGGATAATAACGCTTATTGTTCTGATCTTTCCCTCTTCAATGCTGACAATAATGCCTGAGATATTCGTTTCGTCGAAAGAGTATTCGAGATTGAGGATGCTTCCATCCTCATACGATGTTGCTATATCGTGTACGCCAAAGACAGGCTCTAAAACAGTGTAAGGATCTCCTATTTTAACACCTTTTACCGAAAGATTATGATAAGTAATATCAGGAGAGAGTTCAAAAATATCATATTCAGTAAGATCGAAAATAGTATCTGTTGAATAGCTATGGTCATCATCTCCTTTAAGCAGAGGAGTAGTCCAATCTACGCTGCACGACGTAAGAAATAACGTCAGGATTGCAATAATAAATATTATCTTTTTCATCTTTGTGGAGAAGAATTTTTGCTTTATAAGCTTTATGGCTTTAAAAATGTTAGTTGTGCAGACAACACCACCTAGTGAAGCTTGCAAAACCAGAAGCGATGTTAAAATCAGTTCGGGATGCAATAATACTATCTAGCGGAACGTGGTGTTGTCTGTATTTGGAAAAATAGAACTATTTGACATTCACATAGAGTTTTTTCAGAGTGTCATATTTATATTCATTATTTTCTCCGGGGCATGTAGGAGCAGCATTTGCTGGATCAGCAGGGTTATAGCAGACATACAGATTGTATGAATATCGCCCTTTCTGAGCATTAGAGGGTAGTTTAATCAAGATTTTTTTTGCAACGTGTCTATTATTCAAGATAGTACCTGGATCGTTGAAATGGATTTCTCCTCCTTCAAATGCTTCAGCTTCTCCTTGTTTTGGTGTGAACAAGTTATTCTGAATATTGATGGTAAAATAAACGTCTTCACCAAATTCATTAATGATGCCCAACCCAAATTCAGCGTATTTTCTTTTCGCATCAACAACGGTTCTTGGAATGGCCACAAGTTTCCCCTCTGCGAGCATAGACTCGATTTGACTCTCCAACTGGCTGTTGATAGTATCTTTGAACGTAGTACTTTTCTCGAACACATTGCCGATAAAACCAAGACCTAATCCCAATACTGCGATACAAACGATAAGAATAACTATCATATTTGCCGACAACTGTAGTGAGGCCCTTGTTGACCTAGAAAGATTCATAATAAAAACCTCAAAAATAAAAAAATTATTTCATGAATTCATATTCTTTGATTAGTATAATCATGAAGATCACGAAGATAATCATACCTCCTACAACAATCAAGAAGTTGTAGGCAAGACTTTCCAAGTGGCCGATCATCCTGAAGATGCCATAAGCCATCATGAACACACCAAACCATAGAAACTTGTCGAGGACAAGCTTCAGTATATCGAATTCCTCTGATCGAGTAAGTTTTTTCTTCATAGTGATTCACCCCTTAAGAGATTTCTAAATAAAAATCTGCTTTTTTGTCGGAAAGTGTTAGTCTGCAGTTGTATTTTCCTTTTGCAGGATTATTGGTGACATCCAAAAGAGACTCGATAACAAGAGATTCTCCTAGTGTTGTAGAATCGCCTAGGTGGGATGCACTCATTGTTGCACCTCCGCTGCATTCAATGGTAGCTGCGTCAGCTGCAATACTACAAGTTTCACCATCACAGAAAAATCCTATCTTCAAAGGAATATCATTGAAGTCTCTTGCTGTTATGGTTGGCCTCGAAAGAGTTAATGGATTGCTGGATGTTGCTGTTTCTGGAGTTGGTTCATTTCCCATGTTTTCCTTAAGCTTGTCTTCCAGTGTTTTGAACATGCCGTTTGCAAATCCTAATGCTAATCCTAAGATGGCAATGGCAAGTATCATAACAACAATAGCATTTGTCGATAGACTGAGACTACCTCTTTTCATAATAACACCTCTTCGATACATTAAAATGCTGACTCCTTATTATTTTGGAGCATTTTATTGTCCAAAACTCTCTTCAAAGAGAGTTTTGATATTGATGCTTTAACACCTGTTTTTTGGCTTTATAAAGGTTTCGGGAGTAAAAGCTATTATGCTAGAAATCAGTGATCTTTTTGTTCTCTGGATTGATGATGGTGGTTGTGCCTTCAGGACCTCCCATGATTCTTTCTGTGGCGATAAAGCGGTTCTTATCTAAGTAGGTTATTTTCCGTTGGAATGTCTTGTATACGACGTTCCCTCCTTTCTTCTGATATATTTTGAAGAGTTCTCCTATTTTGGTGTTTGGATTTTCTCTAGCTATCTTTAATATAAAATTAGCTTCATTATCTAAATCAGTTGAATTTTTGATTGAGAATTGCTCCATTTTCTCAATTGCTATGTTTACATTTTCTTCAGTAATGCTTCTTTGGGCTTTATCTTCTGCATCATTGCCTGCTTCCTTGAGAATATATAACCCTGATCTGATATCTTTGAGTTCAAATGTTTTTTTGCAGGCTTTTGCAAATGCTTTATCTTCCCATACATTTTCTTGGAATGCAAATTTCAATCTATGTTGTAATATTCCTTTTGTTTCTTCTTCATTGTATTCTTTGAAGTTCAATAATTCAGGAAGAAGTCTGGATTTTATTCTATCGTCAATTTCAAACAATTTATCTTTGTAATTCGTGATAAGCATTATGCTTTTATTGTAAATTTCCTCGAGGATAAAGTACAGGAAATCAAAATCTTCAACTTTGTCAATTTCATCAAAGATAAACACTGCTGATTTTTTATTGACGTGATGTGCTACGATTTTGAAAAGTTCATCTGTTTTTTTGTTGTGTGTGAATTTATATTCGATAAGTTCGCAGATTTCTAGCATAATTTTATAGCTTGTATTTTTTTGCCAACAATTGATATAGATGGGGATAATATCGTCTGTTTTTTCTTCAAGTTCTCTTAACAAATGTTTTACAGCAACAGTTTTTCCTATGCCTGGTGGTCCATAGATCAAAAGATTTCTTCCTGGACGTTCTTGGAATAACGGTTTCATGCAATTGGCAATGAAATGTTGCTCTTTTTCTCTGTATAATATAGGTTTTGGAATATGGGAAAAATCTAATGCTACGGTATCTCTGAATAAAGATTCAGAATCCTTCAGAACATTGTCAAATACACCCATGATGCATTGAATATCAGGTTCTTTAAATAATTTGTCCACTGGACAGCTATTCCTGAATAGTGACGAAAACGAAAGGTTTATATATGATGAATATGTTATTAATATTATGAGCAATGCAAGAGTTGGTTATCTTCATTGTGGGCGATAAGAGCTCGGTTCTGAATAGTTATATTTCTCAAAATCTTATACAAACAGTGCCACCTAGCGTAGTTATTAGGTATAACATAAGATTCGCTAAAAATAGATTCCGGTCATCGAAGAATAGAATAGAACGGAGCGTGGCACTGTTTAACTCGTTGTTTTTTTCTAATAATATTTATAAACGTGCAAAAACTTCAACTGATTTTCATTGATGGTATGGTGGATATGGTGTATCGGTAGCATTGAGGTCTGTGGACCCTTATGGGACAGTAAACCTCCGGGCCGGGTTCGACTCCCGGTATCCGCCCTTTCATTGGCGAGGTGTGATACTCCAGGGGCTTGAGTGCGTAGCACGAAA
>JANQNG010000015.1 GCA_028279685.1 Candidatus Nanoarchaeia archaeon | reverse complement strand
TGATTTTTTTTGTCAGGTATAGTTTTAGCATGCGTGCGCTTTACTATAATTAGTTATTCATAATGTCTTATGTTGAACTATTTGCCAATCCTTTACAATTACTTGACGACATAGTATATAAATAGAAACCATTATATAATATATAATTTCCATTAACTTTTTCATTTTATTATCTCTTTTTTTAATTCATTTTTTGACAACTACATCTTCTTTATTTCTATGAGTGAACAGTTGCATAAGACAATGATATCTCAAATCGCATTTCAAACTAGTGGTCAAGCTGATAACAGATTATGGAGTTAGACTCGACGTGGCAAGCTTACTGCATCAATCTTTGGAAGAGCTATCTCGGATATGAAGAATCCACATACAACTAACATCGAAAAATTTGTCATTATATCTTCTTTCAGAAGATCATAAGCTATTTCGCAGCTGTTCAGTGGGGTATACAACATGAAAAGATCGCGATTGATGCCCACAGCAAGAAAACAAATGTAACCGTAAAGCCAACTGGTATATGGTTGTTCCAAAAGGTGTTATGAGAGCATCTCCTGATGGACTTATATTCGAACACAATCATGCAACACAACCTAGTGGAATCATTGAAGTCAAATGTCCTTACTAGATGCGTTTTGTTAAGCTCAACTCAGACACTGAGTGGTCATTTCAGCTCTTTTATCTTGATGGCAACAACAAGCTCCTAACCTCTGATCAATAATATCATCAGATACAAGCTAACATCTATGCCGTTCGAGTTCCCTGGTGCGATAGGATAAACTGGACTCCACATAACATGCTAGTGTTGAAGATTGAAAGAAACGAAGCTTGGGAAACAGCGCATCTAAATAGGATTTAACTACTATTCAAACAGAAGATCAAATGAGGAGAAGACAGATTCAACGATGGTGATCATTTTTGCAATGATAAGGAATTTAACCAGTACTTCGAACATCCTTCAAGAGATCTCATCTCCATCCTCTATCCTATTGGTGGTGCATGTCATAAGTTACGATCAGTTTTCATACAATCTATGGCAAGACATATAAGACGAATTATCAATCAGAAGTT
>JANQNG010000070.1 GCA_028279685.1 Candidatus Nanoarchaeia archaeon | reverse complement strand
AGGATTGGCCAGGTAATAACCTTTATTATTGATCAAAAAGATAGTTTCTCCTTTTCTTTGAGACATTCTTATGTCATCCAGAAAGTAATCAGCATAAATGTTGGATATGGCAATTCCTCTATATTCGCTATTATCATTAAAAAGAGGAGTTGCATATCTCATTACTGGAACATACAAGGGCTCTTCTTTGGTCCCCCTGTTTTCTATTTTTCCAGATTCTATATTCAGATCTAATTTTGAGATATATACTTCAGCCTGTTTTAATCTTTTTGTTTCTTCAAAATATACTCTGTGTTTTTTATTCTGCAGTTCATCTTCAGGAACAACATAATAGCTTTTTCCATCAAAATTGACTCTTACAACTTCCTGGCCTGTTTCATCAATATATCTCAGCTGATAATAAGCAGTATTTTCTTTTAAGAATTCAAGCAGGTTTGATCTTAAATTTTCTATTTTATCAAAATGATTTTCCTTTGCATTAATGATATTTTTCAGACTTGATAACCTGCTTAAAAACAAAATATCATTTCCAGCACTTCTTGGAAAAGAGTTTATCTCTACCAAAACTGAAGACATCCTCTGGTTGATGATATCAAGTGAATTTGCCTGGTTATTTTTTATATTTGACTCAAGATCATAATATCCCTGTAAAGCTGAAAAAATAAAAAGAAATATTAGTAAGATAAAGATTAAGCTAATTAAGAAATTCTTGTTAATAAGATTATTTTGTTTTTTCATCTTGGACCTCTTATTTTAGCGATATTCTTTAAATGTTTATGATGCATATGTTTCCTTACATTGTGTTTTCCTTTAGAATTGTGCTTTCTCTTGGATAGCCTTCTCTTAACTAATAACAAAATTAACAAAAGCAGCAAAATGCTAAATATTATAACGATATACCAATACCAGCAAATTATAAACTTGCCAAGATTAAACCCAAGTAATTCACATTCTGGCTTAGCTTTAATCTCAAATTCCTGTTTAAATTCATCAAATACATCTGTGTTGTATAGAGTTTGTAAGACCGCAGTATATACTCCTTCAGGTAATTTTGGTATGTTTTCATAATTCCATCGTAAAACTTCTTCTGTAGTAACGGTGATGGCACTTTTTTCTCTGTAGACCTCATATCTATTTTCATCTAATACCATGAACGTAAGGTTAACAGGTGTTGGTACTGTTCCAAAACTTTCAAAGGTGATGATAGATTCAAGCATATCTGCGCTTTCAATTGTCCTGTCTTCAAGATTAAATGTAATATCAAACAACTGTTCAGGAATGTCCTTTTCTTCTACTTCTTCTGTAATTTCTTCTTTAGAATGTTCTTGTTCTTCCTTTATTTTTACGCATTTTCTATTCTCCAGCTTATATCCTAAAGGACAAGATCTTCCCCCACCTTTTGGAATTGGAGTTATAGTTGGAGTTATAGTCTCAGCAGGAGCAATATACTGATAAACACCAAATCCTGAAAAAGAAGTTGTATTATACCTGAAATAATCTCCATCAATACAATGATAAGTTTCTATAGCAGTAGTAACGTCATACCACCCGCTAAGACACTCTCCATTCACAACAGTAAAATTATCGCACTTATGCAGCTGCAGATTTGGCTCGTCAGTATAAGCTGTTCCATTATAAAATATAATAACCTGCGCTCTTGCAAAACTAAATGTTGTCTTAATGCCATAAGTTATTAAATAATCATACAAAACAGGATTGCCCAGTTCCAGGCTTCCGTTGGCATTTTCACTCATATTAAACTCAAACAAAGTCATTAAAGTCTGAGTATTATTGAAAGTTGTATCAAATTCCAAATCAACAGGGACATTTGGCAATAAAAGAGATCCAGACCCATTAATCCGGGCCTGAGCCAAAACCTCATCTGTTCCGGCAACACGCACAGTTGTAATTACATTTGATGAAGTATTTGCAGTAACCCCGGCATTTACTGAAACATTAATGATAATTGTAATGTTTACTGGTTCTGCCACAGTAAAATAAGAGGAAGTATATGCTAAGTTTCCTGAACTATCATTAGCATAGTAAGTTACATTATATCTTCCATAAACATTGCCTGAAGTTTTATAAGTATAAGGCAAATTTCCAATACTTATATTTGTTCCATTAGACATTGTAATAATTCCCCAGGTACTATCAACCAGAATATTATCCCAGGCATTTGCATTAATCACAACATCGCTTCCATTAATAACAGCTGATGGTGCTGCAATAGCTGAAACAAATACAGGAGAAGCTGTATCATTAGCAGTGATTGTAATGTTAATGTGTTCTGATTCATTATCACTCACGTATGCAGTGTTGCTTGTCATGTTGTATAATACAAAGAATTCATGGATAGTGTTTAAGATTCCTGTTGCATTAACAAGCCATGTTGTTGTGCAGTTGTCTCCTGCTCTGATTATAGAGCATGTTTGGGGGTTGCTTGATGTTGTATAGAATGGAGTGTCTCCTGTGGTTGTTGATACTGCTCCTGACTTTACCAGAGCATTTGCTACTGAGATGCTATCTGTTGCAGTAAGATCAGAATATTCTTCATGAGTGCAATTGACAGTGTATGAATATGCTGAAGAATTGGTAAAGCTTCTGTTATATAAGTAATAGGTGTAAGTGGTATTATAAATCATGTTTACTGTAATGTTATCACTAAAAGCTATTGAGCAGTTTGCATCTGTTATTTTTGTTCTGTTCTGGCTAATTTTGTAATCGGCAAAGAACTTAATATCCTGCCCAGTAACTCTTGTTTGCGAAGCATTTGGCATTCCCGGGTCATTTTCATCCCATATTGTCAGCCATGCTGTTTCTCCTGCTGATAAGTTTCCTCCTGCATAAGCTGTGAAATGCTCAACAGTAAATGCAATCTTTCCTGTTTCATTGTTCTCAATAAAATCAACATCCACGTAATTCCAGCCAAAGCACTCTAAATTATCATAGTTAAAGTATTTATCTTCACAACTAATTATTGCATTAACACCTCTTGTCTTTTCAAGGACAATTGTAGCGTTTTCTATAGATAAAGCAGGCACAGCAATAATTGAGCTTGAAACCTCTTCCTCAGAGTTAGAGCCAAGAGTTACGCTAACATCCTCTTCATTTTCTAATCCTCTTAATATTATGCTTTCGTCTGAATCAAACTCAACTGCTAAATCAAGTTTTAAGTCATCCCTGTCTATCAAAGTGTAATTACCTTCTTTTAATTTAACAACAGGGATAGTTTTTCCAAAAGTAAACACTTCTGATTGCTCTCCGACATGAAGCTCAAACTTGGGAAGTATTCCTTTGATTAAATCAACATTTAATGTTATGTTTTCCAGATAATCTGAAACATTTGCGCTTAACTCATAAGAGACATTGCCCGCTATATAGATTGGAAGAGTTCCATTATAATCATGGTAGAAAATCACTTTAAATTTAGTTTTGTCCTGTTCCATTGATAAGAAATGGGTTTCATACGCTTCTTCATCTTCTGTTTTTTCTCCAAGGTCTTTTCCTTCTTTTGTTTCTAAAATATCTCCCTTTTCAAATTTTTCTCCTGGCATTGTTTGATTTGCTTCTGTTTCATTTATTGCAGTATAAAGAATTTCATCAATGTTGAGTGTTGAATTTTTTATTTCAAATATTAATTTGTAAAAACTGCTGTTAAATCCGGTGAGGCTGCATGTTTCTTCGCATATGTCTTCAAATTCGTATGAATCCATGTAAAATCCTGCAGGCAGTGTCTGCCATTTACTATAGTGAATTTCTGAAAAAGGATTTTCAAGGCTTAGATTATAATCAACATACATGACTTTTGAGCTTATCATGTTCTTATATCCTGCTCCATATTTTCCATAATAAGAATAAAACACATCATCCCAATTATCTGCTGCTGGCTGTAATTTAGCAAAATTGCAGCATTTTTCTGCTCCATAGCATACTGTTGTTGCAAGCTCTTCATCTAAAGAATAAGTTTCCCACAAAGTACATAATTTAGTCTCGTAAGGAATCCATGCTTCATTATTTTCTTTAAATTCTGTAGAGGCTATGCTTAAATCAACTACACCATTTATTGATTCAATCCCATCATCATCAGTATCATATTCACTTTCTGCTGCATAATCAAGATTAAGAAGTATAGTCTTGTTTCCAGCAGAAGCATCTCCTGTTTTGTTGATTAAAGTTATTTTTCCCTTATCTGGCCTTTCAAGCAGGCTGCTGTCAAAAATAAGATAAAGCCTGCCATTATGCTGAATGTACATCTTTGCAGAGCCTTCATATCCATTTTCTACAGAACCACTAATTTTTATGCTTGTTAATCTGGTTTCTTTATCTAAGAACCATGTTTTTTCAGAACTTTCTTTTATGACCATATTTAGTTCATCAGGCTGTTTTGGATCAAGAGTGACTTCCGCTGTTCCGCACTCTCCGCTAACGCATTCCACTCTGCTTTGGAATGTGAAGAATTTGTAAATCTGAACTGAAGTGTCTATTGCTGGTTGGATCAAAGTTATATCTAACCAGCCCCATGCCAATTGCCACAAAGTAGAATCAACATCATTTCCTGAACCATAGCAAGTTACAGTTAAATTCCAATCACCACTGTCTTGAATTAAGTAAGATGAATTAAGAATATAATAATCTCCGTCCTGGTAAGTGTAAGAGACATTGTCAATATAATTCGTGTTGTCAGGGCTGTTAAACAAGGTATATTTCACCTCACTAATACTTCCACTCTCTGCTGTGCAATTAACTCTAATATGGGTTATATTGTTTTGGTAAGACATGTTTGCACACGAATAATAATTAATCGTGTCATTAGAGCATTCAACACTGTTAATGGTTGTGTTTCCCAGTGTTTCTGTTGTTACAGTAATATTAAACCAGCCAGAATTAAATTTGTAGTTAGAGGTTGATGCATCTTTATTGCTTCCCTGCTCATAAGTTGTCGTGCTTCTTGCGAAATTATTGCCAGTAGAGATATCGTTTCCCATGCTGCCATGATGAAATGAATCAACTGAATATGAAGAAGTTGCAATTTCAAAAGCAGATATCAGAGGCACAACTAATAAAAACAATAATGCAATGATAATCTGTTCACTTCTTTTTTGTTTCATTATTTTGCAAACCTCGTATCAAAACTTCATGCACTGAAAAAGTTTGTTTTCATGCTGCTGCATGCCTAAAAGGAAAATTTTATAAGTATGTACACATTTGTGTTTACTACTACAATTGTGAGGTGTATCAACCATGAAAAGATTTACAGTATCAGTATCAGAGGAATTTAAAAAAAGACTGGAGGAATATCCAGACATTAACTGGCCTGAAGTTATGAAAGAGGGCATGAGGAAAAGACTTGTGATTTTAGAAAAAATGCATTCAAGAGGCGTATTATAGATGCCAAGCTTAATAACACCTATAGAAGATAAGTTCAAGGAAAGGCTGGATATTTTTCCCTGGGTAAACTGGTCAGAAGTAGCAAGAGAAGAAGCTCTTAAAAGATTACTGTTTGAAAAGTATATCAGGACAGGCAAACTTTCTGATGAGGATTGGAAGTTTTGCGAGCAAATTGACTGGCACCCTGTTGATGAATTACCTTTGAAAGAAGAGTATGTTAAGAAAATTAAGGAAAGAAAGAAAGGCCCCTTTAAGCAGTTTGATTCAGTGGATGAACTCTTTGCAGGACTGAAACAATGAGTTACATAAAAATTATCCACTCCAGATGTGAAAAAGAAATCTTCAAGGCCTGCAAGAAGACTCCTTTGCTGGTCAAAATCCTTAAAAACAAAATGGAAGAGATCCTGAGCAACCCCCACCATTATAAACCTCTCAGGCACAATCTGAGTGGTGAGCGAAGAGTACACATTATGAAAAGTTTTGTCCTGAAATTTGAGATTGATGAAACCAGAAAAACTATCACATTTCTTGCTTTCACGCATCACGATGAAGCTTACAGGAGATAATTCTTCTATTTCTAAAACTAATAACTTAACATCTCCTCTTATTTTCTTATTTTTATTCATCTTATAACATCCTGCATAATTATATATCATTTTGTGAGAGAATCATGCTCCTGCCTCTGCTATTTTATTATCATACATATAATTTGAATAAATGAAGTTCTTAGAATCTTCAAAACCAGAAGATTTAAATATATCAAAGTAATTACTTACATATAAGTAATCACTTGGAGGTACGAAGATGGAAAGAATCACATTATCAATACCAGATGATTTAAAAGAAAAATTAGACAAGCTTCCTGAAGTAAACTGGGTTGAAGTAGCAAGAGCCGGGCTTAAAAAAAGAGTTGAGCAATTAAAGAAATTTGAACAATTAGTAAACAAAGGAGTGATATAAATGGCAAGCTTAACATTTGTACTGGATAAGCAGCTTAAGTCAGATATGGAGCATTTCTCATGGGTAAACTGGTCTGAAGTTAACAGAGAAGAACTAAATAAAAAAAGGATATTTGAAGAGTTCATCAGGACAGGAAAGTTATCTAAAGAAGATGAGAAATTCTGTGAGCGTATCAGCTGGTATCCTATTGACGAGATGGAAGTTAAAGAAGAGTATATTGAGAAGTTAAAGAAGATAATGAAAGGTCCGCACTCACGAATGGACTTAAATAAGCTGGATAAGTTATTAGGCCTAAAATGAGTATTTCTTTTGATATTTCTCCCAAGCTTGAAAAAATTCTTGACAAACTGGGGAAAAAAGACATAAATCTCGCTGTCTTTGTTAGAAAGAAAATTCAGCAAATCATTGATACTGATCCTGCTAATATCAATAAACATTTCAAGAATCTCAGGCATGGAATGAGCCATCTCAAAAGAGTGCAGATAGGCAGTTTTGTTCTTGTCTTTAGAATTAAGGATGATACAATAATTTTTGAAGACTTTGACCATCATGACAGGATCTATAAGAAATGGTTGTGAAATTCTCTGTTTATTTTCCAAATTATAACCTTTTCCTTTCATTGTTTTGAAAATGCTGTTGGATTTGTTTTGAGAGTTGAAAGATGATGCAGTAATGGTATTGTTAAAGGGATTTAAAAAAATGGACAAATCACCATTACTCCATCCCTGAATGTTTTGCGCTGACATTTTTATTGTTTCAATTCCCCCTCATTTAAGGCGAAACAGCTCATTTTTAGCACCATTCCTCTCTTCCCATGTCGCATAAAGTTTTCTTTATGGCATTGTTTTCTGATCTTAAATCATTGTTCTCAGTTTTTAACTCTTGAATTGCTCCTCCATCTCTATTCATGAAAACTTTTCCATCACTTAACCTGTATCCGATGAATTGTCTTCCATCAGGAGTATAAACCATACCATCTTTTTCAAGCACAGGGCTGCTAATATGCAACTGCCCAACAAGACCTACTAACGCATATCCATTTGCAAGCATGTCTTCCTCGCTGTTCTCAGCTTCAATATTGTTACCCACAAAGCCCGGATTAACAGATTGCACACCCACTAATGGGTCTCCTTCTCTCCACACTCTTACTTTTCCAGTTTCCAAATTCAATCCAACCAGTGATGACTCTGGTATTGTTTCTTCGGTAATAAACCACTCAGCATAGTCAGCACCACCACCAGTAAACGATCCATCTGCATTGGCATTTCCGTTAGTACGGAAAAGGAATTCGTCATCTCCACTAGAATCCTCTTCAGTTCTTGCTCTAATAAAATACTCACCACTTGAACCTGCATCATCAGTAGAAAGTCCTAGTATAGCTTCAGTATTTGCAAGCGTATCCCAATAGAATCCTCCTGCTTTAGCGAATGAGTTTTGTGTCGCTCCGCTGTCTTGCACAGTAAGGGGGGCATTAGGACTAGTTGTCCCTATACCAACACTTCCATTTTTAATAACTAAACCTGTTTTCCAAGTATTTTCATTAGTTGCTGTTTGCAAAAATAATCTTGAGTCTACATAATTTGTGCTTGAAAAATTAGCAAACAATCTAGCAGCAGAATAATCAACACTATTTAATGTTGTATCATCACTTCTTAATTCTAATCCAACACCAT
>JANQNG010000075.1 GCA_028279685.1 Candidatus Nanoarchaeia archaeon | reverse complement strand
ACGTACATACCATAAGCATTATCAAAAGAGATGAACTCCTCAATAAATATGATGTTACAAAAAATCCATTAAACTTTAGTGTTAAACCACCTGCTCAAGAAGACGAATTTGAAAGAGATGAAGATGGCGCAATTATTCTTACTCCGGAAGACCTTGCTCGCACGCAGCAAGAAGGAAAACAATTCGTGGTTGCACCAGAGGAATAGTTTTTTATAGTATGCTTTCTCTTCTTTTATATGAAAAAAACAGATTTTATTGATGCATTCAATAATGCTCTAATGAAGAACGAATGCTTTGTTTTTATGTGCAGTTGTGAGATAAATTACAGCGGCAGAGCAGAAGCAGTGCTCGCAAAAGGAGAGCGCATTATCATCATCAAATCAGATAACACTTTACTTGTTCATCAGCCTGAGGGAAATACTCCTGTCAACTATATGAAACCAGGCGCTGCTCATGAGCTTTTTATCGAAGGAAATAATCTTATCCTCCGTTCAAAAAATCTTAAATTAAAAGAATATCTTGATATTGTGATCCATAAAACCCATAACTTTGTAAGCAAAAGATTGGAAGATGGCCAAAAACTTGAACTTGCAGGCAATGAAAAAGATATGTCTGATCACATTAAAAACAACCCTTCTGTTATTTCGAAAGATTTCAAACCTTTCAGCAGAGAAGAACACACAAAATATGGTTTTATTGATGTATTCGGCCATGACAAGAAAGGAAATGTTGTTATCATAGAATGCAAACGTTACGCGGCAAGTCTGAAAGATGTTTCTCAATTAAGGCGTTATGTTGAAAAGGTTGCTGAAGATAGAGGAGTCCCTGTGAAAGGAATAATCGCAGCACCAAAAATAACTCCAAATGCTTTGAAGATGCTTGAAGACTGGGGATTCTCCTGGAAACAGATTAACCCTCCTATGAGATTAAGGAAATACAATAAACATCAGAAGAGTTTAGGAGATTATAAATAAATGATTTTATTTATAACCATTCTATAGATAATTTCAATAATTTTTTATATGATTTATTCTGGAATATTACTATGAGTCTTGAATGCAAAGCTAATGAAGATTCTCCTAGAGAAAAATTAATAACTACATTGCTTGATCAGCTCGGACTAGACTCTTTAGAGGAATTATCAGAAATACCACGTGGCAAAAATGATGCTGATGGTATAATGGACAAAGAAAAATTTAAGAAATATGGCAGGAATGCAAGAGGAAGATTAGCGATTCAAGTACGGAGAGGATTAATTAAAACCTCAAGAGATCACCACATAAAAATATTAAAAGATACAATAACCCCATATCTCCCCGATAGTACAAGAGATATAATATTGCATTATACAAGAAAAAGAGTTATAAAAGCAAAATATATGCTTATGATGTATCATCTTGAAGAACATCATCCAAGATTATACAACTTTATTTCTTCATTAGGTGCTAAAACACCATATGAAATAAGATTTGGCTCCTAATAGAAAATATGATAAGGCGATATATTTTATTTCTTCCATTCTTCTATGTCATTAAGAAATCGTTTCAATGTTTTTAGTACATGCTCCGGTTGTGTCTTCAGTATTTTCGCAGATTCAGCAACAACATCACCATCTGATTTTTCACTCGAAGAAAAATCAAAGATGTTCTCTGGCATCTCCTTTTTCTTTTTCATCAATTTCTTTATCTTCTTCCATTTCTCAAAAATCTCACGAGCACGAGCAGGAACTTCTTTTACATCAACATCTAAAAATGAAGCTATTTCTTCAGCGTTTCCTGTCTTCATCTCTTCTACTTTATCTGCTGCCTCACCTGCAGCAAACTCTATTCTCACAATACCATCTTGCACTTTTGATGATTTGAGAATTTTAATTCTTCCTACTTGATTTGTAGAATCAACATGTGTTCCACCACAAGCCTCAGTATCAAACCCAGGAATATCAACCACTCGCAATTCAGAACCTGGAACAGCTCCTCCTTGATACAGTCTGAACCCATGTTCTTGTTCTGCATCCGCTTTCGTATGCACTCCCTTCCCTATTTCAATGTTCTTTTCAACCATATTATTTGCAATACGTTCTATTGCTTTCTCTTCTTCAGCAGTTAATGCATCAAAATGCGTAATATCTAATCTTCCTTTCTCTAATGTTTTAGCAGCACCTGCCTGCCAGACATGATCACCCAATACTTCTTTCGCAGCACCGTTGATAATATGCGCTGCCGTATGATGTTGTGTGAGTTGCATTCTGCGCTTCATATCAATGCTGCAGTTTACTGTTTCTCCTATGTTAAATGATGGTTCTTTGTCAAGCACATGAAGAATGATACCATTTTGTTTGATTACATCAACAACATGGTACTCGTTAATATTCCCAATATCGTGAAGTTGGCCTCCTGATGTAGGATAGAACGCTGATTCATCAAGTACCGCCATATTTTCGATGATTTTTACAACTTTTGCTGTGAATTCAGAGAAATCAAATTTTCCATAGTAAAGAATTTTCGTTAAGGGAACTCCCTCGAGAGGGAATTTCTTCTCTTTTTTTGTTTGTGCTTTATGCTCTGCCTGTTCATGTCTTTCCGCAACTAATCCATAAAAATTATCAGGAATACTAAGTACTTTTCCTTCCTGTTTCATCGCTTCATCAATATCCCCCGGGCTAATACCATAAGAATCATAGAGTTGAATTAATCTATCTGTTGTAATCTTCTTTTTGACCTCTTGCTCAATCACTCGTTTGTTCTTCTTCTTCGTTTCATAGTATTTACGCCTTTCAACCTCGAGAATTTTTTTCACATTTTCAATTTTTTCAAGCAACTCTGGAAATAATGACTTCAAATACTCCGCATGCCATCTACATACTTCACCTAAATCAATGTTCCATTCATATTTATCGATAAATCCTTGAGCTCTCTTGAAAATCACTCTGAGATTATATCCTCCTCCGACATTTGAAGGCAATGCACCATCTCCTAATGCAACGAGTAAGGTACGAGCATGCTCTGCGATAGAATACAGCGCAGCTAATGGAGAAATTTTTTCTTTCAACACTGAAGAAGACACACCGATCTTTTTCCCCACAATCTCCCATGCCTTGTTAATATCACTTACTTCATCAAGGTTGAGTAGCGGAGCATATTTTAGGTACTTGTTCATAAACGTTTCATCATAAGCGATAGATGTTATTTCTTTGAGTTTTTCACATACAGTTGGAAAAATGCTTTCGTAAATTTGTCCCTCCCCTTTAAGAAACCAAGCAACACGTTCATGTCCCAGACCCATATCAAGAACTTTGAGCTTCAATTCTTTGTCTCCTTCTTCTTGATGTTCATACATCATGTACACTTGATTACAAAGCTCACATCCTCTTGAAAAGAATTCCATACAAGGCCCATAATTGCCTCCTCCTGCCCAAGAATCCTCGTGGAGGAATAATTCTTCTTCAGGAATTCCTAAATGATCAACAATCCAAGCAAGCAAATCCTTGAAATAGCGTTCTTGATCCCATTCTTTTTTACTGACGAAAGCATGCTGTCCTATCATTACAAATCCTGTACAATGACTTCCTGTAATACCAACATTATCAAGATCTCCAAAGCGAATACAAAACTGAGGAATAACAAGTTCTTTTGCAGGTGCTTCAACTTCGCCTGAAATAACATATGGTTGAAATGCAGCAATGCTTGCTATAGTAAAATATGTTGTAGGATTCCAGCGAGCTACAACAGGATATCTATTCATAATGGTATATCCTTTCTTCTTAAAATAATCTGCATAATTTTTCCATACACCGACATAATCAAGCTTTGCCTTTGCAGGAGTATCTCCAAAAAAGGTGAATCCTTCTTGGCATTCAGGATCTCCACAAATATCGCTTTTCTGCTTTGTCCAAAACCAGGTCTTGCATTTTGAACATTGCTGACGATTGAACCCTTTCTTCTTCAATACAGCAGTAGCATAATATTTGTCTGGATTCTTTGATGCTATTTGCTTGAATTCCTTCTTAAGCTCTTTGTCAGTCTTCATATACTCAGTTGCTTTCCGTGGTTTAAGTAGTTTTCTGTCACCATGATATGTTCATTTTTAAATTCGCTGTCAAATTTTAGTTCATAGAACATATAGCTCATAACACAACAATTCTTTAAAATAAGAACAAAAAGTTTTATAAATTTACCGAAAGGTTTATATATTATGACTTGTTTCCCTTTATATTAATTGTGCTTTAATCGGGGGATTAACAATGTCTATGTATGTAAAACGATGCCCAGAATGCGGCAGTCTCAATCTTTCTTATCATCATGACAAAGGAGAAGTAATTTGCCGTGACTGTGGCCTTGTCGTAGAAGACAAAATGGTTGATTTTGACCAAGAATGGCGTGAATTTGACGGTGATACAGGCGCTCAAAAGAGACGTACCGGCTCCCCTATGAGCTATCGACAGTTCGATAAAGGTCTTGGTACTGATGTTGGACGTGCTGAAGATATCTATAAGCTTGATGGCAAAACCAAGAACAAATTTTTCAGACTTAGAAAATGGCAACAGAGAGTTTCTACAGCCATTGAAAGAAATCTGAAACTTGCATTATCTGAGTTAAAGAGAATTTCATCCTTCTTGAAGCTTCCTGAATCCGTTGAAGAGGAAAGCTCCAGAATTTACACACTCGCAGTTCAAAAAGGGCTCGTGAGAGGACGTTCCATGGAATCTGTTGTGGCAGGAGCAATCTATGCTGCTTGCAGAAAACACGATGTTCCTAGAACATTAGATGAACTTGCAGAAAGCTCTGGCATTGATAGAAAAGAGATTGGAAGAACATATAGATTCGTCATTAGAGAATTGGATATAAAGATTCTACCTAGCAATCCTGTTGATTACATTCCTCGCTTTGCTTCGGAACTGAAACTTAATGCTTTGACACAATCAAAAGCTGTCGAGATTATTGAGGAAGCACGAAGTATTGCATTGACTTCTGGGAGAGGACCTACTGGCATTGCTGCTGCTGCATTGTATGTTGCTGCACTATTGCACGGCGAGAAGAGAACACAAAGAGCAGTTGCCGACGTTGCTGGCGTTACCGAAGTTACCATCCGTAATCGTTACAAAGAGCTCTTGAGCGAGCTTGATTTAGAAGAACAAATCAAGAAGAAAAAGAAGAAGCTCAAAGGCGAAGACGACGATGAAGAAGATGTGGATGAAGAGTAGATCTTCTGACGATACTTTTATAAACAGATTTCTTTTCTCTGCGCATTAATGCGCAGGTAGTTTAATGGTAGAATGGGGGCTTGCCATAGGAATTCAATGGATTCTTTGCAAAGAGCCTTCGGCCAGGGTTCGATTCCCTGTCTGCGCATAAGGAGACTCGATCTTTCAGATCTCCCCTCCTTATCAACCTCAGGTCTATTCGAGGCAAGCTCGAATAGCCCAGACTAACTCTGTCAATACATAAACTTTCTAAGTTCGCCAAAATCGGAGAATGTTACAGCATATTAATTCTCAATAATGCCATCTATTGTATAAATATTCGCATTGTCTGGGTGGTGCATAAAGCAGTAAACATGGTCAGAAATTCTGAAACTACTATTGCTAGTATCGTCTTTAGAAAAATTTTCTTTAGGAACTAGTAAATATCTGGAAATCAACGTGTCATCAAGAGATCTTATGTCTATTGCGAAAATATTTTTGTTTTTATATTCTGCAATTAATTCTCTATTTAATTCTATTACATCAGTCATTAAAGATTCTACTGAAAAGGGTTTTCTCAGGTCAAGATTTCTTGACAATTGATAGTGATTTGGTTTTCTGTCTGGATCTGTTTTAAGAGCTCTTTGATAACTTTCTTCTTTGAATCTTGCTCTATCAAGCTCCCAATCTTCCAGTCTATAAAAGCAAGCTTTAAACTTATTCATAATATTTGCAATTCAAGAGTAGTATATAAGAATTTCGTTCTTCTCCTTAAGAAAACGAGAAACACCTAACGATCAAGTAGCCTAAATGATCTCTCAAAAACTCTGTCTGCGCACCTGACCACCATAATCTTTATATAGTAAGAATATATGAGATATATACATGGATCGATTAGCAGTAACAGGGATCTTAGGGAAACTTGCTGATAATCTTTCTGCTTTTTTGAACTATCATTCTTTGTTAAAAAAAATTCCTAATAAGATAGATTACGATCAGAAAAGGAAAGAAATTCAAGCAGGTTTAAACGAATCAAAAAGAGTAGTTGAGGAGAGCATTACTGCACTCAGCGCAGAAGCTGTTTCTTCTATAGAAGAGCTTAATCCACAAATCAAAGATCGCATTAACACAACCATTAGAGCTCTTCAAGAAGCTTTAAACAAAAACGACATTCCCCATCTTACAGGATTAACAGAAGACTGCTTCAACTTAATACGTTTGACTCAATGAACTATCTTCTTCAATACATCTCGCATCTTAGGATAGATTACTTTCCAATCCATCTCCTTACGAGCAAACCTATCTCCAGCAACAGCCATCTTTTGCCGTTTAGATTCTTCTTTGATTAATTTCTTCAAAGCAGCAATAAAATCATCAATAAGAAAAGGAGTAATTGCATATCCTGCATCCTTTGGAATAAGATTTCCCACATCACCAACAGCAAACGCTATAGGAACAGTTTTACACAACATCGATTCAACAACAACACGAGGGCTGCCTTCAGCAAACGTAGGCAATACCATGATCTTACTATCACCTATCATTTTTTTTGCTTTATCATGATTTACTTTTCCATACATTTTCATATGCTTGTATTTCTTTGCAATCTCTCTTACTTTCCCCTCGAGAGGACCATCTCCAACAACAGCAAATTCCCAATTCTTTGGAATAGTTTCAGCAATCCTTTCGAAGAAGCATATCCCTTTATTATCAATTAATCTACCAACAAAAATAATTCGATTCTTTTTCTTCAACGATCTAAATTCTTTAGTCTCATATCCGTTTTTAATGTACATAATTTTCTTCTTGACACTATACTCTTTCTTCATCACTTCTATAGTAGGTTTTGAGTTAGAAACAACCATATCTGCGTTCCTTAAAAGAAATCTTCCGAAGAGAGCATCCCAAGCTGTTTTAGCTACCTTTGTTGGCAATGATACTTTCTTCAATGAATCTTTCTCGAGGCTTCCCCTATAGAATAACACCGTCGGCTTATTATACAATCCAAGTTTTCTCGCAATCAGCACTCTACTATTCATTTCAAAAATATAGCTATACAAACATACTACATCGGTCCAGTCAAGTATTTTTTTCAAATTCCAAGGATAAGAACAAACAGCAATAGGATTTCTTCCAAGAATATTGAAAAGATAAGGCATAGGAATAATATCAAGACCTTTTTTATCAAGATGCTTGAGCTTCGGGACCACAATTTTAACTTCATGTCCTTCTCTAAGGAGCCTTCTAGCAAAATGATAACAACTAAGACCAAATCCTGATACGTTCGGAAACCAATCCGGGCAAATAAAAAGCACTCTCATAGAGCATAGAAGAAAGATGACTATTTAAGGATATCTACTCCCAACCTTCCCATTCATCCTCGGTCCAAAAATCTTTTACCATCTCTATCACCCCTATCGGAAATATTTTACTTATATCGAAGGAATCACGAATCAAGTATTTATAATTAATCCTTATATTTTATAAAAAATATAAAAATTATATAACATTCTTATTTTTAAATAAAAACAGTAATCTTTATTAAAAGCATAAGTATTCCCTAATAAAAGGGGTTTTCATGTCATCTCAGATAAAAAAAAGGAAAGTCATCCAGATTGCAAATTCTACGCAAATGATTTCTCTTCCCAGACCTTGGGCATTATCACACAATATCAAGAAAGGAGATGAACTCTTCATTGAGACTTCACCTGATAAACTTGTCGTCTATGCTGATTCAATCAATAGAGAAAAAAAAGAAATCTCAATAGACGTTTCTGATCTTGACAGAACTTCTTTGATTTTGGCTGTAAGAAGCATGTATCGCCGAGGCTTTGATAAAATCATCGTCAATTATAGTAACCAGACAACCCCCCATTATAGAACAGGACAGAATCCGAATCGTCTCTCTATTATCGTTGCTGAAGTGAATATGCTTATTGGCTGTGAGATTGTGGAAAGTAATGAAAAACAATGTATTGTTAAGAATATGTCTCAAGAAGATCCTGCTGAACTGGAACCTACTATTAAAAGAATTTTTATGATGTTATCTGATGCTGCACACGATTTTGTCACAGGGATTAAAAAAAATGATACTCCTCTTCTTGAATCTATCGAGGAGAAACACGACACAATAACAAAATTCATTAGCTATGCTCTTCGCATTCTAAATCTGAGAGGGCTGCCAACAAACTTCTCCACTTCCGTAACATACCATTTAATTTCAACACAAGATATCGTAATTGACTCATTAAAGTATACAACAAAAAAGATACTTTTAAAACATCCCTCACCATTCAGCAAATATTTCATAAAAGTTATTGAACTCATTGAAAAAAACATAGAGATTTTCAAGAAATTGTTCTTTAAATTTTCGATGGCAACAGTAGCAGAACTAAATAAGAACAGAGATGAATTTCTCAAGATGCTTGATGATTTGAAATTCAAAGACGAAAGTGAATTAACATTACTCAATAGACTTGAATCAATTCCATTAGCTCATTTTAATATCGTAGAATCTGTAATCAGTCTTGCTCATAAATCGTAGCTTACTATCCTAAACATAAGGCACAAATGACAATATAATAGAAATAGTTACTACTCATCCCATCCTTCCCATTCATCTTCAGTCCAAAAATCTTTTATCATACTCTCACCCCCATCACAACGGTTTGTGCACACCTAATGCATCCTGAAGCTCCGAATAGATCTCATTCAGTTTTTCCACCACACACACCCCGAAATATCTCCGATTTTATCGGAAATACTGATAAGTATGTTATGATTCTATATATAATTATTGCTTATATTTTATAAAAAATTTAATATTTATATAAAAAACTCTCTTTTTAAATATTATATAAACTGTTATCCCAAATTTATCAATTAAACATATATGTTGATTTTATATAAAGAATCAGATAGTTTTATAAAGCACATTATAAAACCTAAAATGAGGGAGTTTATGAGAAGGAAAGTTATACAAATCGCAAATTCTACGCAGCTTGTTGCATTACCAAGAAAATGGGCTCTTTCACATGGAGTAAAGAAAGGAGATGAGCTTGAATTAGAAGAAGATGACAACAAGGTTATTGTTTCAATAGGAAAAGAACGTTCCCTTGAAAAAATCGAAATAGATATCACAGGATTAGATAGAAGCTCCATTATGTCCACTATCAGAAGCCTCTACAAAGCAGGTTATGACATTATTAAAATCAATTTCAAAGAAAGTCTTACACAATATCTCAGAAAGCAACATATGAAAAAAGTAATTAGTGTTATTCATAATGAAGTAAATAGACTTATTGGCTTTGAAATAGTCGAACAAAAAGAGAGCAGTTGTACCATTAAAATGGTGTCAAGCATAGATCCTGTCGAGTACGATAGCATCATCAAACGCATCTTCTTAATGGTAGTCGATTCAATGGATACTTTTATCAAAGGCATAAAAGACAAAGCAGTCCTTGAAACAATCAAAGAAAAGCACTATACCATCACCAAATTCACCACATACTGTCTTCGTATGCTCAATATGAAAGGTAACTATGCTTTGAGTAAAACACATTCAGCATTCCATGTACTCTCGAACATCAACACTATCGCATCCATCATTAGATATTGCTGCGACACCGTCAGAGGGAAAAACCTCTCTTTTTCCAAAGAATTTCTTGAAGATGTCAAAAAAGCATTTGATTGCTTGAAAATATTTCATGATATGTATTATGATTTCTCGAAAAAAAAGCTTTCCGAGTTCAACAAATTGCGCTCAGAAATTATTATCTTTATGGAAGGAGAAGCTTCATCTGAGGAAATACTCATTCTTTTCCGCTTGGAACAAGCATTGGAGATTCTTTATGAATTGACTGAAGTTGTCATCTCATTCAAGGAAAAGAATGGTGAGAATCCGAAACATTAACCTTATAAAGAGTCTTCCTTTTCTGCATTCTGATCTGAGGTTTTATAGCCTCTGGAGGTAGGAATATGGAATTCAAAATAAACATTGGAGACCCAAAAACGGGCAAAACCTACAAGAAAGAACTCAAAGATGACGATACCAAGCCCCTTCTTGGTATAAAAATTGGCGATACCATTAAAGGAGAAGTTCTTGATCTTACTGGTTATGAATTTGCCATCACTGGTGGCAGCGATGCATTCGGATTTCCGATGAGGAAAGACGTAGAAGGCAACAACAGAAAGAAAGTGCTTATTACTGGCGGCGTAGGCATGCGACCAAAGAGAAATGGTCAACGCCTGAGAAAAACTGTTGCAGGAAATACAATCAACGAAAAGACAGCACAAATCAATATGAGTATTCTCAAATATGGAAAAGCCCCTCTTGATGAAGAAAAGAAAGAAGAATCTTCTGCTGAGGAAAAACCTGTAGAAGAGAAAAAAGAAGCACCTCCTAAAGAGAAGAAAGAAAAACCTGAAGCAGAAAAGAAATCTGCTGAAGAAAAAAAAGATACTCATGAGGAGAAAAAAGAATAATGGCAGACACAAAAAAATCTAAGAAGAAAACAGCAAAAACTGCTACCTCTTCCGAAGAAGCTACGCAACCTGTCATGAACATTGGTCTTGTCGGTCATGTTGATCACGGAAAAACAACATTAACTGAAAAACTTACAGGAAAATGGACCGATACTCATTCTGAAGAACTAAAACGAGGCATCACTATTAGATTAGGTTATGCTGATGTGACTTTCAGAAAAATTAAAGGAAAAAAAGCACCTGACTGCTACACCACACAAGAGAAAGATGAGAAAGGAAATCCGACGGAATTAATTAGAAAAGTGAGTTTCGTTGATGCACCTGGCCATGAATCACTCATGGCAACAATGCTAGCAGGAGCTACCATTATGGATGGTGCTTTATTGTTGATTGCTGCCAATGAGACTTGTCCTCAACCACAAACAGCAGAGCATCTTAAAGCACTAGAGATTTCAGGTATTAAGAATATCATCGTTGTGCAGAACAAAATCGATCTTGTTAGCAAAGAGCGCGCATTACGAAATCATCAACAGATCAAAGAATTTCTCAAAGGGACACCATTCGAAGAAGCACCTATTATCCCCATCAGTGCAGCACACGACATTAACCTTGATCTGCTCATTGAATCAATCGAAACCTATCTTCCTACACCAGAACGGAAAAATGGAGCATTGAAAATGCTCACGGCAAGAAGTTTTGACATCAATAAACCAGGCATCCCCATCAAAAAACTAAATGGAGGTGTCCTTGGAGGCGCCATTGTCTCAGGCACCTTAAAAACCGGTCAAGAAATTGAAATCAGACCTGGAAGAATTCTCGAGGAACATAACAAGATCACTGCAAAATCTATCATTACAAAAGTAACCTCTGCAATGACAGGAGGGGTTGCTGTTGAGGAATTGCATCCAGGAGGTTCTGTTGCAGCAATGACCACATTAGATCCTGGCATTGTCAAAGGAGACAGCCTTTCAGGATCTGTCGTAGGCATACCCGGAAAACTCCCTCCAATTTGGACTGAGTTCACGTTAAAGACAACATTGCTCGAGCGTGTTGTGGGTGCTGACGAAGATATTCGAGTCGATAATATCAAGCTCAATGAAGTACTTATGTTGAATGTTAACTCTGCTGCCACCGTAGGATTAGTCGACCATATTTCTAAGGACAAAGTTCATTGCAAACTAAAAGTTCCTGTCTGCGCAGACACCAATGACAGAGTGACTATCTCCCGACGAATAGGCGCCAGATTCAGACTTATTGGTTATGGAGAGATTGCTGAGTAGTTCTCAGAACTGATGGTATGAGACTATTTTTTCAGTCAACCAAAATCTTTATAAATTTATTAACAATGGCTAACTAAAAGTATTCTAAGGAGGTACCTACTATGACATGTGATTGTGAAGATCATCAGATGTATGGTTGCTATGAAGTCGCTACGGTTGGTGAAGCAATTCCTGATATGGAGCTAGAAGCATATCATAAAGACAAAATCACCAAAGTAAAACTGTCTGATTACAAAGGTAAATGGTTAGTGTTAGCATTCTATCCAGCAGATTTTACTTTTGTCTGCCCGACAGAACTTGGTCAACTAGCAGATCACTACGATCAATTCAAGAAAGAAGGAGCAGAAATCCTAAGCGTTTCTACTGATACTGTGTTCTGCCATAAAGCATGGCATGACACATCAAAGATAATAGGCAAGATTAAATTCCCTATGCTTGCTGATCCAACAGGAGGATTATGCAGAGCATTTGGAACCTATATTGATCAGGAAGGCTTATCTCTTCGCGGAACATTTATTATTGATCCTGATGGTGTTCTCAAAGTGATGGACGTTCATGACAATAGTGTTGGTCGTAACGCTGAAGAAATCTTAAGAAAACTTCAAGCCGCAAAATTTGTCAGAGAACACAAAGGAGAAGTATGTCCTGCATCCTGGAAACCAGGAGGAAAAACACTCAAGCCAGGCCTTGATTTAGTTGGAAAGATCTGATTATTTTCTTTCTTTATTGATCATTTCAGTAGAAATGACCACTTCAAAGTTTTTGCAGAACTTTGTTATCTATATAATCCCATTCTTCTTCGTATATCATCAATAGCTATAACATCCTGCTTGAGTTCATCAGGAATAGCTCTTCCATCATATTGATCAAGAACACGCTCAACTGAATTCTTGATGTCCTCATAATCTTGAACATCTCGATCAGTCCAAGGTTGTGCTTGATAGGTCAATTCCTGCATACGTTCAATAGTATTTTGATTGATCGGCATATATTCTGGTTGGCCTTGCTGCATTGCTTCTTCCACTGCTTGACCATATTGTGGTTGTTGTGTTTCAGGAGGAAGTTCTCCTTCAGTTATAACTCCTTCAAGATTTTCTGTTTCTTCTTCTCGATCTAAATGTTCCACTTCATCTAATGCCCGACGGTGCGCCTCAATGAGTTGTCTGTGCAATTCAACTTCTTCTCCAACAATATCCTTCTCTGTTTCTTCTATTTCTTCTTCTTTCTTCTTAATAAATTCTTCAAGCTCTCTTTTCTTTTTCTCTAATTCCTCTTTTGTCTGTTTTTCTTTCTCACGTAATGCGCGCAATTTACTCTCCGTAGAAACATCTTTGGTCATAAAAGAGGAAAACCTCTCTGTTTTTTAATGATAATTATCAAGGAGTAATCATACCTCTCGCTTTTCTAAAGTTTTTAAAGATCGTCTGCAAATCGCCTCCTGAAGTACCTGCTGCCTTCTTAGGGTTACCAGATCCTTTGCTATCACTCTTGAACAAATCTCCAATGTTAATAGGAACAACCGACCCAAACAACTCATTAAGTCCTCCAAAAATTGAAGTGAAAGGAGATGCTACTTCTTTAAGTGCTTTCAATCCTGTTTGTTTTTTCTTTTTAGGCTCTTCCTCTTCCTCCATCTCAATCTCTTCGCCTGCCTCTTTGAGAAACTCCTCAAGATCACCGGCAAAACTATCCATGATATCCGCAAGATGAGTATCAAGCATACCAAGCAGTTCAATATCCTCTCGCTCCTTCATGTTTTTGTAGTCTTCTATTCTCTTCTCAGTCCAAGCATAAGCACGAAGCTCGAGTTCCCATCGACCTGTGTGGTGCGGTCCTTGTTGATATTCAACACGAGCCTGCATTTGTGGTCTTGTTCGATAGCGAAATGTTGCAAGTAGCACAGGATGATAACCGTCTTTTTTATCTTTTGAAGAAAGAATTTCAATCTCAGTCATTGATGTTTCAAATGCTCCTATAAGTTCAGGGCTATCAAGAAAATCTTCGTTCATAGTTAATCTTTTGATGTTTTTCAAGTAAGGCTTTATCCATGCCATATACATCTTAATGACTGCCCAATGTTGCCGCAAATACTTAAGTTGGAATTTTCTCCTATTGGTTAATTCCGAATGTGTTTGTTTCTTCCAATTAATATAAGCAAATAGTTTTTGTCTTAGTTTGGTTTTTACCTGTGCATTATATCCTTTAAGTTCATTAACTTTCTCATCAACATCTTTCTCATCATGAACAATAACATTAAAAAAAAGATCAGGCAATGCTATGAATCCTACTTGTGATGCCAATCCATAAACAGAGCTTGGATTTTTTGAGCCTCCTTCGACAAGATCAATAAAAATACTTTTCAATGTAGCATCTGCACTTTTTGAGATTTTCTTACCTTCTTTCTTTTCTGTAAATTCATAAGGCACTAATCGTTCACCTATCATTCTCAATTCCCTTACAATCTGGAACAGCTGCTTAATCATTTCACCAACACCACGGAGATACTGCGCGGCTCTATCTTGTTGAGCAGCTAATTTTTGTCCTGAAGCACCAAAGAACGCACTTCCTTCAGATGCTGCAAAAATATCAGTAATTTTGTCAACTTTACTATAAGAGAGATCTTCTGTCATATGATTCAGCACCCAAAAATAATTCTCCTCCATATTGACCGATGATGACTCCCACACTAATTTAACACGCTTCTTTGCAAAAGGATATCCTGTTGGAGAATAAGATCCATTATGCTCCTCTGCAAGTTCCTCATCAGCATAATCAAGTAATTCTTTATGATTGCTTATATCATCTATGGCCTTCTCTATCTCTTTCTTGCTCATCTTCTGAAACTTCTCATGAAAAACAGGAGTGGTAAACCCATACTTGATGAGAAGCCTTGTTCGTTGTAAATGCTGCGGATGAAGTACCATAGGTACACCTCTTTATTTCATTCTAGAGTCGAGAATTTATAATGCTTTCTATTTCATGAAACTGCAGTTAGTATAAATGAAATTAAAAATAAGAGAAAAATCAATATCTATAGTGCATGCTTGCTCTGTAGGGATGGTATGTATAGTGTGGTTGTCGATATCCTGCATAGCCATAGACATTGTATGCATCATATCTTGTGAACAGATTCCCATACTCATAAGATCTTCCAGCATAGCCAGAGAATCTATAATGACCATTATAATTGCTCCACTGTCCTGGCAAGGTATAATCATGCACATAGCCTCCTCGCGTCACTACAGGTCTGCTGTAGTAGCTGTGATAGGCAAATGCGCCACTGACAGACATCAGGGCAAACAATGCAACCAGCAATAGTGTCATTATTTTCTTCATGTAATCTCCTCCTTTACTATTAAACAGTAAAAACAACTTATTTATAAAGGTTTTGATAGAGAGAACAGGACAATATTTAAAAGATAACGAGTTCCTATGAGCACATGGCAAAAACACCTGAGATCGGAATTTCCGTAAAGAAAGATGATGACTTTTCAGAATGGTTCACTCAGCTTATGCAGAAAGCAGCATTAGCTGATGTTCGTTATAATGTAAAGGGATTTCCAGTCTACAGACCTTGGGCAGTTAAGAGCATGCGAAAAATGTGTCGACTTATGGAACAACTGCTCGAAGCAACAGGCCATGAACCTTTACTGATGCCTTTACTTATTCCAGAATCAAATTTCCACAAAGAGGCAGATCATGTTGAAGGATTCACTCCTGAAGTATTTTGGGTTACTGAAAGAGGAGATGGTATTACCTTTGAAGAACGATATGCTTTGAGACCAACATCGGAAACTGCATTATACGATATGTATAGTAAATGGATAAGGAGTTATAAGGATTTGCCGTTGAAACTCTATCAACAAGTAAGTGTCTATAGGCACGACACAAAAATGACAAGACCTTTTCTTAGAACTCGAGAAATTCATTGGATTGAAGCGCATGATGTCTTTGCCACAGCAGAAGAAGCTTTAGAGCAAGTTAAAGAAGATATGGAAACAACAAGAAAAATGATCTATGATATACTCGCCATGCCGCATATTTTTTTCAGACGCCCACAGTGGGATAAATTTCCAGGCGCTGTTGACACGTACGCAGCTGATGTTTTGATGCCATCAGGAAAAGTGCTGCAACTCCCTTCCACACATTTCATTGGGCAGGAGTTTGCAAAAGTGTTTGGTGTAAAATTCACAGACAAAGATGAAAAAGAAAAGCATGGCTGGATTACGTGTTATGGTCCTGCCCATTCGAGAAACTACGGAGCGTTGATCGCATTTCATGGTGACGATAAAGGATTAAAAATACCTTGGGATGTTGCAGCACAGCATGCTGTGATTGTACCTATTATCTTTGATGATTCCAAAGAAGCAGTTTTGAAGAAATGCAATGAGCTGAATAAAAAACTTGTTGACTCAGGATATGAATCTACTGTTGATGATCGCAACTATCTGAATGCAGGATGGAAATTCAACCAGTGGGAGATGAAAGGAGTTCCTATTCGAATCGAAGTAGGACCAAAAGATCTTGAGAAGGGAGAAATTGTTCTTTTCCGACGAGATATTGATGAGAAAAAAGCAGTAAAAGAAACAGATCTCCTTAAAGAAATTGAAACTATCAAAAGAACATTTACGAAAAATATGCGTGATAAAGCAGATGTATTAATCAAAGATAATATTGTTGACTGCTCTTCACTTGATGAAGTAAAGAAAGCACTTGAATCAGGTAAAATGGTAAGAACCTGTATGCGTTCTATTGAGAAAGATGGTGAAGTGGATGCTGCAATGATCGAGAAAGAATTTAGTGCTGAGGTTCGAGGAGAATGGGCATTCAAAAATGAGAAAGTATTCTGTGATTGTGTTATATCAGGAAAGCCTGCAAAACATGTAGTGTATATCGCCAAAAGTTATTGATTTTCTGAGAGCGTTTTTTCTAACTGACTTCTGATTGTATTCTCTATTTTCCTTTTGAATGGCTTCACCTGCCAGGGGATTGAACCTTCAAGAGTGACTTTTCCATCGTGTAATGAAATCGTTCCTGCAGTTTGAAAAGACATTATAGAAACACTATACTCCATCTGTGTATAATCATCATTCCAAGATTTATTCGGATCTTTAATTATACCAGCATGATTCTGCTGCAGCTCATCAAGCAA
>JANQNG010000074.1 GCA_028279685.1 Candidatus Nanoarchaeia archaeon | reverse complement strand
CCAAACTCGGTATCAAGATCTAATTCTTATGTTTCGATAGTATTCATGTTTCGATAGTTCTTATGTTCTAATATGATAGTTTTTATGATTTTGATATATAACCTACTATTCTTACAGAGAAAAATCAAACCGTAAACCTGCTCGAGAAGACGATGAAGAAAAACAACAGAAAGTGCAAGAAAGACAGTGTTCGACGTCAAAAACCCTGATTGATTCTAATCCTTCCATGTCATTCACTATCACTCCCTATGTATCTTCATGCAACAACAACAACAATGTATGTAACTTTCTGACTTCATGTCACGATACTTTCAAATTCATTGATGAACTCTTTAGTAAACCTCCTATTTCTATCATTGAAGATCTCCAGTCCTATGTAATTGTTGCATTCGACAACATAATCTAACCTAATATTCCACACGTTTTGATTCTTATCAAACTACCGTAGCTATCCGTTGTTGCCTATATCGCAAGCACCTCTCTGATGAAACTCAGAAAATCCTCTCTTCTAGACAGCCTATCGTAAACGTTGAACAACTCATCCTTATCATTCACTCAGCCTGTTCAAACTGTGGCCTTGCACCCAAATAGAAACGTATATAAACCCCATAAGTTCATGTATCTTAATTTCTCTTTTCTTTTTTTCATCATGGATAATCAACCGTCGAATAAATTTATGTGCTACATCAAAATTGTCATTTCTCTAGTGCTGTTAGTAATGGCTATACTTAGTTCTATAAAAATACTATTCTCATCAAATAAAGATCAGCAACAGACTAAACATATTTTAGAAAAATTGAATATCCTCAAAATGATTATAGTTAGTTCACCACACGTGTTACCGGTCAAAGAAGAAGAAGAAACATGGAACAAGAGCAAACATTACCTAACATTCACTATAATCGAAAGCATCCAGGCAGTTTCTTAGGTGTAGAACCATTACTTCAGAGAGCGAGGAACTTGGGCTCAAAAAAAACATAGAAAAGGTAAAGGATTTTTTTAGCAGAAAAAGATGCATACAATCTGCATCGACAGTATAAAAAAATATGAACGCAATCCCA
>JANQNG010000050.1 GCA_028279685.1 Candidatus Nanoarchaeia archaeon | reverse complement strand
AGATGGTTTTTAATTCAGGCACAAATCTTTGGAGAGATAGGAACAATAATAAGATCACTTAACAGTTCCTATCTCGAAGGCAGGGTTAGTTGATAGGCCGCTTACTTTTGAAGAAGCGTTGAGATTGAGGGTGCCAAAATTAGGGTGAAAACAACTAGGTTGTATCGGGGTGCCATGTTTCCAACACTTTTTTGCCTTTCTCTGTTATCATATACTTTTGTTGTGAACTTCTTGGTTTTTCTGGAATAGTGTAGCTTAGATAACCATCTTTAACAAGTTGTGAAAGTATTTTTCTATCATACCCTGAGAGCTTTTTATGACCAAGTGCATTTTTTATTTCACGTGACGATTTTGGGGACTCACTACATAACTTCACTATGGAAAGTATAACTGGTGTCATCTGGACTTGTGCCTCACTTGTGCCTAACTTGTGCCCAACTTGTGCCTCACTTGTGCCTTTTTCAGATAAAAGTGACCTGATAACAATTTGAAAATACGTTTCAGTAGACTTAAATTCAGGCATTTTTCCACCTTGAGACTTAATTATGTCTCTAATTCGGCGAATACCAGAACCAATCTTTTCAATTAATCCTGCCCTAAAAAATATGTCTGAAATAATCGGATTTCTATGAACTGATAGTGTTCCAAGGTCGTCAATTGTCATTCCTTTAACAAGCCCACCAGGATTTACTATCTCAATCCTATCATCAAAAATATTAACTTGAATGTTCATTTGTCTGTCCAAATAATTTCTGTGAACGATTGCATTAAGTATGGCTTCTCTAATCACACTTTCATCATATTCATAAAACTCTTTTCTCTTTAAAGAATCAATTTTATATTCTACTCGGGTATTTCTCTTGACAAATGAAACTGCATTGTCAAGGTTTTCAAAAAGAGTATCTGAGAAATCTTTCCTATCGATGACATCAACTCTGTCTGTTCCCTTAAAACGTACACATGTAATTTCTGAATGTCTGAAGAAGCTTTTAGGATTATTAGAAAATAGGAGAACTGCAGCATTAGTCAAATGAACTTGATTCTCTTGGACTTCAGCAAGACTTAGATTTCGTAATGTAGAAAGTGGATTTTCTGGCGGAGTAATGTTAGCACGGTCACAAAAGTCTAAAAACGCTTTTTCTGAAAAATCATCTGGAAATTTACACTTGGAGTTTATTGTTTCATCAAAAAGTCCGGAGTGGGCAGAAAGTACTAAATCAATAATTTCAGTTGTTTTTAACTTCTCAGAATTAGGGCCAACTCTTATGTAGAAACCGGATGAACATCTATAGGGCTTCATATCACCAGAAGGAACATATACTGAAACAATATTATTTTTTAATTTTTCAACACGGGGTGTGATTGCAGGGTCACAATTTTTTCCTATATTTATTATCTGTGAATGAATTTTGTTAGTTAAATTAAAACCGACAATTGTGTTATCATCTTTGATGCCTAAATAAATGGTTCCACCAGAGGCATTAGAAAAAGCAACCATTTCCTTATCTAAATTTGCTAAACGCTCTTTAAATTCAATCTTATATCCTTCACCTTCATCAAGCAGAAGCTGAATTTCTTGTTCAATTGTTTTAGAATTTTTTGAGCTCATATATCCACCATTGGTTATTGAAACATTGAATGTGAAATCTTAAAAATGAGAGTATTTTGTTTGAAAAAACCCTGCCACAGTAGAAAACTGTTGTTTTCTCAAAAAATCCATTGAAAAATGTAATTTATGAATCAACGAAATGCAGATCTTTTAATAAAAGAAAAAGACACTGCTCATTTAGAGTGTTATTACTGTACTTCCTGTCAAATTATTAAGTATGGTTTTCAAGAAAGCCGTTTTAATCCTCAAAGATATAAATGTAAAATTTGTGGCAAAACATTTAATAAAAATACAGGTGGATTGATTGGATACTGTAAAATATCTTCTGAAAAAGTGCATAGAATGTTGAGGCTTTATATTAGAGGATGTCCCGTACCAATTATTTCAGAACAAGTAAATATTACACAAAATACTGTAAGAAAAATTGTTAAAGAAAGTGTATCTTATTTTGTCAAATTTGATACTTTTTTACGGATTCAAAGTAACTATTGTCCTAAAGTGCTTGAAATTGATGAAATATATGTCTATATACAGGGTTTAAGACGCTTTTACGCATGGATTGCTTTTGATCCAGTGAACAGATTTGTGCTGGGCTTCAAGCCTGGTGGTCGCAATAAAGAAACTTTAGTTAGGCTATTTGAAGAGATTTATATTTATCTAAAGGAAATTGATTTAGTATTGGTTGATAACTATCAAGGATACAGGCGATGCATTCTTGATTTTCTAGTGAAAAAGTGGGCACCACCAATAACAGGGGTGGTGCACAAGTCTGACAAAAACAGAGGATACAGAACGTATGAGATGTTTGGCAGGTCTAAAAAGACTGTGGAAAAAAAGGTGAAAAAATACGGGTTAGGAAAAAAGATAAACGCCTCACATATAGAGGCATTGAATACAGCAATCAGGGATTTTACAAATGGAATGAGGCGAAGGTCACGAAGAAAAGCACGTTCCTTAAAGTGGATAGGTACTGCCCCGAATGGTTTTATGTTTTATCATAACTATATTAGACCCCATAATGCGTTAAATAAAAAAACAAGCGATAATTGGATTAAAACACCTGTTACGCCTGCGATGGCTGCAGAAATAACGAACAGACCACTACAGATCAGGGATGCGTTGAGATGGAGGATGCCAAAATAGGTTAATTAACAACAGTTTCATGGTGGGGTGCCACCTGTGCATTAGAAACTAACGAAGACTATGTTAAAAATGCCTTTATGGGTCTGCGTTATCGCACAGAACATTTCAAGGGAATAGATAACGACACATTTAAGACAATTAGAGGGTGCTTTGAATCGAATAGAGGGTCTCAGGATGTATGTCCAAAATTATCTAATGCAAGGAATATACTTGAATCAAACGAAATGTTTATCCTGGAAAATGCGATAACATACTTGCCTGGTGTTGATAGCGAATTAAAGAAGTTAGGCTGGGAAAAACACGGGAAGACACTTAGAAAGGTGTTTAAACATTCTGGCAAAGTTGAAATAATCTTACAAGCCTATGATACTGTCTACTGTGACTCCGATTTCATTTATCTGGGAAATGCTCATACTTATGCAGATGGTGGAAACAAACTAATTGTAAGATTTCAACAGGATTACTTCATAGAGAACGGATTTGAATCTCTGGATGTTTTGAGTGAGAATCTGATTAAAGTGTTGTCAAACCCTGCATTCTCTAAAGAAATTAGTATCGTATTTGGTGCGGAGAACTGGGTGATTTGGTCAACCTGTTCAAAAGAGAAATTTCTAACGTTTTTACGAGGACTCCCTCCAATAATAGATGATGTCATCTCCTACGGAGAATCAAGGCAAAAGCAAGCGAGCAGAGAAATAGGCGTCTATAGAAAAGAAGCAGAAAAGGCAAAGGAATATCTTGAGGAAGTGAAGGTGAATAATACACCAAGTTACTTTTACAAAATTTTTACTCGTTCTAAGTATAATGAATACTTTAATCAGAAAGACACATACTCTGAACCCTACAACAAAGGGCTCTACATAACCGCAAAGGAAAAAGCGGAATCACAAGTCCCATATTATCAGAATTGGAAAAAGAGTCTAACACAGGAAGATGTCATCTCTAACAGGACTTTAGGGTTAATTGTGTTTGTAGTTTTTGTAATATTTTCTCTAATAGTTATCTTTGGTCTCCTCATTTACTATGCTCCGACAAATCCTGAGCAAGAAGCAGAGAAAAAGCAGGAAGATAATAAAGAAAGTGAATCCGTTGCCAAGGGAAAGAAGAAAACCCTTCCTGACAAATGAGTCCGTTATCCTCCCAAAAACAAGATGCTGCCTACTTGATAAATGACCCAAATCCCTACAATGGCAGCCACTGCTTCTCCAAGTGCTTTACCCATTCTTTATCACCTCCTGATAAAGAGAACATGGTTGTTGCACTGTTTAATATTATTATGGTAAAATGCCTTACCAAGTGAGTCTCTACTTAGCAACAGAAGATGGTGAACGATTACCATTCTAATAACAAGTTTAAGACATCTCATTCATCAACGTCTTTTTTCTTGCAGTATTAGAAATGTTAATATTGCAGAAAGTAAGAGAGTGATGTGATATATGTACGCTCTTAAATATACTAACATTGCGTATGGCTTACAAAAGAGCAGGTTGGTATAGAAAGGTTTTACACTATTACATGCATCTACTTCTTTTTCAAATTTGCCCTCACAGTCATATGATAGAGCAGTTCCATTAAAGTGATGGTTTTTACTTTCACTATGTACAATAATATCATTACAACAAATATATGCATCCTCTAATGTGAGTCTGGTTGTAATCCCTTTATCGGCTTTGTAGTTGTTGAAATCATTTTCACAGAAGTGTCCAAAAATAGATAGAAATCCATCCCAAAGAAGTATTAGTACAATGAATATGATACAGACAACTAAGAGAATTTGAGCAACCATATTTAGTGTTTTATCATCCATTTTCATTTGCATCATTTATCTTTCTTCTTCCCAGAGGATTTCCTACTAAACTTCAGACCCAACCTGATAAAGGTAGATAGAGCCATTATTGCAACAAGGAGAAATAACACGGATTTGGTACTGAAGACAATCGCCTCACCATCTGGGAAAAAGGCATCATAGGTCATGAGTAACGTAAGCAACGTGATGACCATAGTCAGAACAAACATCCCTTCATTAACCATACTGGCGTCTTCATTGTTCTTTATCAGCAAATCCATCAGTTCATTAGACTTGGTTGTGTTCTCGCTGATGGCTTCATTAAGGTTGCGAATCTGCTCAGAGTGTTCCTTGGTTTCTTTAGTATTTTCAACAATGGCTTCATTCAACTTGTTGAGACGGTCTGTGTTCTCTTCAATCTGTTTAGTATATTTTGCAATCTCTTTCATTTCTTGGGGTACTGCATCAAGGCTTTCAGCAACATTATCTTCCCCTGACATTACTTCCTCCTCAGCAACACAAACAAGATTCCCAGAGCAACGATTCCGCCTACCACATGAATGATAGAAAAGGACATCATAGGTGGCTCAGGTTGAGGCTTAACGGTAGCAACTGGTGTCTCAGTCACCTCAACAGTTGGCTCTGGAGTAGGTTTAGGAACACACTTCTTCTCCTTTGCATTGTATGATTCAGTGTCAGCACAACTACAATCTTCAGCACAGAAGTCTTTCTCTCCCTCTTCACAGACTCCGTTATAGCAGGAATATTTTACACCCATTGCATCTTTAATCATATCTTGTATCTCTAAAGGACGTTTCTTGTCTTCCCTTTCTACCACTTGAACTGCTTCATCATACATTTTCTTACTCTTATCCAGAGTTTCTTTAATTTCATCCATATTACCAAGGTGTTTTGCGGCGATGATAAGATTCCTCTCATGATATTTTTTCTTGCTAACATATTCATCAAGGTCATCTATAGCCATTTCTATCCCAAGTGCCTTCACTTCAATATCATAGACCTTTTGATATAGTTCTTCAGCCTGCTCTTTCTTCTCAGTATATTTGTAAAGTGTCTCTGCATATTCAAGTGTTTTCCAAGAATAATAAGCAGAATCATCTAATTTTTGCTTCTCCACACCACTTATATGAGAGTCAACATAGTTGTTAAAAACTACGTTATAATAAGTGAGCAATTCCTCATCAATTAAGTCTTTATGTTCTGTTTCATAGGCACAAGATATTTTAGCAGTAACTTGACCAAAATGCATTGATTCTCCTCTATATGGAACAATCATAAACCTATAACAGCGTTCATAAAGTTCCTTTGCTTCCTCTGCTTGACCATTATCTGCCAAACATTTAGCATAATCATAAGTTGCAAATCCTTGAGCCCAAGAGTTTGCAGGACTCCCTTCAT
>JANQNG010000019.1 GCA_028279685.1 Candidatus Nanoarchaeia archaeon | reverse complement strand
TCAGCACTGGTTGTGCGGGAGGGTCTTATATCCCCTTGGCAGCAGATTACTGTTCACGGCAAGGTTCGAATCCTTGGGCTTCTACCAATATTGGAGTATAGATTATGACAAAGAAAGTAGCACCAAAGAAGAAAGAAACCCATCGTTTCTTTACTGTAGATTTGATATCGCTTTTTGAAGATCGCGAAGTAAATATTAGATATCAAAGTCTTTTTGCTTTTTGTGATTCTCTTGAGACTCAAATAGAAAACTATCTCAAGAAGGGATTTATTCATGGTTCTGATAAAGTTACATTCACAAAATTTAAGAAGAAGTTTGAATTTGATGTAGATGTTACTTTTCTTATGGATGATTGCTACATTGAAATTGAACTAGACTATTACTATGATGACATTCGATTGCTAATTCATTTCCAAAAAGACTTTGAAGAGCCTGATGATGTATATCAAGCACGCCTTGAATCCTATAAAAAGCGTGAGCAAACCAAGAAAGAAAAAGCTGAAGAAAAGAAACGCAATAAAATAGCAGCAGCTAAGAAATTGCTTGAATCTGAAGGTTTGTCAGTTATTGGAGATGAAGATTAAGATGAATTTCCCATCAAAAGAAAAAACTTTTACAGTACATCGCGGCAAATACGATTGCTATTATGGTAATGCCTTGGGCCTAATTGATGATGTTAAGGAAGAGATTTCTTGTGCAATCAATGGTGTGTTTCAATATCGTTTCCATCCTGATATGGAAGTAAAGAAAATTCCATTTGATTCTAATTTTTTTTCAAAGCTATACCTTTCTTTGGATAGTGAAAATCAATGGGATTATGATGCTGTATATCCCATTATGATGCTTTCTGCTTCTATTACTCTTGAGATGACAGATGAAGAGTATGAAGAATTTAAGAATTGCATTCGCAATGATCGCAAGAAAGAACAAGAAGTCAAGAAGGATTTGGAAAATAAAAAGAAGCAAGACGCTATAGATTATCTTGTATCTCAAGGAATGAAAATTGTTAAGGAATAAGTGATATGTCTAAGAATTCAATGACTCATACTGTCTATACGGGTAGAGTTGGTTATTATTATGGTAAATTAAGTGAACTTACTACGCACATTACGGACAGAATCTATGATGAATGTGGTGGTGAATTTC
>JANQNG010000065.1 GCA_028279685.1 Candidatus Nanoarchaeia archaeon | reverse complement strand
TGTATTCTCACAGACAGTACTGCCTAGCGTAGTTCTCGAAAATAAACTCTGATTATGCGTGAAAATCGTATCGAATTCCGATGTTCACATTGAACGGAGCGCAGTACTGTCAAGAAAAATAATTCTTTTATATGGCAATTCTACAGAGCCGTTAGTCGAAAAACCTATAGAATAAGAGGTGAAATACATGTGAGATGCCATCTCTCCACGTTATTTTCTTGCCTTCATCGAAATCTCTTGAGTTAAATTTGATGGGAACTTCTATTATTTTATATCCTCTTTTTGCAATTTTAGCAGTGATCTCTGGCTCGAAGTCAAATTTTCTCGCTCTGAGTTTCAGAGGCTTAACCACTTCTTTCCTCATTACTTTATAGCATGTTTCCATATCTGTGATCCGAACACCAAAAAGTATATTGGTCAACATGGTCAATCCCCAATTCCCTAAAGAATGAAACATATATGTTAGATGATTATTCTCCTTGAATCTTCCTTTGCTGCTCTTGAATCGCGACCCATAAACTACTGAAGTTTTTCCATCAATAATTGGCTTCAACAACTTAGGATAATCATTAGGATCGTATTCGAGATCTGCGTCCTGGATAAGAATAATATCTCCTTTTGCACACTTCAAACCAGTTCTCACGGCGCGTCCTTTCCCGCCGTTCTTCTTGTGATACTTAATGATATATTTTTTCTTCTTTTCTAAATTCTTCAAGATAGCTCTACTCTTGTCTTTTGAGCAGTCATCAACCATAATGATCTCTTTCTTGATTTCCTTCCCTTTGACTTTAGGAAGTTTCACCTGCTCTACTTTCCTAAGAATAGTAAGAAGCGTCTTTTCCTCGTTATAAACTGGAATCACTATCGAAAGCTTCATTTGTGAGCTAAACTCTATTCATTTATAAAGTTATCTTCATCGAGTACTCTTTGCCTTAAGAAACGAAAGAAACGCCAGGAATCCTTCCCATAATATCTGAAGATCAGCAAATGAACGTATACTCAAAAGTTTTTCCAGCATATAAGATGGTCTTAAATAAAATCTTCTATACATTATTGTGTAAAGCTCTCTTATCTGCTCTGCGCTGAGATTCTCAAGTCGCATTACTGGCTTTGCTAAATCATAATCATCCCAATCATACGTCAGGATCAAATCCTTCTTTTTTGCCCACGCAAACATCGCTGTTCCTGGAAAAGGTGTGGTGATATTAATGATCAGCAAATCAGGGTTGATTCTATTAACAAATGCCACATTCTTCTCGATAATTCTTTTTGTATCTCCTGGATTACCAACCATGAATGCTAGTCTGCAATCTATTTTTGCCTTTTTTGTCCATTCGACAGCCTTCACAACTTGAACCACATTTGTTTTCTTGTTGATATTTTTTAAGACTCTTTTATCGATGTTTTCCACACCATACATGATTTGATGACACCCTGCTTTCTTCATAAGCTTGAGCAAGTTGAAATCAACAAAATCAACTCTTGCAAAACAAGTCCAAGAAATATCTATTTTGTTTTTAATAAGAAGATCGCAAAGAGCAATCACATTTTTTCGATGAACTGTGAATGTATCATCATAGAACAGAATCTGCTTAATGCCGTATTTTTTTATTAAGTATTTTATTTCTTTGAATATTGTTTTCGCCGATTTAAAAACCAGTCTGTTGCCTAATGCTTTGCTGCAAAAAGTACATTTACCAGGACATCCTCTTGAAGTCATCATGCTCATAGCAGGTAATCGCTTATAGGTTCCTTTTGCAGGCCTGTATTTCAAAACAGGAAATAAATCATATGCAGGCATAGGTAGAGCGTCAAGATTTGTTATTCTTTCTCTTGGAGGGTTCATAATAACTTTTTGTTTTCCTTTGATTTTTTTCTTGTAAACAATCCCTTTTATGGTGCTAAGTTTTTTCCCTTGTAGTATTTCTGTAAAGGTTAGTTCTCCTTCACCATAAACAACAATGTTAACATATTTTTTCCCTATGACTTCACTTGTCACAAAGGTTGCATGCACTCCTCCAAAAACGATTTTAGCACGAGGAAAATATTTTTTGCAGATCTGAACAATTTTGTATGCTTTTTTGATAGTGCAGGTCATCGAAGTAATGCCTATAACTCTGATCTCATCATATTTCTTAGCACACATTTTCTCGAAATATGGTTCGAATAGCTCTACAGAAGGTGCAAGTATATTACAATCGATAATTTTTACTGAAAATCCTTTCTCTCTTACTACAGCAGCGATAGAGGCTAAACCAAGTGCGGGAAAATCAGAATTTACTTCTGACCAGATGTTTCCTTCGGCCTCATAAAATATGGGTGGTGAAATTAACAGGCTATCAAGCTTTTTCCCTCGCACCATAGCCTCGTAGGAGAACGATTCCTTTATAAAATTAATTGGTCTTCTTCAGAAAATCTGAGAAATAATCGATAGTGCTCGTTATCCCTTTATTGAAAGCAATAGATGGTTCCCAATTAAGCTTTTTCTTTGCTAATGAAATATCTGGTTTTCTTCTTTCAGGATCATCTGCAGGAAGCTCTTCAAATATTATTTTCGAAGATGATTTTGTCTTTTTGATGACTTGTTCAGCAAGTTCCTTTATGCTCAGTTCGTGAGGATTGCCTAGATTGACAGGGCCTTTGAAATTATTTTGCTCCATCATAAGAATCATTCCTTTGACAAGATCCGAAACGTATTGGAAACTTCTTGTCTGACTGCCATCGCCAAAGATAGTGATATTTTTATTCTGTAATGCTTGCATAATGAAGTTACTTACCACACGACCATCGTTAGGATCCATATTAGGGCCATAGGTATTAAATATTCTCACGATTCTAACATCAGTATCGTGTTGTCTATGATAATCCATCATTAACGTTTCCGCAACTCTTTTCCCCTCATCATAACACGCACGAGGTCCTAACATATTAACATGTCCTCTATATTCTTCATGTTGAGGATGTATTTCAGGATCACCATATACCTCTGAAGTGGATGCCAGAAGAATCTTTGCATTTGTTCTTTTAGCTACACCAAGCATATTATACGTGCCAATAAAATTTGTCTTTGCTGTTTTGATTGGATTATATTGATAGTGTGGCGGACTTGCAGGGCAGGCAAGATGATAAATCTCATCTGCTTCAACAAAAAAAGGCTGTGTGACATCATGTCTGATAAGCTCAAAATTCTCATGGTTGAGAAGATGCTGGATGTTCTCTTTTCTTCCGGTGAAAAAATTATCTACACAAATGACATAGTATCCTTTCTTTAATAGTGCTTCACAGAGATGGCTGCCAATAAATCCTGCTCCCCCAGTCACCAAGACCGTCTTCTTGAAGTTATCAATGGTCTTCTTATACATAACAGACGCGAGTCGAGCTTTCCTTATAAATATTGCTGATGTAAACCTCTTTAAATACGGTGTGTTTATTGGCAACACCACCTAGTGGAGCTTTCGATACTCTCTGTGATTATGCGTGAATAAGAGAGGAGCAAGTCCTCTTTACTTACAGCAAAGCCGTAAGCATCGATATCGAACTGCAATTATAAATACAAGCGGAACGTGGTGTTGCCAATCAAAAAAAAGCAAATCATAATATTTAAATAGGCGCACAATGGGCTTTTCCTATGGAATTCCTAGCGCTTCTGTATTTCATCTGGATTCTTTGGGCACTTGGATTTTCCCTTGAATACCTTATTGCAAGGCTGAAATGGTTCAAGAAGAATCTTTTCAGCAAAGATCCTATCATTGAAAAATTTGTGATGCGCTTTGGACTAGGTATGGCTGGCATGCCTGTTTTACTGATGATACTCCATCAAATTAGGCTTCCTGTGCTCTGGTGGTGGGTTGTATTAATACTTGTATCGATCATCCCAATATTTTCATTAATTAATGCGATAAGAAAAAAAATCAAAATTGATTTAATGTCACTCATTCCCAAAAAAATTGATGTTGCATTTATTCTTGTAGTGCTCTTTTTCATTTTTCATTGCGTAACAATGTTCACAGGAGCATTCACCATTCCTTACCTTGAAGACGGTGATCCTTATGAACACGCTGCTGGTGCAAAAATGATTGCTGAAACTGGTGTCGGTTGGATTTCAGGTATGAGCCTTCATCATTATCTTGAACCATATCCTCCTTTCTATGATACTTTCCTTGGTGTGCTCCACCAGGTGCATCCTGAATCAATCAACTGGACTCTGAAGTTTTTCAACGCATTATTCGTCTCACTTTCCACATTATTCGCATATTTTTTCTTCAAACGCTTGACAAAACATAACTGGATTGGTGTCTTAGGCGCTCTTGCAATCACCGCACTACCTTCATTCTCAAGCCATTTCATCTTTGCACAATCATATGCTATGACTATCATCTTCGTAGCATTATACTGTGCTGTACGATTAAGGGATGATAAAAGGTGGTTCATTCCTTTAGCTATCACCACAGCAAGCATGACCGTGGTGCAACCATCAACCGCATTAGTGACAACATTCTTGCTTGGATTATATTTCCTAGGAGTATTTTTGTCAAGACTTGCTCCCGTAAAAAAAATGATCAAAGACAAAGTATTACTGAGGTTATTTTTTGCACTGCTTATAGGAGGCATTCTTGGATTTGTAATTTTCTGGGGTCCTTTAATGGTTATTTATAGCGGAGGGAGCATCGAAAGTGGTCTTTGGATGGGTGGTGAAAACAGGAAATTCCTGAACTTTGTTGATGATTATGAAGTAATCTATCCTAAGTTCCAACATTTTTGGTATGCACCACACATGGCCAACACACCACCACATAGCAATAAGATAGATAACCCAAAAGGATTGGGTCCTTATATATGCATTACAGTATTCATAGGATTATTACTGTCTATAGGATTGTTAGCATTGTCATTTTTCAAGAAATTTAAGAAGAAAATTTTCTTTGAACGAGAGGTACTTATTATAGCGTTACTTTGGTTCTTCTATGGCTTATATGGTGTGTTAGGAGATTATTTCCCTATACGAGTATTACCGAACAGGTTCTGGGCAACATTTGGCATAGGCGTTGCTTTGCTTTGCGCTATTGCTTTGTTCAGCATATTGAAGATCTCTTGGTCAATCAAACCAAAAAAAGGATTATTTCGAACAATAAGTGTTATTGTTGTTATTATTTTACTAGCAGGCATTATCTTTGTTTCCGCAGCAAAAAAATATGAAGTAAATACTGCAAACTGGCCGCAGCATAAATTCCGAGGAAATCCTTATGATCCTTTTGATCCTAATACTGAACTTGGAGTATATTTGGCTATTATGAATACTTTCCCGAAGAATACAAAAATTGCTGATGCCTGTACTGATAAAGAAGCTATTCTTGCAAGTGATATGATCTATGAAAGCTGGAATAAAGAATTGATTATGTACGAACAGCCATATTCAGATACCTCGAGGTGGGGATGGAATAAGCATCAAATGACTGAGAACAGAGAAAAATACGGTGCCCTGTGGACAAACTATTACGCAGATACTCCTAATGGTTTATGGAGCACATTGAAAAAACATGGTTATGAATATCTTCTCTTTAGTTTCCGATGCGCAGAATTGTATGGAGACAACGAAACAAATAACCGATTAGCTGAATTAGTCTCTTCCGGATTATTTGTGCCTGTGCCTCCTAGCAACCAAGCAGTTATTGTGATGAAATTGAAATAAAAAAAAATTATTTGATTTCAACATCTACGTTATTTTCGATAACGAAGATCTTTTCTGGTTGATCTCGAAAGAATAGTTTTTTCTAAATTTAGTGTAGAAAAGAAATAATTATTTCTTTTTAAACTATTTTAATTACCTTTATAAACATATACTCTCTTAGATAGTATATGAAAGTATTCAACCTTTTTAAAAGAGAAACAAGAAACATCCAAGAACAAATATTAGATGCGGTGGAAACAAAATATGAATTCGCATTTACTAAATATTTAAGGGAATTTTGGGATAATGAAGACCAATCTTTTCAAGGATGGACAGTACATGCTTTAACTAAGAAAAAAACCTATGAAAAATGCAATAATCATTTAAGTGAATGTTTGAATGCTTTACAAGAATTAAAAAAACATAGTAAACAAAATATTTCTGAAATAGATGAAACTATTGCTCCTTTAGTTGCTATGAGTAATGCTTGTAAAGATGCTCTCGCCATTCTTAAAAATTATTTTGAAAATAAAAATAAAGATTATTTAGAAAAAAATGGTTCACAAGATCTTGCTTCTAAATTGAACATGCGCAGTCTTAAAACTCAAAATGAATTATTTAGAACAAAAATAAAAGAATTAAAGGCCCTAATTAATACAAAAAAAGAAAATCTAATGGCCACAGCAGCATAATATAACTCATTTCTTTTCTAATAATCTATAGAAGGTATCATATTGTACTTCGTCTATGACTAAAGAGGTAACTTGAAGAAAAAAAAAATTAATGTATTATCTTGTTTGAAAAGAAGATTGCTGTCCTTTAGCAAATCCATTTCCCATCGCTTCCCAGATCCAATTCATTTCATCCCAATTAGTAATATACTTAGACCATTCTTCAAGACTTGCAAATGCTTGGGAACGATATTTTTTGAATTCTGGAGGAAGCAGCTCAGTAACTCTCTTCACTTCTTTAACATATCTACATGCTTCCATCATAGGGTTATGAACAGCAGTTCCTGCAGCAGCAAATCTATCCAAAGCATAAATCAGCTCTGAGTAAACTCTGAACATTGCATATACTTGTCTTGCGGAATATGCATTTTCAACATCTATGAATGCAGGAATAAGATTTTCTTCTATTTTTACGCCATCTGCTCTGGCAGGCCATTGCTCTGTGGTTTTGATTAACTCAATAACTTCTGTGCCAGATAATGATACATCAGGAACTTCACTAGGAGTTCTTGCCTCAATAATTGTTGTAAGCGTTCTTTCGTCTAATATTTGCATAATACATTTCAGAAGTAATCATTTAAATTCTTTTCCATATTCACAATAATTCCGTCGAGGTTTCGTTGAATCCGAAAGTATCAGAAAAAAGTATATTAGTATTGCTTTGTTATGAAAACCAAGCCATAAGCTTATAAAGAACAAACCCGATTGACAAAAAAAGAACAAGGCCAACAAATTGCTTGGGCAATTTGAGCTGCAGATGAAACATCTGCAACAACCTTTCGGGGGATGGATATGCAAGTGAACGTATACAAACAAACAGGAAACAAAGTGGTGCATACCCAGATTGAGAAACGGGATGGTAAGACCTATATGAGAACGAAGAGACGGTCTGTAATATAGGTCTCTTTTTTTTATTCTTAAAAGAGGGAACAACATGGAACGATATCTTGAACAACAGATACAGAAACTAAAGCCGAAAGTTAAGCCAGGAAAAGTATTAAGACGTTTTTCTACCGTTGAAGCATTGACTATCGAAGACATTAAAAATTCAATCTGTCAAGAGTGAATTTTTAGCTCAAAAAACTTGTTTTTTGTCGTTAAGAAAGCTATTGCTGAAGAATAAGCTTAAATAATTTCTCGGATTTCTGTCATTCATGAATGAAATAACAACAAGAGATGAAGGAGTAGATAAGCAAGACATAGGGCAGATAACCAGATCGATAATAGCTGAAAACAATCTTACTAAAGGCCTAGATATGGAACTGCTAATGCTGACCAGAAACTCTTTAGAAATAATGTATGATAAAGACTTTGACAGATTCTTAAAAGCACAGGAACCTTTCAGAGGAGGGAAAGTAACTGTTATAGATGAAGACAGGAATAAAAATGTTGTGTACTATTATAATCTAAGGGAATCATTAAGGAAATTGCCTAAATACTTCACAGCAGCACAGAAATCAGGGCTAAGCTACGAACAATCCAATGATCTTCTGATCCATTTACTGAAATCAATAAAATACCCTGAGATTTCAGAAGAATACAAAGACATAATGTTATTGGGAAGAGCATTTGATTGCGCAACAGAAACGGGATTGAACCTAGCAACAGAAGTCAAAAAAATTGAAGAAATAATAACAGTGAGTTCTGATGAAAGCATAATATCAGGCAATCTCTATTCCTTTGGAAACGCAACAAGAATAGGTTTGAATGTAGAACAAAGTCTTAGGCTTCTAAGAAGACTTCCTGAAGAAAGTTCAATAGCAGGATATCCTATCATGAGCTTTAATGATGCTTTGAAAACTCTGATGTTTGCAAATGTTGATCCTGAACTGGTCGTAGAAACGTTCAATGTACTTGGAGGAAAAAATCCTTATTTCCAGCAACAAGATTATAAAATATTTCAAGAAATGGTTGCCTTTTCAACAACACTTCATGATATAACTGTAAATGAATTACTCCAAACAATAGTCGATAACAAGAATGAAAAATCACCTCTTAAAAAAGTTTTGGAACATATACAGAAAATTCCGCAAACAGGTCTTGATAGAGAGCCAACAAAATATTTCACAGAGAAAAAAGGAAAACTAGAATTATCTACTGTTCCTTATAGAATACAAAGAAGCCTGAATGAAGGAATGAGAGATCTGGAAAAAATCGCAAGAGCCAACAGCTTAAAAAACTGGGATGAAGTTGGAGAAGGGCACTGGATATATGCGCCTGAAACTGAAATATGGTATTCGATGGGTGGTGTGCTGGAGATCAGTCGAGGAAGAATAAGGCATAATATAGCACCATATGAAGTCTCAAGATTAAGCAAGAATCCTTGGTTCTTCCACGTACACGGTGAAGAGTTAGAGATTATGATCAGCCCAGGAAGAAAATCAATACCACAAGAATCATTAAGGAAGATTATGACAAAATACACATCTGCAATTCCAAGCAGAGGAGATTATGGTATTTTAGCATCTTACATGAAAGATGCCAAAAGGCACATCACTATGAGAGCATTCATAGTGCATGGACAAGGAGTTACTGAATATATCTTTCCTGACGATGTAGCACAATTAGAAAAGATGAGTAAAAATTCCAGAGATATTTCAGATGAAGCAGTGAAAGGATTATTATACGAACCAGAACCAGGAGTTTTTGTATACGATGGACATGGCATGCCAAGCGTTGATGATATTTTATTAAGACAGAACAAACTATTGCCAGAAGGATTCAGCATAGACCTACACTCAGAAGGATACAATCCTATGGAAATAAAGGTTTCACACAAGCAATAATCATTTTCAAGATATTTTATAATTTCTTATCATCGCAATCTCTTCACAACATCAATAAACTCTTCTGCAATCTTAATTCTTTCCTTGAGACTCTCTTTCTCAATCTCTTGTTTTTCTAATCCATAGTTTATCTCGTGGCGTTCAAGACGAAGAATATTCAATTCAGCAATAAATCGCTTCTCTATTTTTCCACCATAGTTCTCTTTTATGAAGATATAGAGCGCATAATGGCTTTTTTCTATGAATCCCTTATTAAACAGCAATGATCTTGCCGCATGGAATATAGAAGAATAAAGAATCACCAATGTTTCCTCAAGCATATGAGCGCCAAGCAGTTTTTTTGCTCGTTCTAATTTATTCTCCGCAATCTCTATTGATTTTTTAGCTTTGTCTTTATCAGGAACATCTTTTCGCAATAATCCCTTTTCCAGACAATCTTGTATGTTCATTATTTCACCATTGGCAACTCCCCATGAAGAACAATACCTTCTGTTATAATAGCATCATAGAATGCTTTGTCTTTCTTTGCTATTCTTCTCCATGCTTCATAGGAGCGTACAATGATAGAAACTTCTCTCTTCAAATACTTTTCTGCTTTTATCTGGGAAATCTTCTGGTCTTTTCCGGAAATAATTAAGATATCTATATCGCTGTTTGCTGCATCTGTTCCTTTTGCAACAGAGCCATAGAGAATGATAGCATAAATCGTGCTGAATTTTGAAGTAATCTCTTCTACGATCTTAGCATCTGTAATTTCAGAGAGAGACATACTTATTTTGAATTGCCTTGTTACAACATTTTCTGTGTTGAGCTTGTATTGATGTGTCTTTCCAATAACTTTTCTTTTTACTATGTTCTTCTCAAATAGATAGTCTAAGCATCGCTTTGATGTTGCAACGCCAACGTCCGCTTTTCTAGAAAGCGATCTAACAGATTCTTCGTGTTTAGTGTTCCTGAGATATATGAAAACCTTAAATAGAGCATATTTTTCCAACATATCATGTATGGAACATTTGTTCCTTTAAATAGTTTATCATAAGATGTTGTTCTATTTATGGAACAATTATTTTTAAACAGTTTGAATCAAGTTATAGCGTGTATAAAAATATTCTGAGTTATTAATATCCCACTTGGAGATGTCCAGTGCTAATGTCTCATAAATAAAACAATAATGTATCGAAATCGAAACATTTAAATATTTGCTATGTTTATCACATAGTATGAAACAATCATTATTCATAGAATGCATAGGAGATTCAGCAACAACCAGAGTATTAGATTACTTGCTTACAGAAAGAGACTTAGATTTCTCTATCAGCGATCTATCAAGAAATACAGGCATGGGTAGAGCCACATTATATCGAATATGGGACAATCTTGTAAGGAATCGAATGGTTATTTATACAAGAACCATAGGCAAATCAAAATTATACAAATTAAACAAGAAAAATATTGTTGTGAAAAAACTTATTCAAATAGATAACGCATTAATGATGAAAGATTTAAGGAAGAGAAATAATACATTAAGATTAAAAGTTTGAATTTCCATCATTGCTGCGGAGGATACTGCTGTTGATAATTCTGAGGTTGTTGTTGATTCTGTTGTGCTTGTTGCTGTTGGTATTGAGGAGGGGTTTGCTGTGGAGGATTCTGTTGCTGATATTGTGGTGGAGGCATTTGTTGTCCATACTGCTGCTGCCATTGCTGCTGTGTGTATTGCTGAGGAGGATACTGTTGTTGTGGAGGTTTGCCTGGTCCTAAGCGTGTTCTCACATAAAAGAAGAACACAATATTAATCGCAATCAATCCAATCACCAACATAATAATCGGATCAATCTTCACCCCATCTCTCGTTTTATACACCACATTACCTGTCAAAATATCTTCTTTCTTCCTGATTGAATCCACAGAAACAACCGTTTCGAACAACTTCGATGTTTTCTTACCCTCATACAGCAAATCAATATTAATATCATATTCTCCTACATTGACTCCTGTTGTATCCCAGAATCCTGGCAATATTTCCTTTGCCATAGGATCAAGATACGCCGACGATGTTCTAAATCTTGTAACTTTATTGCCGTACTTGTCGAAAATACTCACATCACCAAATACATTCTGAATTCTTTTATTCCATTTACTCTCAAGGAAGAATTCAAGCTTGGCAATCTCACCTAATTTGAACCTCTCGACAACCATGTCCCTGATAAGAATAAAAATATTACCTACATCAAATATTTTTTCAATAATCTTCTCTTTACCATCATATTCTATGGTTATTTTTGCCATATAAATACCTGCGTGTTGTGCATCATGCCAATGAATATCTAATCTTCCTTCTTGGCCCGATGGTACACTCACACTATTCGTTTTAAGATCTGCAAGCACTTCATTCGTCGGTCCTAATATCTGAATATTTGCAGACAATGAAGTTATATCTCGCATACCAAGATTAATACCTGCAATCGTTATATGTACGGGCTCTCCTACTTGTGATTCTGAAATATACACTCTCGCATCAAAATACCTTCCAGGATAAGGAAAGTTCACCTGCACTTCGGATGCTGCTGCTAAGAATGTAGAAACTGTCTTAGAGCTATCAACACCGATTGGCATCTGCGCTAAAACAACGTTGGATTTTTGCATACCAACAAGATCAACACCATCAGGGATATTGACAGAGACTGTTATAGGAACTTCTAATTGTTCATCTAAGATATCAACAATCTGTTTGTCAAAGCTAATATATTCTGCTAATGGGCCTTCAGCATAAGCACTCACTTTGAAATCTCCTCCTTCCTTATTAATCACTTTCACTTGGTATTCTGCTTTAAGACCCTCGTCGTATTCAAGTATTTTTCTTGCAGGCGTAACACCAAAGGCAAGCGTCGATGCTGAGAGCAATATCACTAGCATAATCACCAATGCTATATTCACCTGCATTCTAGTTTTCTTCATAGTCTTTCAAATCCAATTGTTTTTCTTTCATAGCTTTTGCTCTCTTTTGTTTTGCACGATAATAGCAAGTCCATATAGTTCTATCATCTCTATTAAGCAACTCCGCAATTTGATGATAGTTCAAATGCCTCTGCTCTTTTAAGTATTCTGTGATAACTTCCAAGACAGAGAGTGTCCTGTCTCTGAATATCTCTACAGGAATCATCACGCCTTCGCGTGTTCTCTCTCCTACTGTAGCTAGTTGTGTCATGGTTCTGATATTACTCCAAGGAAGCTTAGTTCTGCTGAACGCTGTCCTGCGGGCTCCGCCATTGGCAGCGTAATTTTGATATCAACCTCTGCTGTGTCATTTGCATCGATCCAGCTGAGATTATACAACAGCAAAGTGTAATTGCTTGTGATATTCGACCAATTTGTTCGTGATATTGAGAAATTGAACGAATCATTTTCCAGCGTATAATTATCTGCCTTATACTGCCAGTAAGAAGTGTTCAATCCTTGAGAGGACCATAAATCAGTTAATGCTTTAATGTCAATCTTTGTGTAAACATTGCCATCGTTAGTAATAAGGAATGGTAATGGATCATCGTTCGTAGTATCATTAGTTGTTAATGCAGCTTCACCAGTCATATTGAATTGCAAATCACTTGTTCTCGAGAGATTCACATCTATCGTCGATGCTATGGTGAAATTTGATTCATTGCTGTACTCTCCACAAACCTCATCATCGCAAGGATACACTTTCCAATAAATAACCTGATCGACACAAAGAGGATCTGTTGGTGTATAATACTTATTTGTCGTGGTAGTATTAATTTCCTGTCCGCAATAATACGCAGAGGAGGCATTGATATAAATCCTATAATTTACGGTATCATTATCAGGATCGGTAACCGTCCAATTGAATTCAGTATATCGCAGGAACACAGAAGTATTTCCATCAGTTGGATCAGTAAGATTGACGTAGCCTATAGTGTTGTTTATCTTGACTTCCGTTGAATTAAACCAATCCGACCAATCCTGGCCATCAGTAACTCTTGCTGTGCAAATCCATGTTTCATTTTTTGTGGTGTTTGTTGTATTAACATCTCCTGCTGCAGTGGTATTTGTCCAGTTGCCTGCAGTGCCTGCCATACTTTCGTTATCGAATGCCCACAACCAATAATCATCAGTTTCATTTTTCTTAAACCAATACACTTCAATAGTGAAATTGGATTGTACACCTGAATTATTGTCAGTGAAATTTACTGCGCAGTCAAGATCATGTGTGGTTTTTGGATTAATGAAAGGAGAAATGTTCACTTCAACATCCTGAGGAGGATCATTACCTTCTGCAAGATAAATCGTTACATTATTCGGCATCACATAATTTTGACTCTGCGTAGAATAGGAAATATTACCTTCTAATGTTCCATTAGTTGCCTTGATCTGACGAGCATCCCAAGATATCTTTCCTGATGTTGAATCTTTTGCGTATTCTGTAACTTCAAGATTCGTGGCGTATCCCGTAGCATTTGTTACGCCTGTAGTATCTGTATCTCCAAATTTATTGTAAACAGTTACATCAGCATAGGCAGCTGATTCATTGGAAAGATTATAGACAAAAACATCAGTATACCATTTCCTATGAAGAACCGCTGTGGATCCTGCAGAATAATCCATTAAAAGATCATTGAACGTGGTATTAATCGCTGAAATGGTCCCCATATCGCTCAAAAAGAACGTTGTTGACCCATCAACAAATGAGTCTCTAAATGTTCCATTTGCTTCTGTTCTTGCACCATAAGTAGCTCCACTGATATTGATATACCTGAACTCATTATCTTCGTTTGTGCCCAAACTTGAATACATATCAATACCATACGTACTTCCATTAATAGTGATATTCTCAAAGTAATTATCACTCCCTCCATTAGAAATATATATTCCTTTAGAGAAATTTTGCAATGTCATATTGTATACTTTTAGATTGTCAACACCGTAGCTTCGCAAACCAACACCAGATCCGTTCTCATCAACTAATGTAGAATGATTTCCTGTTAAAATTGACCCGCTAGTATCTAAAATAATAATACCATCCATAGCAACATCAGTTATATTATAGTCTGCAGTACAGAGTGTCAATGAACGATTAACAACAAGATTATCAATAACACCAGTTAAATTGTAATCTGTATCGTCACAATCATTACCTGCTGTAGCACAAGCACCAGCACCAGTCACATAAGTACCATCTTGATCAGCATCAGTACAACCACAGTAAGTTGTTTGAATAGGTTCGTTTGCTCCTGAAGCAAACGTGTTGAGAGGCACATTACACCACTGCGTTGCAATACCATAATCCCACGCGCCAGCATCATAGAAATTATTGCCTGAAACAATATTGTACCGTGAGAGGAAACTCGTAATGTAGAGTTCTTTAATAGTGCTATTGAAATCATTATCCAATATGCTATTGCTGTCAGCATCAGTGAGCTGCAAATCACTCTCTGTATTTGAAGTGAAAGTATTATTGATAACATAATTATTATCGGCATAATTGAAAACAATTCCATATGTGTTATTATCAAATGTAGAATTATCTATGGTGTTATTGTTATCAGACTGATAGTTGTAATAACCATAGTATGAATGAGAGATATTTGAACCTGTGATATTTGTATTATATGAATTATCAACAATAACTCCGTCACTATTATTCATTGTTATGTTGTTGAAGACAATATTTGATGAATCAATAATATGAATCAATCCGATTACTTCGTTTTGCAGTGTTGTGGGACTCGAATACGCACCTGTATTATTGTTATATAAATAATAAACAGTTCCTCCGTTGATTTTATTCGTCGTGTCTATAGTATTATCATTATTTCCTGAATGTCTGTCAACAGTATAGCTTCCATCTGAACCCAATGCATATCTTCCAACAATAATACCGAATCGTTCTCCTTTTGAATAGTTGATATGATTGCTTTTGAGAATATTATTCTGTGAGTTGTTGATTATGATGCCTATGTTATCAATGTTGTAAATAGTGTTATTCATAATCACATTATTGTCTGAAAAAATATTGATTGCTGCTTCAGAATCATTAATAGTGGTGTTAATAATTTCTGTACCATCAGCATAGATCTCAATACCTCTCTGTCCTACATACTGATAATCCCAGCCTAGCTCACTAAGACGTGAATTTCTTATACTGAGATTTGATCCTGCATCAATATCGATAATATATTCAGCATCGGGATAGACAGGACCGTTTGTTATATAGGATTCGTCATTTGTTGTTTGGCTGTTATTATCAATATCCCAGACATTAAATGTTCCGTTGACTACATAAATATTAAAGAACCCATCTTGGTCAACCGTCGCATTCATGTATAACGTCACATTTCTTAACGTGAGATTTCCTCCATCAGAAATTTGCAGATTACCTTGGAGATAAATTTCTTCACTTTGCCTTTCACAAGAGGTATTGACAATCCATGTTCCGACAGAAGGAGGACTACAACCAGGCGTGACATTTAATGTTAGAACTGTATTTTCTGTTGTGGATATATTGACAAATTCAGAAGATTCTGAATAACCTGCCGGACTGCTATTAATATAGTGTGGTGTATACGTTGTATGATTCGTATCGTTTTTGATAAATTCGGTTAGTATCATCTCTGTTATGAGTCCATTAGTAGCAGAAGTGTCTTCTGCTTCAAACGCAAATGTCACATTATCAAATGCAGTAACAATAGCTGAATGCACAGGAAATCCTCCTGTATCATTCACATAGATTTCAAGATATTGTTTATTCCAAAATGTCGCGTTATCAATAGTAAGCAATGTATTATCAAACGTAGTATTAATGAATGTGATGTTCGCATCTTGAAGCGTGACATTACCATCTATGTAAGAATTAGTCATATTAGAATCGATAGAACCATTAAAGATAACTCCTGCTAAAACAGGATTTGAGATATTAAGATCTGAGACAGAAAGATTATCTGAATAAACCGTTGCTCCAACATAAGCATCAATAATTTTACTGCCAGTCAATGTTGCATTTGTGCTGTTAATAATCAAGCCAGGATTTGTATCATTATATCCTGCATCGTAGATGATTGAATTAACTAATGAAAGATCTCCTTCGAGTAAAAACGAATATTGATTGCTGTTGTTCGAGCTTTGGATAGTGGTGGCTTCATAATAAGTAGACGCATTATTATCGCTGTCACTGACATTAAAGAAGCCTCCTGAAAACACATTGATATTATACTCCCCATCATAGGAATTGTTGAGCTTAAACTCCACATTCCTAAAAGTGATATTTCCTGATATGTTAAGATTGCCATTGAGCGTTATGGCTTTGTCTTGACAGGTAAATGTCTCATCAGCTGCAACAACCCAATCTCCGTCAGCAGGAGGTAAGCAATAGAATGAATAAAGCAACTTAGTGTTAGAACCTTTCACTTGGAGCCATGTTGCATTGACAATGACATTATAGATAGCCTCTGTTTCGTTGACCCAAATTGTAAGATTATATTCCCCATCTTCTGTGGTGTTGAGTGTTGTGTCTCCCCACTCATCAAGCATTCCTATACTAGAATTATAGAATAACTCTGTCTCATTAAGGAAAACACGCAAACTCGTATTCTGCACAGTGTTGTTGCTGAGATAGGTGATGCCATAAATAGTGGTGTTCTGTTCAGGTAATATCGTATCATCAGTCATAGTCATATTGACAATAATATACATAATAGAGAACTCCAAATAATCAGATGTGTTCCAGTAGCCATCTTGATCTTGTGCAGCAATCTTCCAATAATATGTCTGATCTTGCCTGAAGGTGTCGTTGATTGTCTGATTAACATAATAGAGATCTGATGATGTGTGATTCGCTGAGTGAATAATAGTATCGAAGTCATTTTCATAAATAGTAATATTGAATGCTTGTTGTCCACTGTAATCGTCATCCGCAAAAGTCCAATTAAAGGTTATTGGAGGAAACGCTAATGAACTGTTTTCAGGAGCAGTAAGATTAATGTAAGGCAAAGATTCATTCACAAAGAATGGCTCATAGTGCTCTGATGAAATGCCTCCGTTAGTTGCATTGAAGGAAAGGTTGTAATTGCCGCTTGTCAGAGGAAGTTGGAATACATATGAGAAATCAGCATTGGCATCTGTTTGTAGTGATTGTGTGCCTCCATCTGATCCTGTTGTTAATGTTGCATCTGATGTATTGTAGAGCAGCTCATCTCCTGAGAAGAATAATTTGAAGAATTCTGAAGTTAGATTTGTGCCGTTATCGAATCCTAATCTTGCTGCAATGGTGATATTGCTTCGCGTATATCTTATAGCAGGCGTTATCGATATGCTGCTGAAATTCAACGTTGGTATGGTAAATTGATATCCTGATGTGGTGTTGCCAAAGTTAGAAGTATCATTTGCCCACACTTTCCAATAATAGGTATTGCCTTGGGTGAGGTTATATGCACCATACCAGAATGTGTCTGAAGTGTGATTTGTGATGTTGACCTCTGGGTCTGTGAAATCTTCATTGTCATCAATAACAATCCTGTATGTTCCTTGATAATCGTCATCGATAAAGGTCCAGTTAAAGAGGATGTTGTATGTTTGGTAAGAACCATTAGACGGAGTTATGATATCAAGCGTAGGAACGAGTTCAGTAAGGTTCATATAAGATTCGTTTTCAAAAGTAACTGTTTTGTACGCTGTCAAAAAGGTTCCGTTGACGCTGATGTTAGCAGTTCCGAAAAGAGAAGGTGCATTAACAGTGAAATTGTAGTCTCCTGTAGTATTCGATGCAAATCCTCCATAAGAAATATTGAATTGACTTAATGTTGGTGTTGCATTAGTGTCATTTGTCTCCAAGTAAGCAACATATTGGAAGTACCTTCCTATTTCATCAATGGTTTGTATTACTATGAGTTCTGGTGTTGATCCTCCTGATGAATTTATGAATGTGGTTTGATCATCACAAGCGGGTTGTTCACAAATTCTATAGAGGAATGTGATGTTGTTGTTCGAAGTATTAGTTACTTCTGCATTGAGTTCTCTTAAGACAGCCATTCTACCAAAATCAAAGATTTTTGAAGTATAATTTCCTGCATGACTGTAATTATCGCTATTTTCTGTGACTATGCTTAACGTAATATCAGTAGTGCTGTTTGTAACATTAGACAATGTTCCTGAGGAGAAGTATGAAGTGTTAGAAGTATCATAATATGCTGATTCATTTGTCTGTTCAGTACCATTATAATAGATTGAAAGATATGCTTGAGCGGGAGTTTCTGCTCCAGACATTTCAATAAGACTGACATTACCATGAAGCCTCACTGCAGCTCCTGTATCTGATTCATTAGGAGTTATGTTGACAATCACTGTTGCATTTCTTGGATCTATATAGACTGACCAATTTGATGCTGACCACGTAAGAATTCCTGATGTTGTGTTAGCCATACAACCCCAAAGTATTTCCTGGGCATTTGCTGTTGTTATTGTTAAATTAGTCTCATTGATAGTTCCTAATGTCTGTTCTATCGCTGATTCCTCCCATGTTCCTGTAACATTTGTCCACAGGCTAATATTTGCTGTGTCTCCTCCTGAATTTGAAACATTACACGTAAACGTCGTGTACGTATCATTAAACTGAGTTGCATTTGCAGGAGCAACCACATTCGTAGTATAATCTCCTGTCAACGTAATAAAGAAAGGATTAGGAGTAACATTAGATGAAGTAACATTGAATGATTTCAACATATTGCTATAATCAAGATGCGATGCATACACAGTATAGCTAGTTGCAAAAAATTGTCCTGATACATTCTCAAGATACTCAGTGACATTGATTCTCGATGTGTGACCTGTACTGTTCGTTGTTCTATTGTAATCATGAATTATACTGCTGTTAGTATGGATAAACCAGACACTCGCATTATCTACAGGAAGTCCATCAGTATCATTGACATAGACATCAACATACCATTGCTTGTATATGGTGCCTGCAGTAATATTGGTTTTGTTATTATCAAATGTTGTATTAATAAAATAATTAAAATCATCATCTCCTTCATGACAAATTTCCTGCAATGAATCAGTAACATTAATCGAAGAATCAATAAAGCTGCTGTTGTGGAAATTATCTAATCCAAGAGCACAAGCACCTGATGTTGTGGAATTCAGTATTGCAAGTTTAACAGTCACGTTGAGCGCATCAACACTTGAATTGAATGCCATTCCCCCTCCTGCTGTTATATTGATATTCTCGAATTCAGAATAATCTTTTACTCTGACAATACCTTCTCCTGATGAATAATAATTCAACCCAGTAACATTAACTGCATCGAGGAACTGCGTTTGTCCTGTCGCTGTCATATTAAGATTATTAATGATTGCTCCTGCATTGAGATATATTCCTTGTCCTGCTGAATCAATACTGACATTATCAAATGATATTGGTGTTTCATATATTTCTAAGGCATATTCTGATGTTGTGCTCATCCCTCCTAAGACAGTATTCTCTATGGTGAAATTTGCTCCGTCGTAAATGAAAATCTTGAAATAGCTTGTGCTGTTCTTTTCAAGTGTCGTTCCGTTTATCATAGTTAAATTTCCTGAAACTTCAAATCCTAAATCGGATTTGTTCAAAGTAACAGATTGGGCATTGAAAAGCAAAGTACCATTAACGGTAATGTTGTCATTAAACCACAGATCACTTGCTCCCGTATCGTTTTCGAATGTCCAATTTGCATATTCCATAATCCATGTCTCATTTTCTATATTGACTGTGCTATTATACATCCACAGATTTGTTAAGACAGTAACATTCGTTGCATTAGCATCTTTATTGATACAAGTTGTATCTCTCCACACATACCACTCATCAACAGGAGTACAGTCATCCAATGCCTCGAATGTTGTTGATCTGCTCCTGTTGATAAATCCGTCATTAATATCTACGAATAGTGTCCAAGTATCATTGCTAGTAAAATTTGATTGCGTTAAGTTAATAGCATGTGTTGAACCATTCATCGCTGTAAATTGCGCACTAATATTATCTGTTGAATTGCTCCAATCATAAAAGACTGTCAGCGTTTGATCTGTGTTGTTATCTAGTATTACAAAAGTTGCCGATTGATTATCCCATGAATTAAGATAAGAATAATTAAGCTGGAGATTCACCACCTGAGGTTCATCAGTAACATAGAACTGAAGCATAGGTGTTTCCGAACCGTTCGTTTCTTGACCAGGAGCATACACTGAAGAACCTCCCGCATATAAACGCCAAACTTCTTCTGCAGATAATGTTCTGTTGTAGATGCGGAGTTCGTCAAGAGAACCATTCCAGTAATCGTTACCATCATAGCCAACCAATAAATCACCTGTTCCATTATCAACAGGAATATACAAAGCAGTGGTGTTTGCTACACCATTTTCATAGAACGTTCCTGAAGTATTCACCCAGAATTGCCAGGACCCTAGACTAGTATTATACACCCAAATTGTTGTAGTGACTATTTCATCAAGATAAGAACTCCTGTTCAAAATATCATCAACACCATCAAAACTCAATGCGCTATCGAAACGACCTGTATTTACCCAACTCGCACCATCAATACTCAAATTACTACCATTCAAACTATCGTCCTTAAGCGTCGTACCATTGTTTTCATCAAAAGAATAATATGCTACTAACCCATTATCAAAATCATAGCCATCACGAGAAGATACATATCTACTGAAGATTTGATCCGCTGTTAAACTTGTGTTGTAAACTCTAATCTCATCCAATGTACCGTTCCAATAATCATCACCATCATAGCCAATAAGCAAATCACCAGTAGTATTATCAAGAGGTATGTAAATTTCAGAAGTGTTTACTCTTCCGTTCTCATATAACGTGCCTGAGTTGTTCACCCAATGCTTCCATACACCTAATGAACTATTGAATACCCATAACTCAACTGTTGTAAGTGGATCGCCAAAACTACTCACATTCAGATACTCTGTGCCATTAAACAACAAACCACTACTGATTTTCCCAGCACTGTAATTACCTCCAGATTCAGTAAGATTAGCATCATATGCTGATCCTGTCTCACTTAATGTCCACGTACCAGAAGCGTTCGTATTATTCGACTCCAATTTCCACCAAGCAACCAAATTATCTAACGCCACTGAAGTAATTCTGTCAGCAAATTGACCTCCACCGATAGATGTATCATTTGCATGGAAGGTAACGTTATACGCTGTTTGATTCCAACTGAGATTAGTCTCAATATCTACCGTCCAAATATCTCCTGTTAGCAAACTCATGAATCCTTGCCAAATAATATTTGATAATCCAACAACACCCTCCCAAACAACAGCCCATACACTCGTCACCGTACCAAATGGATCTTCTACAACAACATTCAATGTGATGTTTTCCCCTACAAGAACAGGAGATGCTGTCTCATTCGCCACTGTGCCATTTTCTGTTGTGATGTTTGTCAATGGTGTAGTCAAATTAATTTGTGGTGCTGAAAGATCAACCATGAATGTATAATTATCTCCCCATCCTGTGTTATTTGATGTATCATTACAAGCAACGCTCCAATTATACCATCCCTGAGCAAGATTTGCAACAAATTCATTCAATGAATTGTTTGTCGGTGAACTCATATAACTTACTTCATTCCATGCTGTAAGATTAATATATAATGTGCAAGATTGCAGCATATTATCCGATGGTGTAAAATTAAATCGAACATTTGCGCCGCTGAGATTGATGTTGTTAGGCTCATGAATGGTAACTGTTGGGATAGTATCATCTACAACAGTTATGGTGTTGCTGCAAACTGTTCCTGGACCATCATCAGTGCCATTATTCACTTGCACACAAGACTGCCACTCATCAAGATAATACGTCATAGAGCTATGTATTTGCTGAACACTTTTATCATATTGTTGTCTGATCTCTTCTGGTGTCAATGATCTATTGTAGAGACGCACTTGATCTATAGTGCCATTAAAATAATCAGTGCCGTCATACCCAATCAACAAATCACCAGTACTATTATCAAGAGGAAGTGTTATTGTTGAAGTGTTCCTTTCTCCATTTTCATAGAACGTTCCTGAAGCATTCACCCAATATTTCCACTCAGCTAATGTTGTATTATACACCCATATAGTTGTTGTTATGATATCTTCATCAAAGTTACTTACATTAATATAATCATCAATACCATCTAATACATACGCGCCAGCATAATGTCCGTTGCTTGTCCATTCTGTTGCGTTTGTTACATTTGCATGATTGTCCATCACACTGCTATCATTCGATTGATTATCAGATAATGAATGATTATAATCAAAATGCAAATCAAGTATCATGCCAGAATCATAGCTATCACCAGGATAGCCAAACCTATAGAGTTCAACTATTTGATCTGCAGTCAATGTTGTATTCCATATCTGCATAGATGAAATAGAACCATTCCAGTAATCAGTGCTGTCATAGCCAATAAGCAAATCTCCTGTGCTATTATCAAGAGGAATGTCTAATGACGAAACTAATGAAGCATTGTTCTCATAAAGTGTTCCACTACTATTCACCCAGAATTGCCAAGAACCCAACGACGCATTAAAAACCCATATGGCTACACTTTCCAAAGCATAAGAGAATGAACTGACGTTAAGATAATTAGTGCTGTTGAATTCATACGCGCCTTTATTATCATGACCTCCTGATAGATTCCAGATGGCATCCTCTACTGTTGCGTCATTGCTCAATGAAGAGTAATCTTTAGAAGATGTGCTGTTTGATGTTCCTCCATAAAAAGGCATATGCAAAATGAGCAGTTCTTTCCCATTTTCCTTCCAGTTATAGATAGATGATGTATTGCCTAATTGTTGAACATATGCTGTGAGATTTTGCGATGTCAGATTTGTATTGGTCGTTGTATTCAAAACCACAGCAAAACCAGGCCATATCGTAACATTAACAATAAGACTCTGAGAAACATTAATCGATGTTGAGTTTGTCAGATAAGCGTATTTTGACGCTTCAAACGTGTGATTTGTTTGATACCATGTTTCTGTGTTGTTAACAATGAACTCTGTTATATTAAATCTTAAGTAATTGGTTCCGTCTGTGCTTCCTGAAGAGACTGCGTTGCTTGTGCTATTGCTAGCAGTAACACTAGCACCAGTAATCATCACATCACTACTGTTAGAAATGTTGACATCTGTCCACCATTTGACTTCTACAGTGCCCGTGCCTGTCACATTAATGTCTGATTCATTGAAGGTAACATTAAGCAACGTTAATATCCCTGTTCCTGTATTATCTTCTTGCACATCGGAAGATTGTGTTGCAGAAAGCGTTGAATCAACAAGAGTATTTGTTCCAGAATCCTGCTGCAAAGGATACGCTGTTGTGCTGCTTGTAGTAATATTATTGAATCTAAAAATATTTCCTGTACTGCTTAATAAGCGTATTCCTCTTGCATTAGTGTTTTGTGTTATTATAGTTGTGTTGTCTATAATATTTGTATTTGAGTTAGTAAGATACACGCCTGCGCTGGCATCTCCTGTTGTTGTAATATTGATGTTGTTAATATAATTTCCGTCTGAATAACGAAGATGGATGCCATCTCCTTCTTGAGCCTCAATAGTATGTATAACACCGTCTTTGATAATACTGTTGTTAGTATACGCAAAATAAATTCCTTTAACAGCAGCATTAGGAGTGATGTTAGTATTTTTAATAGTGATATTTGTTGCATTGTAAAACTGAATTCCATCATTCGTAGCATTTGAGTTATTGATAGTAATGTTAATACAAGAGATGCATATCCATTGTCCCCATTGGGAAAGATTCTGGTCTGTGATAAGAAGATTTTGTTGATTGTAAGTAACATTAATGAGCAATCCATCTGCATAATTGTTATTGGTGATATTATTCACAGCATCTTCTATTGAGGAAGGGATTTGGAAATAGCTTTCGTGTTGTGTTGTCGTTACATTATTGCCATCTATGATGTTTTCTTTGGCAACCTCTAACAGAATTCCTTGGCCAAAGTTTCCTGACGTTTGAACGGAGACGTTATTATAGAGAATCCGGTTCTTATCAGCATTACTAATATAAATACCATGACCAACATTGCCTGTTGTTGTAATATTGTTATCCTCTGCTGTGTTATTATCAGCATAGAATATATAGAGACCATAACCATAAGAGGATCCTGCTGTTGAAATCATATTTTTAGTAATATTTGCGCCATCACTGTGTTCTGTTGAAAGACCTTCAAGATAAATTCCATAACTATAACTTCCTATGGTTGTAATATTATTGTTCCAGATAGTGCCATTATTTGCTTCAGTGAAATAGATTGCGTATTTGCTGTTTGTTGCAGCTGCGCTTTCTGTAATAGTAAGATGAGAAATGTTAGTGGTATTTTGATTGCTATAGACACCGTAGCCAAGAACATCTGAGGTTGAATAATTTACAGCATATCCTTGTCCATGTAACGTAATGTTCTCTTTCTGCACCTCAAAACAAGTATCCTCTTCAGAAACATTATTCATCAAATAATACGTTGTGTCTGCTATGGTTAAATTCATACAATGAGTGACTCTTGACTCATTAATTTCCAAAGCATTGCTAAATGTTGTTGCTCCAGGAGTACCGTGTTGATCAACAGGAGTAATAGAAATATTATATGTTGTGTTGTATTTCGTAGTCGTCCAATGAAGCGTATCATTGAATAATTGGTCTAATCCTGCACTATTGGCTCTGCTCTCATTCTCCCAATAATAAATATTAAAGATCTCTTCTGCAGACAAAGACCTATTGAAGATTTTAACCTCATCAATAGACCCGTTAAAGTAATCGTTGCCATCATAACCAATAAGAAGATTACCTGTTGTATTATCCAAAGGCAAAACTAATCCTGATGCTGCTGCTCCATTTTCATAGAGTGTTCCGCTGCTATTCACCCAATGTTTCCAAGTACCAAGGCTGGTATTGTATACCCACATCGAAATTGTTGTTATCGTGTTATCATATCCTGTGATATTCACATAGTCGTTGCTACCATCAAAAATCAAACAACTGCCTACAACACAATTATAATCTACAGCCGGCTCTTTCGAGTCATCCGAACCATCACCTAGCGTACCGTTGTTACCATAGCTAGAGATATCTTCTGAAATATCATTCCAATACGTCATAGGCATATTAAGCAATGTTAATGACGTTCCGTTTTCGAACCAATTTGCATGATAAGATACTGAATCTCCATCTGGATCGGTAGCCGCAGTGTAATTAGCAGTAAGATTCTCTGTATAGCTCGCTGATATTGGCAAAATATCTGCATAAGAAACTGATCCTGGAGGTTGATTAACATACAACGTAAATGCGGGTGTTTCCGAACCATTTGTTTCCTGACCTGGCACATACACTGATGATCCTCCTGCGTATAAACGCCAAACCTCTTCAGCAGATAATGTCCTATTGTAGATGCGGACTTCATCCATCGTTCCGTTGAACGCATCGGAAAGATTTGTAGCGACATAGTTCCTTCCAAGCCAAACATCATATGCATTCGTCGGAAGATCACCTGAAAACTCAGTTCCTGTCTCTTTAAGCAACCCATCAACATAAATCTTCATAGAAGACCCATCATACGTTGCCATAACATAATGCCATTCACCATCATTAATATCTCCTCCGGCGTCAACAGAATAAGCAATGCTGTTATTGACTATGGTAAATGTCCCTCCGTTTTTAGTGCTTAAAACAAAAGGAGTATCTTGTTTCGGAGACTGCCATGTATAATTTGAAAATCCTGAAACATTAAAAGTCAATTGTGAACCGTCGAAAGAAATAATTTCACATTCAGCACAGATTGCTCCGTCTTTGTAAATTACTGGTGAACTAACGTTTCCTGCATTTACAGTAATATTGGCCGAAACATTTAATCCTGTAAGTGTTGTTGTATCAACATAAACAAAACTATCACTAATTTCAATTGCTGCATCAAGATCCGCGGAAATAGTCAGCGTGACATCTTCATTAAATGCTATTAATCCATTCCCTTCGTTATCAGCAAGTTCAAATCCAGAGATGGTGAGATTTGTAGTAGAAATTCCGCTTAGGTTGGTGGTGCTCGAATTACTAGAAAATTCTGAATAGGTTATCATATTGCCCTCGAAAACATAATCGCTAAAGAACAAATATGCACGACCTTGATTAGAACCTCCAGTATCATCGCCATCAGCACCAAGCACAACATCTTTGACAATATCATTATTAAAATCTGCAAAATATGTTGCATATCCTAATCTTGCTCCATCAATTGTTCCATCAAAAGTAACATTAGCATTAGCATCGGTGATCGTGCCTGTTTGATCACTTAAGAAAAGATATGCACGACCTTGATTAGAACCTCCAGTTGCATCTACATATGCTCCAACCAAAGCATCTTCATTACCATCTCCATCGTAATCACCCATAGCAACACTGTATCCTAATTTAGCACTATTTACCGTTCCATCAAAAGTAACATTAGCATTAGTATCAGTGATAGTGCCTGTTTGCCCTCCGAAAAACATATATGCTCTGCCTTGATCAGCTCCTCCATTATCATCCGAATACACCCCGACTAAAGCATCATATTTGTCATCGCCATTGAAATCACCTAATGCTACTGATTCTCCAAGCAACGCATCATCAACTGTTCCATCAAGAGTGACATTAGCATCAGTTTCCTCTATATATCCTGTCTGACCGCCAAAGAACACATAAGCTCTTCCTTGATTATTGCCTCCAGTATCTTCCCCATCTGATCCAACAAGCACATCATCTTTTCCGTCACCATTGAAATCACCAGATGCAATATCCTTCCCGAAATTCACTCCTGTAGTTGATGCATTCATAGTAAAATTAGCTTCACTATGGTTATAAACTCCTGAAAGAGATGAATCTCCAAAGAACACATAAGCACTACCTGATGTTGCACCAGAACCATATCCTGAGATAACAGCGTCTGCAATTGAGTCGCCGTTAAAGTCACCAGATGCTACACCATATCCAAAGAATTTCGAACCCATAGTGCAATTAAAGACAACATCTGCATTAGTATCATTGATGAGTCCTGTACTGCCTCCAAAGAATACATACGCTATTCCGGCATTCGTTGCTCCTTGATCATCTATCCAAGCACCAACAATAGCATCATCCTTACTATCGCCGTTAATATCTCCTGCACCGATTGCATATCCAAAATAAGTGCTATCAATAGTGCCATTTAAGGTAACATTAGCGTCAGTTTCATTTATTGTTCCGTTTTGACTTCCAAAGTAGATAAATACGGCTCCTGAATTACTTCCTACACCATCAGAACCATAAGCTCCGAGAAACACATCTTCTATTCCATCACCATTGAAATCACCAGAAGTAATACTGCTACCGTATGCACTATTGTCTGTTATTCCATCAAACGTCACATTCGCATCGCTATCATCAAGGTCTATCCATTTCATTGAAAGCATGATAGGATCGTTCTTATCTATTGTTCTAGTATCAAACTCTAGGAATATATTTGAATTCTCAACATCTAATATGAAATCGTATGCTGATTCAACATTCCATCTTGTTCTTGAAAGCTTTTCTGCTTTAGTATCCTTTAGTTCAATCCAGTTTTCAGCAAAATCAGCTGAAGTTAATGTTTGATCAAATGTTGCTAAAGCATATGCTGTCTCTCCTGAAATCCTTGGAATAATGATGTTATCATTAGCAGTATCTCCTGCAATGTTGATGTCTTTGATCTTCCAATATGTTTTTGTGTTATAATACACGCCAGAGCTAGTGATTGTTGGGTTAAGCACGATCTCTTCCTGATCATAGTAGAGGATGTATTCTAATGTTAATGTCAAATCGTCTTTTGTCGTTGTTCCTAATAATTTAATATAATCTACAGCAACCTCTTCGATCCAACCATAGACGCCATCAAAGCAAACTTCTTTATCAGTAAAGATACACAATTCGTGATATTCCCAATAATCAGGCCAAACATTAGTTAATTGCAAACCGTCATGTGCATCAATATAATATGTGATCATGTTGTTCTTCAACACATAGACATCATCAACCAACTCAACACTCAATCCAGTTCCAGCATCACTTGCAACCTCTTCCATTGGAGGATCTTTAACAATAATAAAACCATCACTCGTCGATTTTACCCACGCACCAAGAGATAATTCGGATTGTACATTAAACGCTGAATCATTGCTTACATTCACATAATCATCAATACCATCAAATATTAATCCAGCACCTGAATGTCCATAGTTCGACCACGTAGGTGAATCAGCACCATTACTATCTGATGCATTTGCGTCAAGCAATACGCCTGTGAAATTATTTAGGCTCACATCATCTACTGCGGTGCCATTATTTTGATCAAAAGAAAAATAAGCAACTAATCCATTATCATAATCATAACCATCTCTTGTGCTGACGTATCTGCTGTAGACTTCGTCAGCAGATAGTGTTGTGTTGTAGATTCTGATTTCGTCAAGTGTGCCGTTCCAGTAATCGTTGCCGTCATAGCCAATAAGCAAATCGCCAGTAGTATTATCTAATGGAATTTCTAATCCTGTTGTTACATAGCCATCTTCATATAACGTGCCTGAACTGTTCACCCAATGCCTCCAACTACCTAAAGAACTATTATACACCCACAACTCTACTGTTGTCAATGTATCGACAAAACCACTTACATTCAAGTAACCTGTGCCATTAAACAATAAACCATTATCTATTCTTGCAGCACTGTATTCTCCTGATATATCAGTCAAATTAGCATCATGATCATTACTCGTCTCATCTAATGTCCATGTACCAGAAGCATTAGTATTATTACTCTCCAACTTCCACCAGGCAACAAGATTATCCAATGCGACACTTTGAATCCTATCAGCAAACAAACCTCCTGTGATCGAAGTATCGTTTGCTTGTATGGTGATGTTATATGCTGATTGGTTGAACGATTCATTGATTTCTATTGTTGTGCTCCAAAGATCCCCTGAAACGAAATCCAAGAATCCTTGCCATAAAATATTTGATAATCCAACAACACCCTCCCAAATCACAGCCCACACACTCGTCACCGTACCAAAAGGATCTTGCACTACAGCATTGATGGTTAGATTGTCACCAACAAGAACTGCACCTCCAGTAATATTCGCTAATGTACCATTTGGCAACGTAATATTCGTCTCTCCTGTCGTCACATTAACTTGCGGAGCGCTTAAATCTACAGCAAAGGTTATATTATCTGTCCACACATCCCAAACACTGCTATCATTACACCAAATACTCCAATTATACCAACCTTGTGATAATTGTGTAGCATTAAATTCACGAGCACATCCTGAAGAGCAATCTTGAGCATAAAATTCAATAGTACTCTTCAATACAGCACTGTTATCTGACGAATCATTCACATACAATCCGCAAGTATCAACACTATCATCTGTGACCGTAAAATTGAATCTCACATTCGCGCCACTCAAGTTAATCCACGCAGAAGGTTGATCTTGTATAATGTTAGGCATGTTTGTATCGACTGATACTGTATGATAACCTGTCCAATTACTGTATCTATTCTCCCAAACATCATCCAATAGAGTGTCATTATCATCAGATCTCACACGCCAATAATAAGTATCATCGGAAAGATTATTCCACTGTGCAACGTATGGTGAAGGTGCAGCATAGAGATCCCACACCTCAGAAGCAGATAAAGATCTGTTCCAGATATGAACTGAATCTATGGATCCATTCCAATAATCAGTGCCGTCATAACCAATCAACAAATCACCTGTTGAATTTTCAATAGGTAAATATATTGGTGTTGTGTTGAGTAATCCATTCTCATAGAATGTTCCTGAGACATTCACCCATAATCTCCAAGAACCTAGTGTTACATTATAGACCCAGAGACTAATTGAAACAATACTATCATTAAACTCACCAACATTAACATAATCATTGACACCATCAAAAGATAGTGCTTCATCGACTAGACCTGTGGTATTTACCGCACCAGATATCGATCCATTATATGTTCCAGAAACATCTAATGCATGAGTGCCATTCATCCATTGTTTATCAAATCCTAAAGCGGCAACTAATCCCTCTGTTGGCAATGCTTTTGTCGCAGTTATTTTTTCTGTTCTGCTCAACCAATAAATGGTGAAATTAGCGATCAATGATGTACTATTAAATGTTGTTTCATTTGCCAACTGAAAATGCGTTCTCAACACATCATTGTCATCATCAGATTGATTAGACCAATTGAATAATATTACACCATCTGGTTGATAAGAACTATGAAATGGAGCGGTTAATGTGATATTGTCATATGGTTCTGTATTGAAGACAGAAACATTGTAATTCTGTTGCTTCATAACCACATCAGTCACTGCAGGAGTTACATTTGCATGCAACGTCTCAATCAAAACACGATATTGCACATATCTCTTATTTTCTTCATTACTGCTATTGTACGTTAGATTGACTATGTTTGTTCCATTCAAATGATATTGTGATGCATTACCTGTTGAGTCAACCCAAGCACCCCAATGTTGTGTGTAATTCGTATATAAGTCAGCTATTTCAGTCGAAGATAATGCTCTTCGCCAGATATGAACCTCATCAACAGAGCCAGTAAAATAATAAGAGCTATTATAGCCTATCAACACACTCTCAGAAGAAATGTTTACTGGCAAACTAATAAAAGAAGTATTAGTAACACCATTAACATAGAAAGCACCAGCACTCTCAACCCAATAATTCCATTCTCCAAGAGTACTATTGAACACCCATGCGGAAACAGACATATTATTTTCAATACCTGAAAAATTCAGCACATCATCCGTGCCATCAAATACAGTGCCTCTTCCTAAATACCCTTCTGCATCTCCTGCAACAACACCATTTGTTTCAACACCAAACAAGCCACTAACATAATTTTTTGTGTCCTCTCCATGCCAGCCAAAGATTAAATCTTCATCAGGGTCGTTGTAATAACTACCTGCTCTTGTTTGCATAGCAACAGGATATTTTATCTTCGAAATATTATACAAGGAAGATACTTCAGCAGCAGTTAAGCTCCTATTCCATACATGAACTTCATCAATAGATCCATTCAAATAATCACCAGAAACATTCACTCCAAGAATAATTCCTGTGCCATTATGATTTACATATTGATGATCGTTGCCTACAATACCATTAACATACACGGTGCTCGAAACATTCACGATAAATAACCAGTCTGTTAGATTCCAATACCAATAACTCAGCGAACTCAATGCGTCAGCATATACGAATGTTAAATTCTGTGTGCCATTAAAGAATGTTGCATTATTATCAGGAAAAATGCTCCAATTATTACCTGTGATAAGACCGTCACCAACAGTTCCTGACAAACCACCGACATAATCATTTGAATCATTGCCTGCCCAACCAAACGTCAAATTGGTTTGATAATAATATGAAGAACGAGGCATATCAGCACCATATTCTATTGTAACCGCTGAGGCATTTTGTCTAACATCAATTACTGGTGATGTCCATGTACCATTCTGCATATACTCTGTGCTATTAAAACGTTCAAGTACAAGACTGCCAGAAGATAAAGTGTTGTTTGTTCCATTAAAAGTGCCGTTTCCAAAGTCACCTTCTGTTGTCTCATGAATCCAACGTTCAGTTGAATTTATCCAATATGTTGTGCTATCAGAGTTGTTTCTGAAGAACATGCTACAAAAAATAGTATCCCTTTTGCTAAAATAATCTCCTGTCAATGATTGTGAATTGTTCATCTCCTCAACAAGGGTATTATTTACATACCATCGATAATATGAATAATCGCCAGCAGATGACTGATTTCCTGTATGACAATACACTGTTGTATTTTCATAAATATAATCTGTGCTATTCTCGTCATCAGTGATGTAAACATAATCTGCAACAGGAGGTTGATGCACATACAGCTGAAACGCAGGAGACTCTGAGCCATTTGTAGATTGATCAGGCAAGTACACAGAAGAACCTCCTGCATATAAACGCCAAATCTCTTCTGCAGAAAAACTCTTGTTGTAGATGCGAAGATCATCGAGGAAGCCATTCCAGTAATCATTACCATCATAGCCAACCAATAAATCACCTGTTCCATTATCAACAGGAATATACAAAGCAGTGGTGTTTGCTACGCCGTTTTCATAGAACGTTCCGCTGCTATTCACCCAGTGTCTCCAAGAGCCTAAACTGGAATTGTACACCCAAATTGTTGTCGTAACTATTTCATCAAGATAAGAACTTCTATTCAAAATATCATCCACACCATCAAATAACAACGCATTACCAAAACGACCCTCGCTCGTCCAACTCGTACCATCAATACTCAAATTACTACTATTCAAACTATCATCATTAACCGTAGTCCCATTATTCTCATCGAATGAGTAATAAGCAACTAATCCATTATCATAGTCATAACCGTCTCTTGAGGAAACAAATCTGCTGTAAACTTCGTCTGCACTTAAGCTCTCGTTATATATCCTCACCGCATCCAATGTGCCGTTCCAATAATCATTACCATCATAACCAATCAACAAATCACCAGTAGTATTATCCAATGGAATTTCCAATCCTGTCGTTACATAACCATCCTCATACAACGTACCTGAAGCATTCACCCAATGTCTCCATACACCTAAAGAACTATTATACACCCACAACTCAACCGCCGTCAAAGGATCATCAAACGAACTCACATTCAGATACTCTGTGCCATTAAACAACATACCACTACTGATTTTCCCAGCACTGTAATTACCTCCAGATTCAGTAAGATTAGCATCATATGCTGATCCTGTCTCACTCAATGTCCAAGTACCAGAAGCATTAGTATTATTCGACTCCAACTTCCACCACGCAACCAAATAATCAAGCTTCGGACTCGCAATACGATCAGCAAACAGACCACCAGAAATACTACTATCGTTGGCTTGAATCGTAATATTATACACTGACTGATTAAAAGATTCATTGATTTCTATTGTTGTGCTCCAGAGATCTCCTGAAACAAAATCCAAGAATCCTTGCCATAAAATATTTGATAATCCAACAACACCCTCCCAAATCACAGCCCACACACTCGTCACCGTACCAAAAGAATCTTCCACAAGAGCATTAATAGTTAAATTATCACCAATAAGCACTGCTCCTCCTGAAAAATTCGCTAATGTACCATTCGGCAACGTAATATTAGTCTCTCCTGTCGTCACATTAATCTGTGGTGTACTCAAATCAATACTGAATGTCACATTATCAGTCCAGTTTTCCCTACCTGCCGAATCGTTACACCAAACAGAAAGATTATACCATCCTTGTGCTAATACTGTTGCATTGAAATCCATACTGCATCCTGTACGACATGTATTGCTATACTCTGAAGAATCATTAAGCACCATGGTATCTCTAACTGTTAAATCATTAGAGGAATCATTAATATACAACTTACAAGTATCAGGACTTATTTCAGTTAATGTAAAATTCACTCTGAAATTACTGATCGAATAATTTACCATGGAATCAGGAACATCAATCACCACAGATGGCTCTGCTGAATCAACACGAAAAGATGATGTAACACTCCAAGGGTCTCCATCATAAGAATATATTTGTTCTCCAAATTCATTTCTATCATCGAGATTAAAGGCTCTGACTTTCCAATAAAACCATTGATCTAAGAAAAGAGAAGCATCCGTTTGATTATGTGATGCATTAACGACGTGATGGTGAGGAACTTTAGCAATACCTCTTGTAATTCTCACCTCATCAAGACTTCCATTAAAATTTGAGCCAGAAGCAGAAGAATCGTCTCCAAAAGAAAGCCTGTAGCTTGAGTCGAATGAACCTGTAAGGGAGGAAATATCTGCGGGATGTGATCCTTTTTTTCCATTGACATAAGGCGTAGCAACACCTTTAACACGATCAAAAGAAACCATAAAATGCGTCCAATCAGTATATGCAGAACCGCTGGTATGTATGTAACTTGCGAATTTCGTCGCACCATCTGATAGAACCAATCTTAAATCATCTCCATTAATATAAAGAAGATACCCTGGAGCAGCAGCACCAGTACCAATATTGTTTCTCTTCGCCATAATCACATCATTACCATAATTATAATCGTATTTCAACCAAAACTCAATAGTGAAACTATCTGAACCCACATCATAATTATCCTCGTCATTATAATATCGAATATACCCATTAGCGCCTTCGAAAGAAACCGCACCATCTGTTGTGCTCAGAGCACCATCAACAAAACTCACATTATCATATATAGTACCACCATTCCTTTCGACACTTTCTCTTGAGTCAAAAGATTCATAGAAAATAGTGTGTTCATCATCATGATACGTCAATGCAGAAATGTTATATACACCTACATGAGCAAATTCTGGACTGCGAAAATCGCTGTTATTATCAACAAGCAGTTCATAGCGCATTACTTCTCGCTCATACGTATCCTTAATCCAATCACCAATAGCCCCGTTGTCAAGACCATCGACACCAAATCTAGTTACACGAATCTGATCTATGCTACCATTGAAGAAATCATTAGTTCCAATAACACTCTGACCAATCAATACAGAATTATTTGTGCTAAGATTGCCTATGTCTGATATATCGCCAGTGTTTTGTGAGAGTTCACCGTCATAGTACAAACTTAACTTGTTGTCTTTATCTACAACCATAACAGCATAGTGCCAAGTATACGTTTCTACAACCCAATCTCCGTAAACACTCACACTATCACCTGATTGGTTATATATTTCTGCACGGATCTTACCTCCGTTTCCAGAAGCAGCATCTCCTTGCGCGATACCTATTGCATATTCTGCTCCGCTGCCATCAGCATTTTTTCCATACAAATCAGGATCTCCTGTATAATTTCCTTCCTCTGATTTAAACCACACTTCAACCATGAAATCATCTAATTCCATATTGAGGCTCTGGTGAGTTCCGTTAATATCTATTCCTTCAGTAAGCAAATAATCATCAACACCATCAAAGGCCAATCCCGTGCCGCTTAATGAAGGAACAAATTCATCTCCATCAAGTCCATTGCCTGATAAGTTATTTGAATAATTGCTGCTGTCGTTGAGATAATTATCGAATGTCCAATATCCTACAACAACACCGTTCGTAGGGACATTCAGTCCTAATAAAAAGTCAGGATCTTGTGGTGTCTCTGTCCAATTTATGAACGTTGTATTAGCATTAATGAACTCCAGATTCAAGGGAAATGTTGGAGAAGGTTTTTGAGGAGGGTGATTCTTCACCACAGCAGAAAAATTGCCTTGCTGTAATGCTATATCTTGTACCAAAGGTGTTATGTTGATATCATCAGTTTCCATGACTGCTCTGTATTCGACAAATCGTGAAACTTCACCAAGTTGTGAATTTGTTGCGTTATGCAAAGCTGCTCCTCTACGATATCGTTGATAAATTTCATCTCCTGTTAATGTTTTATTGTATATTGTTATAGAATCCAACGTGCCGTTGAAAAAATCACTTAATGAATAATTAGTGCCGATCCAGACAGCTCCTGTTGTACTCATGGCATTTCCACTAATTTCAACAGATTCTCCATCCCTTATTCCATCAAGATAGATCTTTCCTTGATCGTCACGATCTATGACAACACAAAGATGATGCCATTGATTATCATTGATTTTCGAGTCTGTTTCTATAGTGACTGATCCTGTAATATCAAATTTTGCAGTATCTGAAGTAGTAAGAGATAATCTCCATCCATCACTTACGTCCTCTAATTTATTAATAATTTCGCGAACGACACCAGATTCATTTCTTTTGAGCCAAACACAAATACTAAAATTTTGTGTGTCTGCATCAAATCGGAGCATATCGTTATCAGGAATCGAAAGATAATCATAAACACCATCGAAAGCTAATCCTCTTCCGTGCTTGCCTTTGTTCGTGAATGATGCACCAACAAAACGTCCATCATTACTATTTCCTGATTCATCATACGTCACATTACCTTTGCCTTCTGAGAAATCAAGACATAATGTTGCGTTAGGATCATCCTTACACCAATTATGCACAGGATCTTCGCCAGCCCAATCAGAAAAATCAGAGTATGAATTGTAGATCTTCTCAGCTTCTTCTTGAGTCATATAATAATCAAACGCATAAACTTCATCAATAGAACCCGTAAATTTTCCTGAACTCGAAGATGACGCTCCAATAACAACATCTGTTGTGGATGCAATGCTGCTTGGTGAGCTCGTGCCCGATTGTATTTCTCCATTAATATACAACTGAGTTCCGCCAGATCCATTGTAACTTACTAAGACATGACTCCATTCATTCGATGAAAGTGTCCCTGATTTTGCATAAGCAGCTGCTCCATTGTTAAAACCTGTTCTCACATCAGAACCTTCTCTGTAAATAGTAAATCTATCAGTGCTTCCTTTTGCAAAAATTCCTGCATCCGTTGTATCTTCTGGATTAACCCACAAACTAACAGCAAATGACTCATTAATAGAAATGTTGGTTATTGTAGTTGTTGAAAGATATTGAGATCCATTAAAAGTAATTCCCTTTCCAACATAACCTTCATCAAACAAAGCACCACCATTGTTCGTTATTGTTCTTGTGCCGATCGTGTCTTCAAGATCGCCTCCAGCCCAGCCAAATATTGTTCTTGGATGTTCTTCCAGAGTAAATCCAGAACCTGAACGTTGCTGTATTTTTAATCTGTTTACACCACGGAGATATATTTCTTTTATCTCTGACTCTGCGAGATGTCTCGAAAAAATAAGAAGCTCATCAATAGTACCGTTAAAGTAATCTCTATATCCATCTGAAGGAAGATTCCTTCCAATCTCTAATGGTCTATCTGACTCATCAACACTATTAGGAGATCCTCCAAGAATGGTGTGCTCGTCTTTCTTCTCTCCATTCACATAAACAGTGAACGAAGCTATTTGAAATGTACCATTCCACATACCAACAACATGATACCATTTACCAGATCTTACAGTATCATTATCTGTTGATCTTCCAACATAACCAGCACCACCATCAAGGTTAATAATCCTAGCACGGCCGTATTGATCCACTGTAAATACAACACCATCTCTATCAGCCGCAGCGCCTGCTGTTCCATTGTAATTAGAAGCAATGGTGTTATTACTTCCTGTGTCATTGATATAAATCCAAGCAGCAATAGTAAATCCATCCGCAAAATTGTCATCTACACTAGTGCCTAAACTAATAAAGTCAGTTTCATCTAATGCACAACCACGACCAAGTTTGCCATTTACATCACACATAGCTGTTTCATATAACATACCATTAATGTCGTTTCCGCTCGCATCTGTGATGTTCTCCCCAGAAGTATTCACTTGATCATCCATGTGCCATATACCAACAATACTTGTCATGTTGTCTGTTGAACAATCTCCAAATCGTTCACTATAGCAATAATCTTCAGTCCAAGAAATGTTCATTAAAGACGTGATTTTTCGCGTATCATATATTTTTGACGTTGCGTTACCTTGAGGAACGTAAATATTCTCTATCTCTTTCCAGGAATTATTCATAGCAAGAATAAAATTTCCGATGTTCTTAGGCAACCCATTTAAACCAAATTTGCTGATCCTTAATTGAGATATGGTGCTATTGAGATAATAACTATCGTTCCATCTTCCTATTTGGAATGCAAAAGCATTGTCTAAATCGGCATCTGAAAATCCAGAAATATCACCAGCACCTACTTCAGTTCCATCGATGAAAATCGAACCATTACCATCGCGATCTGCAACACTCACAACATAGTGCCATTGATTATCTGAAAGTATATCATTATAAGAAGAACTATCTGGCGTTATATTAACCACATTTGATGAGGAATCATATAGTCTGAGCATTGAACCGTTATAGGTGTTGCCTCTAATAGCAAAAATAATACCGCTTTTATACGACTCTTCTAGCTTTGATGTGATTGTGTAGATGTCATTATCATTTCCAAGAGTATCGTTGTTCTTTACCCATACTTCAATCATAAAATCAGCATATCCCATATCCAAATTCTGTTGATCACTATCTTCTATGTTGGCAAACATCTGTTGTGATTCGTTGAAATAAGCACCCATATCTGAGCCATTATAATATCCTACTGTATAGTTCAACACTTTATCATTTGTAAAATTAAATCTTGAAATGTTATTCAATCCCAGCACATCTATGAAATGAGAATCATTATCTTGAGGACCATAATCTGAAGTGTCGTTCTGAAACATCCACCATCCAACAACATAATCTCTAAAATTCTTCAACGTGATATTTCCTGATTGGTTTGTTTCATTCATATAAACAAGCGTCATATTTTGCCACTCAGTAACATTGTTTGCTATGAATTTTCTTAATGTAGAGTTTACTTGCACTCCATTGCCTGTGCTGTTTGTAGGTACAACACCACAAATTATTTCATCTCCTTTATAGAAGCGAGTGCTATTCAATCGTGATGTATTATCAGCAGAATAACCTGAAAGATCAATCAAATCATCATTTCTATACCAATAATAGTTCAAATAAAGAACATCACCCGAATAATTGCCAACCCTGCAGTCAATAGTGCTGTTCGTGTAAATAATCAAAGCATCATCATAGACAGCAGGATAATCTGTGGTAAGAAACACATGATTGATACCTCCTGTGTTCATATCTTCTTCAAGAGTAAGGGGAATATAACGAGGTTCTGGGGGTTGCCAAGAATCATCTTCAGTGATGTTCTCCTCAATCACCACATTATTTAGTATTCCGAGCAGAGCATTTTCTATATCAACACGATAGAAACTACCACGAACATCATCAATTATCACAGAAGTGTTTTTCAAATAATCGTTAAGCAAAAAAGAATTGTTGAGTGTATTATTCCATTCTAAAAGCAACGAAGCACTGCCTGTTACAAAACCAGCTGCATAAGAGGTTCCAGAAACAGTTTCATCTTCAGAGATTCCTTTTATTAGAATATTCTCTGCAGGAGCAACTACATCAATAACACCATTCAAGCTGCTTTGAGACCAAATAGTGTCTTGTTTTGTACTTCCTCCAACTGCTGTGACATTCATCGCACACGCAGGAGCTTTGATGAAATCTCCACCATCATTGCCTGAAGCAGCAACAAAAAATATATTTTCATCTACTAATTCATTAGCAAAAGAACCTACCACATTCTGATTACAATATCCTGCATATGCTCCAGCACCCACACTCATAGAAATAACATCAACATCTTGCTCATAACACCAAAACAATGCATCAAGCACATCACTTTCATAACCAATACCATCATCGCCAATTACTTTTGCAACATATAATGATATTTCTGGACTAACATTCAAAATAGTGTTTACTACCTTCGTACCATGGCCCAACACATCAAGCACATCTTCATTATCATCAACAAAATTATAACCTGCTGTGTATGCTATGTTTGCAACTCCTGTATCAATTACACAAACAGCAACACCATCACCTGTGTGATTTTGTTCGACAGCGTAATCCACACCCATAACAGATTTTGATTCTTCTGCTAACAAAGAAAGTGGTTGGTCAATAAACACTTCTTCTACAACAGAAGTATAAGCAAGTTCCTCAAGTTCTGTAGCATTCACAACAGCAGTAGCAAACACTTCAGAATCTGAAATATTTAATGAGATATTGCCTGTTTGTGTAGCTTCAAACGCAAATTCCTCCATAACATCTATTGCAGCACCAGCAACGCTAACTAAGCCTTTCTTTTCGGGTTTTTCTTCAGTGATTTGTTGGGTTTTCTTTTCTCTATACTGTTCAAGAAAGCTTTTTTTGTACTTGACAATCACTCTTGCTTTCTCTTTTTGCACAACCTCTTCAATTACTTCCTCTTTCACTTTTGTAAGATTTATTCTCTTTTTGAGCTCAGCAACCAATGTTTCATTTGTTATTTCTGTGATATTCAAATCAAGAACTGTTTCATTTGATATGTTGCCAACAACAATGTCTTTTTTTATTCTTCTTGATATATCTTGATAGATAATTAGCATGTTAATAATGTATGTTCCTGCTTCATATACTTCAAATTCAGGTGTTGTTGTGAAGAAACTGGTTGAAGGACTCTCAACATGAATAGAAAACAAACTTCCTGCAGGTATGATGGTAAGATGTACTTTTTCTCCTATTGTGTAGCTTTCTTTATCGACAACAAAAGTTAGATCTTCTGGTGTCATACTTGAATCGATGGGTTCTTCTTCTGGTATTTCTTCTTTTACTTGATATGTTGCTTTCTCAAGTTCCAGAATAACACCTTCGTCCAATCTGATTTCAAGCACAAGAGGACCTTTCACTTCGAGATTTTTGCATGTTTCTTCACAAAAAAAAGAAAAAGGAAAGAAGAGAGCAGGGTTTTGAGGGCCCTCTTCTTCCTCTGTCTCAGTGACGTTAGAGACGGTGATATTTGATATATTCGTTGTGTTTGTTAAATCTTCTACAGAAATATTCTCTATCTCCTTGACATCTGTTATGTTCTCCATAGAGATATTTGTCACTTTTGTAATTTCTGTGATGTTTTCTAAAGATATGTTTGTGATATTTTCAACAGAAATGTTAGTAATGTCTGTTGTGGTGTTTTCTATTGTGATATTGGTGATGTTCCATTCACCTATATTAAGAGAAATATTTAGAGAAGTTTCATTACTTTCTGTAATATTTGTTGTTTCTCCAACAGAATCACTAACTTCTTCTATGATATTTTCGACAGCGCTTTCATTCAATATTGTGTCGTTATTTTCAATAATATCTGATATGTTCTCTTCTGATTCATTAACATCATCTATAATACCAACAACATTACCAGATATTAGCGGCAATCCACCTCCAAGATCATTTGCATCAAGATGTGCAACAAGATAACGCTCATTTTCATAAATGAGATAAACTTCTGCAACACCATCACCTATTAGACGACCATCAATTGAAAATGATGTAATAGTATCTTCTATTTGAACAAGATATGTTGTTGATTCGTCGAATGATATGTCTAATGAGATTTCATCAGCTTCTTGTAATCCAAGCAAAGCACCAGTAAACCCAAAATAATTCATTAAAAACAAACCAACCACAAGAACAATGAATGCTCCAACAAAACCTGTATTGAAATTCAAATTTACTGGTTTTTGAGCAAGTTTTATTTTAAGAGATTCCGCTTTTTCTTTTGATCTCTCTATTTTGTGGCTGATGTTTGCAATAGCAACAGCAGGCTCTTTAGTTCCTAATTCCTCTTTTGATATCGAAAAGAATTGTTCTGATGTGATACTTCCTGTCTGATAGCGTGCATAAAGATCTTCCCAAAATGTCTGTATACTTTGCTTTTTTCTATCTAGCTCTAAAATTTTAGCCCGTAAGTTATCAAGTCTTGAACGAGCATTGAGAAGAATTTTCAAGGCTTGCCACCTCTTTTCTTCTTAGATCTTGTATAGCAAGTCCATATTGTACGATCATCACGATTGAGTATTTTTGCGATTTGCGCAAAAGTCATGTTTTGTTCATCTTTTAAGAATTCAACAAGAATTTCGAGTACGGAAAGATCTCTATCTTTGAATATGTCTGTCGGAATCTCTAACTCATCGTCACCGTAATTCAATGTAAGTAGCCCTCAAAACCCTAATACTTACATTGTAAGTAACACTATTTAAATGTTTTTCGTTTTTCCCGAGGGAAAGAATATTTTTGTAGAAAAAAAATAAAGCAAGCTCTTTCGAGCTTGGCATAAAAGATGGGGAACAAAATCAATAACCCACCACCATATATAAATATTTCTTAATTTTCACTTACAATGTAAGTATTTTTACTCACAAAGTAAGTAATTTTACCTACAATGTAAGTACAAAAAACCAACCAATTAGCAACCATATAGAAAAAATTAAATTCGAAAAACAAGTAAATTTTAAATCAATCTATATTTCTATATAGAAAATAATTCAACCACATCTTTATAAACATAACATTATTCTCATAAAAAATGGATTATGAAAAGATGCTTGCAAGGGCTGATGATGTGCTTGTTGATACGAGTAAACAACAAGAACGATTTGTTATCCCTAATGTTGTTGGACATATTGAAGGGAATAAAACCATTATCAGTAATCTTGCTCAAATTTGTAATACTTTAGGAAGAAAGATGCCTCATTTTCTTAAATTCTTAAATAAAACATTAGCTACGAAAGGGAATGTTAGAGGAAATGTTGTTGTTTTTATGAGCAAAATACCAGCGACGAAACTTAATGAAAAAATCAAAGAATACGCAGATACTTATGTTTTTTGCAAAGAATGCAGTAAACCAGAAACTGAATTAACCAAAAAAAATGATGTTATTTTCTTAAAATGTAAAGCTTGTGGTGCTAAATACGCTCCTAAGAGTAAAATTTGAAATTTCAAATTAGTTGTGATGTAATAATATTTGTTTACTGTCCTGAGTGACCCTTTGATTTCTTATGGAAGTCTGATTTTGTGATGTTGTGTGCTTTTTTAGGTTGTTTCTTCTTCTTTTTCTTTCTATATAGAAGTTAATATAATATATGATATAATAAATATATTTCAAAAAATAGTATATAAAATATTAAAGAAAAAAACAACTATTAGAAAATATATTTTACAAAACAATTCAATAGAAGAAAGCTTGAGATGGTTAAATTTGAAAGCAAAAACCTCTAAAAACACAACTAAAACAACATATCATATTTTCCAAAAGAAATGAAGGGGACTCTCACATACTGAATTTACCACTTCTTAGCTATTAATATTTTTATTACAAAAAACACATAAAACAAACAGTTAATATCAATTATATTATTTACTTAACTCTCAGAAACCATGTTTTCCACAATCACAATGTTTTTAAAACCTTTATTTCTACTGCAACTGATGGGGGCAGAGGATTACTTACGAGACTATCTGAAACAAGATTCTTTCTTTCAAAACAAAGTTGCTTTACAACCTAATTATCATCCTGAAGATATTAACCACAGAGAGAATGAAATAACAAAAATAACAAAAATCCTAGCACCTATTCTCAAAGGACATAAACCTTCTAATGTTTTTATGTATGGAAAAACTGGAACAGGAAAGACATTATGCGCGAAACATGTTATACAACAAATTAATACAGTAGCAAACGAAAACAATAAAAAAATCATCACACTTTATGTCAATTGTAAATTAAAAAGAGTTGCTGATACTGAATATCGTTTAGTTGCAGAACTTGCAAGGATGTTAGGAACAGAATTACCTATCACAGGACTTCCTACTGATGAAGTTTACAATGTGTTTTTTAAGATTGTTAATATCCAAGAGTGTCCTATTCTTTTAATTCTTGATGAAATTGATCAATTAGTTAAAAAAGCAGGTGATGATTTAATTTATAATCTCACAAGAATTAATGGAGAATTGGAAAAATCACACATAACACTTGTTGGTATTAGTAATGATCTCTCATTCGCAGATAATTTAGATCCCAGGGTGAAAAGCTCATTAAGTGAGGAAGAGCTTATTTTTCCTCCTTACAATGCACCACAAATCCAAGATATTCTTCGACAACGTTCAGAGAAAGCATTCAAAAAAAACACTGTGGAACAAGGTGTTGTAGAGAAGTGTGCTGCTTACGCAGCCAGAGATCATGGTGATGCAAGACGAGCTCTAGAACTTCTAAGAGTAGCAGGAGAAATTGCAGAACGTGAAGGAAAAAATAGTATAGCTCTAGAGCAAATAGACGAAGCAGAGGATAAAATAGAGCGTGATAGGGTTGTGGAGTTAGTTAAAAATCAGCCAAAACAATTTCAAGCATGTTTGTATAGTATTATTCAAATTGTTAGCAACAGCAAAGATGAAGTTTACACAGGTGATGTCTATGAATTTTACAAGCAATTATGTGATAAAACTGATTTACGACCACTCACACAAAGAAGAATTTCTGATATTATAGGTGAGTTTGATATGTTTGGTGTGGTGAACGCTAAAATTGTCTCAAAAGGACGCTATGGAAGAACAAGAGAGATCAAAATTGGACTTCCTCAAGAGGTGAAAAAGAAAGTACTTAACATTCTTAATGTGGAGCTAGGACTATGACTGTTCAAGAGATTGTAAGTGAAATCTTTGAAAAAGACTTTATTCTAGATGAGGTGTTTCTCACATATCTTAAGTCAAAGAAACTTACAGAAGAACAAGCGAACAAAATAATAACTATTATTCAAGAGGCGTCAGAAGAGAATTTTCAAGAGAAAATAAAAAAATATCTTGATGTAAGAACAGAGCAGCAATTACCTTCTGAAAACAAAGTAGAAGTTGTTTGGAATTACACAAAAAAACCACAACGTAGAGAGATTCAGGATTTTGTCAAGCTAATGAATCATAGATTTCAAGCGTTAAAAAACATGTTACTTCAGCGGCAAGAACTTGATAACGCCACAAGCATTGCAAGGATCCAGAAAATGAATAAAGGAGATGCTGTTGCGACAATAGGCATAGTATTAGAGAAAAATTTTACAAAAAATGAGAACTATATTTTTAAAATTGAAGATCTTACAGGTGTTATTAGCGTTCTTATCACCCGCAAAAACACAGAATTATACGAAATTGCAAGAGATATTCAGCTTGATGAGGTTATTGGTCTTGTCGGTTCATTAGGTGATGGGATTGTCTTTGCAAATACTTTGCTTTTTCCTGATGTGCCAACGAACAAAGAGCTTAAAAAAGCACCAGAAGAGGAATTAGCTATCTTTACTAGTGATGTTCATTTTTGTAGTAAGCATTTTCTTGAAGAAGAATTCGAGAAGTTTCTTAAATGGCTTAATCAAGAAGTTGGTAATGAGAAGCAAAGAGCACTGGCTGCAAAAGTCAAATATTTTTTTATTGTTGGAGATTTAATAGAAGGTGTAGGAATTTTTCCTAACCAGGAGAATGAGATAACTATAAAAAATGATAAAGAACAATTCAATAAAGCAGCAGAATATCTTAAAAGAATACCAGAACACATCACAATCGTTATTGCCCCTGGAAATCATGATCCTGGCAGAATAGCGGATCCTCAACTTCCCCTATCGAAAAAATATGCTCAAGCACTTTATGACTTGCCAAATGTTGTGATGGTTTCAAGTCCTAGTGTTGTGAATATAGGAAAAACAACAGGATTTGCTGGTTTTAATATACTTGTTTATCATGGTTATAGTATGACTTATTTTGGTGATCGTGTCCCTAGTATTTTAAAACAAGGAGGTATTATGCGGCCTGATTTGATTATGAAATACTTATTACAGAGAAGACATCTTTCTCCTTCAATAGGATCATCACTCTATGTACCAGATCCTGATGAAGATCCTTTGGTTATTAACACCATTCCAGACATTTTTGTTACAGGGCATGTGCACGCAGCGACTTACGCACAATATCGTAATGTTGTTATGATGAACTGTTCTTGTTGGGAAGATCATACACCAAACACCATAAAATTAGGATTTAATATTCAACCAGCAAAGATATTAGTATTTAATCTTAAAACAGCAAAGACCAACATCATTAATTTTTTCCCAGAGGAAAAAGAAAAAGTGGTTAATAAGAGGGTTGCCTAATGAAAAGTAGTGAGCGAATTACAAAGTACTTCGATGATCTTAATAGGCAATGTCAGTCAGTACACGCTCTTGCTAGTAAAGCAAAGGCAGCAGGATATGATCCTTCTGATCAGGTTGAAACGCAACTTGCTAAGAATATGGCAGAGCGTGTAATCGGTCTTATCTCTGTTGTTGCACCTCAGATTAAAGGATCTGGTGCTACAGAGAGAATTATTGAGCTTGAAAAGAAATACGGAGTGCTTGATTGGAGAGTTGGGTTTCAGATCGCGTTGGAAATTGCTCAAGAAAAGTATTGTACGTTCAAAGACAAAAAAGAAGCAATAGAAGTCGGTATTAGAACAGGATTTGCCTATGTTACTGTGGGTGTTGTATCTGCACCACTAGAAGGATTCGTTGATCTGGAGATTCTTCCTCGGCTAGATCGTGACGGGGAATTTTTCAGAATGAATTTTTCAGGGCCTATAAGGAATGCAGGAGGTACTGCCGCATCAGTATCTGTACTGATCGCAGATTATGTGAGAAAAAAATTAGGTTATGCAAAGTATGATCCGACACCTGAAGAAATCCAAAGATGCCGTTATGAAATCATGGACTATCATGAACGTATCACAAACTTACAATATGTTCCATCAGAGGAAGAAACATTGTTTCTTGCAGAACACATCCCTATTGAAATTGCAGGAGATCCTTCAGAAAAAATAGAGGTGAGTAATTACAAAAATCTTTCAAGAATCAAAACTAATTTTCTTCGTTCAGGGTATTGTCTGATTCATTCTTCTTGTATTCCTTTGAAAGCACCAAAATTATGGAAACAATTATCGAAATGGGGAAAAGATTTTGATATGGATGATTGGGATTTTCTTGAAGAGTATTTACAGATTCAGAAAAAAGCAAAAGCACATGGTGAGAAAGCTAAAGATGAAACGATTAACATAACACCAGATTATACCTATATTGCAGATCTTGTTGCAGGCAGGCCTGTCTTTGGGCATCCTCTAAGAAGGGGATCATTTAGGCTCCGTTATGGAAGATCAAGAGTTTCAGGCTATAGTGCAGCATCAATACACCCTGCAACGTCGCAAATCTTAGGAGGATTTATTGCTACGGCAACACAATTAAAAGTGGAGCGTCCAAGTAAAGGTGCTGCTATCACTATGTGCAGTACTGTTGAAGGGCCTGTGGTGAAACTCAAAAATGGTGCTGTTGTGTCTGTTAAAACAGAAAAACAAGCAAAATTGTTGAAAAAAGATATTATAAGAGTGCTCTATGCAGGGGATATTCTTTTTAGTTACGGAGATTTTCTTAATAGAGCGCATAAACTTATTCCGCCAGGTTACTGTGAAGAATGGTGGGTTCAAGAACTAGAAAAAAATCTTCAAGAGAAAACTAAAAGCAAAGAGCGAAAACAATATGCTGATTTTCTTGATATGCCTTTGCAGAGATTGAATGTATTGCTAGATTCTCCATTATGTGAAAAGCCAAATCCTTCAGAAGCATTTCGTCTTGCAAAGGGAGCAGACACACCATTACATCCAAAATTTACGTATTACTGGACGCAAATCACAAGAGAACAGCTGCTTACTTTACTGTCTTGGCTCAGTAAAGCAACGATTGAAGATGGCAAAATAGTTTTACCAAAGTCTAATGCCAAAAATATTCTTGAGAGACTTGCAGTACCTCATATGTTTGTCAATAATGAGTTTGTTGTTTTAGAGAAAGATGAATTCATTGTTTTCAACAAACTTTTCAATCTTTCTGATGAGGAATATTTAAAGAATATTATACAAGAGATCAACCCTTCTGAAGAAAAAGATGTGTTAGTGTTGTTGAATAAATTTCTTAACGTCAAACAAAGAGACAAGGCAGGAATTTTTATCGGCAGTAGAATGGCCCGTCCTGAAAAAGCAAAACCCAGAGAGTTAAGAGGAAGTCCGCATGTGCTTTTTCCTGTGGGCGAGGAAGGAGGAAGACTAAGAAGTTTTCAAGCAGCGTTGGAAGTTGGGAGAGTTACAGCAGATTTCCACCAATATTATAACCCCAAGACAGACACATTCACTATTTATCCTATGGATGAAAGAACAGGAGATAAACTTATTGATGTTGCATCTGATGAGTTCGAGAAATATAGCAAAGACAAAGCATCGCACGAAATTATGGGACTTCCAATCCAACATTATTTTGACGATGCTGTTAAAGTACTTAATGAAGCTATCGTACCAGATCTTGTAAAAGGTATTAGAGGAACGTCTAATGCGGAACATTATTGCGAACATCTTGTGAAGGGCATTCTTCGTGCAAAACACGGTGTTAATGTTAATAAAGATGGAACGTGCAGATATGATGCTTCTGAGGTTCCTATCACGCATTTCAAACCCAAAGAAATAGGTACAAGCATAGAAAAGCTCAAGGAGCTAGGATATGAAAAAGATATTCATGGAAAACAAATTGAAGATGACAATCAAGTGCTTGAGCTTTTACCGCAAGATTTGCTGTTGCCTTGTTCTCCAGAGGCGCTTGATCAGCCAGCAGACGAATTCCTTTTCAAAGTTGCAAATTTTATTGACGAATTATTAGTGAAGCTTTACAAACGAAAAAAGTTCTATGATTTAAAGACAAAAAAAGATTTAGTGGGACATCTTATTATTGGATTAGCACCACACACTTCAGCAGGATCGCTTTTTAGAATAATAGGCTTCACGAAGACACAAGGTTTTTTCTGTCACCCTTATATGCATGCTGCTATGAGGCGTGATTGTTTTGATTTTAATACATACATACCTTTGTTTGCAAAAGACAAATGGCAGATTAAAAAAATAGGAAGTGTTGTTGAATCTTTACATCCAGAGGATGTTGTTGATGATTACGGAACTAAAGAAGTGAAAGTTAAGAATATTAAGACCTTTTCGGGGAAAGAAATAGTTTCTGTTAATAATTTCACAAAACATTCACCACAACCAATGCTGAAAATAAAAACTAAATTAGGAAGAGTATTAAAAACCACAAAAAATCACAAACACATAAAATTCTCAGAAAAAAGAAAAGTGGTTGTCGCTGAAAACTTAATGATAGGAGATTCTTTAGCAATACCTTATAATATTAAAATTCTAAAAAACAACATCAAAAGATTAGATCTCATAGAGCTATTCTCAAAAGAAGAGTGGGTGATGGTCAAAGGATTAAAATCATTAAATAATTATGATGTAATAAAAAAGAAAGCAAAAAAACACTTCAAAGTTTCAGATTTCAGAAATTTCAATAACAGAGACTCTTTTCCTATTTCTTTTGTTAAGTTTCTTGAAGAAGACAAGATAAAAATAGATAAAAAAAGACTTTTTTTAAGTGCTAAAAGAGATCATGTGCAAATACCTTCTGAAATAATGCTAACAAAAGAGTTTTTACAGTTGATAGGGCTCTATGTTGCTGAAGGATATTCCAGAAAGGTCAAAGGCATGCTTTATCAGATGTATATAGCTGCAGAAAACAAAGAAATAAGAGTGTTTGTGAAAAAACACATGAAAATAATATTCGGACTGAAAACAACAGAGAACAAAGAAGATAGATTAACGTATTCAAGCAGAATTATTTATCATTTATTTACGAAAATATTGGGGTGTGGCAGTTCTGCTTATGAAAAAAGATTACCATCATTGTTCTTAAACCTACCAAATGAAAAATTAGGTCACTTACTTTCAGGATATTTTGAAGGTGATGGCTCTGTAAGCAAATCTGATATTAGAGTATCATTTGACACAGTGAGTAAAGGGTTGCTTAAAGATATGGATTTTGTTTTTGGTCAAATAGGTATTTTTGTTAAAAATTACACATATACTTCTTATCCTGGACAAAAAATAAGAGCATTCTATGAGTCGAAAAACAGAAGTGTTCCTAGATTTACTGTTACAAAGGGAATAGTACAAAGTATTTTTGTGCGAAAATTTGCGAAATATGTTGGATTCATATCTTCAAAAAAGAAAAAAATTCTTGATTATTTGTTAAAGAATAGAAACGCAAAAAGAATTGCTCAAAAACTCGATGAAAATTACGTTTATGATGAAATCATATCTATTGAAGAGATTCCTGAACAAGAGACGTATTGCCTCAATGTGAGCGGAAATGAGATTGTTGCAAATTCTATCTTGACAAAACAATGCGACGGTGATGAATCTTGTATGTTTTTGTTGATGGATTGTTTTCTTAATTTTTCTCAAAAGTATTTACCAAGCTCAAGAGGTTCCACTATGGATACACCACTTGTATTAACATCTGTGGTAACTCCTTCAGAAGTTGATGATATGGCATTCGATATTGATATTCCTTGGGTATATCCTTTGGAGTTTTACGAAGCGTGTTCTGAATACAAGAAACCATGGGATTTCAAAATGCATATCGTCGGGGATGTGCTTGGGGAGTCTGCACAATTTGAAGGGTTAGGATTTACTCATGATACTGATGATATCAACAGAGGGGTGCAATGCAGCGCTTATAAGATATTGCCAAGTGTTCCAGAGAAAATAGCTGCACAAATGGAAGTTGCTGAACAAATTGATGCTGTCGATGAAGGTGGTGTTGCAAAGCTAATCATTCAGAAGCATTTTATACGAGATACTATGGGTAACTTAAGGAAATTTTCAACTCAACAATTACGTTGTGTTGGCTGCAATGCCAAATATAGAAGAGTTCCTCTCAGAGGACACTGCACAAAGTGTGGTGGCAAACTGATTTTTACCATAAGTCAAGGAAGCATCATAAAATATCTTCAACCAAGTATAGATTTAGCAAAGAAATACAGCGTAGGATCATATCTTACTGAAGCATTGAATTTATTACAGGAAAGAGTAGATCAGGTATTTGGAAGAGATCCAGAAAAGCAAGAAAGCATGGCGAAGTGGTTTTAAATGAAGAAGTATACATTAGACGATTTTATGCATTATAGCGTGAAAATAGGCAAAAAAATCTTTTGGGAAGCAGCATATTTTACAAGTTTGTCATTAATATCGTTTTTTCCCTCTTTTGCATTCATGAAAGGCCCTTGGACTGCGGAAAGTTATAACATAGCATCTTCTATGGGTGCTAAATTATATGTAGGATTTGTGGCTGCTAGATTACTATCTTATTCTGTGAAAAAAATAGTGCCTATGGTAAAAAATAACTGGACAATTCCACCTCCAGTCAATAACATGTTTGAACTCAGAGAACCTATTTTTCTATATGATGCCAAAGAGTTAGAGAACAACACTTCTTTTTTTAGGAACATCAGTTAATTTCATCGGTTTGAATTTATAGATGAATTTATCTTTTGCTTTTTATTTCCAACTTCCAGAAAAAGCCATATTAATCACTCTTTTTCTGCTTATATTTTTCCACAGCTTCTTTTATTTGTTCGCTTCCTTGTGCTTTTGCAGAAGGCCCTAGAGAATAATAGATCTTTTCTACAGTTGTACCCCAAGAATAATTTCCTTTTTCTACTTTTACTTCTTCTTTTTTGAACTCACCTAAAGAGATTCCTTTCTTCAAATGATAATACATCACTCTCAGTGTCACAGGATCAAAGCATTCTTTGTAGATTTTATATATTTCATAGCCATAGGCGCTGCCTAGGTGGAAGAGAATTTCTACCATATTCTGCCTAATTGCTGACCGGGTAGGCCTACCTCGCTTCATAAGACTTTTTCGGCTTTTCCGATTTATAAAATTAATTGTCATTCAGTATATAGAATTTTTTTCTATAGTGAAGGGTATTTTGCGAAAATCAGGCAAAATTCTCTCAGAGAACGTTGAGGATACAGAATTTGATAGTTCGAGGCAATAGGGAGATAAACGAGTTTTATTCAATGTTCTTTGGCAGTTAGTTTCCTAGAACTTGTAAGCAGAAAGCCTTTTTAGCTACATTCTGGATTTCGCTACAGGCTGATTGTTCTCCTGATAAGATGGCATTTTCAAGAGTTTTATCGATTTCTTCCTCTTCTGCAGTTTTGAGACAAAACTCTTTTCTTGCAGTGTCTTCAATAGCCTCACAGAGGCTTTTGTCACCAGATAAGGTCGCTTTTTTCACAGTTTCCTCAAATATTATTTCTTGCTTGATGGTGGAAGAAGATCGCTTCAATGTTTGTTCACAAAAGGTTTTTTTTGCAAGAGAGGTATATTTGCTGCAAATCGTTTCAGGATCTGGTGTTTTGAGTGCTATGCCGCTCACATTGGACATGCTGTTGTCTCCACTAAAAAGCCAAGAACTTCCGACGAGAGCAGCGATTACTGCAGCGATAAACACAATAGCAACTCCTGAAAACATGGCTATTTTCTCGTGCTGGTGGTGTAAAGAAGCATGTTCTATAGCATGATCAACATGCTCGGGATCGTGTTTTTTTTCAAGCAACGCACTCCTGATTTCTTTTTCATCAAATCCCTTTCTCATTTCCTTCAAGACAAAATTGGAAAGCTCTTTGTAAGCCAAAAAACCACCTCTCAAGCCAATTTTAGAGGAACTTATTTATAAATATTATCGTAAGAAGAACACATTATTTATCACTTAAAAATGAATACATAATCAAAAGATTTATAAATAATGTATAATTCTCCACAACACAGTGGTGGAAAAATGATTGTGGATAATCAATTCGTAAAAAAACTCAAAGAATTTGGTCTAAACAGCTATGAAGCAAAGATTTGGACAGCTCTTTTATCAAGAGGAGTAAGCTCAGCGGGCGAGTTGTCCGACATCGCAAACGTACCGCGTTCACGATCATATGATGTTCTTGAGAGCCTTGAAAAGAAAGGCTTTATCATTATGAAACTCGGCAAGCCAATCAAATATGTGGCTATTCCTCCTGAAGAGGTGCTTGAGCGAGTTAAGAAGAATATTTCAGACGAAGCAGAACAAAGAGCGAAATTAATGGAAGAGCTTAAAAGTTCAGAAGTCTTGACAGAACTCAATCTTTTACATTCAAAAGGCGTTGAATTAATTGAGCCTACTGATGTTTCAGGAAGCTTCAGAGATAGAAACAATGCATATTCGCAGATGGATTTGATGATCCGAGAAGCAGAAAAAGAAATAGTCTTAATGACGACTGCAGAAGGATTTACACGAAAAACGGAATTTCTTTCAAGAAGTTTAAAGAAAGCAGCTGATAGAGGAGTCAATATCAAAATAGTAACACAAGAAAGCGCAAAATTCGATGATAAGCTTTTGAAATTAGCTGACATTCGAACAGACAATAAAATCAAGGCAAGATTCTGTATTGTTGACGGCAAGGAGATCTTGTTTATGATCAATGATGACACAGACATCCATCCTAGTTTTGATGTCGGCGTTTGGGTCAATACACCTTTCTTCGCATCCACGTTAAGAGAACTCTTTAACATGGCTTGGAAGAATATGAAGACCCTCAAACACTGAAGCTTTTTTAACTCACCTCTTTTTCCCTTGGAAGCCTCGGTGTCCTACCGAGGATTTTCCTTGGGCTTTATGAAATCAAATTAAGTACTTTTTTATATGATGACTTCTGGGAATAGTATAAGGGGGTGAAGTGATTATGTTCCATTTGTTGTTTGATCCATTGGGAGCAATTGCTATTGCGAAAAAGAAGTCTCTTAAAAACACCATACTGACATTGTTGCTTGGTTCTGTTGTGATGGCTGTGGCATCATTGCTGATGCTGAGAAATTATTCAGGAGAAGGTTTTTTGACTGCGCTATTGATGATTATCTTATTCTTTGTAGCAACGCTATTTATGGCATTTTTGCTTAAAATATCGTTTAAAATTCTTACAGGGAAGAAAGATTTTATTGCTGCATTGACTGCATTAACTTATGGATATTTTTTCGGAGCATTCGGCTTTTTGATAGCATCAATACTCTGGCTTATTCCATCAATAGGCAGTATTTTAGGTGGTATTGTTCTCACCGTAGCATTGATCATATCGCATGGTATGGTATTGAAGCTCGGGATGATTCTCTATAAGGAAGATCTGTTGATGGTGATTGTGGCATTATGCATTACCTATATGGCATTGTTTGTTGCAGCGTATTTCTCTATTTCTCAGTTCATAATAGAGCACTTCGACAAGATTGCAACGTTCTAATTTTTTTCTTTTCTTTTCATAATATTCTTAAAAGAGCATGATTTCTTAACATTATGAGCATAACTATACTAGGCACATCACACATCGCAGCAGAATCAATCCAGAAGATTGAGAGCACGTTTCGTAAAGTTAATCCAGACATCATTTGCCTAGAATTGGACAAAGGAAGACTAGCTGCATTGTTGAAAGGAGAATCAAGAGTATCTTGGAGAATGATTTTCTATGTTGGCACTTTAGGATTTTTGTTTGCGTTACTTGCCAGATTTGTCCAGAAAAGATTAGGTAATATTGTTGGAGTGATGCCTGGCTCTGATATGAAGAAAGGATTTGAACTAGCTATGCAACACAAGAAAAAAGTGATATTAATAGATCAGCCTGTGCAAATTACACTAAGAAAAATGACAAAAGCATTAAGTAGGGAAATATGGAGATTTCTTTGGGATATGGTGCGGAGCCCGTTTGTGAAAGAGCTACAATTCAGAGTGAACTTTAATCTCAGAAAAGTTCCTTCTGAAAAAGAAATCAGACCTATTTTGAAGTTCTTTGAAAAAAGATATCCTAAAACATACTACGCGTTAGTCGAAGGGAGAAACAGGATTATGGCAAAAGCGTTGCGAAAAATCAAAGAGAAGCATCCTAATGAAAAAATACTGGTTGTTGTTGGTGAAGGACATAGAAGAAGGATAGAACAATTATTGAAAAATGCTGAATTTGTCTAGACAATATCGTGTTTTCCATGTGTTATTTGCACAACAGGGTATTCTCGCATAACATGACGCATAACTTCTTTCAGAAGATCAGTATTTTTATAGACTTTGAGTTCCATCAAATAAAAAGGTCTGTTGCTTATTATTTTGTCGACTGAAATAAGCAGTTCATCGTTATGTGCTACGGTGCGACTGAAGTTCACTTTTTTTGGAGTTTCATCATCTAATGATTTTTTCAAAAAAACCCTGACTTTTTTATCTTTAATTTCCTGTATTGATTTTGGCATTTTTTGATCGAGCATAAAATATAACTTCTCTTTATTAATAGGAAAGAATCTGTGTTGTTCAAGTGTTCCTTTAGCTAACTGGTATGCTCTCGTATAGGTAATTTGTGCAGTTTGCATAAACGTTTTCTTTCTTGATGTTCTGTAGCGTAGTCTGAGTTTTGGTGTTCTGCCTGAAAAATCAGAGAGTTTGTTTTCATAGTAAGTATCCTGATAGTCTAAAGTAGTCATGTTGCCTAGCTTGAATACTTTAGCCAATTTTTTCAAGACTTCCTGTGGCTTCTTTTTTGCGCTAATAAGGAAGCGAGCCTCATAATATTTTTCTCCTTCAAATCCTTTCTTGAATAACCTTTTCTTGAAGAGGAAGAACTGTAGTTCCGTCCAACCAACTTCTAATCCAGAAACAGCAATGACTGCTAACACAAAACTTGCTGCAGATAGAAGCCATGCAGGAGTTCCTGCATAGATTTGCAATCCAAAATACATAAGTAGGATGTAGAAAGGATCATGAATGAGAATATCTTCGATGAGACTGGTCGTACCTCCTTTGAATGCTTTCTTCACATAGGTAAAAAGGCTTTTCCTTCTTTCTAAAGGGGTTGTTTTGTAAACATCCCATGCTTCCTTGATATGAGCAGGAAAGAATCCTATTTTCTCTACAATAGGACCTGCTATGGAAAGCAACAAAGGATTACTCGATATTAAAGTCATCAATGCTGTACCACCAATATTGATAACCATAGCTAATGCTTCATCGCGACCGAATCTCTTAAATACAGCCCAGAAAGGACTCTCAGGTATTTTGATAGGCTCTTCAGCTAATGTTTTTGATATCAAATTAGCCATGTTATTGTTATAACGTCTATGTTTAAAAGGATTTCGTACCAGGAATAACATCAAGATATATAGTTCAGTTATGCGCTTCTCGCGAGGTAGAATTTATAGATAAATGTTATTACAGCAGCCAGGATTGCTGCTAAGATAACATTACCTGATGAATTAGATAGTATTAATGCTGCATAGATGCCTGCAAAACCAAGACAGAAGATGTAGAAGAATTTATTAAAACTGAAGATATAAAGTCCGTCGCTAATAGGAAGATCAGGTAGTTTCATAAATTCTTTTAGCCAAAAGATACTAAGTAATTCGAAAGGCAGTAATGAAAAAACTGCAGTAAATGCGTTAAATTGAGCCATGAAAAGAAAGAATTTAGCTATTGTTGTGTGCTCTATAGTGAGCATCCATAACGCTTTGAAGATAACTGCGAGCATAAAGCAAACCACCAATCCAGTAGATGCAACTACTGCGAGTTTTCCTTTATTGTAATAACTTCTCCATTTTCCAACATGTCCGTGCTTCAAGATAATTTGTTTTGAAGTACCTGGTGTCAAAATAGGAATTAAGCCATTCGTAAGTATTGCTACGAGCACACCAACAGTCAACCCTGTGCCATTGGCAGAGTATTTCACTTGATATCCCTTGATAAAACCCATCCATTTTTGTGCAGAAAGTCTGAATGTAAGGCAGAAATATCCTAAGATGGTAACAAAAAGAAGGTTAAAAAATCCTTCAACAAAATCAAAGTATTCTGCACCCCAGCTTCTGAAGGTAAGAACGAGTGCAAACACAAATGCTGTAATTAATAGAGCGTTTCGTTCTTTTTTATCGATTTTCTTTTTATCGAACCAGAAAGCCATACGTTTCTAAGGAGAAAGGTGTTTATAAAGGTTTTTCAACGAGATACTATGAATCCTGCTAATAGCTTATACAATGTGAATGCTATAAAAATCCATAAGAAAAACCATATTTTGACGTTTATAAGTACAAGCAGATGGAATAAACCCATAGCCATATCCATAACGCTCATCCAATCCCATCTGAAAATAAAACCTTTGATGAGGAAGTAAATGCCTGCTGCTAAAGACAGTCTCCAATAAAAAATATCAAAGTGATTAAGGACCAAAATAACACCTCCAAGGAAATCGAGGAAGGTGAGTATTTTCAACAGCATAGAGGATGCAAATAGAGAATTCTTTATATGCGTTTAGTCTGCTATTCTTTAATAAATGCGATAAGTCTGCTCACATCACCTATTTGATTAGTGAGCTCTTTGGTGTTTTTTTCAGTTAGGGCTAATTCAACAGCATCTATAGTATCTTCTACTTCATCAAGCAGGTTTTCTTGTTTGAGAGTATCTCGTATTTCTTTGTTTTGTAATGCTTTTCTGACAAGATCAGTTGCGTTTCTTATTTTTGCACATTCTTCTTCCTTCAGATCTTGAAAACAATTTCTTAAAGTCGAAAGAAGATTTTGCAATACTTCACTTAATCCTCTGAGTTTTTCCCTGAACAAGATAACATCCGGATCGTTCGGATCTACGAAGCCACCTCCTTTTTTTAGTTGCATAAGAGCATTTCCACAGTTCCAAAAATAGTTCAAATATTTTGTGCTTAGTGTTTCATTTTCAGTAGGGAATTTTGAAGCTAGATTTTTGATATTTTTTTGTATATAGTTATACCATTCCAACAGCTTAAGTCCTTTTGTGGTGTTAGGATCGTGCAGTAAGGTATTAATAAGACCAATATGTTCAGTAACGCTATTAGCATCAGTTTTTTTATCAATCAGTTTCTTTAGTTCAATACTTAGCACTTTAATATATTTTCCAAATACTTTTACTGCTTTTTTTTGCTCTTCTGTTAATTCAGCCATAGCTTACTAGTTGTCCACTTCTTTATATGCCTTTCTCCACTAGACTCACTCGACATTTCACCAGAAGTTCTTTATAAAGGATGCATCATCTTTTAATAGCTATGATTGAACCAGAGGTTATGGCTGTAGAGAACCCTTTTGGATTGACTCCCAGATTGTATCAGGAGACCATATTAGCCACCGCAGTGAACAAAAACACGTTGGTGGTTTTACCTACAGGATTGGGCAAAACATTCATAGCTATGATGTTAGCCAAGAACAGATTAGATAATTATCCCAAGAGTAAAGTGTTATTTCTTAGTCCTACAAGACCATTAGTGCAACAGCACCATGAGACTTTCAAGGAGCATTATCCTATTGGAGAAGAAAAGATTGCTGTGTTTACTGGTCATGTGAAGCCTGAAAAACGTAAAGAATTGTGGAAGAACTCTCAGATTATTTTTTCTACACCACAAGGATTAGAGAACGATATTATCGCAAGAAGAATCAATCTAGCTGATGTAAGTTTACTAGTTGTTGATGAAGGGCATAGGACAGTAGGAGAATATGCATACACTTTTATTGCAAAGCAGTATCATAAGAAAGCAAAGTATGAACGGATATTGGCCTTAACGGCTTCACCCGGAACTGATGCTGATTCTATTAATGAAATTTTGAAGAATTTATACGTCGAGAATATAGAAGTAAGAACGGTTGATGATCCTGATGTGAAAGAGTATGTACAAGATACTGATGTGAAGTATGTGAGAATTCCTTTTATTCCTGAGTTGCAGAGAGTTCGTAATTTCTTGTATGATTGTTACAAAAGTAAGCTAGAAGAAGTCAAGAAATACGGTTATTTCTATGGTTCTGTCGCCAACACCAATAAAATGGATGTGTTGAAATTACAATCTTCTTTGCAGGCACGCATGGCTAAAGGAGAGCGTGATTTTGAGGTGCTAAAATCAGTTTCTCTCGTCGCTGAAGCAATGAAAATACAGCATGCTATTGAATTAGTAGAAACACAAGGGTTAACGGCAGTGTATGAATATCTTCTTGATTTGCAGCATAAGGCATCTACAACAAAAGTTAAAGCTGTGCAGAATCTAGTCAAAGATCTTAATTTCAGGAGTGCTTTGATTACAACAGAGAAACTTTTGAAGCAAGGCATAGAACATCCTAAGCTTGAAGCTGTGAAGAAGATTATTGTCAAAGAAACACATGAAAATCCCGAAGCCAAAATAATAATCTTTAATCAATATCGTGATCAGATTATGAAACTGAAAGAGTTATTGGATAGTTATCTGATTACGTGTGAAGTATTTGTTGGTCAAGCTAAGAAGAAAAATTCTGGCTTATCGCAAAAGGAACAAAAGAAAGTTATTCAGCGATTTAAAGAGGGAGAATTTAATATTTTATTAGCTACTTCTGTTGCTGAAGAAGGATTAGATATTCCTGCAGTTGATTTAGTGGTGTTTTATGAACCTGTTCCCTCTGCTATTAGAACGATTCAAAGGAGAGGCCGTACTGGCAGACAGACAAAGGGAAGAGTGTTAGTTTTAATGACAAAAGGCACTCGTGACGAGGGCTATAAATGGAGTTCACATCATAAAGAGAAGAGAATGTATAGAATATTGGAGAAAGTTCGTGATAAACTTGTTATTCGTACAAGGCAGCAAACATTGCCCGAAACCGAATTCAGATTGGATAATGGCGATAAAATTCATATGTATATTGATCATAGAGAAAAAGGTTCTGGTATTGTAAAGGATTTGGTCGAGAAAGGAGTGGAAGTTGATTTGACAGCATTAGATGTTGGAGATTATTTGTTGAGTTCTCGTGTTTGTGTTGAATTGAAATTAGTTCCTGATTTTGTTGATTCGATTATTGACGGTAGATTATTACAGCAGTTGCCTGATTTGAAAAAATATGAACGGCCGATATTAATTGTGCAAGGTGATGAAGATATTTATTCGCAGAGAAAAATTCATCCTAATGCCATTCGAGCAATGTTAGCAAATATCACTGTGAGTTACGGTGTTCCTGTTATTTTCACGAAGTCAATGATGGAAACTTCTGCATTACTTTGTGTGATTGCTAAAAGAGAACAAGCAGAGGATGATTCTAAAGATTTTACCATGCATACAGCGAAGCCATTATCTGATAAAGACTTACAAGAATATATTGTTGGTTCTTTGCCAGGGGTAGGTGGTGCACTAAGCAAACCTTTATTGAGAAAATTTGGCTCTGTGAAGAAGGTATTCACTGCTTCTGAGAAAGAGTTGAAAGAAGTAGAGAAAATTGGAAAAGAAAAAGCAAAGAGAATCAAAGATATTGTTGAGAGGAATTATGATGAATAGAAAAATAAGAATAATCATGATCAATTGTGCTGATGAAGAATTCAAAAAATTAAATACTTTGGTTGGCGAACAATTAAAAGAAAGAAAAGAAAACACACCAGAAATGCAATTATTAAAATCAATAAAACAAAAAATAGAATTTATCAGAAATAATCCGTTTTACGGAGATAATATTCCAAAGAAGTTAATTCCAAGAGAATATGGTGTTGACAATCTTTGGAGGGTTGAACTGTCTCAATTCTGGAGAATGCTTTATACAATTAAAGGAGACCAAATAGAAATAATATGTTTTATTCTTGATATTTTAGACCATAAAAATTATGATAAAAAATTCAAATATAAAAAACGTTAAACTTCCGTTCCTGAATTAATGAGCTTATCTAATTCTTTTCTTTCAGTAAAAATCCAAAGGATGCCTTTTGTTCCAATAAGTATTTTTCCACTTATTTGCAAATAATCTAGTATTTGCAAAAGTGTTTGATGCATAACTTTCTTAGGAAGTCGTCTTTTCAATTCAGCAACAGTAATTAGCTCACCAACTTTTTTTAATGTTTCTTCCACCATAAGAACAGTATTTAATCTAGGTGAGTGCTTGTTTTTTTCTAAGATAATTTGAGCCATTTTTATTAATATTTGATATATATTTATATCAATAAAGAATGTGTTTATATATAAATGTTTTGGTTTATGAGACTTCTTGAAGAACATGCTTTGTGGAGAGAGTTTTACACAAGAAACATTTTGTAATGGATTTATGACAAAGAAAATGTTATTAGTGGTGTGCTGTATTTCAATTCATTATTATTCCAGCACTTCTTGACCATCATCAGTAACGACGTAGTCATCTTTTGCTTTCTTCTTAATTACTTGCGCTTCAGTTTCTGCTTGTTCAATAAGTTCTTCTGTTTCTTCTTCGATATCGTTAGCAATTAATGTTTCTGTGGATTTGATACCTTCAGTAATTTGAATCTTGTTTTGGATGAATTCTTTAAGTTCAGGCATGGTGTTGCATTGTACCTTAGCAACGATGTCATATTGTCCATATGTTTCATGAATTTCGGTCACTTCAGGAAATGATTTGAGTTTAGAATGCGCTATTTTTAGCTTCCCCTGACGGACCCCTATGAGCATATATACAACGATCATAAAAACCCAATAAGCTTCTTTCTTATAAATTTTGCCTTCTCAAGACAAAGAAGATAATATTTCTATATAGAAAATAATTGGAGATATTTTTTTTGTAGAAAGCTATTTAAACTTCTCAAAACGAAGTTAAGAAATGGTCTTGGAATCATTAAGCAATCCTTTTGATGCAGAGAACAAACCATGGAGGATGGCTTTCTTAGGATTCTTATATGCCTCTGTAGCTTCATTTCTAGGATTGCTTATTTTTGAAAAATACGCGAGTTTGGTGATGGTCTTTCTTACTTCGCTCGCTTGTGTTCCTTTAATCTATAACACTATACGCTACGAAGAGGAAAAAGATTTGCAGGATCTTGAAGAGAAAGCGTTATTGAAAGAGCACTCTAAGGCGTTGAAGGTTTTTATGATGCTTTTCTTAGGTATTACATTGGCTTGTGCATTATGGTATGTGGTATTGCCTGCGACAAACATCAGCAATCTCTTTAATGTTCAAGTGGATACTATTAACAATATTAATGCTAATGTGGTAGGAAATTCTGTTAAGCTTGATTTATTCACGAAAATATTTATGAATAATGTGAGGGTGTTAATTTTTTGTATCTTATTTTCTTTCTTATATGGTGCGGGTGCAATCTTTGTATTGTCATGGAATGCTTCAGTCATAGGAACTGCAATAGGAAATTTTATTCGCACTAATCTTATCGCAGCATCTGAAATGATAGGGTGGGAGAAAATCGGTAATTATTTTCATGTTGTCTCAATAGGATTAATGAAATACGTTATTCATGGCATTCCTGAAATACTTGCGTATTTTGTTGCTGCATTAGCAGGAGGGATAATAAGTGTGGCTATTATTAAACACGATTGGAAAACGAGACGATTCGAGCACATTATTTTAGATTCGTCTGATTTGTTGTTGTTAGCCATCGGGATCTTGTTCATTGCAGGAGTTCTTGAGGTGTGGGTCACACCGTTGTTTTTCTAGAAAGTATCTATTGTAGTATAGTAAATATTTTTATAGATGATAACTATAAAATACTATGCTGGCGAAGGGGAGTGAGGAAGGTATCTATTTTGCATTTCCACGTTCTACTATCGAAGGTATTCCTATAGAAGCATTCAATGAACATGTGAGCTTTGATTTTGTCGAAGTTGGCTGTAGAGGAAGAGGAAAAGCAGGCCATTTGAAAAATAAAAGAGAATTATTCTATAAATTCTGGGGAGATAACTACAAGAAACCTCATAACATTCAATGGAAACCACTTGTTTTCAGAACATTAGCACACTTTGATATTGCTTATGCAGGACATGTTAACGAGCATAAATACTCTCCTGATACTATTATCTGTTGTACGCAATTCACTGATGAAGTGTTGAGTAAGCTTGATGAGCACGACAGAGAAGACATAAGAAAACATGTCAAAACAAATAAATGGATGGATGAAATTGATGTTATTCTTGATGATAATGCTGCTGATGGATTATACAAATTAATATCAGATCATAGGGATGTGGCAAAATTAGCGCAAGTGAGAGGAAGACTTGCGGAACTAGTGATTCAAGGAGATATTCGTCGAGCGATACCGGCTGCGAACTTCTATAGGAATAGCACTATTAATTATTTTAATAAGCGATATAGAAATGGTACAGAAATTGATGCAGTCACTGTTTTTTATGGTAAGCAACCTTACATAGAGATGATTGAACATCTTCGTGAGTTAGATCATCTTTCTGTTGAAAGTAAGTATTAATTATACTAGTCAGTGTTGATGATTATCTGAGACTGAAAGCTGAGAACTCCAAACTTATGTCTCTTTTATTTTGTGTTGTCTGAATCAATAGTAAAACCGAAAAATATATAAATATAAGATACTTATAATGTTATAAGATGTCATTAACAACAATACCTTTACAGCAAGAAACAAGGGATCGCTTGCGACAAATAGCAAACAAATCAGAAACATGGGATGAGGTTCTTAATAGGCTATTTGAACATGAGGTAACCAGACAGAATACTCAAGTTTTTTTCAGTGCAGATACGTTATCATTAGGTGAAGCACTAGAAGAGATTGAAAAATGGTAGTTGAGTTCTCTAAATTGTTTCTTAAAAAATTAAAAAAACATTCTTCGAAATCAGAAGCAAAAGACCTTGTAAGAAAGCTGGCCAAAACTACTCCTTCAGAAGGAGATTTTGTCGCTTTAGTCTCGAACATAGTCATAAGGGAGAAAAGATTGAAAGCTTTTCGATTTTACTTTATTGTTGATGAAAAGCGAAAACATGTTATTACAAAAAATGAGCTAAAAGAATTATTGATCAAATTTGTAGCATTGAGCAAAAAAAACAATCAGCAGGAAGTAATTGATAAATTAAAAGAAGACCTTCAAAAGTTTGGTTTTTTTCGTTAAGCACTTCTACTAATATTCTATCTTGAATTCTTTAAACGTATTTGCGCATTTCTTCCATTCTTCGTACGTATGACTTACTTGTGCATATACTGGTCCTTCTTTGCACTTCTCTAAGAATTCTTTTAATGTATCTTCATCTCCTTCGGCAATAATTTCGACAGCATCCTTGGTGTTTTTCACTGATCCTGTAATCCCTAATTTATTTGCTTCTCTTGCTACGTGATATCTGAATGAAACTCCATGAACTCTTCCATAGATGCTAATCTCTAATCTTTTTTTCATAGTATCACCCTTTAAACTTGAAAAGTTTTGCAGGTCTGTGGGATACATTTCTTTCTCTTAAGTCAGTTTCTATAACCATGCCTGACGTAATCATTTTTTTTCTAAAATTTCTATTATCATACTGCTTATCTTCTATTACCTCGTGCACATCTTGTAATGCATTCAGAGGAAAATGCTCTGGCAAGAATTGTTTTACAATAGTAGAACGTAAATTCATTCTCAAGTATTCTCTTGCTTTGATAATGATTTGTTTATGGTCAAACGCAAGATCAGACAACGTGTCGATATCATGCCAATGAACAGCATTAACAATTTTATCGCTGCTAACTAAAGCAAGAAACCCGATTGACACCGTACGTTCTCTTGGATCACGATCTGGTTTCGTAAAGGTGTTGAATTGTTCAAAAAAGATATCATAATTACCTACTGTTTCTATTAATTTTCTTTTCAGCGTAATTTCTGCAGTCTCTTGATCTTGCAATAATCCTCCTGGAAGCTCCAATAATCCTTTGGAAGGCTCTTTCTCTCTTGTGTTGAGGAATACTTTGAGATTATTATTTTGAATAGTAAAGATCACTGCATCAACAGCAACTCTGGATTTCTCATAGGTCATAAATCAGCGAAACACCTATCATTTATAAATGTGCGTGATTTTTACGCTAACTTAACGTACCAAAAACGTAAAGTTTATATATAACCTATACTATTCTAATAATACTTCACGTAAAAAATACGTAAAGTGGAGGAGATAGAATGGAACTGAAATCATACATTCGGGATGTGAAAGACTTCCCCAAAGAAGGGATTTGCTTTAAGGATATAAGCCCTCTATTGGGTAATCCTAAGGCATTCAACAGCTGTATCGATCAATTAATTGAGGTCTATGCAGATAAGCAAATAGATAAGATAGGTGCCTTTGACGCAAGAGGATTTCTCTTTGGTTCAGTCATGGCCTACAGGATGAATAAGCCATTCTTTCCAATCAGGAAGAAAGGAAAGCTGCCTTATGAAACAGTTGAGCAGAGCTATGGGTTGGAATACGGCAAAGATACTGTAGAAATGCACACTGATGCTGTTGCGAAAGGTGAGCGTGTTCTCTTAGTGGATGATTTACTTGCCACTGGTGGAACAATGAAAGCAGGAGCTCAATTGGTTGAACAACTAGAAGGTGTTGTTGCTGGCTGCTTAGCAGTGATTGAATTAACTGATCTGCCTGGCAGAGAAAGACTAGAAAGATACGAAACAAGGTCGTTGATCCAGTATGGAGGTAACTAAAATGTATGGGAGAAGAGAAGAAAATATTGGAGACTATGTTGTGTTGTACAAAAGAGATGTGAAAACAGAAAAAAGAAAGAAGTATGGTGAAAGAATGCTTTATGATTATAAGAAAGAATTCGGAGATTTAGCATCTGCAAGAACATACGCAACCGAACATTTGCCTGCGATTGTGTTCAAAAAAGGAACAGAAATAGCACAAGAAGAAGTTAAGGACCTTACAAAACCTTATGTTGTTGTGGCACAACACCATGGAAAGTATAGCTCTTCTTGCATGGGAGAAACGGATCCTATGAGAACCTATGATGCAATTCGTGTTGAAGGCTCTGAACTCGAGGAGAAAATTGAATCCATGGCAAGCGAAGATCACGTTGAGAAAATATTGGCAGGGGTTGAGTTGAAAGCTCTTCCTTATGTTGATTATTTAGCACAGAACAACGGCACGTTGGAGATAACGAGGTAAGTAAGATGAAATACAGAGTATTGCATGACAAAGGAAAAGAAAACATATACTACGGTATGAGATCTTTTTTCACAGAGACAAGAGCAAAATCATTTGCTGCGAGGAAAAAGAACTCTTTGGTTATTCAAAGAGAATCAGATAGAATAATTTATTCATCTGATCTAGAGAACAAAGACTATCTTGTTGTTGCTAAACAAAAAGGAAGAAGAGAATATACTGTGGCTCGTGAAAGTGTGTATGAAAAAGCTATTATGTATAAAGTTGCAAGAGCGAAATCTAGTGGGTTAGAAGAGAAAATAAAAGGACTTACTGATGGTGTGGATCCGACAAAGAAAATAATTGTTGGTATAGAGATGAAATTAACGAGGGGATTGCAATGATAGAATCGTGTGCTGATGTGATTGCTTGGTATGGTGATAAGTTAGTTTTTGTTGAGCGACTTTCAGAACCGAAAGGATTAGCATTAATTGGTGGAAGGCTTGATGAAGGAGAAACTCTTGAGGAATGTGCTGTCCGTGAATGTCTTGAAGAGACGGGATTGCATTTGATTATTGAAGATCAGTTCAGAACATATTCAGATCCATACAGAGATCCTAGAGGTCAAAAGGTTTCGACTGTCTTTTACGGAACCGTGTTTGGTATGCCAAGAGGAGAACCAGGAAAAACAAGAGTGGTAATGTATACGCCAGAAGAAGCTATGAGAAAAGAGTTTGTATTTGATCATTATCAGATATTAAAGGATTATTTTACAGCAGTTTCACCCAACCAGGCTTGATCTCAAACACATCTCCTTTCATTAAGAGATCAGCAATAACTTCTTCTGCATCTTCACCTAACGTTTGGATAATCTGTTCAACGTCTGCTCCTTTGCCATCATCTAACTCTTGGATTTTTTTCATTACTTTATCAGCTAACGATGTTCCTGTAGCGATTTCTTCTTGGACTTCTTCCTTAATTTTTTCTTCAGGCAACGCAGTTCTTTTCTCAAGTCTTTCCTTTCTTACTTGCCCCCACAGAGGATTAGTTTTCGCGATAATTTCGACGTTAATATACTTTGCATTGTTCCATTCACGAGGTCTACCAATAACGGTGACGAAATCACCGAGCTGTGCATCTTGTAATAATTTATTATTTTGAAAACTTCTTAGCTGTATTTTACCAGAACCATCATCTAATGTCAGAGAATCTTCTTGTTTATCGATGATAACGCCCATGAGATTAACTCTGCTTACTTCAGCAAACTTTGTGCGAATATAATTGGGTTCCCAACCTTCTTGTTTGACATATCTGCCTTCATGAAGATCAGTCACTTGTGAAATCATTGCGATTTGTCTTTGAAATTGATTTTGATTTTCCATTTTTAGAGACGGCTTACTTTATCTTTTGTAGGCTTGAATATTTCCCCTTTTCTGCTTAATTCCTTGAGAATTTCCTCTACAGTATCTTCATCATAACCTTGTTCTTTAGCTTCTTGTATTATGTCTTCAACAGGAATATTCTTACCTACAATCTCTTCAAGATCGGAGATAATTTTCTTAATTGCGATGAATTTCTCTCTTTGTGATGTCGTTGTTCCTGTCATAATTCTGTCAATATCTATTTTTCCTGTCTCAGGATCAAGACCTATCAATTCTAGACAATATTGCAATATATCAATGGCAGTTTTCGCATCAGCTTTCGTCACTTTGTCAGATAATCTTGTTCTGGCAGCGGATTCTGCTAATCTGACTAATGCTTCAAGTTGCCTTGCGGTGATTGGAACACTTGTTATTTTTCCTTCTTCACCTCCAGAACCTCGCATCGTAATATAATACTTCTTGATTTCCTCTGTTGCTGCTTTCGTTAATGTGGGGGTACAATGCTGTTTTGCGTATGCAACAAAGTCTCTGAACAACTCAGTAGAGATGGGTGCTTCAGCAATCGTTCCTGTCTTGTGCTGTTCCAGTACAAACTCTGCTAACTTACCATCTTTTGTCTTATCAGGAAGATCTTTGATAGGGAATATCAGATCAAATCGATTGATCAATGTTACAGGAAGATCGATCTGCTTGAATAATATTTCATACTGATCGAATCGCCCAAACTTGGGATTAGCTGCAGCTAACACCGTAGTCTCACACTTCAATGTGGCGTTAATGTTTGCTTTTGCTACAGTGACTGTTTGTTGCTCAAGGGCTTCGTGCATCGCAGAGGTATCTTCAGCAGACATCTTATCCATTTCATCAATTAATGCCATGCCTTTGTTTGCTAACACTAACAGCCCGGCTTCTAATGCCCATCCTCGAAGAAATTCATCTTTAACAACCGTAGCAGTTAATCCTGTACCAGTGGCTCCTTTACCAGAAACCATTCTGCTTTTGGGTGCTACTCTCTGCATTCTTTTGATCATTGCGGATTTACCACTTCCAGGATCTCCAATAAGAAGTATATGTGTGTCGCCTCTCGTGATTACACCATCAGCTCTCACCTTCCTAATACCACCAAAAATCTGCAATACTAACGCTTCTTTAACACGTTCCATACCATAAATTCCCGGAGCAATACTTTCGATTAATTTTTCATAGAGTTTAGGATCTTTAGAAAGTTCAAGAATTTCTTCTTCACGTTCTGGAGAAATTTTTATGACTTCATATTCTTCTTCAACTGGCGTAACATGATTTGTTTCTATCATGAGATCAAATCGTGTAGATTGTCCTCCTTGACTCAGGATGATTGGCACTTCTTTTAACAAACCGGTGATGACGATCTTGCTTCCAGGATTAGTTTTCTTTTCACCAATAGGACTCACAAGGTCATTTTTTAGAAAGATGCTTATTTTCTTTGGTTCTGGAGAATCTTCTAACTCATCGGGAGCCTCTTCTAAGGTGATTCTTTGTGCATCAACTAATTCTTTGCTTAATAGTCTGAATCTTCCTTTTCTTCCACAAGCGTTACATTTTGTAGGTTCTCTAAACTTTTGTTCAATTTGTAAAATATTGATGATGTTGCCACAACTTGGACATTCAAACTTTGCTGTAGTCACTTGCGGTCGTACATCTGATTTTTGTCTAATAATACCGCGTACTTGTATAAACTTTCCTAAGTGTGAACTTCTAATATTTCTGATGTCAACTTGTTGTGATTTAGGTAAATTATGGAATCGCACAACAAAACTCTTTGTCTCTCCAAGATCAAAATGTTCTGTTGCGATTTCTGCAGCACGTAATGTTTCTTCAGGATTTTCTAATAATAATTCTGCTAACTCAGGGCTGTATTTTGATAAATCAGTAAAATCAACGTTCAGGAAATGATTCCCTTTTCGCGCATTAGTAAGAATGTCTTTATGATAAGACTGTTCAAAGAGCTCTTGAAACGTAACTATTTGTTCTGATGTATCCAATATTCCCCACCCAAGTATTGAGGTATTAGTATCTTGTTTAAATGATTTGTCGTATTATATCGCGATTATCACGAATCCAATATAATACTATATGGAAAAGAAATAGAAAGCTACTAAACTTGCTTTCGATAAGAGTTTAAGAAATGAGTTTTTGCATGAAATCAGCACCAGGCATAACTAAAGTGAGTTTAAGTTCAATATCTTTTTCAAAGGTTTGCTCATTTCCAGAGTTTGGTATTTTCATATCGAAGAATGCTTTGATAAGCATTGTAGTTTGCACATCGTAATTTTTCATGGGTTTGACAAAATTGAATTCTGCTATAAGCCATTTCTTGAATTGTTTATTATTCCATGTATGTTCATCAATAAGCTTTCCATTGAAGAGGTCATCAAAAAGTTGTTGAAAGGTCATTTGTGTCTTTTCTCTGTAGAATTGGTAGTCTTTGAAATGCTCATCTTCAGCCACAAATGAGCAATAGGTGATGATGATATTCTTTCCTTTAATGAATTCATTAACTTCTGCGCTATCGAGCTCAATGGCGTTAGCTTCCCCATAACCATGATTGACTGGCATATGCTGATGCGATGTTATTGATTTATTAATCTTTCTGAAGAAATACGCTGTAATTATTTTCTATATGGAAGTCAATATCTACTAATTTTTCTACACGAAATCTTAAATATTGTGGGATAAAAAAATGCTTTATGAAGAAACTATTGACAATACTTGCAGTTCTAGGGATCTCTTTTACCACTACGGCAGCAGAGCCTGCTGATTTGCATGCAAAAATTCTTAACCAAAATACACAAAATAAATCAGGTGTTTGGGGATATGAAAAGAAAGGCCGTCATAAGATACATGAGGAAAGCTACGATTTGTCATTAATTGCAACAGAATATGTAGATGTTAGTGATTCCACTAGTTGTCTGCATTTTGATATAAAAGATGATTCAACAAGAGTTATTATTTCTGATTTTGATATAAACGGACTTAGTGAAAATGATTGTTTTTTTCTGAGGCATTGCTTTCAAAATAATGATGTAATTCAATTTGTTATTGAGTATAAAGCAGATAATGATTATATTTTAGCAGGTTTGTTCTATGAAAAAGGAGATGCTCCTTATGGACCTTTGTATATTGATACTAAAGATCTAAAGCCATTACTTAGATTATTTGCGAAGAAAAAAATCAAACCGATTATCGAATACGGTAAAAGAGCATATCATGATTTAGTTGCTACTTGTCTTGAAGGGAATAAACCTGTATTGCCTTACAAAGATACAAAAAATGCTTTGCGTGAAATGGATAAGTTTCTTGATATGTTAAAACAGGAAGAAGGATACGCAGCATGGATAGAACTCGGTGAGAAATACGCAGAAATCTGTTCTACGAAAAAGCGATGATTACCAATCATCATAGTAGTCGTCACTATCTTTGTCGATTTTTTTCCTTTTATCAGGAGTTATTTCAACTCTTGCTAAAAAACTCATACTATTCCATTCATCAGGTCTCATAAAACGTTCTTCTCCTTTAAGAGGATCAATAACTTTTGCTGACTCAAGAATAATATTTCTTAAAACAGGGACAATGCCATGGAAAAAATCATATTGATTATGATACTGACCTATGTACTTTAAACTTGTAAGAACCATAGCATGGTTTTGTGTTCCTATTATTAGAGGTTTATCAGCATCCAAGTCACGAGCAGTAGAAACTATATTAACAGTATATGGATTACTAGCGACATCAAATTCTTCTCCATCATTATCTTCCCAGTTTTTGTTAAGATTTGCTGATATTCTCCCAGCCTTAGCTGGCCAGTTTCTATAATCTCCGAAATTTTCTCTTACTATTTCCTCTTGTGGAAGAACATACCCCCAATAACTAAATACCATTTCAAGACACGCAGCCCAACACCACATACTTTGTTTTTGCAATGTAGTCAATTTATCATCACTTAATGCATTTCCAGATATTATAGAAGAATCAATATAAACTTCACAAAATCTATCAAATCCTCCGTAATACCCCCTATTAAGAGGAGGAGTAGAAACACGACGATTTTCATATTTTCGTTTAGAAACTGCAGATTCAGGTTTTAGTAAAAGTGAAGCGCCAAGTCCGCCTAAAACAATCTTTTCAATTGCTTTTCTACGATCTATTCTTGGTGGAATAAATTTATCCAAAGTCATAATGAATAGAAATGTTAGGATGTTTAAATAAATTGCTGAAATAGTTTTTTAAAAGATAAGAGAAAAAAGAAAGAAACGAGGTTTACTCGTTATCTTTGCCTTGCTCGAAGCCTACTGCTTTCAACTTATCGAGCAGCATTTCGATGGCGTTATTGACTTGTTCTTCGGATTTTGTTCCAGTACAGACAATCTTACCATTGCTGAACAATAAGAAAGTAGCTTTTGCTTCCATTAATTTATAGACCAATCCTGGGAACTGTTCAGGTTCATACTCTGTGTTTTCTAACTTCATAGCCAACACATTCAAGTTTAGCTTCATATTGATGCTTCCCGAAGCAACAACGTTCTGGATGTTGATCTTAGGCTCAATCGTGATGTCGATCCCAATTTTCTTCAATGCTTCCTTGATTTTATTCAAGGCTTCTCGTGCTTTCTGCAGGTTTCGTGCACCTGTGCAGACTACTTTACCACTTGAGAATATCAAAGCAGAGGTTTTCGGATCCTTGATTCTGATAACTAATCCTGGGAACTGCTCCGGATTATATTCAGTATTGCTTAGCGTAGCAGTCATTTTTTCCAACGGGATGTCATGTTCTAGACTCGTGGAAATAACTATATTTACGATCTCTACTGAGAAGTCTTTTTTTGCCATTTTATATATCCCCCCATCAATGATATATAGTGACTTTCAATCGGGCTGAGCGTCCATGAAAGTTACTATATTCAAAAATCCTTATAAAAGGATTTTGATATATAAATGCAATTCAATAATGATTTATAAATGTTTTTAAAATCCTTTATAATTATTTTCTATATAGTTATTTATATATTTCTCGACGGTAAGAAATTTATTTTCTTCTTTCGAGTGACTATTGGAGTTCAAACGTTTTTAAGGTGTCATAAATAGCCCCTTCTGGAGTTAATGTGCTCTTTATTAATGAAAAACTTCGTACTATAAAAGTGTATGATGTTCTCTCTTTGTTAACTAATACGTTGAATTTTTTCTCATCAATTATTTTTTTTGCTCTACAGAGAGTAATATGCCCTTTGAGATCTCCTTTATCAGAGAATAGTTTATTTATATCCTTTTGTAATCTCAGTAGAAAGTCATTTTTAACGATATCAAGAAAGAGAACGGTATTTTTTCTTTTAAAATAATTCAGGTTTTCTGTGGTTAATTCAAATCGTTTGCATTGCACTTCAGTAAGCTTTCGCATAATATTGTTGATTTCGCTTTCTGGTACATCGCTGAAGAATTTGAGCGTTATATGGAAGTTATCTTGGGTTGGAAACGATCCTTTGACAACACCTCTGAAATCCCATTGTAGTTGAGCACAATACTCTTTTATCTTCCTAGGAAGATCTATTCCTAAAAACAATCTGACCATACATGCTCAGCGTTGCTGAAACATATAAATATTATCCTTTCACTTATTCAATAAAACCCTGTTCTATCAGCGCTTTATGGAGCTCTTCATCAACTACTTTTGTTCCATCAGGAGATAAATGTCCATCAGGAACGAATAAAGAAGAAGTATCTTTGTGATCAATAAAGATATGATAATAATCAAGCAAAGGAATTTCTGCTTCTCCCATAACGCGTTTCATGTATTTGCTAATTACAGGAAAACTGAAGTTATACTGATCAATATTATAGTATCTTTTGAATACTTCCTCTCGATATACTTCATCTACTTGAACTCGTGTAGGCAAGAATGCAACAAAGAATTTAGCACCATCTTTTTCAATTACTTCTTTTGCATGTCGCAATAGCTTATCTTCAAGTATTAAATCTTCTCTTGCAGGAATAGGGAGTGATTGCTCTAAGAAAATATGTCCTTGATTAATCCTTAGAAAGCTCTCTTCATAGCTTTCTGTTTTCAGTTCATTGATGTTATCTTTAATTCCTTGATACAGATCAAAGAAGAACATAGGGAAATATCTTCCTTTCTGTTCCTGCTTCATATTCATGGAGACCGTTCCCCAGCGTTTTTCATATTCAGCAATATTATCGAACTCGGCTATGTCAAATTCAGGGGTAAAATAAATCCAAGGTTTGGTGAATCCGAATGCTTTATGCTGTCTGTTCTCAGCAAAATCATTCACATAAACGAAAAATACTACAATCTCTGGCTTGTATTCGTGAAGTGCTTCTTCATACCACATCAGATATTGTGTCGTAGAATAACCTATAGTGCCTGCGGTTATTATCTCATATTCAGGAAGAAGTTCCTGTAATCTTCTGCCAATGATATCTGCCTGATCAATGCCATCACCATAGACAAAAGAATCTCCGATAAGTAAAATTCTAGGGTTTGTCTGCTCTATAGAAAATTCTCGTTCATCACGCAATCCTATGCTATTGTGGATGTAATTAATATTGTCTTTGTAGTATTTTGAATATGCCATTTTATGGATATCTGGAATGTTTTCCCAACCTAAGCGTTCGCTGAAATTAAAGACTCTACCGCGCACATATTGTGTTTCAAATGATATTTGCAAATATACCTCAACAAGAATAAGTCCGATAAGCAAAACAAGTACGGAGAGCAATATGTTGTTGATTAGTTTGCTTTTTTTCTTCTTTTTTCGTCGAGACATTGGAATGGTGTGTTGTTAAGAAGAGTGTTTATAAATATTATTGTACTGTGTTTGATGTCCGTTAACCACAGATTATAAAAAGAAGATTCTATTGGCTCTATTATGAAATTTAATAGACTTCGCTTTGGTACTGCTGGGATCCCTATTTCTACACCGAATCACAACACCGTAAATGGTGTAGCTTATGTTAGGGAATTAGGCCTTGAGAATATGGAGTTAGAATTTGTCCATTCAGTGAATGTGAAGGCAGATAAAGCTCCTGCTATTAAACAAACTGCGAAGAAACATGATGTTGTGTTAACTGCTCATGGCAGTTACTATATCAATTTAGCATCACCAGAGAAAGATAAAGTGCGGGCATCAATGCAGAGAATATTATCTGCTGCTGATATTCTGAACAAATGTGGTGGTCATTCAGTAACGTTTCATGCAGGATTCTATCAGAAGGAATCTAAAGAAATAGTGTATGAAAAGATTCGCAAAGCAATGAAGGAAATTGTGAAGCAAGCTCAAGATAACGGCATTAATGTATGGATCCGTCCTGAGACAACAGGCAAAGCTACACAATGGGGTGATTTGAAAGAGATCTTGCAATTATCTCAGGATGTTGAGCAAGTGATGCCTTGTGTTGATTTTTCACATCTGCATGCCAGAAGTGGAGGCAAAGAGAATACACTTCAAGAATTTAGAGCGCAATTAGAACTCATGGAAAAGATGAAAGGGCGTGAATTACTGAACGATATGCACATTCATCTATCTGGTATTAATTATACTGCTAAAGGAGAACGCAATCATCTAATATTGGAAGAATCGGATATGAACTACAAAGATTTACTCAAAGCATGGAAAGAATTCAAGATCAAAGGCGTTGTTGTCTGTGAAAGTCCTAATATCGAAGAAGATGCTTTACTTTTGCAAAAAGAATGGAGTTCTTTGTGCAATTCAAAATTATGAAATAATTTTGTTATTGCAGAAATATTGGAAGAAGTTATGATTCACATATTAATAAATAATTTAAAATTGTTTTTGTATTCAAAAATATTATTGAGTTATCAAAATCCTTTATAAATTTAAACAACTATATTTATATACTTCTGGATTTAACTTTATTTAATGGTGGAAAACATAATAAGCTCTAAAGCTCCTGAAGTAGAAGCTGATTTATTGAAGCGAATTGAAAAATCAAAAGATTATAAAGAGCCTGAAAGATTAGACATAACTGATTGGGATTGGTATAGTGAAAGGGGAGAACAATTCGCGCGAGATAACGGGTTTAAAATAAAAAATGGTTATTCTGGGTCTGATAATGCTTTTAATCTGTTTGAAAAATTAGGTGGAAAAGTATTTACCAATTGTGGTTGTGATCATGAACTATATTATGTTAGAATTCATGGAGAAGGTGATTTTGATATATCTTTAAGTTCTCCAATGAAGCTTAATTCAGAAAATAGTCCGCGACTTGCTTTAGGAATCGGGTTTTACGATTTATGGTCTAACTTCGGTAAAAAACAAATCAAGATAAATCCTTCTATGGAAGATAAATATGTTAGTTATGGGGTATTTAAATTTGCTAGAGCATTGTTAATGCCAGCTGAAGAATTTTTATCAGAATTTAAAAGCAATAATATAAGGTCTATGATGCTTACTTTTGGCGCGACTCATTCATGGGTTCAAAACAGGGCTAGTGAGTTAGAAATTGAAAGGTATACTCCTAAAACAAAAGAGATATATGAAAGCGGTCGTAAAGCGCGAATAGAAGGTTTTGATGTTTGGGTGATGAACACGCACAATATTTGTAATACACATTATGCGTTTGACCGAGGTAATGATGTCGCAGCTATTTATTATGATAATGGTGATAAACGAATTGTTGAATTACGTTCTGCAATTATTGATGTAGGTGAAATTGCGAGAAAACGTGGTGGAGAGGGTAATAAAAGAAAAGCAATGTTTGAAACAAATCTTGGAGATACATTTCAATAATAATTAGAATTTGTTTCTTGTTACATTTTGTACTTTTAATTTTTCAAAAGTGCTTAGAATACTTAATTCGAGCAATATCTAGAACTTTTTCCAGTCATGAGTTTAACACACTCTTGAATATTCATTTTAACAATTTTATTGAAACAAAAGAACTTATAAGGGTGCCAGGATTAACTAAATCGTATCTGACAAGATACATACACAAAGCCTTTATATATGAGTAGCTGCTGTTTTTTTCTGTGAGGTGCCTCTATGAAATTCATGATCAAAGAAGATAAAATTGAAATTGTGAAGCAAGATGCTGTCGCAGTTGTGATAAGCAATGCAGGGTTGCCAAAACAGCTGAAGATGACTGATAAGAAGTTGAATGGCAAAATTAGCAATTTTCTGAAAGAGTGTTCGAAGATGGATGAATACTATAAGCAGATAGTAATTCCAAATCCTGAGAAATTTGCTGCGAAACACTTAATGATTGTTGTCTGGAATACAAAAAAAGAATATGATGCTCAGAAAATAAGAGAAATGGGTGGATTGATCACAAAGGTGTTGAGGAATAATTCTGTAAAAGCAAAAAGTGTTGCAGTCTATTCTGAAGAAACAAATCATTATCGTCTGCTTACCGAGGGGATGCTCTTAGCGAATTATGTATTTGACAAGTATAAAACAAAGAAAGAGAATCTGATAAAACAAATATGTTTGTTGACAAAGAGAAATATGAGGCTAAAGCAAGAGCTAGATAGACAAATAGCGATTGTTGAATCTGTGTATATGTGTAGAGAGTTAATTAACTCTAACGCACAAGAAGTCAATCCTACGTTCATGGCGAAGTTTGCTCAAAATCAATTCAAAGGAGAAAAAAATGTTAAAATTACTGTTTTAGGAAGAGCTGAACTGAAAAAGAGAAAATACAATGGTATTCTTGCAGTAGGCCAAGGTTCTGAACATGAACAACGTATTGTTGTTATAGAGTATACTGGAGGGAAAAAAGGTGAGAAGCCTGTTGCGTTAGTAGGTAAAGGTGTTTGCTATGATGCGGGCGGACTTAACATTAAACCAACAGGTTATATGGAAGAAATGAAATCAGATATGTCAGGAGCTGCTGCAGTGTATAGTATATTAGATGTTGCTGTTAAATTAAGACTACCTATTAATATTATTGGAGCTGTTGGTCTTGTTGAGAATTCAGTTGATGGAAAATCATACTTCCCTGGCGATGTTATTATCATGGGTAGCGGCAAATCCATTGAAGTAGGCAACACTGATGCTGAGGGAAGAGTTGTTCTTGGAGATGTATTATATCATATTGAGAAAACATACAAGCCAACACATATTGTAGACTTTGCTACGCTAACAGGAGCAACAATCGTTTGTTTTGGGGAAAAATGTGCTTCAATTATGGGTAATGACCAACAATTAATTGACGATCTTAGGCAATCTGGCTACAATGTGCATGAACGATTATGGCAGCTGCCAATGTGGGAAGACTACGATAAAGATGTCGAATCAGATATTGCAGATGTGAAGAATATTGGTTTGCCAAAAGGTAATGCTGGAACAATATCTGGTGGAAAGTTTCTCGAGAATTTCATAACCAAAGGTAAGACGAAATGGGCTCATATTGACATTGGAGGAACAGCTTTCTTGAATAAAGAGGGATACTATATCAATAAGGGAGCTACAGGATTTGGAGTAAGGCTTGCTGTGGATTGGCTTAGGAGTTTGTGATATACTCGTCTGGAATATAGAAAATAGCTGGACCGGGACGCACACGTTTTCTTTCTTTAAGAAATAAAGAGTGGTGGTAAGTTTCGTCAGGAAAATCACTGAATAGTTCTATTCCTGTGTATTTGTGATTGTATTCTTTTTCTGTATTTTGGGCCTTTAAGTCAAATCTTTTTCCGGTTGGTTTTATCAGTCTGCTGCCAATTCCATATAGAAAATAAATATATTGTCACCACTAAATAGTAATCTTTAAATAATATGAATAGGAACTGTATTGTATGAAACGGGTTTTATTGACAGTTCTTGGTATTTTAGGATTTTCTTTGGCAGTCAATGCTGCAGAGCCTGCTGATCTGCATAAAAAAATTATAGAAAAAAGAGAATCTAGATACGTATCTAACGGATGGTATACTAAAAGGTTGGGAATTGAAGTGTTGGAAAACTCTGAGTATAAAATTTCTGTTAATGCTGAGGAGCACATTACTGATAAGGGAAAATGTTATCGTAATCTTGGATTCTTGGTAGAAGATGGTTCTACAGAAGTCTCAATCTCTGATGTTGGCGCGAATGGACTTAGTGAAAAGGATGCTTTTGATTTGCAACACGAATTTAGCAATGGTGGAAACCTTTCTTTGAGCATATGTTATTTATTAGATGATCAATACTTAATAACAGGCTCTTTTTTTAATGGAGATTCTGCTTATGGGGGGCTACACATCAATACATCATATTTGAATCCTTTATTCAGGTTTTTTGTGAAAAATAAAATAAAGCCAATAGTTGAATGTGGTAGAAAAGTTTACGATGATGTGGTGGGTACGTGTATTAATGGAAGTACACCAGATCTTCCTTACAAAGACACTAAAGATGCTTTAAGCGAAATAGAAGCTCTTCTTGAGGACATAAAAGATGAAAATGATTGTACTGATGTTCTAATAAAATTTAGCGATAAATATGGAGAAATTTTTTCTAGAAAATATAATTAAGAAATAAAGAGTGATGGTAAGCTTCGTTAGGGAATTTACTGAATAGTTCTATTCCTGTGTATTTGTAGTGTTTTTTTTCGCCTTTGTTGTTATAGAAAAATCCTTGCTGTAGAGAAACTTCTTTAACTTTTACTTCAATAGGATATTCTGCGAAATTTTTGCATTGATATAATAGCAAGTGTGATACTATATCAATAAGGGAGCTACAGGATTTGGAGTAAGGCTTGCTGTGGATTGGCTTAGGAGTTTGTGCTATATTCATCTGGAATATCGAAAATAGTCGAATCTGGCCTTATGCGTTTTCTTTCTTTAAGAAATAAAGAGTGATGGTAAGCTTCGTCAGGGAATTTACTGAATAGTTCTATTCCTGTGTATTTGTAGTGTTTTTTTTCGCCTTTGTCGTTATAGAAAAATCCACGCTGTAGAGAGACTTCTTTAACCTTTACTTCAATAGGATATTCTGAATAGTTTTTGCATTGATATAATAACAAGTGTTCATCATCATCTATTTCGTTTTCGATTGCATCAAGAAATACTTCAGCGCTTAGAAATGCTGAAATACTTCGATTGATTCTACTTTTTTGCTTTTCAATTAATACCTCAGGTTCAATTCCGGCTGCTCTACTGAGTATGGCGTGGAGAGTTATACCTGCGTTTGCGCATTCACTGCCTGTGGTTTTTTTTAAGTATGATGATAAAGAATTGCTCACACATTGGAGAGGGGGCAAAGGGATATAAAACAACGTATCCCCTATATCGAGGGATTTTGCATCTTTATCTGTTAAATAACAAAGTTTCATTAGGTTAATACTTAGTTAGGTTATATTTATATTTTTTTATTTGTTTATAAGAAAAATATAGTGGATTATAATCTATCGCGAAGAACAAATCGATAGTTACTACTTACTTTTGACAGATTACGTATTTAAAAAGTTCAGTGAATACGAGAAGTTAATTATTATTATCTTTTCCATTAAGTAAATGTTCTAGTTGCGTTTCAGCCATGAAGCTAAAGTTTCTCATATCTTCATTATCGAAATACCTGTCAGTCCATCCTCTTGCAGAAGCTAAGTCATTTTCGCTGTTAAAGTGCTCAAAAAATTCTCCGTTAACCTCGTAGAAACATTGAGCAGGATGTTGACGGAACTTTTCAGCGCATGATTGTAAAAGAGGCGTTTCTGCAAGGCAAAAGAAACCGTACAACGATCTTAGAAGACTGCTGACGTCTTTGTCTGCGGTAGCAATGATGCCTTGCTCTTCTTCAACAATTGAGTGATATGCTAAAGAAGATACTAATTGTTCATCTGCATATACGTTCTCGATCTTTTTTCTATAGATGCTCTTCTGATAAGAGTTATTTCCTTTTCCTTTATTTTCTGAAAGCCATAATAATATGCTATTCAAGAAGAGAAACAAATCATCGTTTTTCTTATACAAGGAGCTTCTTGCTTTCTTCTTTGCCTGGAGCATATCCCACACTATGTTGCTGTATTTTTCTTTTTTTGTTTCTGCATGACCTTTTTCCAGAATTCTTTCTTTTCTTTTTCCTTGAGTTCTTTTTCTTTTGCAGTATTTGAAACTCAGATGATTATCGTTGTAAAAGTCAAAGCTTTCCTTGATTTTTTCATAGAAGTATGCTATTTCTTCAAATGCAAAAGGTACGGTGTATGTGTTTTTATGCAAGAATTGTTGATGAAATGCTGTTGTATATTCATGTATTCTTTCAAGCAAATCTTCATTCAATTCAGTAAAGAATTTGCATTCATAGATATCTTCAAACCATTTATTTATCCTATTTTTTCTTTGCAGACAGTTATCCAGAAGTATGAAATCGCCTTTTTTCAAAATCTCCTCAAAAGTGAATGGCCCATCAAATTCAAAATACCAGTCTCCGTTGCTTTCTAAAGAGGATATATGGTTTTCGTCAGTTTCAGAGACTTCAGGTTTGAAAAACAAAGGGGTTTCTTTCATGTATATAAGAATCAAGGATAATATATAAATCTTACTGTTTTTATTACTTTTGGGTGACAATCAATTTGTTTTTTCAGAAAGCCAAGAATAAGTTTTTTCAAAAAGGATCTCTCTGTGAGTATTATTTTCCTTAAATGAATGGTTAGCCCCATCTATAATGAACAAGTCTTTTTGCTTGAATAACTCTGAAGCTTCAACAGTACTATTATAATCAATTCTAGGATCTGCGGAACCATGAACTAATAAAACAGGTTTACTAATTTCTTGGATCTTATCTTCTAAATAAACAGTTCCTAAGTCATCAATTAGTTTATTGCCAACATTCAAGCCAGCTTTTTCAATAAAACCATTCTCTTTAAGTTGGGTGCGTATTTCTTCGGAACAATATCTAGGACGCATATCTTTATGAGGATAAAGAGCAGGACTCCAAAAAATATATTTTGATACTCTTTCATCATTAGCTAGAATTGCTGCGGTAGCGCCGAGGCTAAAACCTATTACTTCGATTGAGTTATCAGAATAAAGTCTTGATACATAATCTATGGCGCTTTTCAAATCGTTGGCTTGATTCTCCAAAGAAGAATCTAAGAAGTCACCTTCACTATCTCCAGCACCCTCAACATCAAATCTAAAAACATTATACCCTTTTTTCGCAAAATATTCTTCAGCATCTAAGAACAAGTTTTCATTTTTATTAGAAGCAAATCCATGAAGCATTATAAGGATAGGAGAAGTCAATCTACCGTTATTTAAGACTCCTGACAGAATCTTTCCTCTGGAGTTTAGAAACGGACTATCCTCTATCATGGAAAACCTACTTTAAAGAAGAGTCTCCAAATTTATATATTTTTTGTTTAAGACCATATTCTTTTGGTATGAGTTTCTTTGAAATAGGATTTCCGTAATGTGAGTTTTCTTTCAAGTTTTTTCTTTTTTCTTTTATAGCATTAACAAGCATTCTATCTTCTTTAGACTTTTTGGAATTCTTTACTATTTCATTATATGTCTTTTCTGCATCTGGAAAAAATACAACTTCACATTCTATAAAAAGAGAAAGATATGAATGTTTTATTAGTCTTTGCTCAAAAAAATCGGAAATATCACGATTACAGCTTCAGTCCAGTTTTGTAAATATTCTTTAATTTGTCGTCCAAAGGATTTAACCAAGTTATCCCTTTGATACTCATAACAATATTATTTTTCTCTTCCAAATATTCAAGAATTTCAATCAGTACATTGTGGTTGACTTGCTTTGGCAATGCTTTCTTTAATTCAGGAATCTTCATCACACTGCCTGGCATATTTTTCAATGCTTCTTCAACCATCTTAATTGTTGCTAGAGTCGGACCTTGTTTGCTCATATAGATGTAGTTATTAATTCATATTTAAATGTTATGAATTCGTAACAATTAGATATTTATTCATAATTCTGTTTGATGATTGTGTTTACTCTGTAAAACGGTCTTTCCTTTTACTTCTTCAAGAATTAATTGACAAATTTTTGTTCCTGCTTTTAATGTAACAGAAACAGTATTGACATTTTTTATTTCTAAAGTAGGTTTGCAACTTGTTCCGGGATGCATAAAACTAGAAGTGACATGAATCCCAATTCCTAATCTTGCATAAGTGCTTCTTCCTTCTAATCTTCCACCTAGTTGATCTAGAGTTATTTTTTCTTTTGTTATACCTAAAATAAAATCTCCTGGTGCTAAAGTAATTTCGTCTTGTATTACTTTTTTACTGTATTTTTCATAATCTTCACTTTCAATATCTTTAGTGAATATTCTGAATTCGTTTCCTAAAGTTAAATCAATAGAACTACCATTGATGTCGTTAGCATCAAACGGTTCAAGTAATAACCTTTTATTCTCTATGGCTTTGAGAATCTCTTCCTTACCTAAAATCATAGCAAAGGATAGCGCTTCAAATATATAAAATTACTGTGTATTTAAATAAAAGAAAAAAATTAAATCCATCCTTTATCGATCATGGCTTGCTGAATATTCAGGATTGCATGCACATATGCTGCTGTTCTGAAATCGACATCGAATCGCTTTACATAATCTTCGTGCAATGTGTAGAATGTTTCTTTCATTTTCTTGTTTAGCTTATTAAGAATGGTTTTTTCATCCCAGTAATCTCCTTGCAGATTCTGCATCCATTCATAATAGCTAACAGTGACACCACCTGCATTCGCAAGAATGTCTGGAAGGACAACAACATCATTCTTATGTAATATTTTATCTGCTTCAAAAGTCACAGGGCCATTCGCTAACTCTAAGATAATCTTTGCTTTGATCTTCTTCGCGTTTTTTTCTGTAATCACATTCGCTAATGCAGCAGGAACAAGAATATCGACATCCAATTCAAGCAATGCTTCATTGGTAATGTTCTTTGCGCCAGGGAAATCTTTCACAGTTTTTGTTTTTTTCTTTTGTGCAATAACTTTCTCAACATCCAGACCATTTTCATCATAGACAGCGCCTTGACTATCGCTGACAGCAACAATTTTATAACCGTCTTTGACTGCAATATGTGCTAAATGCATTCCTGCATTCCCAAATCCTTGGATTGCAACAGTTGCTTTATTAGGATTAATGTCGTATTGATCAGCAGCTTCCTGCAAAACATAGTAACCGCCCATTGCCGTCGAGAAACTTCTGCCTTCACTTCCTCCAATGCTTAAAGGTTTTCCTGTGATGACGCCAGGTAAATGTTCTCCTTTTATTTTATTGAATTCATCCATCATCCAACCCATAACTTGTGGATTAGTATACACATCAGGAGCAGGAATATCTTTTCGTGGTCCGATAAAAGTATGGATTTGTCTTATGAATTCTCTGCTAATTGCTTCTAATTCATCTTGTGAATATTCTTTAGGGTTAATAGTGATGCCTCCTTTGCCACCACCATAAGGAATATTCACTAAAGTATTCTTTAATGTCATCCAGAATGCTAATGCTTTGACTTCATCATGATCTACTTCAGGATGGAATCGCAATCCTCCTTTTGTAGGGCCTAATGCGTCGTTGTATTGAACGCGATAACCATTGATTATTTCAGTTCCTTTCTTTGTTTTTACAGGAAAGTTCACATGCAATGATCGTTTTGCTTCTTGAAGTATTTTGAGCGTTTCGTTCTTGATGGTGATGCCTTTCATCTTTTTTGCTTCGACTACAACAGATCTAAGTCGCTCCATACTATCATTAAAAGGATTTGTCATAATAATCACCTACTTTGGAGATAGAGACTCTATTCTTAAATATTTTGAAGAACGGCACAGTTCTGCTGAATTATGGAAGTTTCCTTATTTATATAAAATAAGGAAAGTATTCAAAAACTATTTAAACGGACTTAACAGTGATTCTGCATGGTTAGTAAGCTAATGCGAAGAGAACGCATGCTTTGGCACAATCACTTCGGACCTTCTCTTATGACAGGGTTGAGTTTGGCTATTGTGGCTGTTTTTCTGGATATGACTAACTCAATGGTTCTTTTATTTGCAAGCATCGGATCATCTATAGCAATTCTCACTAATACTAAAGCGCATCACTTAGTTAGATTACATACAGCAATAATAAGCTATGTTGTTGCTATTATTATTTCAGCAGGCTTGTTCTTCTTTAATAAGGCGGTTCCGTTAGCAATGCCGATCAATTTATTTATAGTGGTTTTTCTCATAACATTAGCATTATTTTTAGTAAATAGTTTTCACCCTCCTGCGATCAGTGTAGGATTATCTTTTTTCATGATGGATCGCTCTATTCTTCATTTGCTGTTTTTGCTGGTTTTAATTTTTGTGCTTTTCATAGTAGTGAGATTCATAACATATGTTACGTATGAGCATTTATCTATAAAGGAATTCTGGAAAGAATTTAGAAAGAGATTCTAGTATCCCTATTCAACAAAGAGATAAACAGTAACATATTAAAATAAGGTTATTATTCTAAAGTTATGGTCTCTGTATTCATAGAAAAAGAGGAAAAAACTGTTACTGTTGATTTCGAAGGCAAAGCAAAGGATCTTCTTAAGGAGTTGAATGTTAATATTCATGAAGTGGTTATTGCTAGAGGAGATGAACTCCTTACGGAAGAAGAAGAGGTGAAGAAAAAAGACAACATAAGGTTGTTGAGTGTTGTCAGCGGTGGTTAACTTGATCTTCTCTCAAAACCTTTTCGGAAAGAAAACAAAAGAAGTTCCTTCTGTTCCTTTAAATGAGACTCCTATTCTTGTGCTGAATGAAATTGGCGTTCTCTATAATTCAAGATCTCCTTTGTATAAAGAAATCATAAAAATGACAACAAAGTTGATCAAAGAGCGTTTGCACGTCAATGATAAAAATGTAAAACAAATATACAAGTTTGTGTATAGGCAAGGATTTGAAGAATATGCAGCATCCCAAAGAGTGGCTCTTGAAGATTGGAGAGCTTATGTCTTCAAAGAACAAAAAGAAAATAATGTTCATAGGGCGCTTGAAGAGGTCGAGAAGAATGATTTTCTCTGCAATATGCTTGAACACGCTTATACAACATCAATATATCTTGTGACATTATCTCCTAAAAAATTCTCGAAAAAAATACAGGAACGTCTTGGTATAGATCATCTGATAAAAGAAACTTTTGTTATTGATAGCAATAATAATTCAAAGAAAATTTATGCAAAAATAAGAAATCAAACACTAGGGCGAGTTACTGTTGTAGGAAATTCCTTATTTGTCAGCAGGGCACTCGATAATTCTTTTGAAGTTGTGAAGATAGGGTATGGTGCTAATAGAGATATTAAGAATCATATCAAATCAATCTACGAGCTTCCGGATGTAGTGAAAAACTTATAATTGTAGAGAGTTATGTAAGCGATCAATACTTCTGATGTAAATATGGCTAAAATAGCATTCGTAAACTATATATATGCTCTTAACCAGGAGATTCATTCAATTATAAAAAGGTGAGTCTGATGAAAATGCTATTTGGTCTATTGATTTGTTTGGTTCTGGTGTTCAGTGCATGTTCTACACCAGCAGAAGTTACTGAACCTATAGTTGAGGAACCAGTGGAAGAAGTTGCTGAACCTGAAGTAATCAAGCTAGGGTTTATTGGTCCTTTGACAGGTGATGCTGCAGGCATAGGTATTCCTATCCAAACAGGAATTGAGTTTGCTGTAGAGGAAATCAATGCTGAGGGTGGCATAAACGGAAAATTAATAGAGGTTATTTATGAGGATGGGGTTTGCAAGCCCAAAGAGTCAACTTTGGCGGCTCAAAAACTTATCAATGGAGATGGTGTTCAAGCAATTATCGGAGGACAGTGTTCTTCTGAAACATTGGCTGCCGCACCTATTGCTGAAGCTGCAAAAGTAGTTATGTTTAGTCCAGCATCAACAAATCCAGATATTACTAACGCAGGAGATTTTATATTCAGAGCTATAGGATCAGACTCTTTCCAAGGAGTAACTATGGCTGATTACGTATATGAACAAGGTCATAGAAAAGTTGCTGTATTGTATATGAATAGTGATTATAATGTTGGTTTGAGGAATGTTTTTGTTCCAAGGTTTGAAGAGCTGGGTGGTGAAATAATTGGTGAAGAAATGTATGAACAAGAAGCAAAAGACTTCAGAACGCAGCTTACAAAACTAAAAGCTAAGAATCCTGATGCGTACTATGTCATACCTTATCTCGAAGTCGGATTAATTATGCTGCAAGCAAGGGAGATGGATATTGAAGAACAATTCTTTGGTCCAGAAACTCTAGAGTCTGTCGATGCTTTGGCAGAAGCAGGAGAAGCCATGGAAGGAGTTATTTTTACTACAGCAAAATTCGATCCAGAAAATGATATGACAAAAATGTTCCTTGAAAAATATGTTGAAAGATATGGAGAAGCTCCGGAATTTCAAGCGTATGTAGCAACTGCTTACGATACTGCGAACATTTTAAGAGATGCAATTGCCGCAAATGGTTACACAGGAGAAGGTATTAGAGATTATCTCTACACTATTGAAAACTACAATGGTGCCGGAGGTCTTTTAACTATTGATGAAAACGGTGATGCATTGAAAGAATATCGATTCATGACTGTAAAAGAAGGAGAATTTGTTGATTTAGATGGGTAAACTTTTATAACTTCTTTTCTTTTCCTTTTTTTATGAAATGTGTAAAGTGTGGTAAAAAAGCAGTATTCAAAGATCCTACTCTGTGTAAGGATCACTTTATGACTTACTTTGAAAAAAAAGTATACGATACTATTGATGAATATAATTTAATTGACAAAGACAACAAGGTTGTTGTTGCTGTTTCTGGAGGAAAAGATAGTCTCACTACGCTATATTTATTGTCAAAGAAATATGCTGTTTCAGGATTATGCATCAATGAAGGTATTGCTGGTTATCGTGATAAAACAATAATTGATACAAAAGCGTTTTGCAAGAAATATAATATTCCGTTGAAGATTGTTTCATTCGAAGAAGAATATGGTGGAACACTTGATCAAGAATTACATGTGTTGAAAAAAATGGGTAAACCGTTGCTTCCTTGTAGCATCTGTGGTGTTAAGCGAAGGGCATTGATGGATAAGCATTCTAAAGAATTTAATATTATCGCTACAGGCCATAATGCTGATGATGAATCACAAGCAGTGATGATGAATTTGCTGAGATCAAATCTGGAGTTAATGCCTCGTCTGGGCCCGAGATCAGGTCAAGAGCCAAGAGATTTTACTAAGAAAGTGAAGCCATTATATTTTTGTACAGAGAAAGAAGTGATGACGTATTCGATATTGAAAGGTATTCAGACAACATTTACTGAGTGTCCGAACATAGATAATTCTTTCAGACCCAAGATTAGGAACGCATTGAATAAGCTTGATCCTCAGGTAAAAATCAATATTCTGAAGAAGAGCTTGGAAGTGAAAAGTAAAATATTAGAAAAACGAAACATCAATTAATATTCATACCACAAAGCGCTACTCATTGGAAGAATTGCATGAAGATTAGCTTGAAGCTCGTTTCCTTTAAGCATGCACTCTTCGTATTTTTGATAAGCTAAATTCACTTCAACCATAAAGCACTTTTGATTATGTCTTGTGGCTTCATTATTTCCTTGAAGTGTTGGAAGAGCATCTGTTACTTTTTTAAGAAAAAAATCAATAAGTTCTTGAGATTCTTCATCATAGCGAGCACTCATATATGCATTAAGATTTATGCTTTCCCTCCATCCTGTTGCTAATTTCGTTAGCATATGCTCTTCTCGTTCGTTTAATGATTGCATAAGCTTTGGGAATTAAAGGAGAGTCATAAAAATAGTGTTCTTTTATACGTTTCTTCTTCAGTAAACTATATAAACAACCGCTATGATATTCATCAATAGAGGGGGTGTTTGATGGTTGATCCAAGACTCAAGAAATTCTTAGAGGATCATTTAGGTAAAACAGCCTCTAAAGAGGTCTTAAAGGCTGCTCTGCTTGCCAAAGGATGGGAAGAACATATTGTCGATGAGGCTATTCATCTTGTTCATTCAGCTAAGGAAGAAGTTATCAAAGATGCGAAAATAGTCAAGCGAGAGCTCGATAAGCATCAGAAAGCACTATGGATTAGTTTTGGTGTGTTGTGCCTACTTCTCATATTTCTCCTAGGAGTAAAATATTCTGCGTTCGGCGACGTTTATGCTGATACGTGTATGGGATTAGAGGATGATGAGGAAAGAAATAATTGCTATCTTGATTTGGCAAAAGCATCAAATAAAACAGTATTTTGCGAGAAAGCAGAACCTTCTTTAGTTGATATCTGCTACAAAGAAGTCGCCAAAAACTCAGGCAAAAAGATATTCTGCAATAAGATCTCAATCCCAGAGATCAGGGATGAATGTTTAATACTTGCCTCTTGAAAGTGTAGTAATAATGTCTTATGTTATTAAATAGAGGATTTTTCATAATTCTTATATATTTGCTTCATTTCCGGTTTTGATGAGAGATTTAACTGAAAAATATGTTTCTGAGTTTAAGTTGGCTATTGAAGGGAATTATTTAGTTAATGGTAATCGTATTGGTAATGCTAAAGTTCCTAGATGGGTGTTAGAATCTATTTTGAAGCAGTATAAACATTATGAATTTGATGATTTACAAGAGATAAAGGATATTTATGATGACTTATTGGAAGCCAAACCATTCCCTAAACTAGTCCGTTTATGGAGTAGCATAAAGCTCAAAGATAAAATTCCTGAATATATAAATGCAAATTCATTCTCTATCAAGAATGTGTGTTTAGAAAATATTCGGGAATTTAGATTTTTTGAGTATCTAACAACTGTCACAGATAGCAAAGGTAATCGAATACGAGGAGTATATTATGACTATGGAACTATATGGAAAACCAAGTTGTCTTCTCTGGAATCTGCTGAAACCAAAGGCCCTTATAATTTGTACTTCACTATTCCGAGAACAGTAAAAGATAACATATTTACTGTTAAAGATAAATTTTATTGGAAGAATACTATGATGATTGTAATAAAAGATATATGGGGTGTGAAAGATAAAAAAAGAACGATAAATCCTGTTAAGGAGTTAGGTCTTCCAATCGCTTTAGAAGTTTATAAGAAAATGACGGAATATTTAGAAAAAGAACGCTCATAAAATTCTCATATTGAAGATGTTTCACAAGAAGGTATTTCTATTGTCTATAGTATAAGGGTATGATATCACCATTAGGTATAAAGGAAGAAAGGTATATTATGCTAAAGTAGGGTATGAATATATGAGAGATCAAAAAGTGGAATTGTGCTGTGGAAATATTGGTTGGTATAACGCGATGGAAAATATTCTTGAGCTTTATGATTTGTGAGAAGAAACCATAAATTCTTTTATTTCTTCGTTGGTTAATTGGCGGTACTTTCCTATATCAACATTACATCGTACATTTCCAATCCGTACTCGCTTAAGTTCTTTTACTTGATAACCAACTTCTTTGAATAAGCGTTTCACTACTTTATGCAATCCTTGATGGAGTGTTATCATAACACTTTTGTCTTTGTTGATTCTTATTTTACATTTAACATTCATGGCATCCATGATTATTCCTTTTTCCAATCTTTCTTTGTTGGTCTGGGAAAGTGGTTTATCAAGAAATGCAACATATGTTTTTTTCACTTCGTATCGTGGATGCGTTATTCTATTGGCGAATTCACCGTCATTGGTTAAGAAAATAATTCCTGTGACATCACGATCCAATCGTCCAACAGGATAGATTCTTGCTTTTGTTTTTATCAAATCAGTAATTTTCTTTCTGTCATAGAGATCTGATGCGGTACTGATATATCCTTTTGGTTTATTCAACAAATAGTATACTTTTCTTTCTACTTTCAATCTCTTCTTATCTACAAAGATCTTATCTTTGAATCCATCAGCTTTATCACCAATAGTAATGGTTTTTTCGTTGACCTTTACTCTGCCTTCTTCTATGAGTTTTTCGGCTTTTCTCCTGCTACAAAGGCCTGAATTCGCTATAATCTTTTGTATTCGTTCTTCCATATACAGCAAAGTACGGAATCTTTAATAAACTTTGTCATGATGGTCAAAATCAGCAAAGAGTATAAAGTTCTTCTCTTTATCGACTTTGAAGGTCAGCACAAAACTCTTTTTGATATGAACTCTTTTGTAAGCTTTCATATCATATCTCAAATTCTTGTAATGATCAATTGAATCGAGGTTGCTTGTTATTATTTCTTTTATTTTTTTCTTTATTATTTCTGCTAATGGTTTATCTTTTTTTGATATTTTTTGTATTTTGGCTTTTAGTTCATCAGAAAGAGAAAAAGAAAACATTTCCACACCTCAAAGATTATCTAGTTCCTCAATAGACATAGATTTATGGCCGTTTTTTTTCATGTGCTTTTCTTCTATCTCAAGAATCTTCTTTATGTAATCTTCGTTAGCTTCTTTTTCAAATATCTCATCACCATATATATCTACGAACTTATTGATCGCTTCAGACTTATCAGGGAGATCAAATTTTATCTTTATTGTATTCAAGACTTTATTTGTGTAATCGTTGAGCTTTACTCTTGCCAAAACCATGTTACCACCATGTGTATTTGGTGTGTATTTTAAGTATATAAAATTTGCTTTTTTTACTTACAATGTAAGTGAAATGATTAAAAATACTTACGATGTAAGTAATCTATGAATTTATATATTATCTAGGTCTTCTTTCACTATGTTCATAGACATTGTATTTCCAAAGAATAACGAGCAAAAGATTGTTGATATGGCTGTTAAATTAGGATTAAAAGGTCTTCTTTTTGTTTATACTAAGAAGAAGGATCTTTCCAAATTAGATGCTAAGGGGCTAAAAATATATCAAAAAGAGATTGTCTTGAAAGAAAATCCTACCCAGCATGATTTGCGTAAAGGCATAGATATTGTGCATGGCTTTGAGCATCATCCAAGAAGAGATCATACGCACTATCGCAATGCTGGCGTGAATCAAGTGATTGCGAAGCTCTGTAAAGAAAAAAACATTTTGTTTGGATTCAATTTCAATAAGGTACTTAGTGCAGAAGACAAACAAGTATTGCTCGGCAGAATGATGCAGAATTATATTATTATGAAGAAATACAAAGTCCCTGTAGTGTTTTTCTCAGGAGCTACAGATGAATATGGATTACGTTCTTACAAAGATGTGAAGAATTTCTTCGAGGTAATCTTTAAAGACAAACTTGATGGAGATAATCTTGACAAAAGACTGAAGGAAAATAAATTCAAGAAATCTGAGAAGTATGTTTCTGAGGGTGTAAGGAAGGTTTAAGAATAACTTTTTAAATACATAAACTTGTAGTCTTATATGAATGTAAAGGGGTTAATTCTGGTTATTGCTATTCTATTACTCTATGTTGGAGCAGTTTCTGCTGCTTGCTGTCTCCATGAATATGATCCTTTAATTGGAGATCCTTACATGGATAATTGCGTTCAGGCAGCAACATGTCCTGGAGGTTGGGAAGCAAATGATGGTTATTGTTCGTATGAATTAGTACCTGGTTTGATATGGCCGGATACTACCGCACATTGGAATTGTGATGGTGATCAAACAGAAGCATACGAAAACACATTCGATAGAGGGTGGAATGCTGTAAAACCCGAGTGTCAATTTGGCGATGCTATGTGCAGAGGATGGCCTGCTCCTAGAACTGTTGGGTTTGAAGAATGTTCTTATGATTCTATCGGAGGACATGATGGAGAGGAGATTGATCCTGGATTTCATTGTAATCCTGATGGAACCGTTTCACGATATACTGGAGAAGTCTGTTGGAATAACTTCGATGATAACGATAATGGAAATACTGATTGTGCTGATGCACTCTGCGGCGAAGGAAATTCTTGTGGTACAGGTTGTGCATGTGGTGATGATGGTCTAGAACATGAAATCGGTTGTAGTGATGGTGAAGACAACGATGGTGATGGACAAATAGATTATAATGATGTTGATTGCAGGAATCAGTGTGAAGAGATAACATCTTTTGGAGCGAACTTCGCACTTATTGCTTTAACAAATCCTTCAGCAGTCAATGCAGGAGATGGTTGTTGCGGAGATGATACTGAAGAAGAAGAACTTGAAGAAGGAATACTTGGGCAATTGAATGATTTCGGATTTATTCCATCATCAGGAAACTTTCTTTGCCTGCGTGATGCTGTTGACAGCAATGGAGATGTTGATGGTGGTTATGCTGTTATCGGCAAAGAAGGAGATACTGATTATGGATATTGGAATTACTGGAGAGCTTCAGGATTAAATAATGCATTTAAGATTCACACTTTATCGTCATAAGCTTTTTAAATGACTTATTCTAAAGCAGTATATGATAAAAAGTATGTTATTAGCTATTCTTTGTTTGATCACACTACCTTTAGTTTTAGCTGCTCCTGTTTGGATTAGTGCAAGTGATGAGGTAATTGATCAAGGGCAAACTTGCCAGGAATTTTGCAGCGAATATCAGGAAGGAGCTTCTTGTGTTGATCAATGTACACACGATGGTGCTGGTGAAACTTGCTCGAATACAGAATATAATCGTGGCGCAAAATGGACTGATTACGGTAATGGCTGGTGTGATCATGATACTTGTACAGGTGTCAATTATGATGTGATGCATGAAAACCCAGACACGTATTGGCATTTCTATTGTTGCTGTGATCTTGAACTGGGAGAAGAATATCCTCAACCTCCAGGAGCTTTATTAGTAGAAAGAGAAGGCATGGCCACAGAGACCATTTGTCCTGATGGCTACGGTGTTTGTGGGAAAGTTGAATCTTCCGTAGAAGTTGATATTTATTGCTGTCCTTTTAATATTGATTCAGAGAGAATGCATGAAGTTATAGCTGAAAATGATCCTGAATCTTGTCCTGAACATGAAGTTCTTTGCGGAATTTCTTCTGATTATGAAAATGATAATGCAGTGCTTCATTGTTGCCCTTTTGCATCAGAAAATAATGCATTCATAACAGATACAGAAAACTATTACAGCAACCCCCTCGACCATAACAATTGGGAAGTTGGTGAAAGTTTTTATTGTGATGAAGGAGATGTTGTTTGTGAACTGGATATTGTTAATGAGAATTTTAATTTAAACAGCTGCTGTCCAACAGAAGAGTTATCACCAGGAGAAGCATGCAGCGATAATGAAGATAATGATGTTGATGAACTTATTGATATGGAAGATCCTAATTGTCATAATCTTCCTGAACTTCCAGAAGATGGAAGTCCCTGGATAACTTCTAATAGGTATCTTGAAGAGGAAGGTCCAGGAATTTGTCCTTCGAACAGAGGACCATTCCCAACATGGTCTGGAGAGGGTTTTTTATATGGTGCATTAAGTGGTGCTGATGGTTGTTGCGGAGATGATCTTGGAGATTACAGTTATATTTTCTCCAGCAAAGATTATTTATGCTTGAACGATGCAGTCAATCATAATGGTATTGCAGTGATAGGTCAACCTGATGAAGAGGTGAGTGGTTGGAATTGGTGGAGAGCTTCAGGATTGAATAATGCATTCAAGATACATACTTTACGTTAGATAATAGAATGAAGAGCATTACTGCGCTTCGTTACGATGCATAAATCGAAGTTCGAATCGATTTTCACGTATAATAGAATAATGATTTCGAAAACTTCGCTAGGCAGTAATGCTCTGGCAAGAATGAGTATCAGAGGGAATATTTATAAATCAATGATGTGATAAGATGAGAAAGAGGGAAAAGTGGTGAGGAAGGTAATTGTTACCGCGTTATTGTTCATTTTTCTAGCTTCATTTGTATCTGCAGCATGGGATGTTGTTTCTAATTCAGAAGAGTGGTTTATTTGTGATGCATATGGAGATGATCCAGACGAAACAATGCATGCTCCAACGTTAGGTGAAATGGAACGAAGTAACTATGGAGATCCTGATGATAATTATCTTGAGAATCTCCAGGTGCTGCCTGCTGCTGCAAATAAGTTAGGTATGTGTGCTTGTCCTTTACCTGAAGGATATGCTTATGATGAAGAATTCTATATTGAGGTTAATGGGTTTTCGAATTTTGAATTCAGGCCTGATTGTAATGGAGAGGCAGGAAACGATCCTGATCAGATGTTTAATCTTGATGGAACGTACAAAGAGGAAGAATTTATTGGCTGTTGCATAACTCCTCCTGATACTGGAAGAAAAGATTTTTTTAGGCCTTGTAGAGAAGAAGCGTCTCCAGCGACATGCCCTCAATGTTATTGGGGAGAAAATCTAGGAACTGAATTTGGTCATGGTGAAACGCCTGATGAAGAGGGAGGAGATGGAGATGGCTGGGCTGCAAAGAAAGATTTCTTTTGGCTTGGACAAAATCCTTGGTGGGAGTATGGTGATCCTAATCTTCCTTGCACTGATGAAGATGACAATCCTGATAATGATCTAGGAGGAACATGGTGTGAAGAAGGAGAACAGTTGTGTGATGGTCTCGTAGTTGCCATCACGAATGATGAATCTCCTCCTGAGAATAGCTTCTGCTGTCAAGGTACTTGTGAACCGATTACAGGATTGACTTGTGAAGAGCTTGCATCATTCCATGGATTCGATTCTTTTGATATCATTCCTAACGAAGAAGGCATCTATTGTAGAGGTGAAGGATTAGGTCTTGCATTCAGAGATTTTGAAGGGCAAGAGAATGATGAAATTTGCTGTCTTGGAGGATATGGATTTAACGAAGAACGTATTCCACAAATTGATCAGAGCAATGCATTCATCTGCCATAGAGAACAGGAGCATGCATTGTTTGCAGAATGCTGTTATGAAGATGCATGCGATAATAAAAGATCTTACATATACAATCCAATATCACCAGATGTTTACGATGCAGGAAATATTTTTTCAACAGGTTCTGCACTGCATACTATTTTGAGTTTTGATAAGCTGCTTGATCCAAGTGAAGGTGCAGGCTATGGAGACCGCATCCGTTATTGGAGAATAGCGAACGATCATACTTCTAAAGAATTCTCGAACTTCCCAATTAATGATTGGTCTGACTATAATTATCTTGAGTTTGATATGGCATTCGAATATGATACAAGTCTTCAACGTGATGATCCTCCTCGACCGACGAAGATGGAGATCTTTTCAGGAAATGATGTTATTTGGGAGCGTTCTCGCGATAGTCTTTATGAACTGTCAACAACAGGACAGGTTCCAAGATATTTCCATCACTTTGTTATCGATCTGAATAATGATGGTTCCGAGGATGATTCTGATGCTGGTCTTGGTGATCGTTCATTGATCACTAAAATAAAATTCAGTTATGATGGTGATGCTGGCGCGAATGCTGAATCTGATATTGTTTACTTTGATAATTTTGCATTGAGAGATTCTTGGACGACAACATCGGATTATGCAACGAGATATTGTTCTGGCGTATTTAGAACATGGGTCGATACTTTGAACCCTAAATTGAATAGTATTTCAACGGTGCCTGCATTAGAAGAAGCAGGACCGTATTGGTATGCTTGTGATGCGCAGATGAGCTTTAAATGGTCTGGCACAAGATGCTGTGGCAGTGTTACTGCACAATCAGATACGCTTGCAGAATACTATGAAGATTTAACAGGAGGATGCTGGAATGGATTCTTTGTTCCTTCTTCAAAGAGAGTTATTGAGATGACTTTAGATTCAAATGATAAGAGAGTGCTTTTTTCAGAAGGAACATTCCAATCATGTGGCGCAGTAGGTAATAAACAAAGCGTTGATTTGGATGATCCTTCTAGATTTAATTCCGTTAATCCTATAGAGCAAGATACTTGTGAAATTGTTGGTGATTATTTTTGTGATAGTAATGGTTTTTGGGAGAGAATATATGATGCTGAAGATGGCGAACCAGGAATGTTCAATGATGCATTCACAGGAGCATTAGCATTTGGTACAGTGCCTCCATCAAATCTAGTCGTCAATGGAAAGTTTGATCATAAAGGTGAAGTAATCTTTTTGCCAGAAGCGCAAGAGTATGTCTGGGCAACATACACCTATGACGAACAAACATTTGCTACAGGAAAATGCCTGAGAACAGACTATGCTTGTAAAAAGACAAGAAAAGTAACTGACAATTCTTGTTATCGTATCAGAGATGTAGGAACTGATGACGAAACAGAAGTTCCAGTTCCTTACACGATAAGAATATATTATGATGATGTCAATAGTGAATGGACTGTAGAGAAGCAGTGCTCTGCAGGAGGAATAGATAGAGATGATGATGTGGAAAATCATCTTGCTGTTGTGCAAGCAGGAGACACTGATGGTGATGGTATTATCGAAGATTATTGTGAAGGAGGATTTGGTAGAAATACTGTTTTAGCGTATTCTGATCTTGTCGATGAACTTGGGTGTTCTCTGGTGAGAGATTGGAGTTATTCAGGGGATTATAATAATGAGTATTTTATCACGGAAGCTGATGATTGTGATAATGCTCCTTGTTTGTACATACATGGTGATGATGATTATCTCTACCAAGACGTTGTTATTCCTGAAGATGGAAATTATATGTTGCAATATGAAGGTGATGGGATTGTTGAAGTCATTGATATAGAAACTGATGATGCTTATGGTGAAGGTGAAGAGATATTTTTCGAAGTAAATACTCCGTTACGTGTAAAAATTTCTGGAAGTGGCTATGTTGATGCTATCAGTTTTGAGAAAACAGGAACATTGGTTGAAGATCAAGAATTTTACAGATCATTAGCAGGTACTGATGATCTTGTTGAGTATGGTTGTGTTCCTGAAGGTTATTGCTGGAATGGAGAAGAACATGTTGCTGCGTATGATAATTCACAAAAAGGACCATTATGGAAAGAATTTTTGATGGCTGATGATTGTATTGAACAATGTGAAGCATTAGATGAAGATACATTTGATTGTGAAAATCTTTGTAGGCAGACAATGGATAATATTGCAGTACATACAAATTATGCTGTCAAAGATGAATATACTGGATTCCGATGTGTTACTGATGAAGACAGCACATCATGGAAATTTTCGGAAATCAAATATGATCCTATGTTTATGTATTCTGGCTATTGTGGGAGATCAACAGATTGCTTTTTAGAGGTAGGATATGATATGCCTCCTGGAGATCTTGGATTTGAATGTGTTGAGAATAATGTAGAAGCTTCTTGCGAAGGCTTATCCAATCTTGAAGATAGTGGTGCTGCGTGTATTGCTCTTGGCTGTACTTGGAGTGGAGAGAGTTGTGAAGGAGCGCTTGCTGAAAACTATTGTGATCTTGATTATGAAACTTGTAGCATAGCTCCTTTCTGTGATGCTCTAGGGCAAACAAGTGTAACAAGAGGGTGTGTTCTTGAAGGCACATTAGTTGATGTTGAAATAAATCAGCTTAACAGAAATAGATTCACCTCTGAAGTGGGAGAAGGAGATTATATTTGTGTGAATGGAAAATGGAATTCAAGAACACAAGCAGTTGCTACCTATATGATGAATCTTGTTTCCGCCGAAGAAGGTAACATACTAGAAGACATAGATGAATACACTATTTTTTGTGATGAAAAAATGTCTGGAGCAGGATATAAGAATGATCCTGATGAAGGACTTGCTGGATTTATGCATGAAGGTTCTGTTAATGTAGCTCCTGTTATGGAAGTAGATAATCCAATTTGTGCACTCCGCTATAGCAAGAACGGCGAAGAATATGTACTTTTAGGAACTTCTTTGAATGCTGAATATGATCTGAACGATGATATTGGGAGATTCCTTTATCGACTGGTTTCTGAACTTGAATTTGACGGTGTTAATAATCTTTTTAATGAAAATGATATGCTGATAAATAATCATGATCTATTCAGAGATCAACAGTGCGGTGATGATTGTGCATTTGCCATATGCGACGATAATGAAGTGATTGATTTTGAACAACTTGATGAAGCTCATCCTTTTGCAGGACGACAAATGAAATTATGTGCTCATGGTGGAGAACATATCTTTGGAGAATATGATATGATGGTTGCTTTTGACAGCAACAAAGATATAATGCTCTTGACGTTCGGTGCAAGTGATAATAGTGCCTTCTCACCAAGAGGAACATGGTTTGAAGAATTCTGGGATTGGATGAAAGAGTTTTTTGGATTTGGACAGCCAGAAGAACCAAGAGGATTTTTTGAGTTCGAACAAGCGTTCAATCGTATCTACTTCTATCAAAACAGTGAGCGTACTATTAAAGCAACGTTGGAAGAGAAATATGACGAAACGGTTGATAATGAAGTAATTCAAGAGGCGATTTTTATCAGTCACAACCTATCATTTTCATTGACGGATTTTTTCGAACAAGAAATTCAAAATGATGATAATGATAATTATGATTGGTTTGTGAGTGGTGTTGATGATGGCGAGCCTAATGAAGAAGGCATTAGAGAGTTAACAATCAGAAAAGCTTCTGCATACAGGGAAAGGTCTTCTCCTTATTATCATGTTGAATATAGGGGATTAGATTGGAACTTCATTACTGCAAAACTGAGATTTGCGATTGAATAAGTTATTTATTCTAATGTTGGCACTACTGCCCAGCGTAGTTATTTTAATGCGCATTGATTTCTGACAGAACTCGATTCGAATAGCGATGAATACATAAGAACGGAGCGCAGTAGTGCCAAAGCAGGGATTTTTTCGACCTTCGCTGGGAGGCATTACTAATGAAATAGCAATGCCTCGCTTCGTGTCACACACACAATCCGATAAGAAATCAGCGATTATACCAAATCAATAAGTTAATCAAGTACTTCGCTGGGAGGCATTGCTATCACTAAAGACCACAATATTTATTAATTCGGCATCTTTCAATGCTTCTATGAGACAACCGTTTTATGCAGGAAAATTCTACAAAGATATACCTGAACAATTGATGAAACAAATCAAAGAATGTTTCGAAGGAGAACACGGTCCCGGATCGTTGCCAGGAAAAGAACACCACAGCATCAAAGCAATAATTGTACCTCATGCAGGATATCAATATTCAGGGCAATGTGCTGCGTGGGGATATCGTGCGTTAGCAGAATCTCCTTTGGCGGATGTTTATGTTATTCTTGCACCATCGCATCAATCAATGAAGTCAGGCATTGCCACGACGAGCTACAAATCACCGTTCGGGCCTTGTCTTACCGATAGAGAGCTTGCTGAAGGGATCATAAAAAAGGGAAACATAGAGGAGAATAATGATATCCACGAGTATGAACATTCTTTAGAGGTGCAAATTCCTTTTCTTCAATTTTCTCTCAGAGAAAAAATCAAACATAAAATAACAAGTGCTGAAGAAATTGCAAAGAAAGAAAGAAAGAAGAAAGAAGATGAAAAGTTACTTAAGATACTTCCTGTGCTTGTCTCAGAAGATATCAATTTTCAAAAAGTTGCGTTGGATATTGAAGAAACATTGATGGAACAGAATAAGAAAGCAATCTATATTGTGAGTTCTGATTTTACCCATCATGGTCCTGCATTTAATTACATTCCTTTCAATACTGATGTTCAGCAAAAGATCCATGACTTTGATAGAAAAGCGATAAAGTTCATCGAGGAGTATAATGATGTTGGATTTGTCAATTATGTTAAAGAACATCATGCTACTATCTGCGGAGCAATGCCTGTTTGCTTATTGCTGAATATCTTGAAAAAAGGCAAAGTCACTTTAGAGAACTACTATACTTCTGCTGAGATTACAGGAGATGAAAAGAACAGTGTGAGTTATGCAAGTATCGTTTTTTGGTGAATTGCTGATCGGAAATCAGTCATCTCTTAACTTTTGTTTTCTCATGTAGTTCTATAGCTGCTTCGAGTTCACCATTCTCTGCCAAAAATTGTATGTGTGCCGCAGAGGGGTTACTATGCCATTCTCTAAATTTTCTTTCTGTGATTTTGTCACATTTAGCTTCATCAGTTCCTTGATAATGAATGATAGGATAGACGTTTTTTATCAGATCGTTTGTGCCGCCCCTCATTCTTCCCACATAGAATTCATCAAATGCTTCTTTCGAGTCAAACGTTGTAATACTAACTTGTCCAATTCGATTTTCCATTGATACATAATATTCCATTTTATCACCATTGTTTTGTAGTAATTTAATAAGAGAAGAATATAGGAAGGGTATTTAAATCTATGTGGTGATTTTATTAATTCTATATAGAAAATAATGTTCTTTCTTTTCCTCGCAAACTATATAAAACCGTTTCTCACCTTTATGCTCAATGGGAAAAAGAGGTCAATTATCGCTATTACTAATTGTAGGCATTGTTGTTGTCATAATTTTCGTGATGATGATTGGCCTGGCAGCAACCTTCCAAGAGACGAAGCTTCAGGCTCAGGCAGAAGCGTTAATTTCTGACTATGTTCAGCAAGGAGCAATCCAAAGGTATGTGGAGAGCTGCATTGACAGAATAACCTATGATGCGCTTGAGAGAATTGGCAATAATGGAGGAGTAATTTATGATCATGAAGCATGCACCACAAATACTTGTTCGGCAGAGGAAATTCTTCAAGGCAATGATTGTGGAGAAGAGTATGTAGCAATATGCAAATTACATTTTCAACATCTCAATACTGAAGAGCCGAATTTTCTTCCGTTAAAAGAGAACAACATAACATACAATATTTCTTACGGTATTGAACAACAACAAAACCAGCATACGCTTGAAGATGGAAACAGAGTACATTGTGTTGACTTTCCTATTCCAGCATATCCTTATGAAGCAATCTCATTAGCAAACTTGCGAATGCAATATGTATTTGAGAATTATGGAAACTGTAGAGATCCTGTTTCAGGACCAGTAGGTTATTATAATCTTACAAAACTTTGTGATAAAGAAGGCGTAAATAGGCAAGGTGAAGTGGATCAACAATATCAATCGCCTTGCGGTCCCCGATCGTACAGTACTGTTGATGGTGAAAAAACTATAGAAAGTATGATGAATGAATACATACGCCTTAAGATGATCCAATGTACTCGAGGAGGATTTCAAGCATTCAGAGATAATCAAGGAAATCTTATTGAAACATCTGAAGAAAGTGTTTCTGCTAACGTCATTATGAGTGATGGAGGATTCTCTGTGAATATTACCTATCCTTTTAATGTAACTATAAGTGAAAGAACTCCTATGTTGTTGTTCCACACTTTCACAAAAGAATTCAGTACTCGACTAAAAGAAGTTTATCGTCTTGCACAGGATATGATTACTGAAGAATCAAGAGATATCAACAAGGATTTTATTGAAGCGGGTCTCGAATCACTTCGTTTCCAGGAAGGATTTTCCATAGAGAGAATACCGAATGCTTGCATCAGTTGCGAGGACGATGATATCTGTCCGTGTATTCCGTCCAGAAACAGAGCTGATGATATTATTAAAATTAAAGACAATCGTTCATTGATTGATGGAAGACCATTTACTTTTTTCTTCGCAATGCGCAATAGAATTCCCGTACTTGATTACATCAATGAACAAGGAGGTGCGAAATACGATATTGTTCGTGTCGCAGGAGAACCTATTATTATTACTCCGTTAGGTGTTGATCCTGATGAATTAATTACAGAATATGAATATCAAGGATGGCATCAGGATTATCTTGAAAAAATTTGCCTCGATAATAATTGTGTTGATCAGATTGAAGCAGACGTTTCTTGTCTAGACGGAGGAGCAACAGCAACACCTGATTGCAGAAGCAACCCTGAGAAATACATGTACAGATATGTGACTGTTCCTCCTTTTAATCCTTCGTTGATAACGTATGATCCTGATATGCCTGCAGATGAAGATGTTCCCCAACCTGATTACAAAGCTTGGATGGAAGATGAAAATGAGAATCCTCTGAATTGGGATAGGCACGATGGAGCATCAACAATCTACACAACAAATTTCGATATGGGCTATCACGAAATAAGAGTTATTACAAGTGATCCAGAAGGATTGTATGATTATCAAGATGTAAAAGTATTTATCTCAGATGTCTGCGAAGTTATTGCCGTAGGATATAACAACTACGAAGATATTGATAACCTATATGCTTCTATTGAAGACCTTTATTATGTTGATCCTAGCTCCACTATTTGCATTTTTCCTAACATAGAGAAATACAGATATATTGATCTTCTCGAAGAAGGAATCTTTAGCTCTCCCGGATTTGAAAGACCTCCTGCTGATCCAACACTGCAACTTCCTCCTTCAGAAATAGACATTACAACCATACCTGATGATCATTTTAAGGTATACAATGATAATGATCCAACGCACACCGTACAAGTTTCTGCTAGAGTAGAAGGTACATGGGGTCCTCCTTTTCTCCTCGGTGTTGAAGTATATCAATGTTTACCTCATAGAAATGAAGATACGTTTCCTTATCCTTATCACGAACTTAATAGTAATGATTATCATGGATTAGATGAAAATTATGTGGTTGTTGTTGATCCTTTCGATGCAAATCATCTTTGTTGTATAGGTGATTCTCCCGAACCTATAGGTTTGGATTGGGGAACTCCTTATGGACAAGCAGAACGTTGTTTTCTCTATGAGGAATATGGTGGATGGATTGCATTCAGAGAAGAGGCTGAGCTGAATAAATTCAGAACAAATTTTAACTTTCTCAACATCGGCATTATTTTTGAAGATAATGATAATATCATAACTACTCCTGGAGATAATGAATGGGATTCATTGAATGATATTTTTAAGAGAACCTTCGAAAGATACTGTGATGGCGATAGAGGAAATGTGTGCGGAGGAGATGCAGAACAACTCTGGATGGTGGAAGCTGCTTGTTCAGATGATGATTATGATGATGGACAAATTGCAGGATGTCAAGGCCCAAATGACAATGCTATTAGAGGAACTGCAGGAGCTTGCATTGCATATGGCCAAGGAGTGACATTCGAAGAACAATTTAGTTTGCGTGCATTAAGAGACACAGGAGAGGATCCTGATGAAAATGATCTTGTTGCTAATGGTTACTGCGGTCTTGAAAGGCAGTCATCAATAGACAATACTGGTTGGAATGATGGCTCTGGTGTGTATGATTGCTTTGGCAAATGTTACAGTGGTAGTTGTCAGTTTGCGGACAGGGATGATTGTGTTTGTGCGTATGCAACAGGAAATAATGCTGTGTGCAATAACGTTCCTGCAGATGCATTAACAGGTGAAGGATATCGATTAGGAACATGCAATATTTTTGGTGAAGATTGGTTCGAAGATAGATGTGTTGATGATTGTGTTGTTGAAGACAGAGGTCCTCGATATTTCTATGATGGAAATACCTGTTCTACAATTCCGCAATGTCATGATAAACAGCGCAATGAACTGACATTTCCTATTGTTTGCAGTGATGGTCAGGATTATTTTGCAGATGAATGTATTGATGGACAAGCGGTTGACAGAGCATATTACTGCAAATGGTCTGCAGACGGTAGTTGCTCTGCAGATATTGAATGTGACCAAAAAGAGCTAGTAGATTATGGCGTAACATATGGATTTCTTTTTGATGGAGGTTATTGTACTGATCTTTGTAGTTATATTGATTGTAATGGTTATGCAGCATATGATAATGCAGGACAGCTTGATTGTTACGAATCTTGTATTAACAATGATCAGTGTGCAGAAGGCTATAATTGCCAAGCAGGTGTCTGTATCAATTGATTTTCTAATTCTTTAAAATAAGTCTGCTAGATCAAATTATTTTATTTCTGTATGGAAAATATTAATTCATTATTACTTTTGCGTAGTTACAAATCGAAAGATTTATATATGATGGATGTGTGTATTAGTGGTATGGGAGGTATTTGCAGTTTAGTTAGGAATTGGAGGAAACCTAGTTGTGAGAAGATTAAAAGAGGTGCTAAGTGGAAGGATGCTTTGCTTGGTGCTGGTATGTTTGCGTTGTTTAGTTGGTTTCCTGCAAAAAGTTTTGCGCAGA
>JANQNG010000060.1 GCA_028279685.1 Candidatus Nanoarchaeia archaeon | reverse complement strand
TGTATTCTCACAGACAGTACTGCCTAGCGTAGTTCTCGAAAATAAACTCTGATTATGCGTGAAAATCGTATCGAATTCCGATGTTCACATTGAACGGAGTGCAGTACTGTCGAGAAAAATAATTCTTTTACATAGCAATTCTACTGAGCCAGACCATTCCAAAAGTTTAAATATTAGCGAATGTTGTGAAAGCTCAAAGGGGTGGCTCATGGATGGTATAGTTCTTGATTTCGGAGAAGGTTTCTTCCTAAAAGTACCTATACGGAGCAATATGCAACTTGATGAATTCAAAGAAATAGTGAGAAAGGTTCGCCAATTAGCAGGATTACCACAATCACGCCAGAGCCATTTTGCACCACCACGATATCACAAGCCAAGCATGAATATCGGAATAGAAGATGATATGCTCCATGATGTTGTTGATGAAGTAGACCATGCATTCTCAAATAGATTTGAAGAAGTCAACGCCAAAATGGAAGGGCTTCGGTTGCAGCATAATCAAAAACTCGAGGAGAATAGAAAACAACTTGAAGCATTGGATAAAAAACATCAAGAAATTATTGACTATTTGAAACGTCTTGGTTAGCGTATTTGGAGATATCCTTCTTGTGGTATGAAGATAATATTGTCATTGACAAGCTCTTGAAGAATACTTTCAACGTCAGCGCTTGATATACCTTGAAGTCCTGCCTCAATAATCACTTGTTCTCTCTGCACTTTCTTCTTTGCAGGCCCACACATATCTCTTACTAAGGTAATCACATCAATCTTGTGATTAACTCTGTCTTCATTGAGAAGCATCCTTGACATGCGCTGCTGAATCTTAAGCAGCTCATTGAAATCCTCTTCATTCATTTTGAAATTGAATCGCAAAAGAATAAAAAACACAACTCCTGCAACATCCCCCTATATTGGTATACTAAAATGTATATAAAAAGATTACTTTTTCGGTGATGAAGAAAAAAAAACATTAACTTTTTAAACAACAACGATCAAAGTATGCTCAGAGGGGTAGTTATGGCTAAGAAAAAAAAAAGAGCACAAGATTTTTCTCTGCTTGCAATCATTGCCATCATAGGTATTGTGGGTATTGTAGTCATGACAAAACAAGCATGTCTCTGTACAGATTCTTCAACATTAAATCAGCCTGTAGTTAGCATAGAAGGTTCTGATAACATTGGAGGAAAAGCATACTACGTCGGCACCACTCTAGCATCTGAAGAGCGCTACTGCTATGAATATGGCGATAATGGCCTCGATAAGAATACGTATGGCCAGATAGACTCAAATTACGGTTACTCTGGAGAAGATGTCTGTTTATCAGGAATGCAGTTACAAGAAGCATACTGTGATGGTAATGAAGGAAAAATAGCTGTCATCAATTGCCCATGTCAAGTGCCAAAAGGATTTTGCCTTAATTAGTTAATTATTTATTACTTCTTTGAATTCTTCTTTATTATGCAAGAAAAAATAAGCACAGGATCATCAATTTTTGATACCCTCTTAGAAGGAGGCTATGAACGAGGTATTCTTACCACTCTTTTTGGCCCTTCTGGAAGTGGAAAATCAAATCTGACATTGCTCTTCTGTGCAACATTGCCAGGCAAAGTATTGTTTATTGACACAGAGAACTCATTTTCAATAGATCGATTTAAACAATTGTGCGGTTCAGCATTTGAAGAACACATAAAGAACATCATCTTTCTCAAGCCAACTTCGTTCGATAAACAACGAGAAGATATTGCAAGATTAAAAGAATTGATGACAGATGATATTAATGCAATCATTGTTGATGGTATTGCTATGCTCTATAGAGTTGAACTCGCCAGAGAAGAAACTAAGCAAGTTAATAACGATTTCAGCCTTCAACTCAATGCATTAAGTGAGATTGCACGCGAAAAAAACATTCCTGTGTTACTAACCTCTCAAGTATACGCTGATTTTGCAGAGAAAGATAAGATGAACATTGTTGGAGGAGACTTGATTAAATATGCTTCCAAATGTCAAATTGAGTTAAAAAGAAAAGAAGAGAAAAGAGAAGCAATACTAAGGAAACATAGATCCTTGCCAAGCGGCAAAAACATTAAGTTCATCATTGAAGATTCTGGTGTGCATGAAAAATTAGAAGAATAAAGAAATCTTTATATATTATTTCAGATCAGATGACACTATGAAGACTATTCTCGTTGATGCGTGGAATACATTTGTTACTAAAGAAGGTATTTTTAGGGAACTCAAAGAAATGCTTGATGGATTCGATAACAAAAAGATTATTCTCACAAACGCTAATGAAGACGAGAGAAAAAAATTTGGAATAATAGACATGCCCTACGATGTCTTTACGCTCAATCACGATCCTAACAAGACAGATGCTCTCTATTACAAGAAGATGCTTGAACATTTTAGTCTTAAGCCAGAGGAGACTATCTATTTTGAGCATAACGCAGATGCTGTCAAGAGCGCACAATCAGTAGGTATTACAACATTCCATTATGATAAGGATAAAAAAGATCTTGTTGCATTGAAGCAATTCATAGAGGAGAATATATAATTTCTAAAAATAGAATAAAAAAAATCACTCTTCCGAGAAATCCTCAAAAGATTCTGTAACTGATTGCCCTTTGTTCAATTGCCCTCGAATGCACAGATATTCGTTCGCAAGAATCCAAAACACTAACGCCAATGATTTCTTTCCTTTGTTATTGCAAGGAACAACAAAATCAATATTGTTGCTTTGATTGTTTGTATCACATAAGGCAACAACAGGAATACCTATCTTCATCGCATCTTTGATCGCATTCTTGTCAGGCTTTGAGTCAGTCACCACTAATATTTTTGCTTCAGTGTAAACCTCCAAAGAGGAATTCGTCAACAAGCCTGGCGTGTATCTGCCAGCAATCACCCTTATATTTGTGTGCTTTGAAAGCATTTTCACAGGCCTCCAGCCCGTTTCTCTTCTGCTCACCACAAGAATATCCTCAGGATCGTATCGTGAGAGAAGTTTCGCAAATATCCTCAAACGTTGATCAATTTGCTGGATGTTCAATACGCTCAACCCATCTGGCCTTGTTTTGTAGATGAATTTCGCCATATGCTTTGTCTTAAATTTTGTTCCTATATGAATACCACTCTTCAGATAGGTATCGCTTGGTACTAACAATTCTTTACTTTGTTCAGTCATTTTTATTCCTCCAAACGACAAGCACAGAATGCTTCTGCCATTTTTTTTACCTCAGGCAGCAATCCAGCCTCGAGCGTACAGCCCTGAACTGGGTCGGTCATAAAAGCACAGAATAATCATCTTCTTTTAAATGTTTCGAACAGAGTTCGAAAAAAATTTTTATTAAATGATCTAGCATAACATCATTTTTAAATAAACTGCTTTATAAATAGTTCAGAAATTATTTATATATGTTATACTCTATTTTTGTATGATGAATTACAGAGAGATTCTCAAAAGAAGTCTTGAAGACCCTATAATCAAAGGTATTGATTGCATTAGTCCAAATAGTGTTAGCCAGCTTCGAAGAGTCATCCAAGAATCCGATCCCGGTGCTCTTATTAGCGAATGGCGTTATGGACCAGGACAAGTTAAGTACATATACCGCAAACATGAGAACGGAATCAATCCAATTCTCCAAGAAGCATTTCAGAAAGGAGTAAGAGGGGGGAACCCTAAGCTAACTGGTCTTTATTCGATACCACAACTCCAAACATTAGTCAGGAGTTACGAAAATCATTCTGAATAATTCTTTGGTCTGATCCAGCAAAATTTATAAACTGAATTCATTCAAGTATGCTTATGAGAAAGAGTGTGTTTGGGGTAGCTGTTGCTTTGTTGCTTACAGGCTGCGAACTCGAAGGAGGTGCGAATGTAATAGCCCCTGTCACTGATGTTTTCAATATGATTATCTCGTTCTACTTCCAAGCACCACAGTTTTTCGATACCATCATTATGGCTTTTCTCTTTTATGCGGTAACTGACTTGATAGGCCAACAAAGCCCTGTCTTCAAAAACAAGCTAATGAGAACAGCTATGGTGCTCATACTAACTATTGGTTATGCAGTATTTTCATTCATGACAGGATTCCAACTCTTCATTTCACCTATCGCATTTTATGTATTGTTGTTTGTCTTTGCTGTTTACATGATAGGACACTTCAAACTCATCAAGAATCTCGAATCAAGAAGCGGCTACCTTATGTTCGCACTCATAACGCTATTGCCTTTGCTTATGATACAGACTTATCTTCCTGAGTTTTATGGAAGCTTACCGAAATTCATCAAGATCATTATCTATTTCCTCGCCATTGCAGGTTTCGTCTCTTTATTTGCATGGGTTGCAAGCTTTGGCAACAGGCGTGCAGCATCCACTCCTGAAGCAAGGCAAGCTTTAATCCAGAAAAATGAAGTAAAAAAGAAAAAAGCCAAGGAACATGACAAGAAAATTGAGCATATCGAAGAGCATATCGACAAAGAAGTTGATGATGAACTAAAAAAAGAGGAAAAGATAAAATCAAAGATAGCTGCTGAAGAACAAACCCGTGAAATAGAAAAGAAGAAGTTCAGTGAAGATATAAATCATCTGAAAAAAGACATCGATAACAGAGATGTTGAAGATGCTGCCAAAGAAATAAATACGATGGAACGAGATCTTCAAGATCTAGAAAGCATAGACGAAGAAGAAATTAATGACTTAGATCATGATATTGAGTCCGAAAAAAAGATCGAGAAGGCCCTTACCACAGAAGAGGCCGCTGAAAAAACTGAACTGGCAGACGTCATAGAAGAACTCAAAGATGATCTTGAAGAGGAAACGCAAATAGGAGAGAACATAGGAGACGAGCAAAACATAATCAAAGAAGCAGACACCATACAAAAAGAAGAGAACAAAGTCAAAGAAGAAATTGAAATAGCAAAAACTGAAGAAAGAATCGAAACAGAGCAAGAAAAAAAACTAAAGAAAGAGATAGGCAGAATACATAAAATCTTAGAGCATCTAAAAGCAATAAAAAATTGTATAATACATAACAATGAACAAGAAGATGACCTTGCACATTTTATGATAGAAGGACGGAACATATATCTCGAAAATCTTGGTGCAAAAAAGATCGAAAATAAAGACAACACAAAATCAGTAACCACACACATAACTAATTATCAGAAGCTTCTTGAAAAAAACGAAAGAGAACTTGAGATCCTTCAGAAGAAGCAAGAAGAACAAAGTGGAGCATAAAGAAATATGCTCATAACTCTGATTAACAAAATTTATAATATACTCTGTTTCCATCGCCACCATGCCACCAATATTTGCTTTCTCTGAAATCATTGATATGGTTATTATGGTAGTGATTACAGGGTTTATTTTTTCAGGATATGTTCGCAGACCAAAGATCTTGCCTGGACAAGCATATGATCCTTTGAAACCTAACTTCATGCAAAAAGGATTGCTTAATTTGAACATGCAGGATTTCCTCACGAGTTGTCTTATTATTGGTGTTCCTATCATCCTCCACGAATTAGGACACAAATTTGTAGCAATGCATTTTGGCATGCACGCAACGTTTCATGCATTCTATATGATGCTTGGTATTGGATTAGTGCTCAAACTTTTAGGGTCTCCTTTTCTCATTATGGCTCCAGCTTATGTTAGTTATATTGCATCACCTACAGCATCACCGATCACTTTCAGTGCAATCGCCTTTGCAGGACCTGCTGTGCATTTGATTTTCTTTCTCGCAGCAACTATTATACTTAGCATAAAAAAGAAACTCAAAGAAAATACCTATTATCTCCTCGAGATGACAAAACAAGTTAATCTTCTATTGTTTATATTTAATATGATACCTATAAGACCCTTCGATGGATACACCGTATTTCAAGGGCTTATCGCAACACTTTTCTAAATATTTTTCAAATTAAGCAATACATCATCAAGATAGATCTTAACATCACGCATTACCTGATCAAAATGAATAATGGTGTGAATATTGCCTCCAAACCAATAGTTGCTGCCAACAGCAATATGCGCAGTCCCTAATGTTTTCTCATCAATAATGGTAGATCCTAGTATCTTTGCTTTCGGATTCAATCCAATACCAATCTCACAAATTCTTCGCACATTCTTAGGATTGCGTGATTTCTCTTCTGCCCAGAGGAAGCTCCTCTCCAATCGACGAGCAGCTTCACACTCATTCATCTTTACCACTCTGCCTTCTTTAATATGCATAACTAAAGGAATATCAGGAACCATAGTGCCTTCTCTTGACTTCGAGCTACCATCGATAACCGCTTTTCCTTCTACTCTGGTTTTCTTTGGAGCAATATACACTTCAGTACCAGGAATATTGCCTCCTGTTCCTTTTTCTTTGTATATACCCGAAGCTATTTTTGCCTTTATTCCCTTGATATCACTTTTGACATTCGTCCCATTCTTTGTTACTATTTTTATTGTTGATGCAAAATCAAGTTTCTCCTTGAGTCTTTTTGCTCTCTGATCAATTTTTTTATAATCGATATCAAGCGCAGAAAATACTTCATTTGCTTTTCCATCAGGAATACTTCCTAATCCTGTGGAAGAGAGAAAACGATGATTTGTTGATTTCATATATTTTCGAAAACTTCTTCCTAGCCATCCGAGTTTCCCAAGAACGTTTGAAACAACAACAAGCACAATACTCTGTGGAGGAAGCTTCAACAAGGCATCAATCACCTTATCATCAGCCGTATCTCCTCTCTTCTTGACATCCTGGAAAATTACTTTGTGGCTGATGTTCTTTTTTCTGCAGGCAGTAGCATAACCACAAGCAAAAAGACTTGCAATTCTATAACCAGGTTCTCCAAGATCTGAAATGATCAACACTTTCTCCGATTTAGCATTCAGACAAACGTCAAAGATCTCAGCAAATGAAGTCATGTGCTTATCTATGAGTGCTTTATTGCTGTGATAGATCTTCTCTGTTATCATGGAAATTCTCTAGAAGATGCTTTTTTAAATATTTTCCTCAGAAAGGCTATTGTAAAATCTTTAGCATATGCAGTACTTCGAGGCGTTTTAAATAGCACCTCAGAAATAAAGGAAAGCAACTTTTATAAAGCACCCTTCCGTTATTTGCGCTATGGGCATTAGTGTAAAAGCAGGCGAACGATGCTATAGCTTCGATAACACTATTAACTATCTTGGTGTATTTGACTATAAAGGCCTCTATAGAATGATTAGGCAATTTCTCGATCATCATAAATTCACCTTTTACGAGAAACTCTATAAAGATAAAGGCGCGGCCTCCTCTGATGTCGATCTTGAATGGTGGGCTGAGCGTGAAGTCACTCCTTATGTAAAATGGTATTTTAATTTTGAGTGGAAGATCTTTGATTTCAGCTGGATTGATGTTGTTAAAAATGGGAAAAAAATAAAAATGGCAAAGGCCAGATTACGTATAATTATGCAGCCATCGATAGAATTCGATTGGCAAGATATATTTGAAAAGAATTGGTTCACCAAATGGCTAGGAAAGATCTATAAAGAAGTTATCTTCGAAAGAATCCTAAACATCAAATACGCAGGACAACTTGAAGATCTTGGTTGGGAACTTTCAGATAAGATAAAGAAATTCCTGCATATGGAGACTGCATAATGGCGGAAATCGAAACGGTAGTGGATAGTGAATCTTTAGGTTATGAAGGCTATTTCAGCGTTAGAGAACTCTATGCGCTAGTGAACCGATGGCTCTCTCAGAACGGTTATGATCGTATTGAAGCAAACAACTCTGAAGTTGTCCAAGAGCATGGGAAAGAGATCAGCATCTTTCTCTGGCCATATAAGAAAGTATCTGACTATGCAAAGCTAGAGATTCGAATGTTTCTTACGATGTCTGGCGTCAAAGATGTGAAGGTTAAAATACGCAATCAAGAAGTCTTATGCAATGAAGGCAAACTTAATCTGACTTTTGATGGGCTGATGGTCACTGATTACGAAGGAAAGTTCGCTTCTACCCCTCTACTGTTTTTCTTCAGAACATTCTTCGACAAATATATCTTCAAAACCCAGACAGGAAGCTACGAGAACCTGCTAAAAAAAGACATCAGACGCCTTAAAGCAGAAATCAAATCATTTCTGAACTTCTATAAAGTGCAGTAATATTTAAAAATAAACCTCACTTCTGCACATCAACGCACCTGTCGTCTAATGGCTATGATTCCGGCCTTCCAAGCCGGCGGTCCGGGTTCGAATCCCGGCGGGTGCATTTAATTATTTTCATATTATTAATTGTAAAGGATTCGAACCCTCCGGGTTCGTGCTCAACCTGACGGTTGGCACCCAACGGACTTCGTCCTTTTGGGAATCCCGGCGGGTGCATAAAAACGTAGTTTTTAGCAACCGACGGCTCAAAGCGCAAGGTCGCTTTGGTTGTCGGCGGGTGCATACTATTCTTGAACAATATTCCAATCATCTGGAAGTTCGTAGTGCAACACATCGAACCTCATTTCTTGATCCAACGTAGTTGGTCTACTTCTTGGAATATCAAATACTCCCCTAGAAATATATCTTACTTCTTTTTTTCTTAAATCAGCAACCACAACTCCATCATTGCACAAGAATCTTCTATACTCATTTGCCGTAGCAAATTCTTCAGCATCTGGATCTTCTTGTTTCCATTCATCGATAATATTCTGTGTTAATTCAGGAATATCAAAATCTGTTTTTTCATCGGGTGAAAATTTTTTATAATTTGGATCTTCGTAAAAACTTAATTTTCTCCAATGTTGAAGAACTTCTTCTTCACTTTTATCAGTCATTCCAAGAACTGTTCTTATAGTATCTAATGAAATCTCTTCTGGAACTTTTGGCCTGTTTCCATCGTTGTACAATCCACTTCCAGTTAAATCTCTATAATATCTGTTAAATACTGCAATAGAATTTGGATTCATTGAAATAGCAGCCATAACACCATTCAGTTCTTGATTATGCCCTGTGTAAACTCTTTTTTCCAAATCATCGATCACAATATATGTAGTTTCAGCCATATTACATGCTGATATTTCCCTTTACTTATATATTTTTCGTCTTTATAACTACTGATAAATGATCAATATTTTCTCAGAAATCTCTCAGTCTAGATTTATGTTTTGAAGGCTTCAATCTTTTCTTGATCTTGTGGTGAGGTATCTTGAGATCTCTTTTGCGTATGATAAGCTTGCAATGCTTGCAGAAAAAACCATTTTTCTCATCGCCTGATGTTTTTCCTCTGCATACAGGACAGCTGTGTGGTATAGTAATCACCATATTAGTTCAAATATACTCAGAAGATTTAAAGTTTATTATTCTTATTTCAGATGGATAATCCTGCCTGGCTTTGCATGCTTCCCTATTATTATATAGTCCTTCTCTTTGGCTCGCATCGTCTTTTTCTGGTTATCTGCGGTAATTACTGCATCTCCTCTTAAGATATCAATGCGAATCTCACAATCGTCCCTTAGAAAAATAGGTTTAATCTTTTCTGTAGGATTATTGAATGCAATACCAAATCCTTGCTCAAACACTCTGCCTGACACACTTTTGAAATAGCCTTCAGAACCAAAGATCGTAGCTATGACAACACCATCACCAATCACTTCTTTATACAAAACTTTATTATTAACCGTAATAGCAAAACGAAGTGCAGCAGTGGGAAGTACATTCCTTATATTGATATCGTTGAATGCAATCAATCGTTTCCTCTTGAAACGCATCTCTAGTTTCGGAATCTCCATAATCTCGAATGCCTTCTTCACAACTTTCTCAAATACTTCTTTTTTAGGACCTCCAACAAAACATTTGTTGCAGACTTTGCTATCTTTGAGAAGCAGTTTAGGAACACCAGGAAATCTCCTTTCAGCAATCAATGCAGTTCCATCACCACCATAAGAAACAACAAGCTCAGGTCTGTTAGAAAGTACGAATTGATTTCCAAGCAACACATTGATTTCTTTGAGTTTCTTTCTATCTTTCGCTACTACTCTGATTTTTGTTTTCATAGAGATTAATTTATCCTTTTGTTTAAAAATATTATCAAAGCATAGCCTATTAGGCACATTTATATAACCATTAGCTCTATTTCATCTATGGATCCTGCTACAGAAAAAGTAATGCATTATTTAGGGCTATCTGAAGAAGAATTCATTGAGTCTGTTGAATTTGTTGGACAGGATTGTGCTAAAGCTGCAACAAATAAAAGATATTTATTTTCATTAGCATTTACTACGTGCAATCTTCTTGTCTTTACCAGTAAAAAAAACAATATCACTATTCTTGCTCATTTATCTGCTCTAAGTAATCCTAAATACCTTATTAAAAATGAAAGTATAGGCAATCCTCCAAGAAAAACAGTGAATATCAGAGAAACATACAAAAACAAAAAACAAACACATATATTTTCATTAGCGGGATCTCGATCCTGTTGGTATCTTAGCGATATAGAACACTTTCTTATTGACGCTGGATTTCAAAAAAGAAATATACAAAGCATAGAACTTGACATTGATAAAAAAAGAGATGTTCTTTTGGATGCTGAAGAAAAAAAAGTGTACATTTTTGTCAGAGGTGTTGAAAAACCTTTTACTTTTGATATTGTCAAAGAAAAAAATATAGTGCCTACATTTCTTAGAAAATTATTGAAAAAAATATGATAAAAAAGTCCCTCCTCCCAGACTTTCGTGATATGCATCAACTCGAACTGGGGATCTTCCGGTGGCTGCTGTCATGCGTTCACTCCAGGTCTTACGACCAAGTCTGCATGTGCTGTTAAGCTACAGCCGGACGTTCTAGCCACTGAACTAAGGAGGGCTCTTTTGAGGTACAGAAACCTCACTGATTTATAAATGTGACTCCCTTTTTCGATAATTTTAAAAAACTATCGGTGAAATTTTGTGAAAAAATTAGCTTCTAAAGGACAACCTTTATAAAGGGGTGGTTACTCCGTTAGCAAACTACGAGCTGCAGGGTTTAACATGGCATGTAATAGGGTCTCTTCTACCAACTAAACGGGTTATAGAGGCATCTATGTTATCATAGAAATAACAATGCCCTGGTGGTGTAGTCTGGAAAATCATGCTCACATGGTTTGGACAACCTATCATGAAGCCCTGTCGAGGCTTCGACCCGGGTTCGAATCCCGGCCAGGGCGTTCCCAAAGCTCAATGAGCCGGTAGCTCAGCCTGGAGAAAGCCGCTAGCCGGCTTTTGGAAAATAGAGCACTCGCCTTTTATGGCTTCCAAAGTGAGCGAGTTGTCGCGGGTTCGAATCCCGTCCGGCTCATATTATAGTCGACGGATGTCGGGCCATTCAACGCAGTTGAATGGACCTGAGGTTCATAAGGAACCGTAAGGTGCCTTATTGGGCAATGCCGTCCGGCTCATACATCATTACAATATACGTCGAGAGGAGTTACATGGCAAAAAAGAAAGAAGAACCAGAAGAGCAGGAAATCGACGAAAGCGTTCTCGAACATATCATAATTCCTGAACATATAAAACTATCTGACAAGGAAGTTGAAGAGGTTATTGAACGATTCAACATCAGCCCTCACAGCCTTCCTTTAATTGACATCAGCGATCCTGCAATACAACATCTTGACCCAAAAGTTGGAGAGATTATCAAAATCAAGCGAAGAAGCAATACTGCAGGAGAAACATTCTTTTTTAGGAGGGTAATCCATGAGTGATGAGCAAATTAACAAAAGATTCGGAAAAATTCTTGTGAGAAAATACTTCGAGGAAAATTCTTTTGTTAGCTCAGATATTAACTCCTTCAATAACTTTGTCGAATTTGAACTACAGAAGATTATTGATGATAATAAAGAGATAGAACCAACTATCATTCCCAGTAATGTCGATGAATTTAAGATACGACTCGACAAAATATGGGTTACTAAACCGGAAATGATTGAAGCAGATGGTTCAAAACGACTCATCTATCCTGTCGAAGCCCGACTGAGAAAAATCACTTATGCTGCTCCGATCTATATTGAAGTCTCTGCGCATGTAAACGGCATCCAGAGAGAATCATTCCAAACTAAAATCGGGAATCTTCCTATTCTTATCAAATCAAAATATTGCCATCTGCATAAACTTTCAAAAGAGGAACTCATTGAACATGGTGAAGATCCTGATGATCCTGGTGGTTACTTTATTATCAACGGTACCGAGAAAGTGTTGATCAAAATAGAAGATCTTGCTGCAAACAGAATGATCGTCGATAAAGTCACTGGAAAAGCATCAGATTTTGTGGGAAAAGTCTTCTCAGAAAAAGGAAGCTACAAAATTCCTCATACCTTCGAGAGACTGAAAGATGGTTTGTTCTACCTTACGTTCACAAGAGTAAAACGAATTCCCATAGTACTTGTCATGAAAGCACTAGGTATGCTCAAAGATGAAGATATCATGAAAAGCATAGGCCTTGACAATTCAACAGAAGTAATGGTGAATCTCTATGAGTTTATCAATATCAAGCAGCAAGAAGAGGCATTAGATGCCATTGCGAAAAGAGTAGGCATTACGCAGACAAAAGAAATCAGAGTGGAGCGTGTCAGAGAAATACTTGATAAATATCTCTTTCCAAATATGGGAATAACAAAAGATAACAGGAGAGATAAAGCAATCAATATAGGGAAATTCCTAAAGAAATATATCAAGGTACTTAATGATGAACTGGGAACTGACGATAAAGATCATTATGCTAATAAACGTCTGAAACTTAGTGGTGATCTCCTTGCTGATCTGTTCAGAGCCAATCTAAAAATCCTCATCGGCGATATGCTCTATAATTTCCAGCGTATTGTAAAAAGAGGAAAATTTCCAAGTATCAAAGTTATTATCAGAGATAAATTACTCACACAGCGCATCTATAGCAGCATGGCAACAGGTAATTGGATTGGAGGAAGAAAAGGAGTCAGTCAACGTATGGACAGACAAAACTTTCTTGCAACACTATCTCATCTTCAGCGTGTTGTCTCACCATTAAGCGCAACACAAGAGAATTTCGAGGCACGAAGCCTCCACGGAACGCACTTTGGAAGACTCTGTCCGACAGAGACTCCTGAAGGAACAAATATTGGACTGAGAAAAAACCTTTCTTTGCTCGCGAATATCACCCAAGATATTGATGAAGAGAAAGTGTTGAAAACGCTCATCAACATAGGATTAGAAACTGATTGAGGAAAAACCATGGCAGATGTTTATCTTGATTTCAAATTCATTGGAGAAGTGAAGAAGCCCAAGGAGTTCATCTCACGTATTGTAACTGAAAGGAAAGCAGGAGATCTTCCCACTCATCTTAATGCTGAATACGACAAGAACGTTGATGCAGTATTCATCGAGATCAGTAAAGGAAGAGCAGTACGACCTCTGCTTATTGTTAAAGATGGCAAGATTTCATTGACGAATAGACACCTCGAACAGCTCGAGAAAGGAGAAATATCCTGGAGCGACCTTATCAAACAAGGTATTATTGAATATCTTGATGCATCAGAGGAAGAAAATGCACTCGTAGCCTACTGGCCTGAAGCTATTACATCAGAACACACACATCTCGAGATTGCTCCTTTGAGTATTGTCGGATTATGCACTTCACTAGTTCCCTTCGGTAATCATAATCATGGTGTGCGTAATGCTCAAGGTGCTAAGAATCAGAAGCAAGCATTAGGATTCTATGCAGCAAATTTCTTCACGAGAATGGATATGGATTTGAGTTTGCTTCATTATCCACAGGTTCCTATCGTAGAGACTATTATGCATGATATTTCTAATTATAATATTCATCCATCAGGACAGAATGTTACTGTTGTTATTATGACTCATAGCGGTTATAACATGGAAGACGCTATTGTTGTCAATCAAGGATCTGTTGATCGTGGTATGGGGAGGAGTTCCTATTACCGACCAGTTGCTGCTGAAGAGCTTCGTTACTCAGGTGGATTAATTGATGAAATATGTATTCCTGATAAAGAAGTGAAAGGATACAAAACAGAACATGACTATCGATTTCTCGAGGATGATGGTATTGTTTTTCCTGAAGCTAAAGTAAAAGAGGAAGACGTTATCATTGGAAAGACTTCTCCTCCACGATTCCTGAATGCCATGGATGAATATAACCTGGCAACAAGTTCAAGAAGAGAATCATCACTAGCACTGAAACATGGAGAACAAGGTATTATTGACTTTGTTATGGTTACTGAAAATGAAGAAGGAAATAAGCTAGTACAAGTGAGGATGCGTGATCTAAAAATTCCAGAAATAGGTGATAAGTTCACTTCTCGCCATGGACAAAAAGGTGTGATCAGTCTTCTTGTACCAGAGCATGATATCCCTTTCTTTGCATCAGGCATCAAACCAGATATCATCTTTAACTCTCATTCATTGCCTACACGAATGACTATATCACATATTATTGAACTTCTCGGAGGAAAAGTTGGCGCATTCAGCGGAAGGAATATTAACAGCACATTATTTGAAGGTGAAGGAGAAAAAGACCTCAGAGAAGAACTAAAACAATATGGCCTTAAAGATAACGGCACTGAGACTGTCTATGATCCTATCACTGGTGAAGAAATGACAACAAGAGTCTTCGTAGGAAATATGTACTATATGAAACTAAGACACATGGTCTCGAACAAATTACACGCACGAGGAAGAGGCCCTATCCAACTTCTTACAAGACAACCCACTGAAGGACGAGCAAAAGAAGGAGGATTAAGACTTGGGGAAATGGAGAAAGATACCTTTGTAGCACACGGATCCTCTCTGCTCTTGAAAGAACGCTTCGATTCCGACAAAGTAACCGTGCCTATTTGCGATAAATCCGGATTGATCGGTTACTTTGACGCACGAAAAAATAAAATGATCTCTCCCGTTCACGGAGAAGATTCTATTATGACAACAGTTGAAATCAGCTATGCATTTAAACTGCTACTTGACGAACTCAGAAGCATGGGTATCTATCCAATGGTCAGAACTGAACAGAAGTTCTAGGGTGAAACAATGGAAGAGGAAATCAAAGCAACACGAAAGGTCAAAAGCATCAGATTTGGACTGATGTCTCCTAGAATGATCAAAGAAGTAGCTGCAGCTAAAGTCGTTACTCCTGAGCTCTACGATAAAGAAGGCTATCCTGTCGATGGAGGTCTTATGGACATTCGACTAGGTGTCATCGACCCAGGACTTGTTTGTAAGACTGATGGACAAAAACTCAAAGAAAGTCTGGGTCATTTTGGCTATATGTCTTTAGCACGGCCAGTCGTGCATGTTAAATTCGTACGTATTATTCTTGATCTTCTGAGAGGAACCTGCAGAGAATGCGGACGTGTGCTGATTCCCGAGCAGAAAAGAGAAGCTATTGTTGAACAACTTGATCGCATTGAAGAAGAAGAAGGTATGACTGGCAGAAGGAGGGAATTCCTTTCAGCTATCTCTGAATTGAAAACGGTGTCGAAATGTCCTCACTGCAATGCCAAGCAGAAGAAAGTAAAAATTGAGAAACCAACAACATTCACTGAGAACGATAAACGCATTACACCGATTGAAGTAAGAACACGATTGGAGAAAATTCCTGACAGAGATATTTACATCTTTGGGATTAATCCTGAAATCGCAAGACCTGAATGGATGATTCTAACCATCTTGCCTATTCCGCCCGTGACCATGCGGCCTTCAATAACCTTAGAATCTGGTGAACGTTCAGAAGATGATCTAACCCACAAGCTCGGTGATATCGTAAGAATTAACCAGCGTCTTTTCGAGAACATCAATGCTGGCGCTCCTGAAATCATCATTGAGGATCTTTGGGATCTTCTTCAATATCATATAACGACATATTTCGATAACGACGATTCACAGATTCCTCCTGCAAGACATCGAAGTGGTCAACCACTGAAGACTCTCACTACAAGAATCAAAAGCAAAGAAGGAAGGATCAGACATAATCTTGCAGGTAAACGAACGAATTTTAGTGCACGAACTGTTATTAGCCCCGATCCTCGACTTGAACTCAATGAAGTTGGAGTCCCTTTGAGTGTGGCAATGAAACTCACTATTCCTGAACGCATTACTGAATGGAATTTTGAATATCTTAAGAAATTTGTCGATCGAGGACCAAAAAAATATCCTGGATCTAACTATATCGTTCGACCTGATGGTAAGAAAAAGAAAATTACCGATGAAACAAGAGAGCAATTGATTGAAGAAATTCAACCAGGCTATGTTGTAGAACGACATCTTATGGACGGTGATATCTCTATCTTTAATCGGCAGCCGTCATTACATAGAATGTCTATGATGTGCCATCGCGTAAAGGTTCTTCCAGGAAATACGTTCAGACTCAATCCTGCAGTTTGCGCACCTTACAATGCTGACTTCGACGGTGATGAGATGAACCTTCATATTCCACAGACAGAAGAGGCGCGATCTGAAGCAGAGGAATTAATGCAAGTTCAAACACAAATTGTTTCCCCAAGATATGGATTGAGCATCATCGGATGCAATATGGATGCACTCTCCGGAAACTACCTGCTCACGAGATTCATGAAAGTAACCAAAAAAGAAGCTGTTGATCTGCTCTCAAGCTGCAGCATCACTGATTTTTCAAGGCTTCCCGATAAACCTCTTATCTCTGGTAATGAAGTATTCAGTGTTCTTATACCTAAAGATTTCAATTTTATTGGCACTACAAAAAAAGGAGATCCTATCATAATTGAAAGTGGTAATGTCAAGAAAGGATACCTTGACTCTGCTAACCTCGGAGAAGGTTCTGGACTGATGTTAAGAAATATTAACAAAAGATATGGTGCTGACAAATCTCTTGTTATTCTTGGACGGTTCTTCCGTATGGGTGTTCAAGCAGCACACAAGATGGGCGTCTCTGTCAATCTAGCAGATACGGATCTTGATGCTAAATCAGAAAAAGATATCAAGAATATCATCGAAAAAGCAGAGAAGAGAGTCGATGAACTTATTGAACTCTTCAGGAAAGGAAAACTTGAAGCATTAACAGGACGTACTGAAGAAGAAACACTTGAACTCAGGATTCTTGAAGTACTCAACAAAGCAAGAAATGATTCTGGAAAAATTGTTGCAGAGAACGCAAAAGAAAACACTGCAACTAATATCATGGCGTATTCAGGTGCTAAAGGAAAAACCTTGAATATTGCTCAGATGGCTGCCTGCGTCGGACAACAAGCATATCGTGGCGGTCGTATTAACAAAGGATTCAAAGGAAGAACACTCTCTTGTTTCAGTCAAGGAGATCTTGGAACAGAAGCGCATGGCTTCATTGCGAGAGGATTCAAAGCAGGAATGAAACCAAATGAGTTCTTTTTCATGGCCATGACAGGAAGAGACTCATTAATGGATACTGCATTGCGAACTCCGAAATCAGGTTATCTCTATAGACGATTAGCAAATGCATTACAGGATCTGCGCGTCGAATACGATTTGACAGTCCGTGATGCAAGCAATAAGATCATTCAATTCCGCTATGGTGAAGATGGACTTGACGTCTCTAAAACAAGAGGTGGAGTTGTTGATGTGAAAAAGATCATCGAACAAACAACATAAGGTAAATATGATGGATAAAGAAAAACTCATAGATCAATATGCTGAACGACTTCCGAAAAGAATCATTCAGGACGTCAAAGCACATTTGCCAAAAAACTGCGATACAAAACGATTAAAGAAGATTATGGAGGCAGTAGTGAGCGAATATGAAGATACCCTTGCCGAACCTGGAGAAAGTGTAGGTCTTGTCGCTGCAGAATCAATCGGAGAACCTTCAACGCAGATGACTTTAAGAACATTCCACTTCGCAGGTGTATCGGAGATGAATGTTACTATGGGTCTGCCTCGTGTGATTGAAGTGCTTGATGCACGAAAAACACTCTCAACTCCTATGACAGAAATCTATCTAAAAAAACCATATAGTGACGGCAAAGACATCAAGAAAATCTCGCAGCGTATTAAAGAAAGGAAACTTAAGGAATTTGTCAAAGAGATATCAATCAACATTGTAGAAAACACGGTTAAAATTGATCTTGACAAAAAGAAGATAGAAGAATATGAACAAACTCATATCAATATTCTCAAACTCGTGGATAAAGCAGCAAAAGGATTCAAGACAAAACAGGAAGGAGATACTATTTTCATTGACACGGTAAAAGAAGATAATCTTAACGAAATCTATAAACTCAAAGAAAAAATCAAGAATCTGTATTTTTGCGGTATCAAGAACATCACACAGGTGCTTCCTATTCAGCGTGGAGATGAATTCCTTATTGTCACCGCAGGGATCAATCTCAAAGAGATATTGAAACTTGACTTTGTCGATACGTTCAGAACTAAAAGTAATGATATCTATGAGATGAGAAGAGTCTTTGGTATTGAGGCTGCACGACAGTCTATCATTAATGAAGTAACAGCAATGTTTGAATCACAAGGTATTGATATTGATATCAGACATGTTATGCTCGTGGCAGATATGATGACCAACACAGGAGAAATTATGGGCATTAATCGAACAGGAATTGTTAAAGATAAAAGTTCTGTACTAGCCAGAGCATCATTCGAAACACCAATCAAACACATTATTCAGGCAGCAATGTCTGGTGAAGAGGATTATCTAAGCTCTGTCATTGAGAATGTGATGATTAACCAGCCAGTACCTTTAGGAAGCGGCCTTCCTAAGCTTATTGCGAACTTCGATAATCAGAAGAATAAGAGGTAATCAATATGGAAGAGAAAGAAGCGTTGCAATTCATCAAGAAGAATATTAACACTGAAAAAGTTATCCTTGGCGAGCAAGAAGTACTTAAAGCGCTACGTGAGGGAACGCTGAGCACTGTTGTACTGGCGAAAAACTGCAAAGAAGACACAAAGGAAGATATTAAAAGCCTTTGCGCCGCAGGTAATGCAGAGCAAATTATGCTCGAGAAAAAAAATAATGAGCTTGGAGAATTTTGCAAAAAACCATTTTCTATCGCTGTGATAGGATTTCTCGCATGAGGTTATGATGAAATACGATATGGAGCTTATTCGCATCCGCGCGTTTTTTGAGCAAAAGACGAAAGCGTTAGTTAAGGACGTCTTTGAAGATAAACTCGACAAACTCACTTTTGTTGTCAACCAAGGCCAGATTCGTAAAGCACTAGGACAGAAACTTGCAAATCTTAAACTGATTGAGGGAAAACTCAAGAAAAAGATCAGAATCATTGAATTTCACCCTCATCTCGAAGAGTTTATCCGCAATGTTATCCACCCTCTAAAGGCTAATACCATTCAAGTCGAAGGAGAAGGTGATGAAACTATTGTGACTATTATCCCTGCTGATCATAACACACGAGGATTGTTAATAGGAAGAAATGCCTCGCATCTGCGCAACACAGAAGCTACAATACAAAGATTTTTTCCACTGAAAGAGATGAAAGTGATCTGATACTGATTCTCCATAACTTATATAAATAGATTAGACCTACTTCTTTTATGAGGTGTTTATAATGATCTATGATGTACTTATTGTCGGAGGAGGTGCTTCAGGGTATAGTGCTGCAGTCTACGCTGCACGATTCGGTTTGAAGACGCTTATTGTTACTGCAGAACGAGGAGGTTTACTTACAAAAACTCATCTCGTCGAGAATTGGCCTGGTGAAAAAAGGATTTCAGGATTGCAATTGATGAAGAAAATTGAAGAACATGCATTGGATTATCCTGATCAAGTTACTTTGCTTGACGGTTCTGTAAAAAACATCAAAAAAGAAGGAAAAACATTTGTTGCCTTTGTTGATGACACAACCTATACGGTTAAATCAGTCATTCTTGCTACAGGAACAAAGAGAAAAGAATTAGGTATTCCTGGAGAAAAAGAATTGTATGGCAAAGGTGTTAGTTATTGCGCCACCTGTGATGGCCCATTCTTCAGAAATAAAGTCATAGGTGTTATCGGTGGAAGTGATAGTGCTGCTAAAGAAGCATTATTATTATCAGAATATGGTTCAAAAGTATACATTATTTACAGAAAAGAGAAGATTCGCGCAGAACCCATTAATGCAAAACGTGTTGAAGAGAATTCCAAGATAGAGATAATCAATTTCACCAATGTTGTCAAAGTGAATGGAGAGAACATGATTGAGAGTGTGGAACTTGATAAGGAATATAATGGATCAAAAACATTAGCTCTTGAAGGATTGTTTATCTTTATTGGACAAATTCCACAAAATGATCTTGCTAAGCAAATGGGAGTGAAACTCAACGAACAAGGAGAAGTTATCATTGATAGAAACTCAAAAACAAATGTTGAAGGTGTGTTCGCTGCAGGTGATATCGCTGATGCGCACTTTAAACAAGCAATTACTGGCGCTTCAGAAGGAGTTATTGCAGCGTTTGGTTGTTACGATCATATCCAACACATACAGAAATAACTGCAAGAATTACAATCCCTCGTAAGAATCACGGAAAGAGCTAGATTCTTTTCCGATGTCTTATTTCACGAATATATTCAATCTCCTCTTTTAGGACATCTTGTTCAATGTCATCCATTATACTCATTCGTATCCCCCCGAATGCCAAGCTATGCAGAAAAACGGGATTTAGAGCTTTAAATGTATTATTGTGTTAAATATTAGAGAAAAAAAATTTTTAAATTGCCACTGCTACTTCGTTGTGGTGACTTCGTTGAGCTGTTTGGGGCATATACTGCTTAGAAAGCTGTTTTCTTAAATTCTTCACAGAAGGGTGTTTCCTGAAATTTCCTAAATGCTCAGTATTTTCAACACCTCTGAGATGGTACTCATCACATAAGGAGACTCCGCTTCGCTGCGCCTCCTCAACAAAATCCAAAGGATTTTGTGATGCCAACGAACTTCGTTCGTTGAGCATTATCAACCTCAGGGCTACTCGACATTGTGTCGAGTAGCCCAAAATAGAGAATAGAAGAAAAATGTGGGGGATGGGATTTGAACCCACGAACACACTAAGTGACAGGATATCCAAAGCTTCGAGCAATGGTGTCTTTTAGCACTTAAGTCCTGCGCATCTAGTCTCCGAAAGGATTTGACCAGGCTTTGCTACCCCCACATAACCCTTACGGTTGTGCAAAACTGCGTTTTGCACCAACGAAATCTTTGCTTTCTCTTGTATCATCCCTAGGTCTACTCAAGCTATAAGCTTGAGTAGCCCAGACAATTCAAGTATTAAGAGCTAGAAGGCGTTTATAAAGATTATTGAAACCCGTACTTCTTCTTATGGTAATCAAATGAATAGAGAAGATTGTTTCTGTCGCCTGCAGGGAATTTCATATGAGTGCATTCGACAGTTGTATCCGCATAGAATTTGAAGCCTTGTTCGGCAGCATCTGTAAAGAAAATAACGTCTTCTGAGCTTCCTTTCTCAGTTCTAAAGGTGATGTTTTCCAACACTTTTCTTTTGATCAATGCACATCCTAATCCTGAAGCAGCAATAGGAATCAACGCATCACCTAACACCTCTCTAACAGAAAGCATTCTAACAAATTCTCCTTCATGATGCACAAAAATATCCGGCCTTACCTCTTTCTTACCTTCACGTTCTGTGCCAAGTAAATACATTCCTGAAACAACATCTTTATTGTCTTCAAGCAATGTCTTTAAGGTATGAGGAGGAGCAATAACATCATGATCAAAGAATAACAAGTAATCAAAGTTATGTTTAAGCAAGTAGTTTTTTACTTTATTTCTTGCACTGGTGATAATATCATACATTTTTTTTTTGTTTGCAGGATCACGGACAACATCAACAGGAATGTTTTTGTCTTTTGCTGCTTTTTCTAGTACTTTGTCATACCCATTGAAATCAGAGGTATCCACAAAGAGAAGCTTTACATCGAATCCTTTGATAAGATCTTCGATTGCATCAAGCAGGTATCTCAGGCAATATTGGCCTTTTGCGTATGTTGGAATTCCTATGAGGATTTTTTCTGCCATGGTAAATAATGGGCCTATCCGGGCTCGAACCAGCGATAAACTACGTGCAGTTTATAATCATGCATACGTTTCGCACTCCGTGTACTCAAGCACATGAAAAAATGGGCCTGCCCGGACTCGAACCGGGGATATCCGCCGTTTTTCGCATGTGCATGTAAAGGCGACGTCATTAACGGTGATTTCTCATAGCCGCTAGACCACAAGCCCGATATCTGATAGAACAAGAAAGGTATTTAAAAAGCTTGTGTCATATATGTCTTCAGTAATGCTGCTATCCATAATAACAGCAATACTGCGCTCCGCTCTAATACGCAATCCTTTAGAACATCCGATTATATGTGATCTGATGAGTAATTAGATAGCTTCGCTAGGCAGTATTGCTGTTCCTGCAGTTAGCAGCATCTATTATCTTTCTTTTACAGAAATCTTCTCTGAAGTCAAATCAATGATAGTAGAAGGTTTTGCTTTCTTTTCACCAACATGAATAACAAATTCTGCATGGTTGCCAATTTCTTCACTGAGATCACTTACGGAAGTCATGAAATCTTTCCCTGTTACATTTGCTGAAGTCGTCACAATAGGAAATCCAATTTCCTCCACTATTTCAGAGAACCAATGTTCCGGAATTCTTACACCAATGGTGCCTGGATTCCCTACATTGATTGCTTCTGAAAGGCTGTTTTTGTTCTTAAGATTTAAAATAATCGTGTATGGTCCTGGAAGTTTTTGTTCAATAATTATTTTTTGATCTTCATCAACATGGCAGTTCTGATAGATCCAATCAATACTTGGAGCAATAATAGATAAAGGACGTTCTCTTTTTTTGACTGTGTGAATCTTTTTCACTAGTTTTTCATTAGTTGCATCGCAGCCCAACCCATAAATAGTGTCCGTCGGATAAATGAAAAGTCCTCCCTTCATCTTTCGTACAAATTCCTCCTTATATGCAAGGAATTCTGCTTTTGTGATAATTCTTGCATTTAGCATAGAAAAAGAGTTTTTTGTATCTTTATATGTGTTATTATGTTGATATTAACTCTTTCTTATGTATTTAAGTAGTCTGTTCTCATAGCTTGGACTAATATCTAGAAAAAGATCACCGAAAGGAATGATGTATGCTAATGTTTCTCTGAACCCCCATCCCCACAACGACTTGAAATCTTTTGTTTGAGAAAGATAATAGAACACGAACGGAACTTTCAGGGAATATTCAATTACGGTCAATAAAGCATCAATTCCAGGATATCCTGCTGCAGTAGCTAATGCTTCCCCAGGACCAAGAAACTGATCAGTGAAATCAACAATAATAGAAAACTCAACCACACTCCTTAGTTTTTCCGGGAACTGTCCGAATTTCCTCTTGACTCTCTTCTCTAAAGAATCCATATTAATGAAAAAAACTTTGTTAAGAAAAGTGTTACGCAAAAAATATCGTAATTATCACGAATGAACCCGTAATGTTTCCACTTTATGATAGAAAAGAAAAAATTATATACCCTCCAAAGGCATAAAGCATTATGGTAGTTAAACCTATGGTTCAGCCTATGGAAGAGAAAGCAAAGCTTAAAGCAACATTATCCTTTCCTGTTATTCTGATCATTACTATAAACTCTATTATGGGCACGGGCATTTTCTTTCTACCCGCACAAGGAGCCCATGTTTCAGGAAATATGTCTATTCTTGCTTGGGCAGCTATGTCGGTTATTGCTATTTTGCTCTCTTTAGTATTTGCTGAACTTGCAGGTATGTTTCCGAAATCAGGAGGCATCTATGAATATTGTAAGCAAGCATTTGGAAGTTTTCCGTCATTTGTGATAGGTTGGTTGACCATCATTGCAGGCAATGTCACTATAGCAATGCTTGTCATAGGAGCTATTCAATATCTTAACCCTGGCATGGCTGGCTTGTATAAGGTTGGATTATCAATAGTATTCATCTTGATTTTTAATTTCATGACCTTCAAGGGAATGCAAACTTCGTCGTTTATGCTTGTTACTTTTGGTTTGATTACTTTAAGCTCGTTATTTTTGTTGATTGTGCCAAACTTTCTTTCTTTTGATACAGGAAACTTTGTTCCTTTCCTAGATCATGACTATACTGCTGTATTCTTGACGGTATTTTTGATTGCAGAGACATTTTTCGGATGGGAAACGTGCACATTTCTTGCCGAGGAGACGAAAAATCCTCGAAAGGTATTGCCATTGGCTTTGATTCTTGGAACGGTAGCTATTGTGATTATTTGTTTGCTGTTTGTGATTTCTTCATTAGGTGCTGTACCTGCACATGAATTCGGAGAATCATCGACACCTTTAGCGTTACTGGCAGGATTACATTTTGGAGCACAAGGAACAAGCATATTCAAGATTTTAGTGTATCTTTCGATTATAGGGAGTGTTGCTGGCTGGATTGTTGCCGCTCCTCGATTAATCATGGCGTTAGCTAAAGATAAACTATTCATCTCGCAACTTGCTGATATTCATCCGGTGACAAATACACCGTATAAAGCCATTATTTTTCAGACGATTATCACTTCAGTTTTAGTTATGATCGGCGCAGGATCATATAATACTTTGTTACATTTATTGTTACCCTTAGTGTTGGTAATTTATAGTGCAACGGTGCTTGCATTGATAGTATTGCGAAGAACTAAGCCAGACCATGAGCGTCCGTTCAAGATGCCTTTAGGAAAAACTCTTTCTTTTCTGCTAATTATAGGAATCTTATTTTTGATAGGAAATTGGGCTTTCACTGATCCTGGAGCATTCATGATTATTCGATGGGGATTCTCGTTTTTTCTCTTAGGCATTCCTATCTATATGTTGCTGTTGATTTACTATAATCCTGAAGCTATCATCAGAGCAACAAACTTCTTTTCGTACTTCCATTATTGGTTGGAAAATGTTTTATTACCTCATGATGTACGAAAACATATTCTTGGAACGTTCAAGAATATGAGGAATAAAATCATGCTTGATTTTGGCGCGGGTGTTGGCACTATGACTATGCACCTCGCCAATTTAGTTGGTTCTCAAGGAAAGATTTACGCCACTGATATTAGCAGAAGAAATGTGAAAATATTAGGCAAAAGATTAAAGAAGAAAGGGTATCATCATGTTGAGGTGTTGCATGATGCACATCAAGTGAATAGAATACATCCTGGCGTGAGAGGTGTCCATGGTGTCTTAAGTATTGGTATGCTAGCGTATATGCAAGACGTGAAGAAGATATTACATGAGCTTCATGATATTATGCCAGATGGAGGAGAAGTGTGTTTTGTTGAGTACATCGACTTCTTTAAATTCCTTCCTAATCCGAAATGGCTGAATGATTATGCTTCAATCCAAAACTTCTTCAAAGAGGCAGGATTCTCTGTGCATAGCCTGAAAATCCAGGGATTGTTCTGGGATTACTTGATTGTGTATGGCATCAAAACTCAATTTGATGTGCCTTTTGTTTAGATTTTATTCTTTCCAATAGATTAAAAGCTTCTCTATCAAATTTAGAGAATGCAAACCATTTCTTCCCTAAATCTTTCAACGATGCTCCAAAATGATATACTTCTTTTTCGTCTATTATAATAAATCTATCATGAGAATTCTCGAATTTCTCTATAATAATAGGATCATATTGAGAATTGTATTTTTTTACATCAAGTAGCAATTGCTTTGATATGTTTTTAGTTAATAATGTTACAGCCACCTTATTTTTTCTCTTTTTGAAAAGAGTTAGTGTAGTGTCATCTATGTAGTTGTCTATAAGTATGATTGAATTATTGGCAGTTCTTATAATATTAGAAATAAATAAATGAGCATCAAATATTTGGTCTTCAAAAAATATCCCTTTTTCTGGCTTGATTTGTTTATTTTCTAAAGCATCGAAGATCTTGTTGAATTTCACCTCATGCTCAAGTTGTTTCCCTTCTACATTATCTAACCTATGGAAGATTTGAGCATTTGCTGTCAAGAATCTTCTCATAGTCACAAAAGCACGCATAACATGGATATTCACAGTTACGGCAGTTTTGCTTTTAAGAACTCCTGAGAGCATAGCAACGCCTTGCTCTGTGAAAGCGTAAGGTAAATAACGTCTTCCACCCCATTCACTTGAGGTCGCAATTTGCGACCTCAAGTTCTCAAATTCTTCTTCCACAAGCATAAACATAAAATCATCCGGAAATCTTTCAATATTTCTCTTAACCTGTTCATTAAGTCTCTTTGTTGATACACCATAAAGTCTTGCTAAATCTATATCAATCATTACTTGCATTCCTCTAATGAAGAATATTTTTCTCTTAATATCTTCGATAACAACCATACGCGCTTAGAATTATTTATCATTTATATCTTTCACGTGAGAATGTCTAGTGTATTATGGAATGGTTTTCGGATTCAGTCGGAAAATCTTTCATTTTTTCTGATAAATGTTCTTTAATGTATGGAGGATGCTGAGAAGATTTTCAGGAAGCTTGCTATGGTATTTTGGACATCATGATGATGTGTATGCATGGAGACCGAAAATCATATAAATAAGTTCAACTTAGTTAAACTAAGATGGTTCAAGCATTAGTAGAATTGGATGAAAATACAAATAGGGTGTTGAATGTGGTTAAGGCATTGTATGATTTGAAGGATAAAGGAGAAGCTATTACGCATGTGATTGAGAAGTATATCGCTGACGAGCCTGAATTGAAGCCTTCTTTCCTGAAGAAGATGGAGAAGATAAAGAAGCAAAGAAGCATTAAAGTAAAAGACTTCGGGAAAAGATATGGTATCAAAAAGAAAACCTTAAATACGATATAATCTAGGTTTTTGTATGGATAATCTAAAGCACGAATTAGGGGTTTCAAAGCTTGTTACTGTTTTAGGATACGCTGCTGAGATGGATAGGCAAAAATGGAATTTGTTTTTTCCATATAGGAAAATAAGAGGAAAAATTAATCAGTTCGTTACCACAATATCAAATCACTATAGAAATAACAATCATTTTGGTTTCATTATAGGGAGAGATTTAGCAGGCGTTATGGCATTTTTTAATTTTTATGCTTTAAACTATGGCTTAAAAAGATGTTTTATTGCTCCTGAAGGATCGTCTGTTGGAAACTCTGTCCCTAGAAATGCAGGTACTTTTTTCCGTCCACACACAGTATTAAATATGAGTTGGTTATTAAGTTTAAATTCTAAAGAATTGATTCCGCAATATGCTATTACTTCTGATAATAAAATGGTTAAAATAACTTTTGATGATAATAAAAGCAGTAATAAAGATGTTAGATGGGGATCAGAATGTCCTTTTCTCTTTGCTCAGGCAGATGCATGTATCTTCTTTGGTGGTGGAAAGATTGCATTGAATGAAGAGATTCCTTTAGCTATTGAGAAAGCTGAAGAGAATCCAAACTTCAAGATTGTGATTGTAAAAGAATGTGGAGGAGTATCTGATGTAAAGATCCCTTCCTTAGACAAATTCATCTCGCGAAACCAAGTATGCTACGCAAAAGACGGAATTGAAGCAGCACAATATCTGATAAGTAATCTCTGATAGGAAAACCTTAAATACCTCAGAATTCTAAATTGCATATGGCCAAATGCCCACACTGCAAGAAGACGATACGTTTAGACGAAATCAAGAAAGAGACTAAAGGTCTAGGCTTCTTGAAGCAGGAGATCATGTATTCCTGTCCCCATTGCCAATGCATTCTAGGATTTAGCCGGGGAAAGTTTATGAGTTAATACTATGGAACTCAAAGGAGCTGATATGGATATTGATCTATTGCCTTCTGATATAGATTGGGAGAAAGACGAGTGTCCTTGGAATAAGAAAGATAACGGAAATCATAAATACGCAGTCAAAGGAACCTCAATATGCAAATACTTCCAAGGAATTAAGAAACCAGATATAGTATTATGTTCTTATAATTCAGTCGATTAGTTAGTGGATAATCTTTATTAATTAGTTGTAGTGTTGTATTTTATGGTTTTTACTGTTAACGTTCCTGAATACACAGGAAAGGTGAAGGAAGACTGGCATGCTATCGGCAAGAAGATAGATGCTGTGCTGAAAGAGCATCTTTCAGGGAAAGTAGCTATTCGATGTATCTCTATGGAGGATCAGCCAGATAAGACTGTTGATGAGATGATAGCTATTATTCAGGAGACTGGTTGGGATAGGTACGATTCTCAGAGAGAAGGTTATTTGTATTCGAATATAGAAGGGAAGAAGATAGATTTCTTCGCTCTTGAACGAGATATGGCTAGAGATGATTTGATGGAACAGTTCCTCTGGTCATTCTACGAATTCCACTTCGGTGATAAACCTACTCGCATAGATTTAATATTAGTATATGATCTTAGTAAATTGGATTGCATTATACATCAATACGAAGACCGTAAAGACATCAAGGATGATGGCTACGTGTTTAAGGACTTTGAGAACAAGAAGGATGCTTTGTTGGGAATTGTTAGGGTTGATCGATAAGAAAAAACTTATTTTCCATCAAATATACTTTATTGTTTTCTTGAATAATTCCACAGAATCAGAGAAAGTCAATTTCTTAATCACTTCTTCAGCTGTAAACCAACCTTCAATAACTGAGTCTGGATCTTCAGGCTTTAAATCAGTTTTCGAGGTTTCAATTAAATAAACCGGCTGTTTTGCCAAAAGTTTTTTATAGAAAGGAGCTAAATTATCTTTTTGCGTATTTAGGTTCAATACCTCCAACCAAACAACCTGTTAAATAACTTCCAACCTCTTTAGCTCTATCCTTCAGTAAATCCGCTGTTTCAGTTTCATCAATCTTTCTATAACTTTTAACAGCAAAATCTAAAAATCTTGATTCAGAAACAGGATTTCCAAATGAATCTGCCTTTTGAGCTGCTTTTTGTGCTAATCTTTTCACATCTTCCTTTTTATCCAGTTTCAAAAATATAATTCTTGCATATTCTAAAAACTGAACTTGATGAATATCTGTTATAAATCCGAAAGCAGCTTCTTCAGCATGTCGAGCTAATTTGTAAAGATCTTCTTCAGAATTTTCTCTTTGATAAATTCTTCTAGAATAATTAAATTGTGCTTCCAATTCGAAGTTATTTCTTGGAAATAATAAAGATTCTGCATATCTTGCATGTTCTAACAAATGTTCAAAATGACCTTCTTGTAATCGAGAATATCTTTTTTTTGCTCGTTTCAAATAGTCTTTTGCTTGAAGCCAATATTGTTGGCTAGCAGCTTCTTTTTCATAAACTTCAGCTTGTACTAGAAGTTCTGAATCAGATATTCTTTTTCTTCCAATTAATTTAAGTAATCCTTCTACCATGCAAATCATGAATATATAACATATATATAAATACTACTCTGTGGACACATTTTCTACAATACGTTTAATAGGCGATTAGTTTCAATTTTTAATTTGCATTATCAAGATTTAAAATAATCAACTATTCCTTTTATATCTATAATACTAAATGCAGGAACGGGTTTATTGTTAGGTAAGCTTTCAGGTCCTTTTAATATAATGGCATATTTAGATCTTGGATATTCAGTTTGCATTCTTTTAATAAACTCATTTTGATCATTAATCCCAGGATGTGCCAAGAGACCATCATAACATTCTACATTCATGAAACAACTGATCAATTCATCCAAATCTGAAGCTACATCAATAGAGAAACCTGCTTCTTCTAAATCTTCAGTCAGATGTTTATATTCTAAAAAATGATATTCATGCTTGTAATCAATAACAGCAACTCTCATGAAATAAAAGGAATAGAAAAAAGTATTTAAAGATAACGCAAATTAAACTTCTTCGGATTACTTCTTCCAATCGCGATGTTAAATACAATAATTTTGAGAGGCTAAGAACAAAAGAGGCAGTTTTCCTATTCAAGTATCTTTAGCTTTTTCATCACATCATTTCCCAGCTTTGTTTTTTGGTATATTCTGCCTGTTTTATCTTTTGGGTTCACAACTTCGACGAGATTTTTCGATTTCAGTTCTGCTAATGCTCTTGATACAATATTAAAATACGTGTTGCTGCTTTTACTGTAAATCTTCATCACTAATTCAGATGGCATCATCGGTTTATCTAATGCATCAAACACCTTTTTTCTATTCTTGCCTCGTTTCACAAAAGAAACTAAACTAAACAACATCATAGCAATTTATAAACAAAGTATATATAAGAAACAAATTCAACAATCTATTAGCAATCATCAAACAGAAAAATTTAAATAGTTTTTCATACATTTAAAATACATATTACACTTAGGGGGTTATAAAAATGGGTAAAAGAACTGTTGAATTTGTACTTGGGCTTATTGGAGGAATATTTGGTTTCTTTGGTGCATTAATCGCATTAATGTTCGGAGGAATCGGCTCTGCACTTGGTGGTGAGGGAGCATCAACGATCATAGGTCTTGGATGGCTTGCAATCTTATTTTCAATAATTGGAATTGTTGGAGCAGCATTAGTAAAAAACAAAACCAAAGTCGGTGGATGGATGATGATTATAAGTGCAATCGGTGGAGTAATATCTGTAAGCCTTGCTTATGCGCTATCATTTATACTGCTAATCATTGCAGGTCTAATGGCTGTAATAAAAAAAAGGTGATAAATATGAAACATTTTTTCTTAATTTCAATATTACTATTAGGAATTATTGTATTAGCAGGTTGTGATTCTGAAATAGGAAGTATTGCTCAACCTTCAGAAACTTCTCAAATTCAAGAAGTTAGCAATAAAGAAATTCAAGCAGAAATATTAGCAACAGCAACACACGCATCCATTGATTCATCAGGTGGAAAAAACTGGGATGCCGACTTAAAAGATGATGGAGTTATTATTTATCCTGAATTGAAAGATGCAAATGATGAAACTGTGAAATTTGAAGATGTTGAACTTCAAGTTGATATAGAAATATGGACAACAAAAAGGGATGATAATTTCAAAGAAGTAAAAGACAGAATGATTTATTCCGGATCTGGAACTATTGACAGCTGGAAAGATGGAAACTTTATGTTTGATGGAGGAATCAAAGTGTCATTCGATGATATAAAATCCGTTGAATCAGATAGCGATTATGGAGCATTATTTATTAAAATCCATACACTTAATGGTCAAGTTTTTGAAGCTAAAGACTCTTTAGGAATCAGAATTAAACCAGAATAATTTTATTCCTTTAGGAGAACAAGGCAGCGAGTTCCATACAGCTTGTAATGTGACAGAATTCTATCATAAACCAAGCTACTCCTGATCCCACTCTATAATATAAATTCCGTGCTTTTCCAGCTCATCAACACTCCAATACCTTGTAGGGCTATTGTGTTTCGAAACAGCACCGACAGTCCTCGAGAATTCTCTGCCAGTATACGATTCAGCCCTAGGATCCCACTCGCGAAATCGAATAACATCTCCTTTCTCAAGATCGAAGTCAGCTAATCGGAAATCAACGGATTCTTGCTGATCATTATCAAATTGATCCGGCCAAATCTTCTTCTCAATAGTTTTAGGCATAAGAATGAGAATATTGTCATATAATTTAAATGTTATCCACAACATCTAATCTCCTTGAGAAAATTTATAAGATACAAATTACTAATATTATCATGAATGAAGAAAATATTAAAGAGATTCTACACATTATTCTGGATAGTCTTCAAGGCAAAGAGTTCATTTGGAGACTTGAAGGCAGTGCAAATCTCAGAATCCAAGGTATTGAAGTTTCTATTCGAGATTTAGACATCACTACAAACGAAAAAGGAATTGAAATTTTTAGAAACACCTTAAAGAAGTACATTATTAAAGACTTTTTCAGTCAAAAAATAAAGGGCCACTCAATTATTTGCAATATTAATGGCTTCGAAATAGAAATAAATGCTTATGGAGATAAGGAACTAAAAATGTTTGATAAAACTAAAAAAATTTTATGGAATGATTTAGAAATCCCAATTTTACCTCTTAAATACGCAAAAAAATTCTATGAATTTATTAATTATAAAGATAAAGTCGATTTAATTTCTAAATATTTGTCAGACTAACCTCTCCCAAGAAACGACTTAATCTTTCCCTTCACTTCATCAGTGAATACATCTCCATGTCCTACGTCAGGGACAGGAAGAAAGTTAGCATCCAACTCCTCAGCTAATTGTTTACCTAACTTGAAAGGTATTTGAGTATCTTCCTCACCATGGATAATCAACATCTCCCCATCATAGCCTTTCAACCATTCCAATGTCTTATAATTCTCCCTTACAAGAATCTTCAACGGATACATAAAATACGTCTGTTTTCCTATGTCGACAATACTCGTATAAGCAGATATCAATACCATCTTATCAGGATTCTGCAATGTTCTATGATATGCTGCGATACCAGTTCCTAAACTCCATCCAGATAATATCAAAGAATCATACTCTAAACTATCGATGAACTCAGTCACATGCTGTACATCCTGAAGAATAGCTTTCTTCGAAGGTTTTACTGAAGTATCTCCATAGCCAGTATATTCCGGCACTATATACGAATAGTTCAACTCCTCAAAAACCCGAACAATATAATCACTACTACAGGCAGACTCTGCATTGCTATGATAGAACACCACAAGATGCTCATTATTTTTCTTATATAACATCTTTGTTCCTTTATGATCGATAACCTCATAACCTTCACATTCTTCCAAAGAATACGAAACAGGAAAATAGATCATAGCATTCTGATGAAGATACAAATACACTCCAAATAAGATATATGCAACTACCACAACCACAACTATCTGCTTCAAGATATTCATAGATCAATATACACTCAATGCTATTTAAATCTGACCCCAAACACCTCTAATAAACAAACCCTTTCTCAGTCACATATTTACCAAACGATCTGAAGCTATCTTCGTTTTCCCTGATCTTAAACATCCTTTGCATAATCGTAATCTTCACGATGCTGTACGGAAGATATTCCATTATTTCTAAGTAAAGCTTATGAAAGATTTCAAAAAAAGTATATTATACTTTTTTTGGATCAAAAATTCCTTGAATTTTTGATTTCAGAATAAAAAAGAAAAAGGATGCTCGAACTGAGCTTCCTCATCCCGGAGTACAAACCGAGAGGATTCCGAGATATATAAAGTTTATGTATGTGTAAAGCCGTGGATGCTCGAACTGGTACGAGCGCCCATCTCAAAAATGGGTTCCTCATTCCGGAGGAGTGTGGGTTCGAAGGTTCATCCGAAAGACTCGTGGGAGCGAACATCCCACCCACGGCGCACATTACTTCCGGAAATCTTCCGGAGAATTCGGAGAATAGTTTATAAATAATGAAGGGATTTCTTAGGATATGAAAATACAAATCATGTTGGACGTAGAAGATATCTATGAAGGAGGAGAATTGTTGCCTTATATTAGTCAAGAAAATCCTCTTAACAAGACATTAGGTGAATTGATTTGGAATATTATAGTTCCAAAAGATTATATTAACTACACTGCTGAAGAGCAAGAATATCTTACATCAATACATAATTTATTGAAAGGAAATAGAGACTACCTTATTTCAATAATGGCTAGTGTTCAAGCACTTGATGCTGAAACACAAACACCTCTACCAAAAAGAGAAGAAATTGAATGCACTTTCAAAGACACTCCTAACGAAAAACTAGAGCATATTCTCAAAAACACTTACTTCGATCCAAAAGAGAGAAGAGAACATACTCCTAATGAATTACCTTATCTTAATCTAAGAATTATAAAAGCGTAACCATCACGGTTTTTTCTAAGTAGGGCAACATTAATAAACTCAAACGTATTCTCAACCATATGGTGAGATGTGAAGAGCGAAAGAAATATTAGAATCTGACATAAATCTTGGACCAATAAAAGAATACTTCCAAGCCATTGTTGATGACACATTACCTCAACAGTATCTTGAAGGATTGTTAAAATATAGAAATGATTATTCTGATAAACTTCCTGAACCTGATGTTCCTAAAGATCATCCGGATTACAAATTTCTTAGATTGAAATTTAGCTAGGACAGTCCAGATATGAAATGCAGACTAATGTAATTATAAGAATGTCTCTTGAATTGCAAGGAATGATCAAAGACGAAGTGCTTACTGATCAAAAAAGTAAAGAAATTGTTGAAGCATTCAGAACAAGAAAATGGAATGCTTTCAAAGGAAGCAAAGGAGAATACTGGACTTCAAAAGAAGAGATAGATTACATGAATAAAACATTAGATACAGTCATAGCTTCTATAAGGGAGACTTATAATCTTTCGTAATACTACACTTTAATCAATTCATCATCTTTCTTCAGTTCATAACCAAGACCACGACCTATCTCGAAGCTATTCCCGCTTGTAAGCTCAGCCAACTTCTCAATGAAGCTTTTCTTCGTCGATAATCTGGAAAACTCAACCTCTTCACCAAGTAACTTTTCCAGATATGCCTCTATCTCGTCATAACCACCAAGCTCATCAACTAACCCAGATTCAAATGCCTCAACACCGAGAAAAACACCTCCATCAGCTAACGTATCAACTTCCTCAAATGTTAGATCTCTATTCGTTGCCACTTCTTCCTTAAAGAAATCATGAATCATATCAAGCTTCGACTGCCAATACTTCCTCTCTTTAGCAGTCACTCGTTTAAACGGACTACCAAAATCCTTCATATCTCCCGATACAAATCGTTCATACGACACATTATAATCATCAATGAACTCAGCGAAATTCAAGTAAGAACCAATCACACCAATACTTCCTGTAATAGACATCCTATTCGCGAAGATATAATCACAAGTAGACGCCACCCAATAACCGCCAGAAGCACCAACCTGTCTTATCCATGCAACCGTTGGTTTCTCTAACTTCTTAATAGCCTGACCAATCTCATCAGACGCTACTGCAGATCCCCCTGGAGAATTAATCTCAAACACAATCGCCTTAACCGAATCAGTTTCAGCAGCCTTCTCTATCTTCCTAACAATTTCAGAGGAAACAACAACATCTTCATCAAATAATCCTGAACTTCCAAATGTAGTAATAGGACCAACAACAGGAATAATAGCGACATTGCCTGTAATAACTTCAGGAGAAGATACAAACAGCGCAACACATCCTGATATTAATGTACTAAATGCAAATAAAATAATAATAATCGCTAACAATATCCAAAAATTACTTCTTTTTTTCTTCTTCTCTTTCATACTAATTCACTCCCTTGCATAGTAATAAATTCTACTGTTCTTGTACCTGTAATTCTTTCCATAATTCTCTTTCCTCCAAATAATAATGCCAAAGGCTCTATAACCCAGAGTAAAATAAAAGGAAAAAAAGGCAATGCAAAAATATTCCTTAATATTGACTTAAGCAAAGTAAACTTCGTATCTGCAACAATATGCAATCCCATCAATTTCATACCAATGGTTTGCCCTGCCCAGAGCTCAGAGAATGAAAAATAGCAAAGCGCCAATAGAGAGATAGAAAAAACAAGCAACACCAACCCCGAAGAAAACTTCACTTCTTTTGGAAATAATGAAGAGAATGGAGAAACCACCACAATAAACACAATATACAGATCAACCACCAGCGAAAGCAGCCTTTTCATCAAAGAAGCACTCATCTCGTATACTTGGGGTTTAGGAAGCTTAAGATCCATACAAGGATTCATTCTTACTCTTTTATAATGCTTTCGATGAATGTTCCACAGAAAAGCCTTCTCCTCCTCGTAAAGTTTATAAATACCCCTCACTCCTATGGATAAAAAAGGGGTCTCCTATGTTAGTACAATACGTTCTTGAACCACAATGGATTTATTTTCTAGCTTTACCTGCTGCATTGATCCTCTTCTACCTCATTAGACCAAAACCAAGAAAGCAAACAGTGCCTTCACTGATGTTCTTCCTGCGTGATCAGGGAAAAAGCAAATTTTTGGCACTATTTCAGTTCCTTTCAAGAAATTTCTTGCTTTTCCTCCAGCTCTTAATATTGCTTCTCTTCATCTTAGCATTACTAAGACCATTCCTGCCTACTACTTCGGAAACAAAAGCAGACGATGTTATTTTTGTCATTGATGGCAGCGCAAGCATGAATGCTCTCTTTGATTCACAATCACGATTCTCCGCAGCAAAATCCTATCTCGAAGAAAATCTCGGAGAACGTAACACCATCATTTTCGCAAGAGATCATCCTTTCGTCATAGCAGAGAAAGAAACAGGATTCAGAACCAAAACATTACTATCACGAGTCGATACAACAGACACGCCAGGCAAACTAGGTTCCTCCATGCTTCTTGCATTAGAGAAAGCAGAAAAAGGCTCAACCATCTACATTCTCAGCGATTTTCTTGAAGAAAATCTCAATCTTGCCTATTTTCAGAACCTCGTTGAAGGAAAAGACGCAAAAGTAATCTTCAAAGACTTCTCATCAAGAATTGCAAACATCGGATTCATCGGGATGCAAATGAGAGGAGAAGAATTAGAGCTCACCATAAAAAATTTCAACCAAGTCAACGAAACCGTGCACTGGCAACTCAAAGGAGGAGATCTTGCCGTGAAAAAAGATCCTGTCTCACTAGGCCCTAGAGAAGTCAAGAAAATCACCATCACCCCTATTCCGAAAGGAGCAATAGAAATTATTATTGATAACAAAGATGACTTCTCTACTGATAATATTTTATACTTCGTCGGGGAATCAGAGCAACGCTATAGAACATTATACCTTACAAACACGATTGACGTTATCTTCGAAACAGCCATTACTTATTTACCTTATCTTGACATTGAGGAAATATCTCCTCCTACTTCATTTACACCAGAACTCTATGATTTGATTATCATCAATAATGTCAATACCAACATGATGCTCCCAGGCACTATGAAAAAGCTGAGAGACCATATACGAGATGGTGCCAAACTCATCATTGTTGCGCAACCTCAGCTACTCAACATTGATTTCCAGGCCTTGCTGCCTTTATCATATTCAGGAACAGGACAAGAAACAATCATAGAACTCGGCCCGGACAAAGATATTATTGCACCTCAAGAAGGTTTCTTCGACATTAATTTTGGAACGGTAAATCAATTCCTCAAATTCAAGCCTATTGCAACAACAAAAACAATTGCGACAGACAGCACAGGTAATTTCTCCATCATTGCAACCTATCCTTTAGGACGGGGGAAGATACTCTATTATGGTTTACAAAAAGAATATTCTGATTTCTCCGCAACGATTGATCATCATAAATTCTGGAAGAGAGCCATTGATTATCTTCTCGAAAAAGAGCACATCAGCAAATATAATAAGAAAACTGCTGAATTTCTCGAATTTGCACAACCTGTTACCGTCAAATATCCTGGCAGAAAACAATCCACTACTGCTGTAGATTTTGCATGGACTGGATTCTATCAAATTGGCAATAGCCAATATGCTGCTAATCTTCTCTCGATCGATGAATCAAAAACAACAAAAGACTTATCGCAAACCCTGAGCGTACCCTTTGCTGAAAAAGAATCTGCATTTGACAAGAAAGAATACACAACCACTGCATTGGTGCTGCTCTTAATCTTCGTACTAATCGAACTGATCTATGTGAAAACGAGGGGGGATTTCTAATGCTGGCCTCTCCGAAAATGCTATATCTTATCATTCCATTCTTCCTCTTCATTGTCATTATTATCACAAGAGCGTTCGTCAAGAGAGATGGCAATTCAACATCTGACATTCGCTATCAGAGAAGAAAAATCCCTTATAGAATACTCATGATTCTCTCAAGAACCATCATCATAACCTTACTCATTATAGCACTTGCAGGACCTTACAAAGATATAACAAAAGAACTCCAAGGAGATCCTAAAGTGCACATTCTTTGGGATCAAAGTACTTCGATGGATCTGTACGATACTTCATTTGTCAACACGCTAGAAAAAGAATTGAGTAAACGTATGGATACAGAAGTATCCATCATTGCTGCAGGAGAACATTCTCCCTTGAAACAAGCTATCCTTCTCAACACAAAAAAGTTTGAAAACCTACTGATTATTAGCGATTTCCAGGACAGCACAGGGGAAAATATTCTTGAACTTACTGAAAAAGCGATATCTCTTAATACCACTATTAGTTATATTGATCTTTCTTCGGAGATGCGAGACGCTGCCGTTACTATTGAAGGACCTACAAAAGTATGGGAAGAAAGTCCTACACGATACCGCGTTAAAGTGAATACATTCAACATGAACGCGTATGAGCTGACGTTCTCAGTCGACGAAGAAATTCTACTTGATGGATTCTATGATCAAGAATGGTTTGATTTTGAGCTGAATTTCACTAAAGGCAACCATAGACTTATGGCAAGAATTTCCACACCAGATCATTTTAGCGAAAACAACATCTACTTTAAAGCAGTTAGGACCACTGAGAAACCTCTCGTTCTTCTCATCTCAAAAAAAACTACTCCATTGCTCGAGTTACTTCAACAATTCTACGACGTTGAGCACATGGCTTCATTACCAGCATCGCTCGATTCGTACTATGCTGTTGTCCTCGAAGACATGCCGTACAAAGATATTGGTGATGTCAACAAACTTGCTCAGTATCTTGAAGAGAGTAATGGTCTTTTCGTCATCGGAGGATTCCATAGTTTTGACTATGGAGATTATAAGAATTCAGCGCTGGAAACATTACTTCCTGTGACTATAGGTGCTGCGAAAAAGAAAAGCCATAACGCCAATATTGTCATCTCTTTGGATCGTTCCTCAAGCTTCCAATCTGTTGTCTCTAGAGAACGACGTGTTAACGAGGAAACAGGTGAAATCTATTGGGTTGATGTTGAACAACAAGGAAAGGAACTCAACACAGCAAAGGCGCTTGCTGTTGAGATTACAAAAGATCTCAACCGCTTCAACAGTTTAGGTGTTCTGGCATTTGATGTTAACGCTTATCAGGTTTCTCCTCTTGTACCACTGCTGACAAACAAACAACAAATTATCGAGAAAATCACACAACTTGACTCAGGATCAGGAACATATGTACACATAGGACTTGTTGGCGCCTATGAAATGCTCAAAGGAACAGGAGGCTCAAAAAATATTATCTACATCTCTGATGGACTAACAAGCAATGAACAGCATATGCATACACTCAGAGACACTGCACGCACTTTAGGATTAAAAGGCATAAAAGTATATACTGTCTCATTAGGAGAATACTACAATGAAGAACTTCTTAGAGATGTAGCAATGCTTAGTGGAGGAGTTTATTTCAAAGCAAGCGAGAGGAACAGACTCAATGTGCTCTTTGGAGATCCTGATGATACTGCTGATCAGGCATTTTCAATCTTTCCTATACGTTCTGATCATTTCATCACCAAAGATCTTGATTTCAATGATGTAACACTCTACGGCTACAATCAAGTGTTACCAAAACATGAACGCTATATGCTCTTCGCAACAGAGACAGGAAGACCTGCTCTTATGGCAAGTCATTTCGGTGTTGGAAGAGTGGCAACATTTAATGTCTTCCAAAGCGACGGTAATTTAGGTAATGTGCTTTCAAGCGAAAACTCAAGAATTCTCACTCGCACTATTAATTGGCTCATAGGGGATCCTGAACGAAAAAAAGATTTCGCTATCTCCTATGATGATGCTCATTATCAAACTCCCTTAGCCATCACTTTACATTCTGTCACCTACCCTTCGTTTGAAGGATTCAACTTTACCTCCCTTGATGAGGATGTATATTCCACTGTCGTCATCCCTGAAACTTATGGATTTGAACAGCTCCTAGGAGAGGAAATTGGGGTCAACTACAAGAAAGAATATGAACAACCAGGCCTCTCGGAGAGAGTCCTCAACGAGGCATTTGCAGACACTGGAGGAAAAGTATTTAAACCTGAAAACAAAGAAGAAATTATCAGTTATATCATAGAAGTGAGCAGACGGAGCATCACGGAGAGAGACAGCTACAGGATGCCATTCCTTATTGCTGCGATGTGTCTCTTCTTCCTTGAAGCTATTATTCGAAAACTGTTGGAGAGATCAGGATGAAAGACTTTTCAATCAAAATAAAGGAACATAAGAGAAGAAAAAAAGCTAGTAAAAAAGTTGATGATGTTCTTGAAGTTCCTGGCGTAAGTGTCAAAGCAACAACTCAAAAGAAGCGACTTATCGGGAAAAGGATTAACCTATTCATCTTCTTTCTGCTGATGCTTGCAATCCTCGTTGTTGCAGGATACTCAGTCTTTTTCCAGGATTCATTAGTAGAAAGCACGCTTGAACGAAAAACAGCAGAACGCGATCTCAAACAATGTGGACTCCAGCTCGACAACGCAAACTATGAACTGAGCATCATCAGAGAAAATCTTAACTCGACTGAACAGGATATTAGGAAATATGATACCCTTTATGCTGAAAAGCTTGCCCAGATCACTGATCTTGATTCGAGACTAAGTACGTTACAATCAGACATCATACGACTACAAGAGGAACGCGATCGTTATCTCAGTGAACGCAATACACTTCAGGTTGAAGCAACGAACTATAAGAACCTCTATGAAGATGCTGACGCAGAACTGACGCAATGTACTGATGACCTCGAGGAAGCTCTCGATGAACTTGCATTATTGCAACCTTAGTTACGATGGAAATCCAAAAGCTTTTTGATCAACTTGAATTCGAACTGTTCAAGATAGCTTTCCTTACAGCATTTCTTGATAGCGTATTATTATTTCTGATCGTAAGTACCATATTCTCTATGGCGAATTTCTCTCCTTTCATCTCACTCGCTATCGCATTAATTTTCTTCACCATCAAACTCATACACACCTTGAAAAGAACCCCTTTGAAGAAAGTTGAAGAAAAAAATCCTTCTTTGACAGAAATTCTTAGAACAGCGAAAGATAACCTTGGCAATGATGCGTTCATGGTAAAGGCAATGAACGAGGATCTTCTTGAAAGAATGAATCATGTTTACATGGGAAGCATGGTGAAATACAAGAGACTCTTCATACAAACGTTGCTTATTTTTCTCATAGGTTTTGCTGCTGTGTTTGTCGCAGCACATAACACTTATGTTGTTGATTACGAAGATGTCGCAAAAAGCATCGACACAGGCAGTATAGGAAAATTCTTTAGTAATAGCATCAACGCTATAGGCTCAGGCAAGATTGAAGAGATTCCCGAGATTATTTTCAACCAAACAGAAGATATTTATGGCGATCCTGAAGTTGCTCAACTCGGCGATCAGGCGCTCAATATTATGATCCAAGAAAATCTCAATAGCATTGACCTCAATGAAGAAGTTCCTTTAGAAACTAACGAATTTACCACTCAAGAGTATGCCTATGATGTAGGAGGAAGTATGGATGTCCAAGGCACAGATCGCTTGACACAAGAATACAAATACATTAATAAAGTTGAGGAAGAACTCAGAAGAAGAGGTCAAAAGTAGCAATCTTTTAATACTATGACTATCCTATAAAAAAAGAGGTGTTTTACCCATGGCTATAGACGTGAAGAATATCAGTAAACTTAAAGAAACCTTTGCAAACGTCAGGAAAGCCATCTCTCATGTGATTGTCGGTCAGGAAGAGGTGGTTGAACAAATTCTTGTAGCTCTGCTCTGCGATGGAAATGCACTATTGGAGAGTCTTCCAGGATTAGGAAAGACATTAACAATCAAAACATTGTCTAAAGTACTTGATCTTAAATTTGCAAGAATTCAGTGCACCCCTGATCTGATGCCTTCGGATATCACAGGCACATATGTTATTGATGATGTTAAAGGAAAGAAAGTATTCAATTTCCAAAAAGGACCTATTTTCGCAAACATGATTCTTGTAGATGAAATTAACAGAGCAACGCCAAAAACACAATCTGCACTGCTAGAAGCCATGCAGGAGAAACAAGTGACTACAGGCAATGAAACATTCCAGCTAGATAAACCATTCTTCGTACTTGCAACGCAAAATCCTATCGACCAAGAAGGAACTTATCCTTTGCCGGAGGCACAGACTGATCGTTTCTTGCTGAAAATTATTGTTAATTATCCTCCTATTCATGACGAACTCGAAATTGTTAATCGATACACAGGAGCAAAACAACAAACTGCAATTCATCCATTATTGAAAGCACAATCATTGGTATTGCTGCAAACATTGACAAAGCAAGTGCCTATCGCTGATGATCTTAAAAACAAAGTAGTCACCTTAGTTAATAAGACTCGCACGAATCCAGAATTTATAGAATTTGGTGCATCACCAAGAGCATCAATTGGCCTGATCATGGCCGCAAAAGCACACGCACTCTTGTCAGGAAGAAAATTCGTCAGCGCAAAAGATATTGAGGACATGGCGTTGCCTGTGCTGAGACATAGGATTGTACTGAGCTTCAAAGCGCAGAAAGAAGGCATGACTCCTGACGACGTTATCAAAGCACTGTTGTAGGTAGTCCTATGAAAATAGACACAGGTTTTCTTAAGCAAATAGACCGCTTTCAGATAGCGTTGAAAAGAAAGATCAATACACAGTATCAGGGAAACAGAACAACAAAATTAGGGGGTTCGGGATTAGTATTCAAAGAGTTCAGAGAATACATTCCTGGCGACGAGATACGAAAAATTGACTGGGTGCTATTCGGTAAAACAGAACGTCTCTATGTGAAGAATTACGAGGAGGAACGCAATCTCACACTCCATATCATTCTCGACAGCAGCTCAAGCATGGACTATGGCAATTCAATAAGTAAATTCGAATATGGATCCATGCTTGGAATAGGATTTGCCTATATGGCATTGAAGAACAATGAGAAATTTGAATTTTCAACATTTGCCAATGAACTTGAGTTCTACAAAACAAGCAAAGGAATGAACAAACTTGCTAACCTTATTGTAATGCTCAACAAACATAAAGTCAAAGGAAAATCAAAATTCAACGAAAGCATATACCCCTACAAAAACATGATTAAATCAAAAGCGTTAGTGGTTATTATTTCTGATTTCCTCTATAGTATTGAAGAACTTAAAGAGACCCTGCTGCTTTTCAAGAAGAGCGAAATCGTCTTGATACAGACACTCGACAAAACAGAGCTTGATCTTGAACTTGAAGGTGATGTGCTTCTCGAGGATGCTGAAAACTCTTCTGTGCTGAAGACATTTCTTTCAGGAAGAATGAAAGAACTCTACGCAAACAGATTAAAAAAACACATTTTGCAGCTCGAAGGGCTCGCAGAAGCTTTCGATGCTAAATTTTTAACCATCAATACATCCATGCCCATCTTTGATGCATTCTATCATTTAATGGAACGATAAATCATGCTGGCGCATCTCCTGAAACGAGCGTTCCCATAGCCCATCTACTCACTCTCGGAAGTATCCAGCTCAGAACTGCTCCTATCCACATCATGAGAGGAAAGTCAATAAACATAGCCTCTATTTTACCTCCGTCAATCATCTTGATTACCGCAGAGCTGATCAACGAATGAATAATAATCATAAATGCTATATACATCCCAATAGTAACCATATCAACAGGAGGCACTGCAGGTAACACGGAAGCGAATAATGCAGCAGCATTACCTGATATCTGATCAGATTGAAATGCCCCAGAAAACATGCCTGAAAGTATTTCTGTAATAGTCGCACTCATATAGATAGTCACGACGAATCCTACAAGAGCACCATATAACGCACCGCGCATACCAGCTGCAAGTTGAATCCGCAATTTGCGAAGATTGAGGATGCGAAGAAAATTATCGCTGATAATTCTTCCAATCTTTTCTGCGTTGCCTCCAATATACACTGATTCAGCAAAGATGTGTGTAAAATAGGTAATCAGATTTGAACCGCTTTCTCCTGCAAATCTTGTCCAGGAAAACATTTTTTCAGATCCTAATCGAAGTCTTCGGTAGAGATTAATGATTGTTTGCTGAAGCACCCCGAAATCATGGACACGTAACGCCATCAATGAACTGATAACACCTCCTTGTCTTGCAAAAATTGTCGATCCTAATGCTCTAATGAAAGAAGGATATGCTTTATCTCTCTTAAACACAATATTTTCCTCTTTGTTTGCATATAACCCTACTATCGCTAATGGTGTTACCGCAGCAGCAGCCGAAAAAATAAACGGAAGTCCTTTCACCAAAAAAAAAAGCAAAACAAAGATAATGAGACAAACCGGTGCAACAATCATGGTTGTTCTGTTAAGCATTTTTGTTCCTTCATCTTTGATTTTCAGTTTATGACAGAGTCTATCTGAAGGTATGAAAAATTTAATCATCATAATCAAAAGCACATCAACAAAGATAAGTCCAACAAGGCAGTAGCGTATCACGACGGTAATTTCCGTACCCATCAATAATGGAAGCAATAATGCAGAACTGATCGCGAATGCTATACTAATGGTGATGCTAATAAAAACTTCCTGCATAGCGCGAATATTCTCCAATGATTTCCTGTATTCTGATGCATATTCTGACATAACCGCATCTTGTTCCGCCGTCAGAAATACTTCAAGATCTTCACCGAAGTCAAGCACTGCCGCTAATCTATCAAAAAAATCACCAAGAATAGCAGAGGGTGAAAATTTCGCTATTCTTCTACAGGCGTTAGCAAATCCGAGATTCCATGCTTTTGCTAAATAAACAATTTTTGCACAGTAGTCTGAAATTTCACCGAACTTTCTTTTCTCTGAAGATTTCTTAAAGAACATTGATCTGCTGATATCAAGTGTTGAAACTGTTCCTGCATAAGTAATAAACAGATGAAGATTCTCATGAATGCTTATTTTTTTTTGCTCATAATTTGCATAAGGGTAAACAAATGAAAAGATGCAACCTATCACTACAAATGCTACTCCGATATACATTGGCAAGTTGAACATAAACGTGGTGATAAAGAATGCTCCTATACATCCAAACATAATAGGAAGCACTAACTTAAGGAAGTATTCTTCTGCTCCTGCGTATCCTGCAGCAAGTATTTGTTTCTCCATCGGAATCAGTGTGGGAAAATGTATACTGTTATAATATTTCTATACATTATTGTTTATAAACCTTTCTATTTTTTCGGAAAAGCAGAAAAAATGAGCAACAGGTGCTGCTGTTTTTCAATCGAATAAAACAGTACTCCACAGTCTTTAAATATAACTGCCATTTTATAGCAGTACTGTAATAGTAAGGAGGTAAAAAAAATGGCGATTGTACATTTGAATGAAAAAAATTTTGAGGAAGAGGTGAAGAAATCTAATATTCCTGTCCTGATCGATTTTTGGGCATCATGGTGTGGTCCTTGCCAAATGATGGGCCCTGTCTTTGAGGAACTCAGCGGAGAATTTGAAGGAACGCTCAAATTTGCAAAACTCAGCACTGAAGATCATCCCGAGATAGCCCAAGAGTATGCGATAACAGGTATTCCTGCATTACTCCTCACAAAAGCAGGAGAAGAGAAAGACAGAATTGTCGGATTTTTGCCAAAAGAGCAATTAAAGAGCGAAATCAAGAGAATACTTGCTGCATCGCTAACCAATTAGATAATTTCATAAACAGGGAACTCACACCATGGCTATGATTAACTTCGCATGCAAGGAATTTCGGCTCGAAGAGGTCGTCAAATGCGCTCTCGCACTCACAAAAGCAGATTACAAGCTGCTTGATTATATGATGAAGCAGAAGCAATGGTTTACCACTGAAGAACTTGCGAAAACACTCAAGCTGAATCTCTCTACAATACAACGCTCTGTGAAGAAACTCTATGAGAAAGAGATACTCGAGAGAAAACAAAATAATCTTGATGGAGGAGGTTATCTTTTTGTATATAATATACGCGATCAAAAAGCAGTTAGAGATATTATCATGAATATCGTTGAAAGCTGGAAGGAAAAAGTGGAGAAAGAATTGCAGCATTGGTAATGACAATGACCACTTTGGCAACATCATTAGATCAGGGAGCACGGTAACGTTTCATCCATATAAATCGTAATATTTATAATAGGGATTTCTTATGAAATAGCATGGCTAAGAAGCAAAAAAAAGCTACAAAAAAGAAATCTACGAAGAAGAGTAGAAAGAAACCTAAAAAACGTTCTAAAAAAGCTCCTAAGAAGAAAAACAGAAAAAAAGCTGCAAAGAAAACAAAAAAGAAGAAGACAGATAATCTTGAAGCAGAGCTTAGACAAGTTCTTGAGAAAGAAAATCAGATTCTTGCAGAAGAGAAAAAACTTGAGATAAGAGGAGAACGATTAGAGCAGCTAGAAAAAACTGAGATTCGGCATGAGAAAAAAGTAGAAGCTATTGAGCATTCTGAAATGGACGAGCTGAAAAAGCTTGAAAAACTCGAGAAAGATCTCAAGAAATCGTCTTTACATCCATTGACAAGAGTCACCTATAGAGATGTCATTAAAGGATTTATCGGCGCATTCGCAGGTATTGTTGGTCATTTTGCATTTGTCTATGGAACGAAGATCAGCCATGATCTTTCTATGACAAAAGCACATTTCCTTTTTATCCTTTCATTGGCCATGGTAATTATCTTCATCTATTTCTCAGGCTTCAGAAGAGTGAAAGAAATAAGACATACCAAATTCCTGCCATTGAGAGCGATAGTTATATATATTACTGCACTGGTCACTATCGTATTCGTCCTTTGGATTTACGGATTCGTCGACAGTCTAGGGACATTTCAAGACATATACAAATCTGTTGCAGCAATCAGCATTTTAGCTATGCTCGGTGCAGGCGCAGCTGATTTAATAGGGAGAGAATAAAATGATTGACACTGAAGAACTTGTAGGAAAGATTGTTGGAGTACAGGATAGATTACTTACAGCAATAGATAATCATATTGAAGAACTTAACACAACAGCATTGCATCCTGAAAAAAGTGTTGAAAGAAGCACGGTATCGAGTCTGCAGAATTTATGCGACCAAATAGCAGAAATTGAAAGTGCAGAATCACATACCCCCCAAACCAAACCCTTAGTGCAATTCAATAAAGAAATCAAGAGATTATTTGAAGAAATTACTATTGAGACAACAGATGATGAACTCAAACTTATTCTCAGAGGAGTTGAAACACAAATAAAAAATATACGAAAGACTCTTAATAGTATTCATGTATGAATGTTATTCTATTTTTACTTTTGCGGAAAGTGCCTGTCCAGGCATGCCTTTCTCAAAGAGAACTCGCACTGCGCCTTTATTGCCGTGTGCTGCAGTGATTTTGCCTATGATTTTCTTGTTAGCAGGAGTTGTCCAGCTAACCTTCTTGCCAACTAATTTCTCAGCATCAGCTTTCTTTGTAACACCATCAACATAAACCACCATCTGATTGTATGTGATACTGTGCTTTCCTTGCCTGAAATTAGCTATTGTAGCTTCCATACATCGAGAGAATAATCAGTGCTTTATAAAGCTTACTGGTCAATAAGTGAAGCCTTTTCTTTCCTCAGCAGAACATCTGCTACTTCCTTTGGCAATTTTGCTTCCTGGCCTATTTCGAAAGGCCCATAAGCGTTCATGTCTTTGCCTACAAATCTTGGAATAGCTGATTTAATAGCGATCTTTATTCCAGAAGGTTGTTCTTCTATAAGATCATCTTCAGACTCACTGATAACATCAGGAATTTCCTCCTTTTGCTTCTCCACAGACTCAGATATCTCAGGCTCTTCCTCTTTTTTTTGCACTATTGAAGCCCTTTGAAGATGGAGAAGAGGGTCAAGCGTCTTTCCTCTTTCTTTTGAAAGCACCGTAAAAAGCTCATCGTAGAGTTCAAGCTCATTCGACAGCATAGTGCTTGTATCAACCAAATCAGAGCCTGTTTTGGCCTTAGAAACGGCAAGATTGATGATTTTCTTCTCTCTGCGTTCAAAAAACTCTTTGATAATTTTCTTAAGATTCAGCAGCTGTGTTTTGGCTTTTTCAGCTTCTGCGATTGAAAATAAGTTATCTGAAGTATCCACTAATTTACTCTTCTCCTCGAGATATTTTTCAACATCATCATAGAATTCTCTGTCGACAGGCTGCAGCTCTTCTCTGTTGCGTTCATTCCTCAGCATATCGAAAAGAACCTCATAGGTTATCTTGAGTTTATCCCCCATACGTATGGGAACAAGAAAGCAATATTTAAATCTATTTGCACACACATTTAAAAATAAGATCGGTTTCTTCAAGGCATGGCGGAGTTGACATTCAAGGAACTGACATTTTTGAAGATGAGCAACAAAGTGAAAGTAATCTTTCTAAAAAAATACTATTTCTTTCTTGAGAATAAAGATCTTGAAGCTATTGGACAATTCAGTATATCAAATAATTCCATTAATTTTGATTGTAGTGGAAAAAAAGCGGAAAAAAGATTTTCTTTTCTTCTTGATAAGGGATTCAAGAACCTTATCAACATAAATAAGCAGAAAAAAACAACTTACATTCATATGAACTCAGGAATTCCATTGATTGGAAGCAATGAATTTGGCATCGTAGATAGAGGAAGCAATTGCATCGAGATTAAACCCAATACTGGCTGCAATCTCAACTGCATCTACTGCTCTGTTTATGAAGGAGTGAATCATAAAACAGATGTTGTTATTGAAGCAGAATATCTCGTCGAGGAATTGAAGAAAATTGTGGCTATTAAAGAGCATCCTGTTGAAATCAACATCAATCCGCAAGGAGAACCATTACTCTATCCAAGACTGCTTGATCTCATCACCATGATAAGAAAAGATATTCCAAAAGTAAAGATTATATCGATCAATACTAACGGAATACTCTTAACAGAAAAACTTATTGATGTTTTTGAAAAAGCAGAATTGACACGCCTGAATATCTCTCTTAATACGCTCAACAAAAAAATTGCTTCTGCACTTTCAGGGGCATCTCATAATGTTGATCATATTAAAGAGATGATTCTCTATTGCAATAAGAAAAAAGTTGATGTGTTGCTCGCTCCTTTGCTTGTACCAAGCTATAACGATGAGGAGATGAAAGAAGTCATTGCATTCTCAAAGGAGATTAAGAGTAATTTCCCGACGATAGGGATTCAGAATTTCCTCAATTATAAAAGAGGCCGAAATCCTGTCAAACAATGGTCTTGGGAGCAATTCTATGAAAAACTAAAGCAATGGGAAAAGGAATACAATGTTGAACTGATTATGAAAGATCCTGAGAAAACTAATCCGTTTGGTATTGTAAAAGATAACGAATTGCCGAAGCCATTTAAGAAAAATCAGATTATTGAAGCTGAAGTAAAGTGCAGAGGAAGGAATAAAGGAGAGATGATTGCTGTTGCCGATGATAGAAATATTCTCGTCAGGAAATGCGATAAAGCAAAAGGAAAGATCAAAGTGAGAATAATTAGAGATAAGCATAATGTTTTTGTAGGTGTTCCTGTTTAACTACGTTTTCTAAGAATAAGATAAAAAGAAAAGAAAAAAATTATGGGT
>JANQNG010000044.1 GCA_028279685.1 Candidatus Nanoarchaeia archaeon | reverse complement strand
CCTTTCTCAGCAGCTTCATTAGCTATTAACTCGAAGATTTCGCAATCAAGATTGTCCCTTATTTTTGCTTTGCTGTATCTTCTTTTTTTCAGTCTTTTTTCAATGTTTTTTAGACTGCATCTGCAGATAATGCATGCTTTTACCTTGCTGCTAGGCAGGAAATGGCTTAAGTGCGAGTCAATAATAATATTCATGTTATTAAATTTATTATATTCCTTTAAAACAGCAGCTGAGAACCTTTTCTTGTCAACAATCCTGCATCTCCTGGCTTTGTCATACCCCTCTGAAAGCTTGTATTTTGTGATAATGGAATTGCCGCTGATGTATTTTAACCCAAAGTCTTTTGCTAGCTTTTTCGCTAGCGTAGTTTTCCCAGTTCCTGGTGTGCCAGATACGCAGATTATCATTCTAGCTTATTAAAGATCGTTGCTTATATAAATTATTCTAATTCTTTATGATCTTTGATAGAAATAAATATAAAGAGATGAAATTTCTGAGAATTATGCAATGCGAAATGTGTGGCAGTGAGTCTTTCTTGTTTATTACAAATGTCGAAGGTACTGAGCTTAAGCTATGCAAGAGATGTGCAAAATACGGGAAAGTGCTTAGGAAAGCAAAACCAGTTATTCAAAAAGAGGCACCAGTTCAAGTAAGGGAGAAGAAGCCTGTAGATGAAATTGAGGAAATGATTGTTGAGGATTTTGCTCTCAAAATCAAGGTCGCAAGAGAGCGCCAGGACATTAAGCAGGAAGATTTTGCCAAGAAGATAAATGAAAAGGAATCTGTTATTCATCACCTTGAAACAGGCAAAATGGAGCCAAGCATCAAGCTTGCAAGAAAGATTGAAGGCTTTTTGGGAATTAAACTTGTAGAAGAGGTAAAATTTCAAGACTATAGATCATTTGAAAAACAAACTAATTCAAACACATTGACTTTGGGTGATGTTATTAAGATTAAGAAGAGATAGAAAATTCATATATATCAACATTAGAATTCTCATAAACTTTTTCAAACTGAGGATTGTTCTCCAGCACAAAAACTAAGCCTTCCTCATTCTTATTCCAGACTAATCCCTGCTTCATCTCATCTGTAATTATTATGAATTTTATCCTGTATTTTTCAAGTAAGGAGCTTGTCTTTTCAAGATTTCTTGAGTTGAATATCTCTGTGCTGTCATCATATTTCTCTCTTGAATTTTTTATTAAGGCAAGGTCAGTGTCAAGAAGTATGGGCCTTTCTGCAAAGAATTTTACTTTGTAGCCGTATTTGTGGTGTGTAAATGCCGCTGCATCGCTTGCTGAATTGTCTTTTAACCAGAGCAATCCATCGATCAGATCAGCTTCACTTTTTTTAGAACCAACTTCATGCATGAATGATACACCAGAGAACACAATAACACAAAATATCAAGATAACTGAGATTTGCTTCAAGACGCTGCTTTCCCATCTCTCCTCAATCATTCTTATAATGAGCTTTGATGCTAAATATACAGCAATCCCATTTATGATGATTAATCCTGTAATCAAATGAACAAATGATATGACTATCGCAGCCACAAAAGCAACATTAATTATCCTGTTTTCATCCCTAAACATATACAAGCCAATGCACATCATTATGAAAGTGGCGATTGCAATACCATTGTAAGCGCCAAATTCTACAAATATCCTCTCTAGGGCTGTTTTTTGAAAAAAATAACTGTTGATTTTTGAGATATCAAAGAAAAAAATCAAAGGAATTATATAAGCTGCCAGCTTTATCACGTAGAACCTGCTGTTTTGCATTTTGTTTTGCACTTTTCTCTGTTCAAGGAACAATAGCATGATCCAGCCAAACACACCAAGATAAAAATTGAGATATGCAGTAATGGAGAACATAATTAAGCCAATTACATGCATATATTTGCCGGTCTTCATGAAGAAAAGGGAAGCCAGAAGAAACATAACGGCAAGCGAAATATCTGAAAATTCGGTAAATATATTCAAAAAGAAAGGAGACAAAGGAAGAATAAACAGCACTATGTAATTCTTACTTGTCAAGAGATAGATTAAAAACAACACTATTGCAAACACGACTATTATTGCAATAAATATTAATTTCTCATGGTCTGTTATATTATATTCTAATTTCTCTGTAAATAGTCCAAGCACATGACCTGATTTTGAGTAAATGCTCTTCTCCACAAGATTGTCTTCTGTAAGACCAAATTTAACTTTTCTTATGGTGTCATAAGTGCTGTCGTTAATAATAAAGGAGCTATGTATAGAATAATGATGAATTAATATTGAAAATATGACAACCATTGAAAATACAATGCCAAGGTATTTCATTATTTTTATTTTTTTGTTTTCATTCATTTTTGATTTTCCTTTACTCTATCTTCTCTTTCTCTACTTTGCAAAGCACCTTGTATACTTTAATATCTTTGTTGGAATGTACAAGCCTAAAACAATCACTGGTTTTATATCTTAAGTCGTCAATTTCATATTCTTCTTTTGCCTGATCTATTAAAAGATAATCAACGCCATAAAAACCAACCAGCTCAAGAGCTTTCACGACAATTGATGAAGTATATATTGTTTTTATGTCTTCAAGCCGCTGATTAACATCAGAAATTAATAGGAAATTGTTGTCTATCACACTTCTTCTTTTTGCAACAGAAGTAATAAGATTTCCTTCCTCAACAGTTCCAAGCACGACACTGTCTTTTGGGGTATTTTGTTCGATCCATTTTAAGCTTGAAATTGAATGCGCGTTGACAGTCTGCCTATTTTCAAGAAGATTGTAAGATGGTAGAATAGAAGTAATCAAAAAAGCAATTACAAGGGAAATGAAAAGCCAAAACTTGAATTTCTTGAAACGTGTTTTATCCAAATACTGCTCTAAATCACGATAATAAATACCAAAAAAGATTGTAAAGCAAATACCAAGCAGAATTAATCCCAGATCTAGTTTTATCAACCTGAATATGAGAAGCATTGTTGTGATCGAGACAATTGAGATAAAGAAGCTTATATCTTCTTTTTTCTGAAAAAAATACTTGTAAATAATGTAAAGCGCATAAAAAAACGGCACAATGCCCACAAAGTAGATAATTAGAAGGATATTGATCTCAGAGAAGTAGTTTATTATGAATTCAAAAGGAATATTCTGCCAAACAACATAGGGCCCATGCGAGAGCAATGCTTTTTTGAAGAGCAAGAACTGCACCCACAGCACGCAAAAGATAGAGAATATGATCGTCTCTTTCTTGATCTTTGTCAAAGACATATTTTCAACCTTTAGCAATATTATATGAAGCAAGAGGCACATTATGAATATGATGCTTGCAGCTGAGACTACAGAGAATATCAATAATGAGATTATGTACAGTATGATTGTCCATTCTTTTTTAGGCTCAATATTAAGGAACAGGTAAGAGCAGAATAGAAACATCGGAACAGCAACGGTGTTTGGAGAGATTGTATTTGTTGTTTCAAGCAGATAGATTGGAATAAATATTCCTATAAAAGAAGAAAATAGGGCAACAAAAGGATTTTTTGTTATTTGCTTAACTATAAAATATATCAAAACAATGGTTGTAGATGCTAATATATTTGGGATAAATTTTAATACAATGTCTTCTGGAAAGAAAATGCTAAACAGGTAAAGCATATAATAAAAGCCAGATGAAAATACATTCTCTCTGCCCCCATAACTCAATGGATCATCGTAAAGGGCTGTTTTAGATGATTTTATGCTCTCTACCTGTCTTATTACATAGTAGGCCTGATCATTGTCATAGGTTTCAGTGTTGTAAAAGAAGTAAAATCTGAAAAAGAATGATATGATAAACAAGACCAGAAGCACAAGGGCAGCTGTTGATTTTTTCATATTTAATGGATGTATAATATCTGTTAAAAACCTTTCGGATTTTTATGGGAAACTTATATTAAGGAGGTTATAATAGCAGCTTATATGAATAAGGACACATTGGCTAAAAAAATCTCCTCTGGCAATCAGGACATGGATGATTTTCTGGCAGGGGGCTATGAAACAGATATAGTGACTACTTTATTTGGGCCTTCTGGTTCTGGGAAAACCACTTTAGCCATGATTGCGGCTGTTAATGTTGTTAGAAACAAGAAGAAGGTTATTTATATAGACACAGAGGCAAGCTTTTCTGTTGACAGGCTTAAGCAGATTGCTCCTGATGATTTTGAGCTGATTTTGAAGAATATGCTGTTTCTAAAGCCAGTGAATTTCAAAGAGCAGCAAAAGGCATTTGACAAGCTTAGGAGCTTAGTTAATGACTCTATTGGACTGATTGTTATTGACACTATTTCTATGCTATACAGGCTTGAAATGGGCCAGACAAAGGATGTCTACGACGTAAATAAGAAATTAGGCATGCAGCTCTCATATCTTTCTGAAATTACGAGGAAAAAAGGCATTCCAGTGATTGTTACAAACCAGGTTTACAGCAATTTTGAGGAAAAGGACAAGGTGAACATTGTTGGCGGAGATATCTTGAGATACAGCAGCAAGACACTGGTTGAGCTGCAGTGCTGCAAGAACAGCGTAAGAAGCCTTATTCTGAGAAAGTCTAGAGCTCTGGAAGAGGACAAGAGGTTTCTTTTCAGGCTTATTAACGAAGGGATCGAGAAGGTTAAAGAATGAATGCTAGCAAACAGAAATAGCTATAAACATAAGTCTTATAAAGGGCACTTGATTACTTGCTTATATGATCAGGACATTTTCACTCTTGTCTTCTGATGTAAATCAGTATCTTCAAGTTGGATTTTTCTGATTAATCTAATTAAAATAGGAGGCCAAAAACATGAAAGGAACAGTTAAGTTTTTTAACGTCATGAAAGGATTCGGTTTCATAGCTGCAGAAGATGGCACAGAATATTTTGTACATCAATCAGCATTAAAAGAAGGCGTAT
>JANQNG010000035.1 GCA_028279685.1 Candidatus Nanoarchaeia archaeon | reverse complement strand
TACTTTATTTAATGGGCTTCCTATAAATTTTAAGAATTATGAATTTATACATTTCGTTGAAGCCTTTTTGATTTTTTTTATAGTAAATGCATTTGTGTCAAATAATAAAAGATTAAAGCTGTTTTCATGGATTCTATTCTTTGGAGTTATTTCTCTAGCATTTAGAGCATATAATCATACTTACGCATATGATGTTGCGATACCTGGTTTTGAGAATAATTATCTTGCAAGATTATTTGCGTTTTATGTTCCTTTTTTTATTGGATTATTTTGGGCTGAAAAGAAAAGATATCTCAAAATTTTAGCGCTTTTGGGGGTAGCTTTTACTGCTCAAAGTATAACTCAGCTTGGCAGTAGAGCAACTTATGTCGCTGTTGGTGTTGCTGGAGCTCTTCTTTTTATCTGGAATATAAGAAAGAAAAGTATATGGGTTATTGCAGGTTTTGGTTTGATTCTGCTGATGTTTTTTACTAATGAATATTTCGTTAGGGATATTTATTCAATACCTCAAGCAGCTCAGGGTACTGAATCTGAAGAAGCCTCGATAAGTATGAGGTTTGAGGTTTTGGAATATGGGTGGGAGACTTTTAAGCAAAGGCCGGTTTTGGGTTATGGTGTGGACCACCAGCGCTTTGAAAAATTAATGCAGGCTAGATATGGCATATATAGAAGCGGACACAATTCTTATGTCATAATTGCTGTAGAAATGGGTATTTTTGGATTAATAAGCTATATCGGTTTGTTTGTTTTTAGTATTTTACTTTGTTATAAAGCTCAAAGATTAGCCAAAAATAAAAATAATTATGTTTACAGTATAGCAAATGGCACGATGTTTGGTTTGGTTGCTCTTGGCATAAATCAATATATGCTTAACAATCCTTGGATATCTACAGCATTTATTGGATTTGGTTTGAGTTCTGCATTATATTATATGGCAAAGAATGGGGAAAATATAGAAGTTCAAGACATAGAAGAAAAAAAGAAAGATAAAGCAGAGCTATTTTTTACAGAATCAGTTGCAAGTAAATCAATTGCTAAACACAATAATAAAACAAATAATAAATCTACTCATTCAAAACAAAAGAATAAAGCTAAACTAAAAAAGTAAAACATTAACTTCTAAATGCTTTTAGTGCTTCATTTACATCTCGTCTTAGCTCTTGATCTGTCATCAATATAGGAATAAAATATGTTATAACTCCTATTACTACAAGACTAAACAGCCAGAAAAAATTTGTTGAGACTCTGATTTTAATTGCATAAACAATTAGCATCATAATTAGTGTGAAAGGTATTATTCTAACAAGAATTCTGAATATTGATGAGATGAAATTAGGTATTTCTTTTGTTAATACATGAGAATAATGTATTAAAGCTACAATTGCAAATATAATCATTACTGAGCAAACACCTATCAGGCCCCATAATTTAGTAAAAGGATATATTAATACAACATAAAATGCGAATTGAATTATTTGGTTTCTTTTAATTAATTCAGGTTTGCCTCTGCTGTTAAGAACTGGCACAGCCATCGCTACCATCTGATTAAATAATGCTGCTATAGATAATAAATAAAATACTGGAAGTATTGGTAACCATTTCTCTCCGAATATTAATAAAACTATGTCCTCAGCAAGTATAATCGCTCCCCCTATAGCTGGAATTGTGAATATGTTTATTAACTTAAATGATTTGAAAAAGGCTTTCACATAAAGTTTTTTATTTTCTTGTATGCTGGAAAGAACTGGAAACATTATTCTTTGAACTATTCCTGAAACAGTTGTAGTTACTATGCCTGCAAAGTGCTGTCCTAAAGAATAAAAACCAAGTGCAGCAGCTCCAACCAACCTACCCAAGAGAGTATCATCTCCATTTCTCACTACAATTCCAATAATAGAATTAACAAATGCATTATAACCGAATTTTAGGTATTTCTTTGCGATTTTCAAACCAAATACAAATGAAGGTATAAAAGGAGAGTATGCGAATAATACGGAATTGAAAATTATTTTATTTGCTATCTGTCCGAAAATTATTGACCATGCCCCGAAGCCAGACTGGGCAGCTATTGATGCAACTATGCCATAACCTACAATTCCTATACCTGCTGCAATTATTTTCTCTTTAAATCTTAATTCTTTTGGTAGCACTGACCCTGGCACTATAACTAGAATATCCAATAACTGGATTAGGGCAATAACTTTAAACATTAAAACTAAAGTATTTATAGTCTCACTACTTGGTATTTTATTGCTAAAAAACTGCGCAGCATACGGTGCTGCAAAAAACGCAAGTAAGCTTATTAGCACTATTGCTATTGCATCCAGGTAGAATAAGGTATTCTTTGCTTTTTTTGGATCTGATTTACGGTCTTGGACAAATGCTGTTCCTGTCCCAAAAGCATTAATTATGCTTAATGACGATACTAAAATGTATGCTATTGCAGCAAGTCCAAATTCTTCCGGCAATAAGAATTTCACAAGAATAAGCTTCACTATTAAGAGTACGATTTGGCTGAAAACTTGGTTTCCACCGCTCCATAACATTCCAAAGAAAGCTTTTTTCTTTAGTTCGTGCATCTATCCACCTCTTTTTAACTTATTCTCTTTTTTAGTTTTAAAAAGCTTTTGGCAAGAATCAAGTTTTATTTGTTATTTTTCTGTATGCTTTTTCAAAAAACCCTATTATTAAATATTCAATTGTCCACCAGGTGATTCTTATATCCAGCCAAGCATTTTCGTGTCTTATGTAATAATGGTCTAATTTCAATCTATTTCTTTTTCTCATGCTTTTTAGTCCTTTTAGCTGTCTTATTCTTTTCCAGCCTCTTGGTGAGTACCTGCCTATCTGATTTAGGCAAGTCATTCCTGGTTTTACTGTGAATATCTCCCGCCAACCAGGGTCTTTTGTTTTAAGATGATAATATCTTGGTTCATCTAGAGGTCTTGGTCCTATAAATGATACATCTCCTTTTACTATGTTTATCAACTGCAAAACTTCATCCAAATGTGTCTCTCTCATTAGTTCTGCAAGTTTATTTATAACTACTTTGTCTGATAATCCATCTTTTCTTCTTTTAATACCATTCACCAGTGTTCTAAACTTATACACAGTAAATCTCTTTTTATTTTGTCCTATCCGTGTTGATTTGAATATTATTGGCCTTCCTGCTGATATGTATATTGATAAGCTTAATAGCAGCAATATTGGAGAAAATATGATTAGGAAAATAAATGAGAATACGAAATCTAAGACTCTTTTGATTATATGTTTCTTTGCCAATGTAATTCCCCCGTATAATTTAAGTTTGGTTTTTTGTTTATAAAGCTTTGCTAGATTTAGTGGCGGACATAAATAATTATTAACTATTTCCGCAACTAAATTGAAAAAGATATATATCTTTTTCTAATTTAGCTATTAAACATGTTTGTATCTTCTGCTTTTTTTTCAAATAATCTCTTAAATGTTAGAAAAGTTGTGTAGAATATTATTAAAGCATCAAGCTTTGGTGATTCATGTTTGACATAGTATGAATCAAGTATATATCTGTGCTTGTAAAATTCGGTATATATGTCCTCCTTAACTAGGCCTTTAAAGTGTTCTTCAAACCTTATCCTTTCCTTTTTCGGCAGATAATCTGCTACAGATTCTATACTTGTAAGTCCGGGTTTTATATTGAATAAATACTTCCATCTTTCATCATTACGAACTACTTTTTCAAATACTTCTCTGTCTAGAGGCCTTGGACCTATCAGGCTTATATCCCCTTTTAAAACATTGAATAATTGCGCGGTTTCATCAAGAAATGTTTTTCTCAGGAATCTACCCACAGGAGTTTTTAATTGTTCTAAGGGTACTCCTTTTGCTTCTTGTTCTCTTGCACCAACAATCATTGACCTGAACTTGTATATCTCAAAAGGTTTTCCATGTTTTCCTATTCTTGGATGCTCGTAGATTACCGGCCCTTTTGAGGTTGTTTTTATAAGAATGGCGATCAGAGCAAATAAAGGTATTAGAGGTATTATTCCCATTATAGAAATAACTATATCCATTCCTCTTTTAATTGCATGATATGCTTTCATTCTTTTTCTTTTAGTTGCTCTTTTAGAAATTCTTTGTATTCTCTTCCAATTTCAGGATCATCCAATCCAAATATTGTTTGTGTTTTTAGATAAGACAAAGGATCTCCTACATGATGAAATCCCCCTTGTAAAGTCAAGTCTTGTAGCTCATTCCTTTCTCTTAGCTTGTCGAACACATCCAAGTCAGCAACATCTTCACCTAAAGGGTATTGCTCTTTTTCTACAATCTGGAAAACATCTGGTTTGAATAAGAATCTTGCACTGGCTCTTATATTCTTATTTGTTTCCTGAAATTTGGTTATTATTTGCTTTGCTGCAGGTATTTCTGAAGTATAAATCACATCTGAGAAGCATACTAAAAAAGGAGCGTCTTTAACATACTCTTTTGCATGCAATACTTCATGCATCCAGCCCATTGGCTTGTTTTGTCTTATAAGATCTATCTTGCCTTTGTATTCAGCATGATGCAGTCTTTCTATTGATTTGTTTTTCTTTAGTTTTTTTAATAAGTTTTCCAGGCGTTCATCTTTTTCTAGAAGTTCTTTGACTTTATCAAGATGATTGGATACTATCACTATCTCTTTTATCCCAGAAGAACTAAGTTCTTCTATTAAATACTCTATTATGGGTTTGTTTATTATGGGAATTAATAATTTAGAATCAACTTTTGTAAAAGGATACATTCTAGAACCAAGTCCTGCTGCCACAATTATTGCTTTAGTTACTTCTGTCATTGAAATTTATTTTTAGTTTTATATTAAAAACTTTTCTATTATTTCTTTGAAAAACTTTATAAACAAGATGATTAATAACTTATTAATATGAAAAAGAGGGAGGAGCATTATTTGGCTAGTTTGTTAAAACATAAAGGCTTTATCCAATTCATGGAGCGAACTTTGGCTTTTGTCATTATTTTCTTGATTGAAGCTTTACTAATCAAAATATTTGTTGATTTTACTTTTGAGCCTGATATTCCTTCGGCTATTTTTATTGATTTTAGGGCACCTTTAACTATTTTAGTTGCGGTTATAACTTTTTATATTATTGCTAGGCGTAAATTACTTAAGATTGAAAAGCTTGCTCATTTCAGCTATAAATTGTTTTATTTATGGATCTTATCCAATATTATATTTTTCCTTTCTTTTTTTAAATTGAATCTTTTTATGTCAAGTAATCCTTTTGTTGTTCTTTCAAACAGGTTTCTATTTGCTTTTATGTGGTACCTTTTAGCCATAGGTCTTGGTATAACTTTATTTTTTGCTTTTTTCAGATTAAAATACGTGCTTAATTTCTTTAAGTTCTTTAAGAAGGAGATTATTGCGTCTTTAGTTATTGCTGTTATTTTTAGATTTATTTACAGTTATTTTTCATTTACTTGGAGGTTTTTTTCTGGGATTGTTGCAAAAATGGTTTATTTTTTGCTGAATTTATCTTATAACGAAGTGTTTCTATCTGACTATATTAACACCCCAATAATACGTGTTGGTGATTTTGGTGCTAAAATCTTTGCCCCTTGCTCAGGTATAGAAGGCATGACTCTATTTCTTACTTTTTTTATCTTGACTATTGTTATTGGTTGGAGTTTTATTAATCATTGGAAAGCTTTATTTTTATTAGTTATTGGCGCTGCTGGTGCTTTTCTTGTTAATGTTCTTAGAGTTTATGCGTTGTTCTTAATTGGAGCTACATGGTCTCCTGAGATTGCCTTGGGCCTATTCCATTCAAATGTTGGTTGGATATTGTTTTCTGTTTACTTCATCTTGTTTGAGTTTTGTACTTATAATTGGATGAGACTAAGTTCATTAAAAAGTGTTAAGAAGATAAAACTTTAGCGGAAAATCTTGCCAAGTATGTTTCTTTTCTCAAATTTTCCATTAAGCTCTATTTTTTTTGGGATGTATTTTTCTCCTTTGATTATTTTTAGAGGCAGTTTTTTTGATATTTCATTAGTTCTTTCTTCACCAATATATATGTTTAGTATGCGCAATCCTTTAGAAAAGATATCATAACTCCGCATCCTATGCGCATTTGATCCAATTAAGTGATATGCATTATTTTTTAGTAAAAATAATGCAAATTCTTTTGTTGATTTGTTAAAAAAAGAATGCAAGTCAAGTTGCATAAGACAACCCTCATTAATTAATCTTTCAATAATTTTTGGCTTCTTTTTAATCTCGTCATTAGTCTCAGGATGTGCTATTATAGGTATTATCTTTTTGTTTATTATTTCATCTATGATATCATCACAGAAATCAGGGTATTCTGATCTTGGAAATTCTATTAGGTAATATCTTTTATTGTTTATTCTAATCTTTAAGTCATAATCATATTCTGCATAGTTCTCAGCTCCAGGCAATATTGTTACAGATATTTTTTGTTTTTGTAATTCCCGATTTAGCTGAAGGATTTTTCTTTTTATCTCACTTATTGTTATGTCATTTGAGCTTTTAATCTTATGTGGTGTTGCAACTATGGTGTTTATTCCTATTTTTGCTGCAGCTTTTGCCATTTCGATGCTTTCTTTTATATCTGTTGCTCCATCATCTATGTCTGGCAGAATGTGTGAGTGTAAATCAATAAGGCTATTTTCTCTTTTTTTCTTTAGAATAGTAGTAGTATTCATGATAATATTTTTTATATCTTCTCTTTGTTCTGTTAATTGCAACTCCAAGTACATTTGAACCTATCTCATCAAGCCTTTCTTTAGCAAATTCCATTGTTTCCTTTCCTGATTTTTTCTCATCCATTACTAAGATTGATGCGTCAGTCTCTGATGCTAATATTGCTATATCGCTGAATGAAGTTAGAGGTATCGAATCAAACAGTATGAAGTCATATCTTTTCTCTATTGTTTTCATTAGTTTTTTCATTGCATTTGATTCTATTACGCTCTCTGGATTATACGCTAAGCTTCCTGAAGGAAGCAGATGCAGTTTTTCTTTTATTCTGATTATTGATTTTTTCAGGCTTGCTTTTCCTGCAAGCACATCTGTAATTCCTGGCTTTCTATTTTTATTTAGCAGCTTATGCAGGTTTGGTTTTCTTAGGTCTGCATCCACTAACAAGACATTATGTCCTGCTTCTGCCATTATTATTCCAAGGTTGCTTACAGTATATGATTTTCCTGTTCCTGGTTTATCTGAGCTGAATGCTATTGTCTTTACTTTCTTGTCTTTTATTGCGAATTTGATATTTGTTGCCAAAGTTCTGTAGGATTCTGTTATCATTGATTTTGGATGTCCTTTAGGGTCTATTAATTGTATTTCTTCTTTCTTGCTTATTATTGGCAGATTGCCTATGACATTGGCATGAAGTGTTTTCTCAACATCTTTTGATGATTTGAACTTGCTGTTAATTGCTTCTCTTACCTGTATTATTCCAAAGTCTGCTGCTAATCCGATAATAACAAATATTACAACATATAAAAGTCCTCTCATAGTATTGGGACTTATCGGAACTTGAGCGTTGCTGATAAATCTCAGATGTCTTGATTCCAATAAAGAGGCTAAAACGATTTGTTGTTTGTCTGATAATAATCTCGCATACTGGGCTTGGTTTGCTTCAATTGAGAATTCTAACTCTTCTTCACGGTATATATCTGTTTTGTCTAACTCAGCAAGTATTTCTTTGTCTTCATCAATAGTTTGGGTAATTTCTTCTATTTCAGTTGTTACTATATTGAGTCTTTCTTGCGTATCTGTTTCTGCTCGGTCTATTGTTTCCAGTACTTCTTTTGCTCTTAGATGCTCTTGTTCTTTAAGTAATAATGCTAGAGTATTTTGATCAGAGTCTATTTTATCTTGTAATTTTTTTGCCTCAATATAATTAATTGTTCTCCGACTTTTTGTCTTTTGTTCTCTTTGTTCGCTTATTAAGTTTCTTATTGTTTCTAGTTGTCCATCAATGTAATTTATACTCCTCGCAATCTTGTTTTCTCTAGCTTTTATATTTCTAGTGATAAGTATTTTGCCTATACGATTTGCTAAACTGGCTGCAATATAGGGATTTTGGCTGGTAACTGTTACAGTTATTACTCCAGTTTTTGTAGTTTTTATCTGTACGTTATGCATATAATGGAATGTAAGTTCTCTCGTACCCAGATAATATGTTGCGTTGCCTGAGATTACTCTCTGTATAAAATCTTTTTTTAGAGGCTGGCTTGTCAAATTTAGATCACCTATAGCTTCTGACACCACACTGTATCCTTTTGCAAGTCTGTATATCTCTTCTATTTGTTGCACATTTCCTATATCATAACTTGTTACAACTGGTCTTTGTTCTATTACAAGATCTATATGTGCTGAATAGGTTGGAACTTCAAATTTGTAGAACATATAGCCTACTCCTGCAAAAATTAGTATTGTTAAGATTATCAAATATTTGTATCTAGAAACCATTGCTAAGTACTCAGATATCACCTCTTTTTGTTCCATTGATTAATTCCCTTTTATTTTCTCTTTTTAAAGGTTTTGAAATGCGTAGCATTTCAAACACCCTAAAAATCTAAAAAAGATTTTTAAAGGTTTTGGCTATATAAATGCCTGTTATTGAGTTAAAGACTATTAATGTGATTATCAATCCTGTTGTGTCATACTGCTCAGGATATTTTGAATCAAGATAAGGATGAGCAAAGCATATGTTAAATGCTGGGGTGTTCCATGCTGGTTTGTCTTTTCTGTCTAATCCTACTTTGCCAAATATGGTTGGAAAGTCATTTGCTATCTCTGGAATATCTGGAATCATTGAGAATACTGCTCCAATTAGAATTATCAATGGTAAAAATATCAGAATCTTTTTTTTATATTCTTTATTCACGAATAAATAAACTATTCCTGCTATTATCAAAAATCCAATCATTCCTATTGCTGCATGTACTTGAGGATTAGGCATGTTTATTCCTCCACAAGTATAGTGCTTGTAACAGTAAAACTATAGTGAACATTGAGACTATTAGAACATAACCTATGAATTGTCCTTTTGATATTGTTTTTTGTATTATATTATAGAGAAAGAATACGTTTGTCCATGCTCCAGTCCATCCTGTAAAGTATGGCAGAAATGCCAATATTCCTGTTATTGTCATTGTTATTGGTGCCCAGAAAATTGCTTTTTTATCATAAAAGAATAGAAATATGATAAAGGGTATGCTTGCTCCGAATGCAAAGTTTAATTGTTCAACTGTCATTTTAGTTCGTATATGTATCTATTGTCTTCTGAGTATATTAAATCAAAGTTTTCACAGTTTATAGGATTTTTGGAAAGTATGTATTGAACATTATGTTGATATGCTATTGCTTGTTTTTCAAGGCAGCTTGAAACTGAGAAGAATTGGTTTGCTTTTTCTATGCTTCCTCCTCCAAATCCATCATAGGGGTTTTGGCTAGATGCTATAACATAGTTTGTAGATATAGGATATATTGCAGCACTTGTTTTTGGGTCTGCTAAAACAGTATTCTTATATGATACTTCTTTTAAGAATTTAATCGCTCTATAGTCATCATGCTCAATTATAGGAGTTATTAGTTTTCCATTTAGAGGTCTTTTATCATCCGGCAGATATTTTCCTGTATCAGCATATGTTATTGATACTGCTGCCATTATCACAACAATAATTATTGAGGCTGTTGCGAATATCTTTTCTCTGTGATGTCTTAATATTTTTGAAAGTAAATAAATTATTGAGTATAATCCAAAAGCTGTTAAGGGTATTAGTCCAAGAACTGCATGGTGTCTTACTCTTTCTATATATGATAAGTAAGTTACATGATTTATGCTATAATTTATTACTTGGCCAACTGCTATTATGCTCCATATAATAAAAGCATTAATGTTTATGTTTCTTAAAATCATTATAACTCCAATAATTGCAAGAACAAATAAGATTGGACCATAGAATAATCTAAAATTGTAAGGGTATTGTATAAGATTTGTTCCTTGCCAGACTATTAATTCTAGGAATTTCTCCCAGCTTTTCTGCCATGTTCCATGCCATAAGAATCCTCTTGCAACATATGCTGAGAATAAAGGAACTACTAGAGAAGTTAGTAATATGAGTATTCCTTTGATTGTTACTGGTATCCTGAATCTGTTTTTTATTAGGAATATTATGAAATTGATTATTAAGTATGCAACCACTATCGGAAAAAATGCAGCTCCTGTTTGCTCATGTATAACTAAAACAGTGAAATATATGAATGATGCAAATAATATGTATAAGCTTCTTTTTTTCTCAAATGCATTATGGAATGCATAGAACATTGCATACAATAAGGGAAAGGTCATTGTTAATGCAACTAAGAATGCAATACCTAGTGTGTTGTCATTTGTTTTCATAAAACTCATGACTATTATTGCAAATATTCCTGTCCAATAGTTTGATACCTTCCTTAGGAAACTGAATATTATGAATCCTGTTAGCATTGCGAAAAGTGCTGGAAGGAATTGGAAGAATGTCACAACATTTGTTCCTGATAAAATATAAAACTGTGATAGCAAAAACTGGAATCCTGGATTTAATCTTCTTGGAGCATCAGGATGTCCAACAAACTGCGGATTGTATCTGTTGTTGAATGTTTCTTGCTCTATTATATGTGTTGTTTCTAGCACTCTGCTCCATTCATCAAAATGTATTGGATAAGGATTCCCAAAATGAGGTTGATATACTTTTACTCCTAAGAATAATAGACAAATAATTAGAAATACTAGTTGGAAAACTTGCTTCTTGCTTGGCTTTTTTATTTCGATTCCATTATAGAATGTATCCTTGAGTTTGTCAATAAAATCAATATCCTTTTTTCTAAAATAAACCAGAAGAGGTATTATTGTTAATAAGACCAAACATGGAAACACTGTCCAGAACTTTAGGCCTAAAGTCATGTTTAGCAGAAATCCGACTGCTATTGTTAGACAGATGCTTAAAGCAATTGACAAGGCTATTTTTTCATGCAGTTTCGTATCTTTAAAGAAGTTTAAGGCAAATGCTAGCCCAGGCAGAAAAAAAACTAGCAATAATCCTAGCGTTGGTCTGAATATTAAAGGTATTAATAATAGCAGAATCCACCAACCTCTTTTTTCCATTTTTAAGATAATTCTTGATTTAATGCTTATATAGGTTTTGTTTTCAGAAAAGCTTAAAAACAGTTATTATTTAAAAATAGATTATGAATAAAAGAGGGGTTTTATTGTTGTTATTAGTTGTCTTGCTAGCTTCTTTTGTCTCTGCAAATGGTTTAGAGGTTATTGATGTTGAATCATGTTCTGGAGAAGGGGAGTTTTATGCATATAAAGACAATGCTTTCCAGAATATCGATGTTAATTTTACAACTCAAAGAGACCAACTGTTAGTTTTTACAAGAGCTGATTACATCACTGCACCTATTGTAAGACTTAGTGGTATTCCTGCTTCTCTTAACACAGTGTTTAGTCCCTCTAGTCCTTTTCGTGTTAAGATTTATTCTGTAGATACTAATCCTGGAGATAATATTAGTGTTACTGGCACTTCTTCCAAAAAAAGCCGTTCTATCCAAGGCTATCTTGCTCAGGATAAGTCCAGTCCTGTTTTTGATGAAGACACTTTCCAAATTGTCTTTGATGGTATTAGCTATTATGATGTTTACTTAACAGAAGGAGATTATTCTTATCTTATACTTGACAAATATTCCTTATTTAGTGAAGGAGGCCCTGATGACAGCAGAAGACTGAATGTTTCTTTAGAGAATAGTGCTGAGGTAAGTATTTTCAGCCAGTTATACACTAAACCTTCGCCTTCTCCTATTGAGGGTGCTGTTGTTGGAGGCTTTACTGTTCCTAACAATGGTGATTATCAATTTATAGTTGATACTGAAGACAGTGTTTATTGGAGCTTGATCAATTGCAGTGAGGAGCCTTACTGTGGTGATGGTAGTCTTGATTCTGGTGAGGAATGTGATGATGGAAATAATGAAGATGGCGATGGTTGTTCTTCTGATTGCGAGCTCGAGTTGTTTAATAATACTTGGATTGCTGAATGGTATGATTGTGAAGATGAAAGGCAGAGAGAAAATGTTTCAGGCAATATTGACAATTCTGATCCTGATGGTGATTGTTTGACTAATTACTGGGAGAGGTTGTGGGACTTAGATCCTAATGACCCTGATACTGATGGTGATGGTTTAAATGATGGCCAGTGCATCTATCAATTTGTTGATCCTTGCCCTAAGCACTGTAATGATTATGATTTTTGTGATCCTAAAAACAGCAGTTATTGGGCTGGCTGGTTTTGTAGAGATATTAATGTAACTCCTGAACCTCCTAGCAATGTAACTCCTGTGGATGATTGTGAAGGTGCTGACTTGGTTTTTGATGTTGACTTAAGCACTGTTGGCGAGAATTGTTATTCAGGAACTGCTTACAGTGTTGTTGACTCAACATCTGTTTCTGTTAGCGAGGCAGGAAACTACAGGGTTGTTGCAAGAAGCATTAGAGGAATTAGCAAGCAAAGCAATGAAAAGTTCTATTTAATTATTGATGATATTGACAGTGGTGTATCCGAGGATGATGCTGACCCTCTTGCTTACACTGTTAGATATGAGGATTTTGGAACTTATCATTTTGATTCTGGAAGTAACGAGGTTATAATGCATCATGCAAGCATTTGCCCTCCCGACTCTAGTCCTGGTAGTGTTGATGTAAACCAGATATGCTTGTATAAGGAATGTGAAGATGACGATGATAATTGTGATGAGGACAATGGAGATGATAATGGTGACGATGATGATGAAGATGAGATAGAATTAGATTACACTTTTATTGATGATATGATGATGTTTGATTTGCATACTTGCAATGGTGATGCAGAGTTTTATGCTTATTATAACAAATCTCATCAAGAGATTAACACTTCATTTACTGTCTATAGAGACCAGTTATTGATTTTCACAAGGTCAGACTATATCCATGACTATAACTTGGATGTTAATGTTAATGGTGTACCTGCTTCAAAAAGTGTTGTTTACTCGACAACATCTCCTTTCCATGTCAAGATTTATTCAGTTGATGTTAGTTCTGGGGATGTTATTAGTGTTAATGGAACATCTCATGCTGGCAAATTATCTAGAAGTGTTCAAGGTTATTTGGCTCAGGATACATCCAGTCCTGTTTTTGATGTTGATAGTTTTGATATAATCTTTAATGATGTTGAGATAGATGAGAGTTATTTTACTGCTGATAATTACACTTATCTGGTTCTTGATAAGTATACTAAGGATCCTCCAGGACATGTTCCTGATAATAGGTATTTGAAAGTTAAAGTCAGAAGTTCTGGCGGAAGCACAATATACTCTGAGACTTATAACCAGCCTTCTCCTTCACCAGTTCAGGGAGCTGTTGTTGGTGCTTTCCAGGTTGTGAATGATGGATTTTATTATTTTGAGATTGACACGCAAGACAGTGTTTATTGGCCTTTGATTAATTGTTCTCGTGAGCCTGTCTGCGGTGATGGAATCATGGATGAGGGTGAGGAGTGCGATGATGGAAATAATGAGGGTGGAGATGGTTGCTCTGCTGAGTGCGAGCTTGAAGAGGATGAGATGCTTGATGATTACTTATTTAAGATAGCTCATCTTTCCTATGTGTTCAATGCAGAAGATGCTACTGCTGCAAGTATGATATTTGGTTTGTTCAGTGAGTGGTTGTATAATGACACAAATGTTGATTTGCCTGATTCCTGGACTTCTTTAATATATGATGATAGTAATTGGGGATTGGGTTTTGCTTATCTTGGTTATAATGAGTTTTTGATTTCAACTGTTTTGGATTTTGGTGGAGACCCTGATAATAAATATCCTGCTTATTATTTCAGAAAACATTTCACTATCCCAAATTTGGAGGATATTGATAATTTAGAATTTAATATAGATTATGATGATGGTTTTGTTGCTTACATAAATGGCCATGAGTTCTTGAGAAGCCCGGGTGCAAGCACAAATCATTCAGATTTTGTTCCTTATCATGAAAGCAGTATTGGAGATTATCATGGTGGAACCAGCGGCAAGTGGTTGAGTTATAACCTTACAGCTTCAGACATGAGTTATCTTAATGGTGGGGGAGGATTTAATCAGACTTGCATACCTGATAATGATTATGATATTGATGAATTAGAGCCTGATTATGACTTTACTGAAGATGATGGAATGATGGTTTTTGATTTGCATACTTGCAATGGTGATGGTGAGTTTTATGCTTATTATGGACAAAGTCATCAGGAAATTAACACATCTTTCACTGTAAGCAGAGATCAGCTTTTGATATTCACAAGAGGAGATTACATACATGCTCATAACTTGCAGGTTAATGTTAACGGTGTACCTGCTTCAAAATCTGTTGTTTTCTCTGAAACAAGTCCATTCTATGTGAAGATTTATTCAGTTGACACAAGTGCTGGAGATGTTGTTAGCATTAACGGAACATCTCATGCTGGAAAGTTATCTAGAAGTGTTCAGGGTTATCTTGCTCAGGACTCTGCAGACCCAATATTTGATATTGACAGTTTTAAGGTTTTGTTTGATGACATAAGAACTGAGGAAGTCTACCTAGTTGAAGATAGTTATTCCTACTTGATTCTTGACAAGTATACTAAGGATCCTCCAGGTCACACGCCGGTAGATTCAAGGTATGTTGACTTTAAGATTAGTCATGATGGAGATGTTGTTTTCAATGAATATTACACTCAACCATCTCCAACTCCTGTTCAAGGTGCTTTAGTTGCTGGTTTTGATGTTTCAAGGCCAGGAATATATGAATTAAGGATTGATGCGGAAGACAGCGTCTACAGTCCTTTAATTAATTGCTCCCGCGAGCCTGATTGCGGTGATGGTGTTCTTGACGATGGTGAGGAGTGTGATGATGGAAATAATATTGATGGCGATTGCTGTAGTTCTGATTGTGAGATAGAAGATCCTCATTATGTGCCTGGCGATGATAATGTTATTGCTATTGAGGTTCATCAGTACCAGCCTGATAGCAGCGACATAGTTCTTGGTGCTTATCTTGTCAATTACAAAGATGTTCCAGCTTCCGGCTTATTGAGTGATTATGATGATGTTTGTTATATTTTGTCTGATTACAGCACTTCGGAAGCAGATATTAAGAGAGAGTTATTGACTTTATGGTTTAATGTTGTTTCTGCTAAAATATGCTACACCCAGCCAATTACTTGTGATGATATTCCTTTCAATTCTATTGATGAGCTTATTAATTATGCTGAATATGTTTTGATTAATAATATAACTTCAGAATACAGTGCTATTGCAACCTATCTTTCACAGATTAATTCTGGAGAATGTGTTGACTGTGCTGATTACTCTGGACCTGGCGGAGATGACGACGATGAAGATGACTGTAATGGTGACTGCGATGGTGGCTATGATGGTGGAGGCGGCTCCGGCGGAGATGATGGTGACGAAGATGGAGATGCTGCTGCTGGAGTAAGTGCTGATGGTGGCGGAGGTTCTGGAGCAGGAGCTGATGGCTCAGGAATTGATGGTGAAGGAGAAGATATAGATGGTGATGGCAGAGATGATGGTTTGGGAGAGAGAGTTGTTCTTCCTTTCCTTGAGGAGCCTTTGGGTGTTCCTGGAAGACTGCATCTTCCTTTCATAATTATTGCTTTGCTGTTATTACTTGGATTAATTCCTCCATTCCTTTTATGGAATAGAAATATTGTTTTAATGCTTGATGACACTAATGAGTTCCTTAGTCTTGTTGGCTCAAATGTTTTGAAAAGCACATTAAAAGCTAATAAGCTTAACTGGAAGTACAAAGTTCAGTCTGGCGGCTCAAAAATATTAGAAAGCAAGCTGATTCCTTCTAAGGTTGTTGAGTTTGCTAAGAATCATAATCTTGATTTGGGAAGAAATAGAACAAAGAAGGTTACAAAGGGTATGCTTAAGGAAGCTAAGAAGATTGTTGTTATGGAGTCAAAGCATCAGAGCTTTGTTTCTAAAAATCTTGATTTGAGCAAGGAAGAGATTAAGAAGAAAGTAAAAGTTTTGAATATTAAGGAGTTTAAGACTCATACTGGCTCCACCCATAATAGAGGATTCAGCAGTCTTAATAAGAAGCTTGGAAGCAAAGATTTCTTGAATTGGTTAAAGAAAGGAATTGAGAAAGATTAATCATTCAGTTTTTACTTCAACCAACTTTATATCTTTTCCTTCCAGTATTTCTGGGTTTGGCGTTTTGCAGGTTGGGCATTCATAAATGTTTAAGTCATGGCCTTTCTCAATTATTTTGGGTTCTCCTTTGTATCCGCAACTGCATTTGATTACTGCTTTCTTGTTTTTCACAACAATACGGCAATTTATGAGGTTTTTAAGACACTGCTCTAATTCATGCGCTGGCAAATGTCCTAGGTCTCCTACTTCAACAGTTATCTCTGTTGGCTTTCCATGCTTATTTGCTTCATCTATTATCTGTTTTGCTATTATTGTTTCATGCATTATTTTATCTCCAAAGGTTTTAGTCTTTCCATCTCTTCATATGAATATTGTAGTTTTTGCGCTGATTCTGAGTATATTGTGAATATCTTTTGGTGTTTTAGTACTTTGTCTCCTACATTAAAATAGAAATAAACTCCTGATTTTTTATCGTTAGGGCATCCTGCAAATCTTGCTATCCTGTTTATTGCTCTGTTGTTTATTTTTATTATTCTTCCATCTTTTTCTGCTCTTAGGTCGAATTTGAATTCTGCTTCAAGCATTTTTTCTGGATCTAGTTGTTTTTTTCCTTGTGCTTCTGCTATTTCCTTGAATTTTTCATATGCTTGTCCTGATTCAAGTATCTTTGTTGCCATTTCTTTCCCTTTTCCTTTTTTTGCTTTACCTCCCATCTCCAGCATTATTCCTGCCATCATTAATGCTTTTTCTTTTAGGTCATAGCTTTGTTTTTTGTCATTTCTTAGTATCCTTAGAATATCCCTTGCTTCCAGCATTGGTCCAACTCCTCTTCCTATGGGTTTTGTTCCGTCTGTTATTATTACTTTTATTTTTATGCTGAAATGTTTTGCTATTCTTTCAAATTCTTTCTTGATTTGTTTTGCTTTTTGTAAGTTTTTTACTTTTGCGCTTGGCCCTATGGGAATGTCTATTAACAGATGTGTTGCTGACACACTTAGTTTTTTAGCCATCACGCTTGCTAGTGCTTGTCCTATCACATCTAATCTTAGAGGATATTCGACATGTATTATCTTATCATCAGCTGGAGCCAAGTTTATTTGCCCTCCTCCCCAGACCATGCAGGCATTTGTTTTATCAACAGCCTGTTTCATTTTTTCTATTGGCATTTCTACCTTCATCATCACTTCATTTGTATCTGCTGTACCTGCTGCTGATGTTATTGCCCTGCTTGAGGTTTTTGGCATTGTTAGTCCTGCTGCTGCTATTATTGGAACTATTAAGGGTGTTGTTCTGTTTCCTGCAACACCTCCTATGCAATGCTTGTCCATCACAGGATGTTTTTCTGATTTGAATAAGTTTCCTGTTTGCATCATTGCTTTTGTTAGGCTTATTATTTCCTGGAAGCTCATTCCTTTTGTGTATGTTGCGCTTACAAAGTAGGTTAGTTCAGAATCTGTTATTTTGTTTTCAACTAAGTCATCTATTATTTGTTTTATTTCTTCGTATGTTAAGTGGATTCCATTTAGTTTTTTCTTAATGCTTATTATTGACTTTGGCTTGTCTGCAGTGTATACATGAACTTCTTCTCCAGGCTTGGCTTTTAGTCTTTCTATTAGCTCTTCATAAAGTCCTATTTGTCCTGGAGCTGTTGTTTTCTTGCTTACTGCTACATTCACAACTGCTGTAATTTCTTTTCTTCCTTTTCTTATTAGAATCCTGTCTTCTGGAAATAAATCCAACCTTACTGCATCTTCATGATTCATCAAGGCTATGAGATGTCCTCCTGTCTCAATATTCATGTCCTTGACAACTAGTTTCATTTTTTCCTTTCTTCAATGTATATCTGCATTATTGTTATGAATAACGCAAGAATTAGAGGACCTATTATGAATCCTAGGAAACCTATCATCTTTAGTCCGCCCAGAGCTCCTAACAAGACAATTAACGGAGATATTTTACCTTTAGCTCCTACTAGTTTGGGTCTTATTAGGTTATCTACTGTTCCGACTACAAAGATTCCGTAAAGTATAAGTCCTACTGCTTTCCATATAATATCTGTTGTGTTGTTTACTAATCCAGATATTATCATTATTATTGCTATTGGCAGCCAGACTAGAGCTGTTCCCATGTAAGGTATAAGTGCTGCAATCATTGTTATCATTGCCCAGAATATCGGGCTTTTCACTCCAAATAGGAAATAACCTATTCCAGCAATTATTCCCTGAACTATTGCAATTATTATATAACCAAAGATTATTGCTTTAGTGACCTCTTGCAATTTGGTCATTACTTTTGTTTGATGTACTGCTTTTAATGGCAGCATATCTTTTGTAAATTCAACTATTTTTTTCCCATCTTTAAATAGGAAAAATATTGTAAAGAAGGCAACAAATGTTTGAAGTATAGCTTCTGTTACTGCTTTTAGAACTTTTGATGCTGATTCAACAATAAACCTTGTTCCTCTATCTATTACTTGTACTGCTATTGCTTTTGCTTGAGGATTTTTATTTAAAGCATTGATGGTTTGGCATACTACTGTTTCTTCTGTGCAGTTTTGGTCTAAGTCTAACAATATTATTTTTTCTCCTGCGTTATCTTCTTGTAAGCTTCCATAAGTGCTTGTGATTTCAGATACTAATGCTTTTACTGTTAAACCTACCGGCACAAGGAATATTATGAGTATGAGAATTGTTATGACTAATGAAGCAGCCATCTTATTTTTTATTAATTTTTTATTAGTCCATTTGTATAAAGGGTAGAACATGTATGCCACCACAGCACTCGCAATTAAAGCTGCCACGAACGGTTTTATGACAAGATATGCCAGAGCTGCAAATCCAACTATCAGTATTATTAGAAAATATTTTGTGAATTCTTTCAAGTTCTAAATCACCCCTTTATTGTTTGTTTTATTCCTTCTTTGTTTTTAAATCTTTGCTATCTTCCATAATATTTCAAAATTATCCTTGTAATCTTTTGCTATATCATCACTTTCAATTAATATTGCTAATGGGCTTTCAGGATTCCACATGGTGATAAGAACTTTATTATTGTAGATTAAAGTTCCTGTAAACGCGACATTCTTTATTGGAAGAAATTTAATCTCAGCGAGTTCCAATGAAGGTCCTTTTTTTATTCTTTCTTTTGCTTCTGGGACGTTGTTATAAATGATTCTAAGGGATATTTTTTGTTTAATTCTTTGGTTATGCCAATGTTTTATAAAAAAAGGTAATAATTTGTAAGCAACTCCTGAAGAACCATAAACAGCAATTTCTTTTGGATTTTCCTTCAAAATATAGGAAAAAACGGATTTCATTCCTTCCTTCCCTTCAAATATTTCCACATTTGCTTTTTTCTTTGCGATGTTTTGCAGTTTTGTTAGTTTTGGGACTATTTCTTTTAATGTAATTTCTTCTCTTCTCTTTTTTTCTTCAAAGTTGTTCAGTATTTTCTGCGGATCAACTGCTTGGAAATATTTTTTGCCTGTCTTTATGGTGTATGAAATAAAGCCTTTATCCAATAAAACATCAAAGTAGTCATATATAGATGACCTGAGAATATTTGTTTTCTTTGCGATATGATTAGCTAAACTGGGTCCTTCTTTTAATAATTCTATGTAAACTTTAGCTTCTTTCTCTTTTAGACCTATTCTTTCCAATTGAGCTATGTCCATAATAACACTCCACACTCAAGTCTATATAAATGTTGTGGAAAAATCCACAGCATATATTTATATTATCTTTAGTATTTCTACTACTATAAAATGGTAACTTGCTACCAAGATGAACAAGGATTCCGAACAACAATCACAAAGAACGGAGTCATGACTAAAACAATAATAAGAGGTAAAAAAATGAAAATAACACTAGCGCACACAAGCCCAAAAAGAAAAACCGAAGAAGGAGATCTATACCCTAGACTAAACAGAGTTGAAGGCGCAGGTATTGCATATCTTGGATCTTATCTTGAAGATCAAGGATATGATGTTAAATTAATTAGTGAAATGGATGAATCAGAAAAAGAAACTTTAGATCAAATAGTAGAATCCAAACCAGATGTTGTTGGATTCTATGCTTTTACATCAACTTTTCCAAGAGTTGTGAATTATTCTAAATTAATAAAAGAAAGATTAGGTAAAGATGTGAAAATTGTTGTTGGTGCTGATCATGTTAGTGCTAATCCTTCACATAGTCTTCAAGGAAAAATAGATTTCGCTGTTAGAGGTGAAGGAGAACTAACTTTAACTGAATTAGTAAAAAAAATAGAATCAAAAGAAACAGATTATGAAAACATTGATGGATTAATTTACAAAAAAGATGGAAAAGTAATAATTAACTCTCCAAGAGCACGTATAAAAGATTTAGATAGTTTACCTTTTCCTAAAAGAGATAGAGATCTTTTGGATATCACAACTATTGGAATGTTATCATATCCAAAAATAGCTGATCAAAAATCTGCCGCATCTGTTTTGACTTCAAGAGGCTGCCCTTATTCTTGTGAGTTTTGCAGTTCAGATAAGATATGGGGAAGTTCAGTGATTCAAAGATCAAGTAAAAATATTGTGAATGAATTAAAATTACTGCAAGAAAACTATGGAACTAATGTTGCATTTTTTCCAGATTTGACATTTAATGCAAAACAAAAAAGAGTTTTTGAATTATCAGATGCAATAAAAGAAGCTAAGTTAGATATGTCATTATATGTTGTTATGAGATTAATGTCTCCTAACTGGAAAAAACTTATTTCATATGACATGTTAAAAAGTATGCGTAAAGCTAATTTTAGAAAAATTGGTTTTGGTATTGAATCTTTAGCTCCCAGCATCCAAAATGAAAGAGTAAAAAAAACTGAATTAAGTTATGCTAAAGAAATATTTGATTATTGTAATGATTTAGGTATTATCACAAAATCATTTATCATATTAGGTTATCCTGAAGAAACAAAAGAAACATTACAAGAAACGACAGAGAATCTCAAATATATCTTACCTGATGAATTAAGAATTAGTTTCTTGACACCTTTTCCAGGAACAAGACTTTATGATGAATCTAAAGATAAACTCATCACTACAGATTTAACTAAGTTTGATACTAATACTCCATTAATCAGAAATGATTCTTTATCCCCTCAAGATTTTATTGAGGCTAGAAAGAAAATGTATGCAGATTATTTTAATTCTGCGGAGTATCTGAAAAGGGCAGAGGATAAATGTATTAAGCATCCAGAATTAAAAGGCTCATATGATGAGTATTTCGGTTTCCTAAAAGATCGGAGGATAATGAAATAAAAAAGATGAATCAATTCAAAATGGGCCTGCCCGGAATTGAACCGGGGACCTCCTCCACGTCAAGGAGACGTCATAGCCACTAGACCACAGGCCCCTAAGTAGATTTCTTAAAGAAATTATCAAGTAAGTCTGCTCCAACGTATCCTGTTAATGCAGCATAAATGTAACTTTCTGAAACTATTACTGCAGTTAATAATCCAATAACAGCTCCCGCAACTAATGTTAATATGATGCTTTTCTTATGCCAATTAATTTTTCTTTGCTTTACCATTCCAGCCAGTACTCTAATAAATCCTCCTCCAAGTCCTAGTGCTGTTCCAATTAGTAAGTCGCTCATGCTACTTTCCCCATTGTTTTTAATAGGAAGTTTGGTGCAAACTTCATTACTATAAATGCTGGTGTTTTTTTGTAGATTATTACATTATCTTCTTTGTATTGTTGTATCAGGTATATGCTTCCTCCTTCATCTAAAGCACTTCCTACAGACATCATGAATACCTGGTCTCTTAGCTCTGCATCATCTTCAAATACAAATTCCTCTCCAACTATGCTTTGGAAAGTTTCTATTGAATTCTCGCTTGTTATTATTTCTATCACTTCTTTTTTAGTTAGCGTTGGTCCATCTTCAATGTCAAGCTCTTCTTGTATAAAGCCTTCTTTGATAATTAACAGCTTGTAGTTATCTCCTCTTATTTCTTCTAAATTATTTTCCCCATACAATTTAGTATATTCCTCTTGCTCTTCTTGTGTTATGAATGTTACTTCTGACTCATTCTTGATTATTGCTCCTGCTGTTATGCTTCCATTATTGTCATAAACAAATAGTTTTGGTGCTGTTCCAAAGTTCTCCTTTAAGTCTTCTATGTCTTTATACAGCAAATATCCAAATACAAGATTAAATACTGCAAATATTAGTATTGTGAATGCAAGTGCTTTCATTATTTTCTTGAATAATTTAAGGAATATTGCAAATATTGCTACAAGAATTACAATAATTATTATTGTGCCAAGTTCCATTTTTATGACTTTTTTAGTCTAGTATTTTAACTTTTCTATGCTGCACCAATATATGCCAATATAAGCATTAAGGTAAGATTTCCAAGGAAATCAGGTATTAGCACTTTTCTGAATTTATATTCTATTATTCCTCCTGAAAATGTTAATGCATTATTAGGAAAAGGTGTTAATCCTACATAAACCCATATAAAGAATGGAATAATCCATTTTGGTTGTTTGTGCACCCATTTTAGCATACTTTTTGTAATCTTATCAAATTTTGGATGTTCATCAGCTAAGTCTCTTCCTTTCTGTCCAAAATAATAGAAAATCATGTCAGCAATAGTTATGCCAACCGCAGCAATGATTCCAAGCATTAAAGGATTAAGGCCTCCTATTGCTAAAGTTACAACTGCTGGATATGCTGATGCTGCAGTTATTGTTGCAAATCCTCCTAAAAAAGCCAGTATAAATGTAAGAATATAACCGTTAGTCACTCCAATCTCTTCAATAATCTTTTCCGGCCTGTAGAACCATAAAAACACCACCCAAAAAGCTATTAATAAGATTATTGCTGCAGCTCTTACTCTCTTCCAAATTTTTTTTATACTGTCTCACCTCTTTTATTAAAAGATATTACTTTTTCTTTTTAATTTTAACAGCTGCTGCCACTGCTCCGCCAATAGCTGCTCCTAATGCTGCTGCAATAGCAACTGCTTTTTCTGGATTTCTCTTAATAGCATTTCTTACTTTCTTTTCCTGCGCCATAAACTTAGCTTTTGCTTTCTTTAAATCTCCCATAGCTTTTTGCTTGGCTTTCTTTAGCTGCGCTGATGTTTTTTTAACAACTTTTTTTACCATTTTATCACCTTTATTGAATGTTTTATTGTTTGTTATCTTACAACTTTGTTTATAAACATTGTTATTTAGAAAGTAAGCCCCTGGCGAGAGTTGCACTCGCGACCTCTACCTTTTTGTCTAGCATGGTACCAAGGTTTTGCGGGTTAAGAAATACTTCTCATTAACCTAGCGCATTAGCTACTATGCTACAGGGGCATAGTTAGTTTGTAGAATTTCTGTGTTGATTTAAAAAGGTTTTGAAAATTAAAATTATTGTTTTTCTTTTACTTTCTTTTCTAGCTCTGACTGCTGTTTTTTTATTTCATCAGCTCTTCTTTCCAGGCCTGCTATGTCATCCTCTCTTTTTTCTAAATATTTTTTTTGGTCTTTTCCAGCATATTTTTCCAGATCTTTGTACATCCCTTTAAGAGTTGCTATGTTCTTTTCATATGTTTCAAAATCAAGTTCTTTTGGCTTTTTATCTTCTGTATCGCTTCCAGGTAGAAGAAGTTTAGTGCTGCTTATTAAGTCATACATACGCCTATTTATTCTTCCAAATTCTTGAACATCAATCATTCCTGCTCTGTAATTTTTATCTTATATTTAAACTTTTCACTCCAGAATAGAAAATGCGGGGGGTGGGATTCGAACCCACGAACTCACTAAGAGACAGGATATCTCACTTTCGAATGTGAGTATCTCATTGGAGTCTTAAGTCCTGCGCATTTGGTCGCAAAGTTTTTGCTTTGACCAGGCTTTGCTACCCCCGCATCAAGTCTTGAGAGAATTTGTTTGTTTTATAAAGGTTTTGAAATACAAAGTATTTCAAATACCGAGGAAATTTTCAATTTCCTAAGGTTTTGTAACATATAATGTTACAAATACCCTGAAAATCTAAAAGGTTTTCAGAGCTTACTTCTTTTTCCTTAACTTTTTATTAACAACTAAGACAGTTACACATGCTATTATCATCACCATTATTGTTCCTATTGTGCTGAATTCAGGTATTTCTGGGTCTTGTTCGGTAGGGCAAGGATGTATATTCAAGCAGTCTGGGTCAATACAATCCAAAAATCCATCATTGTCATTATCTGTGCCATCTGTGCAATTTTCACAGGCAACATTTGCGATATTAACCCATCTTAGTCCTGTATCTGCTAGGTTGTTTATTGTGTTTGTTGCATATCCTATGTAAGTGTAGTTTCCTAATGCAAGATTATTTTCTTCTGTGTAGAAAAGCCAATTTGTATTTCCGAATGCACTATATCTGTAAAATCTTGAGTTATTTATTAGCTTTATTTCATCTGCACTTAATGCTGTATTCCATACCCTTACATCATCTATTCTTCCATCAAAATATTCATCTCCATTCGCTTTTCTTCCAATTCTTAGATTGTTTGTTGTATTATCTGGTGTTAGTGAAGTTGTAACTGTTGCATCTTGTGTTCCATCTAAATACACTTTTAGATCTGTTCCGTCGTATGTTGCTGCTACATAATACCAGGTTAATCCATCATTTCCTAGATTTGTTGCTCCATTTAGCTCATTGCTTTCTGAGTCTGCTATTACTCTTAATGTTGCGCTCGAGCTGGTTTTTTCAATCATTAATGCAAATGTCACATCATTTGTGTTATCCATTTTTGAGAAGATAGTATAATTCTGATGTGTGCTTAAAACATCAGGCCTTATCCATGCTGATAATGTAAACTCTGTTAATCCATCATAGTCATTTGTTGAAATGCTTTCCAGGTAGTCATCTGTTCCATCAAAGCTGTATGCTCCTCTCGTATCATATCCTCCTCCACTCACAAATGTTGCTCCATTTATTGTTAGGTTGTTGCTTCTTCCGCTTAAATCAACAACTAAACTGCTGTTGTCTCCTATAGCACTTAATTGGTTAAGATTAGATAATAATAAAAGACTCTGGTTAAAGATTGTATAATTTGTTCCATTCCAGTTATAGATAAATTCTCCAAGACTATCTTCTTCTATCAGTATTTTTATTTTTGTAAAGTTTAAGCATGTTGTATCATTTCTTCTCCTTGTAGGATCAACAAAGTATGTGTCTGGTTTTTCACACACATCCCCTTCTCCATCTCCATCTGTGTCTGTCTGATTTGGATTGTAATCATTAGGGCAGTTGTCGCATGCATCTCCTATTCCGTCAGGTGAACCAAGTTCTGTTCCATTTAAGCCTCTTGTTAGTTTTACTTCATCTATATAATGTCTAGATTCCCAACCTCCAGTACTTGTAGAAACTGTGATTTTGAATGTTATGTTGAATGGTGTATCTGGTGTTAGATATTGGCTTATGTTATATTGCTGATGTAGGAAGCCTGTGAAACCTGAAGAGCTAGCAGCTCCAGCATCTAGAACATATATCTGGTTTCCATTTATATATGTTCTATAGTATACATAACCTGGAACCCCGCTGTATCTTTCATAATTACTGTATAGGTCTAAGTAAATGTTGGAAACATCCGATGGTGCAGTTATTTGTTGTGTGATTTGTCCCCAATCATTTGTACTGTCTCCAGCTCCTCCAGATTTATAGTATCTTAGTTGATAGCTGTAACTTCCATTATATATATAAGTTGAACTTGTATTGTAGTAGCTTCCATAAAAGAAAGTGTCTTGTTTTGAGAAGACCCAAGCAGTTGAGCTTGCATTTTCCATGTCTCCATTTACAACTTGATACCCATCATAATCTGTATCATTTTGGTCTGGGTTTGCTGTGTTGTCGCAGTTATCTAAATAGCTGCAGAGGTTGTCTGAGTCTGGGTCTTGTGGTGTGCTGCTGCTGTTGTATGGGTCTTTGTTGCATGGTGTTTCGTCTGTGTTGTTCCATCCGTCTCCGTCTATGTCTGCGTCGCACACATCTCCTATTGTGTCGTTGTCCATGTCTGTTTGGTTTGGATTGTATATTGTTGGGCAGTTATCGCAAGCATCTCCCACTCCATCCAGATAACTATGGTTAGCTAAGCCTTCAGTATGCAGTTGCTCTATTTCAGATTGTGTTAAAGCTCTATCGAATACTACGACTTCATCGATTAAACCTTTATAGTATAGTTGGTTTGCATCACTTCTACTTCCAATTCGGAATGGATTTGATGTTGTTTGTATAATTCCTGTTTTTGCTTGTGACGCATCAAGACTGCTGTTGATATAGATGAGTTTGTGTGTTCCATTATATACAAAAACTATATGATGCCAGCCAGGCGTTGTTAGTGCTGTGTTAGAACAAAATGATGAAGAGCTGCCTGTTCCTATGTAGAAAGACAGTTTTCTATTATTAGTTGCGCCACAGCTATTCTCACTAATTAATGTCCAATAACCTGTTGGGCTGCTTTGGTGTTTGCCTACAAGGCTATTTGCAGCTAATGTTGTATTTCCTGGTCGCAGCCACATAGCAATTGATATATTGCCTGTAATATCCAAATTTGCTTTGTTACCCATATCAACGTAATCATTGCTTCCATCTAAGCTTAGAGCTCCTCCAACCTGACCTGTTGTCCAATTTGGACCATTAGTTAATGTTCCTGGATTAGAATCAACACTATCACTTGCAGTTAAACCACTACCATCATTAAGTTCCCAATAGCTCACTGCACCAGGAATTTCACTGTCATTTTGGTCTGTGTTGGCTGTTGTTGGACAATTATCATTTACATCAGGGATTGTGTCATTATCTAAATCTAAAAAGTTGAATGTGAAGTTTGCGTATGTAAAGCTTCCTTCAAATGAACATATTCCAAAATCTTCTTGGTTATTTATTGTTGCTCCAGACGAATATGTTGTTCCATTCCTGTCAAACTTTGCGTTGTATAATTCCCATATTTCATCTGATGATAATGAAGTGTTGAAGATTCTTATATCATCAAGTTCACCATTGTAATGTTCTGCATAACCACTTGATTTGGAGTTAAGTGCACCAATTGTCAAAGGTTTTCCACAAGAAGTAAATCCATTAAATCCTGAACCTCCTGTTGTTGTCTGCTCAATTCCATTAACATAAATATGTAACTTATCTCCGCCTGTACCCCCGTCATAAGTTGCAACAACATGACTATAAACATCTGAACCTAATTCATTAACTGTTCCCTTCCAACTTGCAGCATCACCCCAACCTATTTTACGAGTGCCCGTTAGTTGGAATAATATGTAACCCCAACCACTACAATCACCTTGAGAAATAAATCTACGGTTACTTGCAGCTGTTCCTGGTTTCATCCATAAAGAAATGCTCACAGGATTGGTGGTAACAGAAAGATCGCTGCTGTATGGAATACTGATATAATCATTTGTTCCATCAAAGTAATAAGCACCATCAAATATTCCTGTTGTAGCTGTTGCTCCATTATTCGTTCCGTTATTCCCGCTTGAGCAATCTGTCGCATCTCCATTTAGTTTCCACTGACTTATTGTATTTGTGTCACAGTCTAGTGTTGTGTTTGAGAATGAACAGCTTATTGAGTCTGCATCTGATTCTATCTTCTCTAGAGCAACTGGCGCAGGTGTTATGCATTGCTCATATCCTGACATATAAAGTCTATAAACTTCATCTGATGTTAATACTCTATCAAATATCATTGCATTGTCTATTGTTCCATTGAAGTATTGTGATGGATCACTATAACCGCTATAGCCTATGTAAATTTCTTGAGCTAATAAATTCAAGTCTGATGCTCCTGTTACTTGCCCTTGATAAATTCCATTGACATACAATTTCATAATTCCACTTGAATCTATTGTTCCCGCTAGATGAGTCCAAGTATTTAACGAATAATTATCAATTGAATAAACCCATTTTCCGCTTCCATCAGGTCTTATCCATTGCCATTTTCCATTTGAATGCATTCTAAGTAGTAAACCGTTGTTGTATGTGTTGTAGAATCTTCCCATTACTGCTGCAAAAACATTGCTATTATCTATAGGATGTGCCCAGACTGAGAATGTTGTTTCATCAAGTGTTCCTCCAGTATTGTAATTTGTATTTATGTAATCATTTGTTCCGTCAAAGTCATATGCTCCAGCGTAATATCCATCTGATGTTGATATTGCTCCGTTTATTGTTCCAGCAGTTCCAGTTATAACGTCTGAAGCATTTCCGTTTAGTGGCCATTGGCTTACTAAATTACTGTCACAGTAAGGTATGCAATCTTGTATGCAGAACGCATATTTTGTTATGTTTCCTGTTGAACTGTTGCTGAATGTGAAGTTTGCATACGTCGGGTTTCCAACAAAAGTGCACATTCCATAATCTTCATTATTATTTATTATTGCTCCGGATGTGTAGTTTGATTCTGTCCTATCAAATCTTGCATTGTACAGTTCCCATATTTCATCTGATAATAATTCTTTATCATATACTCTTACATCATCTATTGTTCCATTCGCGTAGTCGTTTGCCAACGCTGAGTAACCTAAGTGAACATGCACAGCTTCGTTTTCCATAGCTGAATATGTTCCTGCAGTTACATCTGAGTCGTCTACTAATTCTCCATTTAGATATAAGTTAATACCATCTTGTGCTGATGCCCCTCCTTGACCATTATAAGTCATAGCTACATGCACCCATTTTCCTTCGAATGAAGTAAGTGCTGAATTATAATATCTTCCAACTCTGTTACTGTTGTCATTGTCGTATATGCTTGCCCAAAGCCTATCTAAACCATCAGTGGTTAGAATATACTCTGAATTTGTACTATCTGCTTTATCTATTATTCTGAATTTTGTTGCATCATCCATATTAATCCAAGCTGATATTGAGAAAGGGTCGTCATTGCTTCCGTCTCCGAAGCTTAAGCTGTTATCATCTGTTATACTGATGTAGTCGTCTGTTCCGTCAAAGTCGTATGCTCCGTCAAAGAATCCATCTGAAGTTGAAGTTGCTCCATTTAATGTTCCATTATTTGCATTTCTGCAGTCACTTCCGTCTCCGTTTAGCTTCCAATGGCTAATTGTTTCAGTGTCACAGTCTGCTGAAGTATCTGAGAATGAACAGCTCATTGAGTCTGCATCATAATCAACTTTTTTCAAGTAAACATCATCACCAAGGCATCGCTCGTATCCTGACCTGTATAGTCTGTAAACTTCGTCAGATGTTAAAGATGTGTTCCATATCTGTACATTGTCTATTGTTCCATTCGAATAAGTGTTATCATATTCTCCTATGTGCAGAGTTCCTGCTATGTTTTCCATAGCAACATAAGTGCCGAAATTGCCGTCAGCAAAATCAGTTATCACAGCTCCGTTTAGATATAATGTAATGCCTCCTTCTGCAGTATCACCGCCAACGCCGTTATAAGTAGCAGCTAAATGCATCCATTCTCCTTCAGATGATGTTAAAGTTGTATCATATCTTCTATACCTATACCCGTTTGTGCTTTCGTCAATTAGATAAAGATATAATTTGTCATCAGCTTCAGTTGCTAAGGCATACTCGCCATCAACGTTGAGCACTCCTTTGTTCAATATTCTAAACTTAGTTGCATCATTCATCT
>JANQNG010000009.1 GCA_028279685.1 Candidatus Nanoarchaeia archaeon | reverse complement strand
CTGAATGAAACAACCAGTACATTCAAAAAAATTTTAGAAGGGCTCAATGGTGGTGCAGAACAAGTTGCCTCAGCTTCAGGACAGCTTTCATCTTCAAGCCAGCAATTGTCTGAAGGAGCAAATGAGCAGGCATCGAGCCTGGAAGAGGTATCCAGCAGTCTTGAAGAAATGGCTTCTATTACAAAACAAAATGCTGATTCTGCAAAACAGGCAAATACTATGGCATCAGATGCTAGCAGTTCTGCAAAACAAGGAAAAGATGCCATGAGTAGAATGTCTGGGGCAATTGACAAGATAAAAGAATCTTCAGATGAAACAGCAAAAATTATCAAAACAATCGATGAGATTGCCATGCAAACCAATCTTCTGGCATTGAATGCAGCAGTAGAAGCAGCCCGGGCTGGTGAAGCTGGAAGAGGCTTTGCTGTTGTTGCTGAAGAAGTCAGGAATCTTGCCCAACGTAGTGCTGAAGCCGCAAAAAACACTGCTGATCTGATCGAGGAATCCAGGCAGAATTCTGAAAATGGAGTTAATACATCTTCAGAAGTTGGAAAAATCCTTGAGCAGATAATTGAAAATGTACAGAAGGTAGCTCATCTCATTGCAGAAGTTTCAGCAGCAAGTGATGAACAATCAAAAGGAATTGATCAAGTAAATACTGCTGTATCGCAAATGGATAAGATAACCCAACAAAATGCCGCTAATTCTGAAGAATCTGCTTCATCAAGTGAAGAGCTTTCCAGTCAAGCACAAAATCTTAACGCTATGGTCGCTGAACTCGCAAGTATTGTTGGAAGAGGAGAAAAAAAAGGAACTTGGAGCAGTACACCTGTGAGTAACTTTCAACAAAGTGATGGGTATGCACAGCAACCAGTCTCTTCTAGCTCAATTAATAAATTCAGCAATATGCTCCATAAACCCAATGAAACAGGGGTACCAAGAGATAGACGTGTTCAGAATAGAGGAAACTTTGGACATACAAGAGAAAAAGTGCTTGTTATGCAAAGCAATAAAGAGATTGATCCTCAGCAGGTACTCCCCCTTGATGATGATAAGGATTTGAGAAATTTCTAATTATTAAAAGATCTACAAGAGCAGGACAACAATCAATCCTGCTCCTTAGATCTCACAAGCCTTTAAAACTGGAGGATCCCAATGATTCAACAAGAACATCTCAAATGGCAGAAAAAATTCCCAAGCTTAAATGATTGGCTAAATTTAAATGGATATTCCATCATCTATACAGGAACTAATGAAAAACTCAAACAGATTTACTCTTTCTGGAGTGACAGATCTTCAGAAAAAATAGAGGGAGATTTAACTCATGCAAGAAACTGGATCATGATTATTTATTGTGAAGAATGTAATGCAATAGAACTCTATAAAAGAGTAACACTTGGAGGACCAGATCATGAAAAAGCAGTGATAGAAGAGTTGGATAGACAATTTTTCTACAATTTTGTTAAACCAACAAATCAAAACCATAAACACGAAAATGATTTTGAGTGATATATATGATTTTGAAGCCGATTCAAATCTAATTGCTATGAAAGAAAAAATGTCTATTTAGGAATTCTTTTCAATCGCTGATGTAATGCCTGTCGGGTAATGCCCAGTAAATTTGCAGCAATTGATTGTTTTCCCTGGGATCTGTTCATAGCTTCATTTACAAGCATTGCCTCAGCCATCTTAATTGTTGGAAGCTTGTCATGAAACGATAACAATTCAATAGAATCTTCTTCCTTTTGCTCAATTTTCCTATTTAAACCACTATTAGTCAGTCCCATGCGGCTTTTGAATGCTTCCATAGAAAGCTTTTTTGAAGTGTGAACACTCACAGCATCATAAACCATAGATTCAAGTTCTCTCACATTACCTGGAAAATGATAACTATTCAATAAATTGATAAGCTCTGAAGGAGGAGTTGGTGTTGGCTTATTCAGGAAATTTGCCGTCTTTTCTAATAAATGCTCTATAAGTAAAGGGATATCACCTTTACGCTCCCGTAATGGTGGAACGTGGATATGATGAGTATGCAAACGATAATACAAATCACTTCTAAAATTTTCAGATTGGTGTAATTGCTTGATATCCTTTAGTGTTGCAGTAATAATTCTTGCTGAATTACGTTTTGCTATATCAGATCCAATCGGGAAATATTCCTTTTCCTGAAGAAGTCGAAGTAGTTTTACCTGAGAAGATAAATGCAAGTCACCAATCTCATCTAGAAAAAGTGTTCCTGCAGATGCTTTTTCGACCATTCCTGATCGTGCATCATTTGCACCGGTAAAAGCACCTTTTTTATGTCCAAAGAGAGTATCAGCAAATACTGCCTCATCCAATCCAGCAATATTTACAGCAATATAATCTCCTTCTCTCTTACTCAGGTTGTGAATAGCTTTTGCAATAAGTTCCTTACCAGCACCTGTCTCTCCAGTGATAAGAACAGGCTGTGGGGTATTTGCGATTGCCTCACAGTAGTGGAAAATTGAATACATTGTATCATTATTGGTAATTATCTCGGAGAATATTTCTGGATGTTCAAGATTACTATTTGTGAATATCCGCTCTTTCAGAAAAGTATTTTCCCTTTGCAGTTCCCGAAATTCAATTGTTTTTTGAACACAAGAAAGAAGTCGACGTGTTTCCACTGGTTTTACGATATAATCATCTGCACCCAGCTTCATACATCTTACAGCCAGATCAAGCTCATTTAAGCCGGTAATTATAATTATTGGAATTTCTGGAAAATCCTGTTTAATCTTGATTAAAAGCTCCTCTCCTGAAATATGAGGCATAATCAGATCAAGCAAAATTATTTGTACATCTTGTTCTTTGATTGTAGGAATTACCTGACTGGAATCTTCACATTTTAAAATATTATTTATACCACCCGAACGAAGCGACATTTCAACACTTATTAGAGCGTTTGCTTCATCATCCACAATTAATACCGGTAACATTGGATACTGTTCATGTTTTGAAAAGGTATTCATTAATGCTCCTTTCTTTTGGTAATGAAATTGTTGATATTGTTCCCTTGTTTGGATTTGAAGAAAAGGTCAGTTTACCATTATGATCTTTGACTATACCAGATGAAACAGAAAGTCCAAGGCCTATTCCACCAATATCCCTTTTTGTTGTATAAAAAGGATCAGTTATTCGATTGATATATTTCTGTTCTATTCCGATCCCTTCATCGCGCACAGATACCACCACTAAATTTTTCTCTTTGTTAAAGCCAGTTTTTATAATTACCGACTGAGTGTAATCAGTAAGTGCGTCGCAGGCATTTTGCACTAAATTAATTATAACCTGTTTTAATTTCTGGTAACTGCCATGGACATGCAAAGAGTTTTCATAGAAATCAGTTTTAAAATTTTTTGTTGACTTCTTGATATGGTTATCTAATAGGGAGATAGCTGATTTTACAACCTCATTCATGTCAATAGTTTTTTTATTTTGGGAACTCTCTTCACGGGAAAAATCTTTCAAATCTGCAACAATTCTCTTAATTCTTTTGGCTCCTTCAAATATCCCATTAAATAAATCATTGATTTTTACCTTCATAAATGAGTATTTAATCCCCCCCATAACAAAATCCCCATTCTCATTATAATATTCTTCAAGAATAGGTGTAATACTATTCCAAGCCTCTTTTAATATAGGTGCATTCAGCATAACAAAATTATTTGGATTATTTATTTCATGGGCTATACCGGTAACAAGCGCACCGAGACTAGTCATATTATCAGCCTGTATAAGCTGTTGATGAAGCACTTGCTCCTTTTCAGCAGCTTCTTTATGAGACGTAATATCAGTCGCCAATCCTGCTATTCGAAAAATTTCTCCACGTTTATTCCGAATAGGTGACATTCTACAGCGAATCCAGCGAATTTGGTCATTTGGAAGAATTATGCGATATTCGAAATCATTCCCAGAATCTGCATTCTCAACATTAATTTCAAATATTTCCTTATCATCAGGATGGACCATATCATGTAAAAGATTTGGATTTTTAATGAGACTTTTTAGACTCTTTTGAAAGACTTTTGTAAATGCATTATTTACATATAGAATGTCATTCTGGGCTCGATTTGTAACCCAAAACACCTCGCCCACATTATCAGCAAATTGACGGAATCTCTGTTCACTCTCAAAAGTACTATCAAGAGCCATTTTCCTTTCAATCATACCTGCCAGAGTGTTTCCGATAGTTTTCAGGAATTCTTCATCCTCTTCATTTCTGGATTGCAGCTTTTCAATAAACAGCACTAAAACACCTAAAACAAGGTCACCAGAGAGAATTGGTATGCAATAATGTCCGTGGTCTTTACCATCATCAACACAGATTTCATGACGGTCATCGATACATTTGGCATAAATAATAGATCTTGTTTTAGCTGCTTTTCCGCATAAACATTTGCCCATTGGAACTGAAGCACAGTTCACC
>JANQNG010000007.1 GCA_028279685.1 Candidatus Nanoarchaeia archaeon | reverse complement strand
GGACGCATATTTTGTCATTGCGAGGAGCGGAGCGACGAAGCAATCTCGATTTGGGCAACACGCCCTAAAGTAGATGCGCCTACTTTTGTCATTTTGAGTGAAGTCCCGATTTATCGGGGCGGAGTCGAGAAATCGATGATATAAAAATCCGGTATAGTTTAAAACATTATTTTGCCCTGCTTATGGTATTCATAATGTCTGCTAGTTCCTGTAGTTTATTCGTATCAAGAGCAACATCCTTTCCACCTGATATTTCAGCATTTTCGTCAATGCCTTCATCTTCTGAGTGTTTGTATCTGTCATGAAGCTTTTCTCGAAGTTCTGTTATTTGTACTTCCTGTTCTTTCATAAGTTTTGCTAATCTTTCCCGATATTCCCTGAATTTTTCCTCAGTTGTCTTGTGTTTATTCAACTCCTCATTTAGATGCTGAGTACTTGCCGATAATTCATTATTTTTATTGTCCAATTCATGTTGAAGTTCTTCGGCTTTATTCTTAAGATTTTCGTTGACATTTCTCAATTCAGCAAATTTCTCTGCAAGAGATTGTTCCGCTTGTTTATGTTCATATATCCGGTTTTGGAGTTGTTCATTGGCTTGAGATAATAAAGAAGTACGTTCTTCAACTGCCTGTTCAAGCCGATCTTGATATTGCCTGGCTTGTTCTATCACATTTATATTCTCGTTCATTTGTTGTTGAATTTGTTCTTTAACGGTTGTCAGCTCAGTATCTTTCTCATTAATTTCATTCTTAGTATGTTCAAGTGCACTTCTTTGAGCCTCTAATTTTTCCTCAAATTCTGCCTTTTCGTTAAAGTGGTTTTGTAGCTGAACCTCAAGCTCTTTTACCTGTTCCTCCAACTTATTAGACTTTTCTGTTCTCTGCTTAAGCTGGTTGCTAAGCTCGCCATGAGATTGTTCCAACTGTTCTATTGCCTTCTGACGTTCACTAATTTCTTGTTGATGATTTTCATCGGTTATCTTTTGTTCTTCAATGATTCGCTGTAACTGTTCATTAGATATAGTCAATTCATTATTAACGTTCTTAATCTGTTCATTAAGTTTATCATGGCTTTGCTGAAGCTGTTGCATAGCACATTCATGACTGTCTTTCTCTTTTTGATGTTTTTCTTTAATAGTTGCTAATTCAATAGCTTTTTCATTAAGTTCATGTTCAGCTTGTTGAAGTTGAATACCTTTCTTTTGCAATTGTTCTTCAAGATAATTCTTACCGTTAAGCTCAGACTGTAATTTTTTCAGGTGTTCTCTTGTATTTTCTTCTGATTTATTATGTTCCGCTATTCGCTGCTCAAGCTGCTGTTTGAGTTCATCGTGTGTTCTTTCAAGATTTTCTATCGTCTGCTGACGCTTATAGATATCTTGCCGGTAATTATCTTTGGTAATACTTAGTTCATCAGTCTGTTGATTCAACTGCTTTTTAGTCGAAGTTAATTCACAACTTAATTTGTCTATCTGTTCTGTAAGCTGTTGTTGAATTTGTTTTATTTCATTTTCTGAGCGGTGACTTTCAGTAACTTGCTGATGTAATTTTTTGTTTTCAGCTTCCAACTCATTACTTTGTTGTTTAAGCTGCTCTTTAACCTTAGTTAATTCACAAACACGATTATTTAGAATCTGCTCTTTTCCCTGGTATTCTGTAGCCTGACTTTTAAATTGGCCAATTATTTGTTGATGTTGCTCTTTGGATTCAGCAAGCCGGGTATTTAAATCATCTATTTGCTTAATATGTTCTTCATGAGATTTTTGAAGTTTTTGCCGAGAATTTTCATGCTCATTGATTTCTTTGTGTAATTGCTCTTTGACAGTCTCCAATTCAGCATATTGCTCGCTAATCTGCTGTTCTAAATTAGATTGAGATTGTTGGGCACTTTCTTTTGTCTGTTTGTTCTCAGCTATTTGTATGTTCAGGTTTTCCTTCAGATCGGCTAATTCAATTTCTCG
>JANQNG010000067.1 GCA_028279685.1 Candidatus Nanoarchaeia archaeon | reverse complement strand
AGTGAGCCATTTTATGTTTCAGTATATTTGAGTATAAATTTAATCGCTGCTTTAGTAACTTTAGTCTGCTCTGTTTTTTTTGAAAAGAAATGATCCGCTCCTTTAATGATACTTTTTTCTTTTGGATCATTAGCATTTTCGAACATTTCATCAGTTTCCTTTGCTTCTCTTATTGTATCATTATCTCCTTGCATGAATAGTATTGGACAACCCATGTTTTTTATTAACTCCACAATATCATATTTCATCACATCTTCGATGAAAGAGAGTCTGAATGGAAATTGTTGACCGAGTTCGCTTTCGAACCAGTATGCATTGCCTCCTTCTTTTAGCGTCTTTTGTGTTTTCTTATCAAGTTTGTCAATATAATGCTTCGTGTATCCTCTTGCTGCAACAGAAACAACAAGCTCAACACGATCATCATTCGATGCTTCAATCAAGCAAATACTTCCTCCTTGGCTATGGCCAATAATCCCGACGTCATATCCAAGATTATAGAAATAATCGATGACCGCTTCGAGATCATCTACTTCATTGGTATATGTTTTCTCAATAAATGCTCCTTGACTATCTCCACAACCAGAGAAGTCGAATCTGAATGCGTTGATATCTTTCTCAATCAGTGTTTCACATAAACTGACTATGAGAGGATAAGATTTTGTTGCAGCAGCACCGTGACATACAATCATCAGTTTCTTTCCTTTTGCTTTATGGAGTATGCCTGCCAGTTTTTCTCCTCGACGATTTTCTATGCGAATCTCTTCCTGATGCATACCTTATTTCTGGGTTTTTCATTAATAAAGTTTTTGGATGAAACTAAAATAATGTTTCTCTATTCATCGGAAATGATGTTGCATATCTGATGTCATTAGTTTGTAATATTGCTTGTGTTATTCTCGGAAGTCCTATGCCGCAACCAGCATGTTTTATCGGATGTTTTTTAATAATATCCATATACCATGTAAATCTTGACATTGCTTCCTCATGGAGCTCTGTTGGATTCCATGTTCTACCATTTTCGTGGATAATGGCATCTTTCAATAATCCCAACATACTTGATTCACTCAATCTTTTTTCCAGAATTTCATAGTTTTCTTCTCTTTCTGCAGCACCGACAGCTTCTCCAGAGTAAGGCAGCAATAAATCCATGCTGTTAACAACTCTATTATCATCTCTGTTCAATCGCATATTGAAGAATTTTATCTCTTGAGGATAATGTGTTATGAACAAAGGTTTGCCGTCGTTGAGTTTGACTAGTTTTTGCTCATGTTCTGCTTTTAGATCATCACCGAATGACACACCCGGAAGTTTTTCCACGGCTTCTTCATAGGTGATAGCGTTAAAGGTTTGTTTGAATTTTTTCAAATCATGAGTTCCTATCAAATATTCTAATTCTGCTCCACATCGTTCTTCAACCTCTTGCGCCATGTAGAACACAATATTATTTATTTCTCCTTGTAACGCTTTCAAATCATGATTGGCAATTTCTATTTCGAACAACTGGAATTCGATAAGATGTCTGGGATCTGCTTCTAGCTCTTTTCTAAAACTAGGTCCGCAGCAATATGTTTTTTCAAAGACATCCATAAATGCTTCCAGCATTAACTGTCCTGTTTGATTTAGATATGCTGTTCTTCCGAATAGATCTGTTGAAAATAGTGTCGAGAAGTTTTCACATGCACCAGTCGCTTTTGTTTGATGCGGAATAAGTATCTCTTGATAACCACTTTTTTCACAATATCTTTCTGCGCCTTTTTTTACTGCTGCTTCAATCTTTGCGATCATAGCAGATTCTTCTAACATTATTCTTTTTTCGATTAACGTTGTTCCAAGTTTTTCTTCAATTTCAGTTTTCATTTTTTGTCCTCCAAAAATGAACTCTCAAAATCTTCGATTTTTCCGATTTCATTTTTTTCACCTTTTAGAGTTCACACTATCTTGAACATGAACTTCTCCCTCTCATAGTGCTCTCGCTAGAATAAAAATATCTAACAAGAACTGCAGATGGCTTATCTGCTTATTGGTTTATATTACAATCTATGAGTGTGTATGTTGATGAAGTAAAAATAAATATTTCTCGACGGAAAGATGGTGTAGAATTGTTTTTTAGAATGTTTGTAGCAGTCATTCTAAAAAGAAGTAATGGCTGCGGAACTATAAAAATATTTCTGTGCTAGAACATATATCATATGGAATATTTGCTGAGTATGTGAAGAGGTCCTTGTATTGCAGTATTTCCTGTCTTATCTTGAACAATCATATACACATCAAGCTGTTGTTTTGGAGAGATAATTTCTTTATGTAAAGGAAGTGCATAATCAATATTTCTTTCCCCTTTCATAGCCATCGTATATGAAATCTTAATTCCGTTCTCTGCATGGATTACAAATTCTATTGATGAGATACCAGCATCATGGCCTTTATCGCTTACATTGCAGATAATGTTTCCATCATGAATATTAAATTCGTGAATAACCGGGGCATGTCTATCTTTTTTAGTAAAATAAGGAAAGGAAGAACAACTTATGTGTGTTGCCGCGTAAAAAATAAACAAGGGAAATATTATTTTTTTTAACATAAAAAAAGAGAAACAGAATAGTTTATAGTTATTTTGGTTTTATGATGTCCTTTCCACCCATGTATTGCTTCAGCACATTAGGAATAGTTATGCTTCCATCTTTGTTTTGATAGTTTTCAAGTATTGCAACCATTGCTCTTGAGGTTGCAATTGCAGTGTTGTTCAACGTATGAGGAAAATAGGTGCCATCTTTACCTTTTACTCTGATCTTTAACATCAATGCTTGCGCATCAGTAAGATTAGAACAGCTACCAACTTCAATGTATTCATTTCTTCGAGGGCTCCATGCTTCAATATCTATTTGATCGTATTTCAATTCACCTAAATCTCCTGAACAAATCTGCAATACTCTAATAGGCAGTTCTAGTTGTTTGAAAATCTCAATAGTGTAGGTTTGCATTTTTTTATACCAGTCATTTGATTCTTCTGGCTTGCAGATGACAATCATTTCAATTTTATTGAATTGATGCGTTCTGAATAATCCTTTTTCATCTAAGCCATGACTGCCTTTTTCTTTTCTGAAGCACATAGAGTAACTTGTTTGCGTAATAGGAAGATCTTTTTCCTCAACAGCTTGATTAACAAATCTTCCGATCAAAGAATGCTCACTTGTTCCTATTAAATAGAGATCATCTTGCTCAATTTTGTAAATCTGATTCTCTTGATCGTTGAGATCAACAACGTTCTTGATTATATCTCCTCTCATCATAAGAGGTGTTTCAACATACGTAAATCCTTGTTTGAGCATATAGTCCAATGCGAAACGAAGCAATGCTTGATTCAATAGTGCCAAGTCACCTTCTAAAAAATAAAATCCATTACCTGATATTCTTGCAGAACTTTCAAAATCAGCACATCCTAATGCTTCGGCAATCTCTTGATGTGGCTTCATGTCAAAATCAGGTTTTTTTGGTTCACCAAAGCGTTCTACTTCAACATTTTCAGAATCATCTTTTCCTAGAGGAACGTTATCTGCTATAATGTTCGGGATTTGTCTCAATAATGTATCAATTTTTTCACTTAATGTGTTTTTTTGTTCGTCAAGTGCATGGAGCTTTTGAGGAATTTCTTTTGCTTTGGCAAGTAATGCTTTAGCATCTTTTCCTTCTTTTTTGGCTTTATTGATTGCTTCCGAAACTTTATTGCGTTCTGATCTCAGCTGATCATTTTCGTGCTTGATTTTTCTCCATTCTTCATCTAATTTCAGCACATCATCTACTAAATGCATATCTTCTCTGAGCTTTTTCTTCATATTTGCCTTGACAAGTTCAGCGTTTTCTCTTATGATTCGTATATCTAACATTTTGGTTCACTTCAAGTTCAGAAGATTACGGATATAAAAAGTTTACCCGATGGCTCGCCTGACGTCAATAATCTCAACAGAGGAGACTCCATCGAGTTCCTTGATCTTGGCTTCGACATCGTCTGTAGAGCCTTTTGATTCATCAGAAACGAATGTGATTTTCAGTGCACTTAGGCCAAAAGCTACAGGTTCGATTTCTTTCTTCATCTCACCCTCAGCATCCTCTGTGAAAGCGCGAATAAGCTTCTCAGAAGCTGTGTATATGGCTTCCAGATCTATCTCTGGTGATTCAGGCATTATTTTCATTGATATAATTACACTTGCCATGACCTGAGAGGTTGCTATTTCGTTTATAAAAGTATGGTTAGCTATAGTTTATTTACTTTCCATATGGCAATCTTTTCGGAAACTGCAAAAAACCGAATAAGTTTCTATATAGAAGGAAATTCCGAAAAACAGTAATTCAGAATTACCGACTATATAGAAGAGAACTAGTAGGTTGAGTCTTCTTTTCAACTCAGAGAGATATGTAATGCTAGTTTTTTTGCTATAAATAGAAATATAAATATCATACGATGTAAAAATAATATGTTTAGATCTGCTCTTTCAGAAAACACATTGAGTTTTTTTTCTAATATGAAAAGAATTTATGAAATTAAAAAATCAGCGAATTCTAATGAGAGAAAAAAATGTGTGAAAATACAGATCAGAATTCTCAACGCTCTTTTATCAAAAGAGAAGAAAATAGATAATAAACTGCTTAAGGAGCTTGGAAAGCATTTTAAAGATGAAAAAGAAATGAAGATTCTTGCCGATTTAAAAAAAATAAATAGAACACAAGAAAAAATATTGGCAGCATCTTTATTTGAGGAATTAAAAAAAATCAAGGAAAGGATAGCTGAATATAAAGAAAATCTTATTGCTCAAAGAGATGCAGATTCACAAGATGTTCATGAGCTTATGAATGCAGAAATGAATATACTAAATACTCTAAGAAAATTTCTGGATGAAGCGTCTAAAATTAAGGAAAAAATTGAAGCAAATATTAACAGAGTTAAAAAAATAGAATATAAGCAGTGGTTTAGACATTTAATTAATGGGGTTGCATGGATAAATGTACATAGACAGTTTAGTGTCATAGTTGAGGGTCTGGAGAATATACCTGAAAAAGGTCCTGTCATAATTGCTCCCAGGCACTTCCACGGACAAGTAGATGGTTCTCTTTTCTTATCAATTATTCCGAGGCATACTTTTTTTCTGAGAGCGGTTGATTGGGTAGATAATTCTGATATAAAATTGCAAAGACTAATATTCAGTAGAGCAGGAGAAATACCTGTAAATAGACCTCATATGCCTAAAAGACAAGACAAGTATCCAAATGGAAGTCCGAAATCTGCAACAAAAAGAGTTATTGATGCTTTGATCTTAGGACAGGCAGTCTTGGTTTTTCCAGAGAGTCGATCAAACATAGATATCCGTTCTACGGAAGAAATTAGAAGAGATATTGTTATGGATATTCAACCGGGGATTTTCTTATTTGCTCAGCGTGCTCAGGAAATCACAGGGATGAAAATACCCATTATTCCTGTGGGAACAATATATCCTGATAAAGATGATAAAAAAATTATTGAAGTAAACTTTGGAAAACCGTTTTATTTTCCTTTACATGCAGATAAAGAGTCGTTTAATGAATATTGTAATAAATTAAGAAATAAAATAGTGGAACTATCAAAAGAGAGATAACTATTGAACTCAATCATTGAGTCTTCTCTGCAGCTCAGATGCGGATAGAAGTTCTCTTTCGCAGATTCCTTCTATTGCTAATCCTGCGCTATGTCCTTTTGCTTGTCCTTCAACCATCTTTCCTGTCAGATCTGCACCTAGTTTTGCTTCTGCAATGCTGTTTCCTACAGCTACACCTTCACTAGCACTTTCATAGACAGGATTTCCACTACTATCCACACTTCTTCTAGAGTAGGTGGTTGCGTATGCTTCAACTCTCGGCATAATATCACCTCAATAATCTTAGGAAATCACTTTCCTCTCTTCTTAGATAGAGAGAATGTTCCAGAGCAATTCTTCTGTTCATTATACTTGTAATCTCTACCGCTTTTTCATATACGATGGGGTCGGGGTCCTCAACAACAGCACTCGATTCTGTTCGTATTCCCTCGTATAGTCTTTCTGTCTTTACATCAAGATCAATTCTTGTTCCTGCCATTATGGTTTCCTCAGCATGAAATGTTCTCCCATTCTCTGTTGGTATGAATCTATGTATGGCTTATCCCAAGGTCTCCAGAATGAATCGTGTTGTCCTCGCTTCATTACTATATCTTCTATGGTGTTGTAGAAAGAAGAATCAAACTCTACTTGTGCTACAAGTTCTCCATCGCCAGAAGAGATGATATTAACATCATGATTTTCTTGCAGCTCCTGAAGCTCTGCTAATCTCTCCTCTCTCGTACCTCCTTCAATTCTATATTCAACTGTTGTATATAGTGCATTTGCACCTAATTTCTTGGTAGATATGTTTGTGCCCATTTTCATTCAACCTCCTCGTCATAATCGATGATTGGATACAACTCCATATTGTTAGTAGGTTCTAAGAAGGGATATATGTTCGGTTCAGAAAACTTCAACCAAAAGGTTTAAATCTCTGAGAAGATTCCCTTTTGTATGGGTGAAAAGTCCACAAAGGAGCTTATCATCGAGATTCTAGCGGAACATTGGCCATTGACAGCGAGAGCTATATTATTCAAGGTAAGGAAGTATTCTGGGAAATCATTAACCTACCAAGCAGTCCATAAGACAATAACAAAAATGATGGAAGAAGGCATCGTTGTGAAAGATGACAAAAAATATCTGCTTGATTCATCTTGGGTTATGAGTTCAAAGCAGTTTTTTAATTTTGTAGAAAAAAGCTACAAAGATAAATCTTCTGAAAAAATTCCGTATTCTAAAGCTCATTTGCATAATTATGTAAAATATTCTTTTGATACTGTAGCAGAATTAGGCGAATTCATAGGAAATTATCTTTCATATTTTCCTAATCCAAAAGACAAATCTACTATTTTCCGTTGGTTTGCGATGTATTCCTTGATTGGGTTATCGAAGGAGGTCAATAAGAAGGTAAGAGCTATAGTGAAAAAACATGATCATTATATCATCTGCAGAACAAATTCATTGTATGATCAATTCATTGCAAAAGCATATTCTTTATTCGGAAAAAAAGTGAAAATCAAACTTGGTATTGATTGTTCAGATGAATGTGATTATATGATTGTCGGTGATTATGTTTGCAGAATCTATTTTTCTCCTGCAATGAAGGACAAAGTAAAAAAGCTTCAGAAAAACACATTATCCGTCAAGAGTTTCAATCTTCAGGAATTGTTTGGCATTATGCATAATAAATTTGATATTCCTCATTATATTATCATAGAAAAAGATGCTATTATTGCGAAGCAGTTAAGAGAAAGCACAATCAAGTATTTCAAATCAACTGATTAGTTCAAAATAATTCAACGGAGGATTTATACTATGACATATCTTATAGAAAGTCCAGGGATGGACCCTAAGAAAATGAGTGTGAAAGATCTTATTATTACGGTAATGACTACAGATTGGCCGTTGGCACAGAGAAAGCTCTTTAATCTTTTGAAGAAACGATATGGGTTGGGCGTTTCCTATCAAGCAGTTCATAAAGCATTGCAGGAATTAGTCAAGAAAAATATTGTTGCAAAAAATGATAAAGAATATTCTCTTAACTTAGATTGGGTAAAAGAACTTCAAGAATTCACAGGAAAACTTGAAGAATCTTACATTACAAAAACTCCTTTAGCAGAAAGGAAATGGAAAGAAAATATGCAGACATTTGTGTTTGACAATCTTTTCAACATGGACAAGTTTCTTATTGCACAGTTTACAGAACTACTTACCGATGAGGAAAGAATTGATTTGCCTTGCTATTCACATTGGGAGTTCTCTTGGTGGCCATTGTTTTTCTCACGGCAAGAATACAGAGGATTAGCTGCATTGAAAAATCCATCAAGAATCTACATCAGTATCAGAGACAGCTCCGATGTTGCAAAACTCTGCGCTAATATGTACACAAAACTTGGCGTGAAGATAAAAGTAGGTATGGATTTAGAGAATAACTTTGACTATATTATCTTAGGAGATTCGGTCATTCAGATGTATTGGCCTGAACAATTGAAAAAAGATGTGAAGAAAGTTTTCAAAGGGGTAAAAGATTTAGCGCAATTAGATATGCATGCGTTGGTTCAGATCTTTGAAAGAAAAGAGAAGATCAATGTTGTTGTACTAAAGAATCTCCAGATTGCAAGGGTATTCTCGAAGAAAGTGCATGCAATGTTTTAGTTATTTTCTGTATGGAAAATAATTATTCAGTTATTGATTTTTTTTGATAGAAAAAATCAATTCTAAATTTTTGCTATGCTAAAATTTAGTTACCTTTATAAAAAGAAATGTATTCCACAGCATTGGACGGTCAAACGCAATTGGTCACACCCGTTCCCATTTCGAACACGGAAGTTAAGCAATTGTGGTTATTGGCTGTACTGCGCTTCTGCGCGGGAACCCAATAAACTGTCCGCCTTTATCTTAATGTTTCTTATCATTTTAGCAACACAGATAGATAAGATAATAGAGTGCCACGCTGGGCAGTAATTGCTCTGGCACTACTGCGCTCCGTGTCGTATATATGATTCGATAAGAAATCTGCGATTATAACAGTTCAATGTTAATATAGAGTACTACGCTAGGCATTGCCGAACTTGTTTGGCAATACAAAGCGCGTAGTCGCTTTGGCAGTAGTGCCAGCGTTAGAATACATTAAAGAAAAAAGAAGCTATCTTTTCTTCTTTGCTTTGCGCTTTGCTTTCTTAACTTTCCTTTTCGCCTTTCGCTTCGCAATCTTTTTCTTGACTTTTCTCACGACACGCTTTGCTACTCTTTTTCCAACTCTCTTCGCTACTCCCTTTGCGACACCTTTTGCTACTTTCCTCACTGAGGCCCTTCTAATAGTCACTTTCGCTCTGCTTTTCATTTTACTTGCCGCAGTCTTTGCCTTTGATTGAAGATTCTTCTCAGCAGTTTTGATTTTGCTTTCAAGAACTTTCTTCTGCGCCATGGCTTGCTTCACAAAATCTTTAGCTAACTTACTTGCTTGTTTTGTATCCACATTATGTTTCTTGATAAGCTGCTTAGCTTTGGTTTCGATTTGTTTGGCAGCTAATGCAGTTAATCCAACGCCAATAAGAAATGCTTTTTTTGCAGTGTTTTTATTCATAAGTACCACCTACCTTGTGTTATAATGAAACAATAGTTTCAGTAGCAAAAATAGCGCTACTAAGAAACTTATGAACCCTCCTGTATTAAAAAGATTACTATTCTCTACATTAAGCGCTATTGCCGAGAAGAGCAGCAAGCCCACAGCTACAATAGCAGTCATGATCCTCTCGCCGCTATGCAGAAGCCTGTCATCAAGCAGTTTTAAGTCAAATTCAAGTCGTTTTAAATTTTTATCAGCATCATCAATATCGAAGAAAATCTTCTTAATAGTCGGTACAACTGATTTGAACATATCGAGATCCTTGAAGAGTTTTTTTCTGATAAGTTTGAAGGTAAGTTTTCTTCTTTTAGATAAATATTCCTTTATACATTCTGTTATGTCGAACTCAGGATAGACCTCAATAACAAATCCTTGTAGTGTTGCTAAAGCTTTTCCAAGAAGCACGAGTTCTCGAGGCACTCTGATATTATTTCTTCGCGCAGCATCAAGGCTTTCAGCAAGAAGAAGGCCAAAGTGCACTCGTTTTAAAGAAGTTTTATGGTATTTCCCAAGTACTCTCGAGACATCTTCTTCAAGCATATGGAGATTAACTTCTCTATCTGCGATATTGAGTGCAATCATGCTTTTCGAAATTGCTTTTGGGTTTGCATTCAGCAATGCAAGAAACAAATCTTCAAGATGTGCTGCATAATCTTCGTGAAGCATACCTACAATACCAAAATCAAGGAATGCAACGTTATCATGCGGCAACACAAAAATATTTCCTGGATGAGGATCAGCATGAAATCGTTGTAATTCTAGAACTTGCCTCATCATAGATTCGACAACAGTGTAGGCAATTTTTTTTCTATTATGGCGAGCGAGTCTCTTTCGATCATGTGCTGGAAAACCATGGATGAATTGCATGGTCAACACTTTTTGCGATGTCCATGCTCTATATACTTTTGGGACGGTGATACGATCATCGTCTGAAAAATGATGCTGGAAGACTTCAAGATTGTGCGCTTCTTCAAGATAGTTGAGTTCTCTGCGTGTATAGCGTTCAAGTTCATCAACGATTTCTACAGGATCAAGCACATTCTGATCTATGAGCTTATCAGCTTTTTTAGCGATTGATTTTAGAATCCTTAAATCAGTCAGTACGATTCTGTCAATTCCTGGACGCATAACTTTAACAGCAACGATCTCCCCTGAAAGTAGTTTAGCTTTGTATACTTGGCCGATTGATGCTGCGGCTATCGGCTTCTGGTTGAATTCCTCGAAGATATCCTCGAATTTTTGGCCGAGCTCTTTCTCTATGATGGCTTTGGCTTCCTTGAAAGGAAATACTTCGACATTATCTTGTAATTTTTCAAGCTCTTTGCAGAATTTTGCAGGAATAAGATCAGGCCTAAGGCTTAAGAATTGTCCTAGTTTAACAAAAATGCCTCCTAATTCTTCGAAAAGTCTTCTGATTCTGCTTGGTGTGATGAGTTTTTTCTCGTGTTTTTTATTGAAGTAACCAGAGACACCCCATTTGAAACAAATCTTGAGAATCTGTGTTAGCCTACCCACACCTCTTTTTTTAGCCATATTAAGAGAGTTCTATTGTTGAACATTTATAAAAGTAGTCATTTGTGTCGCTTGACGTAAAGTATAAAAACCCTTTCTTGTTGCTTCTTCTATGCATGAAAGAACAATTGCTGCAAGTATCATTGATAAGGCTAAGGAATACGGCAATGTAAAGGGAATTACAGTAGAGTGTGGCGACTTAGGTCATCTGCCTGCTGAGGAGATGGAAGAAGTTCTCAAAGAGTTGACTGACTGGAACATTACTATTGTTCGCAAAAAAGCAACCGTGAAATGTGCATGTGGTTATCAAGGAGAACCAAATATTATTGAACATCGTCATGATCATGCGTTTTTCAAATGTCCTGAATGTAGATCAATTCCAGAAGTTTTAGATGGTACTGATATTATTCTTAAAGAAGTAGATGTTGAATAGGAGTAATTAACACCAATACCTTTATAATTTCTCGAAAATAGATTATTATTATGTGTCTGGCAGTACCTGGAAAAGTAGTTTCTATCGATGGAGAGAGTGCTGTGGTAGATTATGATGGAGTTAAACGAAAAGCAAATATTGCTTTTGTTGATGTTAAAAAAGGAGATTATGTTTTAGTGCATGCAGGATTTGCTATTCAAAAAATTGATGAGACTGAAGCGAAAAAAAGTATTGGTTTGTTAAAAGAGATGGTGGATGATGAGCAGTAAGCAGATGCTTGCAAAGATTGCTGAACTTAACAAACAGTTGAAGAAATCTATCACGATTATGGAAGTTTGTGGAGGTCATACAAACACAGTCATGAGATATGGAATAAGAGATGAACTCCCAGAAAACATCAACCTTGTTTCCGGTCCTGGTTGTCCTGTGTGTGTTACTGCGCAAGAAGATGTTGACAATGTTGTGGAGTTGGCGCTACAAGGAATTCCTATTGCCACCTATGGAGATATGCTTCGTGTTCCTGGGACTAAGATGAGTCTTGATGATGCTCGAAGTCAAGGAGCTGATGTAACAATAATCTATTCAGCTGATGAAATGCTTAAACCAGAAAATAAAAAGAGAGTGTTTTTTGCTGTGGGGTTTGAAACAACTACGCCCATGACAGCATTTTTGCTCAGTAAGGGAATAACTGTTTATTCTGCTCACAAAATAATGATTCCTCCTATGAAAGCATTGCTTGATGATCCTAAGATAAAGATAGACGGATTTATTCTTCCAGGTCATGTTTCAACGGTTGCTGGAGAAGAGCTATGGAAGAATCTTGGCGTTCCAGGAGTGATTTCAGGATTCGGTGAAGAACAGATACTGCATGGTGTGTGCTTACTTACAGAATTAATTATTATTAATGAGAAAAAGATTATCAATGATTACAAAGAAGTTGTGTTTAAAGAAGGAAACACTAAAGCTAAAGAGCTTGTTGAGAAAACAATGAAATTATGTGATGCCTCTTGGAGAGGTGTTGGCGTTATTCCTCAATCAGGTCTTGAACCGAAAGAAAACAAGCTTAATGCGAAAATAAAATATAAAGAAATATTAAAAAATGTCAAAAGCAAAGAGTACAAAGAATGTATTTGCGGCGATATATTGAAAGGCATAAAAAAACCAACTGATTGTAAGTTGTTCGGAAAAGCATGTACTCCTGAAAATCCAAAAGGTGCATGTATGGTCTCAGAAGAAGGTAGCTGTCAAATAGAATGGAGATATCGAAAATGAATGTTTGACAACCGTATTGTGAGCATACTCGATTTGCTTTTAGAAGTCGAGGAGGGGGATGCTCCATCCGGGGATACTCGATCTTCGAATTGGCAAGCGAACATGCGAACCTGTTGCCAAACATTAGAGGAAGAAAATGAATATTAAGCTTTCAGAAGGATCAGGAGGAAGAGAAATGAATTCTCTAGTTAGAGACTTTCGTAAGATACTAAAAGTAACTGGTGAGTGGAAGCATACAGACAACGATGCTGCTATAGTAAAAATAAACGATGATGAATACGTATGTATGACTTCAGATTCATTTGTGGTTGATCCTATCTTTTTTCCAGGAGGGAACATAGGAGATCTAGCATTCTGTGGAACGGTGAATGATTTATTGGTTATGGGTTGCTATCCCAAAGGATTAAGTTTAAGTTTTGTGATTGAAGAAGGGTTTCCAAAGAAAGATTTGGATAAGATTCTTGAATCAATACAAGCATGGAGTAAGAAAACAACTATTCCTATTGTGACAGGAGATACTAAAGTGATGGAGAAGGGAAAACTAGACAAGATCATCATCAATACTACTGCTGTTGGTATCTGCACAAAGGAAGAGATCATTGATAGGGAAGTGGAGAGAGGGGATAAGATTATTTTATCTGGTGGATTGGGAGAACACGCAGTTGCTTTGCTTTCAAAGCGATTTGATTATGAAACGTCTATTAAATCTGATTCTGCCCCTTTAGTAGAAGAACTCACTATGGTGAAGAAGCAAATCAAGCAAGCCAAAGATCCTACGCGCGGAGGATTGGCTGCTACGCTCAATGAATTCGCTTCGAAGTATAATGCTATTATTGAAATTGACGAAACATCTATTCCTATCAAGAAAGAAGTGAAGAGCGTTACGAAATTATTGGGCTTAGATCCTTATGTATTGGCTTGCGAAGGTCGTTTTGTCTGCACTGTCGGAAAAGATAAAGCAGATGATGTTCTAAAAGAGTTAAAAGTTTTCAATAAAGATGCAGCAATCATCGGCGAAGTCAAAGAGATCAAGAGCAAGAAACCTGAAGTGTTGTTGCTGACGAAGATAGGAAAGAGAATTCTCCATGAACCTTCTGGCAATATTGTGCCTAGGATATGTTAGCAAATGCAATAACTTTCTGCAATGCTTTTTCGTTGAAATTATCAATAAAAAGAATTTTCTCTACATTTACTGAATTATCAGTTTCCATTATGTTTTTTATTAAAATGTCTTTAGGAAAAGTAGTAGTCATGGCGATAACTTTTGCCTTTGCCAGACAACCAGATACTACTCCAGATGGTGAGTCTTCAAACACCAAACATTGCTCACAACTAATATGCATCTGTTCTGCTGCATACAGATAAACATCAGGTGCTGGTTTATGTCTTTTAACCATCTCCGAACGAAAAATATTGTTATCGAATTTTTGACTGATTTTTAATCTGTTGTCAATTAAACCAAAATATTCTTTATTACAAGCAGTAACAATTGCAACAGGACATCCGAAATGCTCTTTTAATTTATCAAAAAATGTCTCGAATCCTTCCATGTAAGGGATCTCTTCCTTGTAAAATTTCTTTTTATTCTCTTTTCTTTGATGGTCAAATTCTTCTCCAGTAAGAGGAACGTTATGATGTTTCACGAGAATAGTCATACCTTCGATATCAGACTTTCCAACCATTTTAGGTTTCAAGTAGTCTCTGTCATAAGGTTTTCCAAAAGTGGCTAGCAGATCAGCACAAGCTTTATCATTATACGATTCACTATCAACAACAACACCATCTAGGTCAAAAAGCAATCCTTGAATCATGGATTGAACAAGAGATTAAATTATAAAAATCTTATCTTTTAAGGCACCATCCAATCTGTCCAAAACTAACGCCATCATCCCCGCATTCAATCTCTTTGTTCACTATTACTTTCTTTTTCAGAAGAATATCTCTGATGATTTTGTTGTATGCTACTCCTCCTGAAAATACAATTTGCCTCTTTTTTTCAGAACTTTTTCCTTTGGTTCCTTTCCCTGCAGTTGACTTTGCAATATCATACAATCCTTCTGCAATATACGCTAACGCAACCCATGCAAGTTTTCCTCTGGCATCCTCGCTTCTGTCTCCCTTCATATTCTTAATAAGGTGAAGGAAAAGCTTATCAGTATTGAGAATTTTTCGTCCTTCAAACTCTTCAATAACAGGTTTCAGTTTCTTCCCGGGCTTGGCGTATTTCTCCAGTTCTAAAGCAGCATCTTTCTCCTGACTAAATCCAAGAAGACAACTTACAGCATCTAAGACACGACCACAACTCGTTGTCATAATTGAATGATACTTCTCTTTAGCCTGCTTTAACAATAACTCAAACTCGGGCTGATCAAATCCTGTAACTTCCCACAATAGTTCATCATTAACCTTCCCAGCTAAGATACCAACAACCATCTTTCGAGGATCTACTGTAGCGGCATCTCCTCCTAACTGCAATTGTTCCTGTAAACTTCCTACACGTTTATCAGTATCAAAAACTTCTCCTCCCCAGATCTTCTCATCATCACCATAGCCTAAACCATCACAAGAGATTGCAATAAAATCCTTCAGTCCATGCTCCAAAACAACAGAGTAACCATGAGCCACATGGTGCTGCACTTTCACAAGTTTTGCTTTCTTTTCCTTAGCGATTTCTTCAGCTAATCTAGTCGTTACGTAACTAGGATGTTTATCGCAAATAATTACATCAACTTTCCTGTCTTGAGTGGCTTCGTCAAGGTACATTTTGTATTCTTCCCAGTTTTCTTTGAAAGTTAAATCACCGAAGTCATACCAGGTTCTCAACACACCTCCAATAAAAAGAGAAAAACTACCTCTCATCTCAGCACCAACTGATAGAATTGTTTTTTCTGATTTCTTTTTTTTGAAGATGTGATTCTTCATAATAACTCGTCGTGTTTACTGTGTTTTAAATGTTTTGTATTGTTATGAATGCTTTGACAGGCATGGTTGAGCCACGTGGCTCAGCAAAAGCTGTAAACGTGGCGTCATTGTCCTGTGTTTGCCTTCATAATATTATTCAAAATAATGATTACTACTTTGAGAAAACTTAAATACGACGACATTTTACATAGGCTATGAAAACCGTACTCTGCTTCGGGAATGAATACGTCAAAGAGGATGCGTTAGCGAAAGAATTAGCTGACGAACTCAAAATAAAAGGGGTTACTTTTCTCAAATGCGATAGCTTTGATCAAGTCCTTGATTATCCTAATAATGATCTTTTCATCCTCGATGTTGCTAAAGGGATAAAAAAACTAACTGTAGTGCAGGATATTGATAAGCTAAATACAAATAATATTATCTCGCTTCATGACTTCGATCTTGGCTATTTCCTTAAGCTCATGAAAGAAACAGGGAAAATAACAACCATCACCCTCCTTGCGTTGCCGATAGGATATAACAAAAAGAAGGCAAAAGAGGAAATTGAAGAGTATTTTGCTTCTTCTTAATACACATATGTATTGCCACGATACGTTCTTATGTAAAGATCGCTATTCAAGCCTGTCGTAACTGATCTGAACTTGGATAACTTTTACTAAATGACGATGCTGTTAATTAGCAGCATGCATAATCAAAAAGTTTTAATACTGCGTAGACTCGACAAAATGAGAGGTGTTATCATGATAGAACATTTGAAAGACGTAATCAATATGGCTATTAAGGAAGAAGAGTATTTTCAAGGAATTTATCGGAAATTTGCAGTGAACAGCGATAATCCTTCCGTGAAAGCGCTCTTTAACAAACTTGCTGAGCAAGAGAAGCTCCACAAAGAGCGATTGCAGAGCTTCGATTTCGAAAACAGCGACGTAATAACAGAAAAAATACAAGATATCGATGCGAAAGATGATTTATTATTAACTCCGGTCTCAGAGTTTAAAGATATGAAAAATATTTTCGAGTTTGCTATTGAGAACGAGATCAAAGCTCAGAAACTCTATACGAGTCTCGCAGCTGCAATGAATAATGAGAAGGCAAGAGAACTTTTTGAGCTCCTTGCTAAAGAAGAAAAGGGGCATGAACAGCTACTCAAGCAAGAGGGAAAAGCAGTAGGTTTTCTCGACTGAACCAAACATTTATAAATCAAGAATACAACTATGTAAAAAAAGGGGTGTCTGATGCGAGCTAGACTATTATCAAAGCATGAATTCCATAGATTTCTAGAAAAACTAAAATCTCAAGGAACGCTTGTAGCCCCTGTAAAGGAAGATATAGTGCGTTTTAAGGAGATTACTGATGTCTCTGCAATTACCACTGAAGGCCATCCACTCTTCCCTTTGAAGAAATATTTCTCTCCCCAGAAAAGAAAAATCTTCACCTACGAAAATAACAATATTGAAGAAGTGCTGCCTGAGAAACAATACATTATGTTTGGGGCAAGGCTCTGCGATATCAATGCATTATTGAGATTGGATAAGCTCTTTCTGGGAGATATTTCAGATCGATACTATCAAAGAGCTCGAGCAAATAATCTTATTATAGGCTTACATTGCGAAATCCCTCCAAATGAAATGTGCTTCTGCGAATCAATGGGATTAAGTGACAGTGGCTACGATTTGCTTTTTTGTGATGCAGGAGAAAACTTTCACATCAAAGTCGGCTCTGAAAGAGGAAATGCATTAGTCCAAGATCTTCCTGAAAGCGATTTCCAGCCTGAGCCAATTAAGACAGAGAAAAAACTTCATAATACTGAAATTGCAGCATTTTTCGAAAACGATGCATGGAAAAAGGAAGTAGAAAAATGCCTCAGCTGTGGTGCGTGCACAACATTATGTCCAACATGTCTCTGTTTTGATGTCTATGATGATCCTGACGTTGAAATGAACAAAGGAGCGAGAATAACAGAATGGGACTCTTGTCAATACGAGGATTTTACGAAAGTTGCAGGAGGCCATGTATTCCGTCAAGCAAGAGAACAGAGATTTAGACACAGAATATTTCATAAAATCCAATACTATAAAGACCAATTTGGAGAATTTATGTGTACTGGATGTGGAAGATGCATTGAAGGATGCCCCACAAAAATAGATTTTGTTGAAATACTCAATGGGATGAAACAATGACAGAACTACCTGAGATTGCAACAGTGGATGATATCAAGCAGCAAACAACATCAGAATATCTGATACGTATCAATAAAGGATACAAACACGATCCTGGACAATTCTTTCAAATATCTTTATTTAATATAGGGGAGGCACCTATTTCAATTTGCTCTTATGACAAAAATTACATAGAGATGAGCATACGCTCAGTCGGGAATGTTACTGATAAGCTTAATGCATTGCAGAAAGGAGATACGATAGGCATTAGAGGACCTTATGGCAGAGGGTATCCTATGCATGATTTCAAAGACAACAATTTAATTCTCATTGGAGGAGGATCTGGTGTAGCGCCATTGCGGGGAGTCATTCAGTATATCGAAAAACACAGAGATGATTACAAAGATGTGCATCTTTTCTTTGGCTTCAGAGAACCCAAAGAGATGCTCTTTAAGGAAGATATAGAATCGTACAAAGAAAAATTCGATGTACATCTTACTGTTGATCATCCTGATGACCATTGGAAAGGCAATGTAGGAGTAATAACGAAACTTTTGGAAGAATCAAGAGTATCAAATGAAAACACTATTGTATTTCTCTGCGGGCCTCCGATCATGATGAAATTTGGTTTGCAAACATTAGAGAAAATGGGTTTTAATCGTGATCAAGTCTATTTAAGTTTTGAACGTCAAATGAAATGTGGCGAAAAGAAATGCGGACACTGCATGATGAACGGTGTCTATGTCTGCAAGGAAGGGCCTGTCTTTAGATATGATGAGGTAGAGGGATTAAGTGAAAAATGGTGAAGCCAAAAGTAGCTATTCATTCAATCACTGGCTGTGCAGGATGTCAATTGGAGATCTATTTCGTAGAAGATATTCTTCTTCAAATTCTTGATAAAATTGATTTGGTAGCTGCGCCGATGATCAAAGAACAAAATTACGATGGCAAAGTCGATATTTGTTTTATTGAAGGTTCTGTAACCTATGATGAAAATATTGAGCAAATCAAAAAATGGCGTGAAAACGCAGATATTATAGTAGCATTAGGCGCTTGTGCTTGCGACGGAGGAGTACAACAGCAAAAACACTTCATGGATAAAGAAGTAGTAGAACATTACGTCTACGGAGAAGAAAGAAAGCATCTCAAAGCAGTACCTCCTACACCCATATCAGACCATATTGAAGTAGATTTTTATATTAAAGGATGTCCTGCAGATAAAGAGGAGTTCTTATGGTTCCTTAAACAATTGCTTGTGGGGAAGACACCAAAACAATATGAGAAATCAATCTGTCATGAATGTAAATTACGGGAGAATCATTGTCTGCTTGAACAAGGTAGAGAATGTTACGGTCCTATTACGTATGGACATTGCAGTATTATGTGTCCTGATTTTAATCATGCCTGCACCTGCTGCAGAGGACCTATGAAAGATGCTAATTTTGAGGAACATATCAAGCTCCTTGTGGAGAAAGGATATGATGAACAACAGATCAGGCAACGTATGCAAAAATATGCTGGATTACGAGTGGAGAAGCTGATGAACAATGACAAAAATAAGTCTTAATCATATTACAAAAATTGAAGGGCATGCAAGCCTTATCATTGGAGTAGAAGATGGAAAAGTAACAAAATGTGAACTTGGTTCTGTCGAAGGAGCTCGATACTTTGAAGGTATTGTGAGAGGCAAGCATTATTCAGATATACGTGAAATTACCTCGAAGATCTGCGGTATTTGCAGTGTTGCACACACTATGGCTAGCTTGAAAGCGGTAGAAAATGCATTTGGTATTCAAACTTCTGAGCAAACAGAACTCTTGAGAGAGATGATTGCTATCGGTGAACGTATTCGAAGCCATGCTACTCACTTATACTTATTAGTATTACCCGACTATCTAGGATTTGAATCAGGTATTGCCATGGCAAGCAAATACAAAGATGAAGTGCTCATGGCTCTTGATTTGGTGAAGCTTGGCAATAATATTGTTTCTACATTTGGAGGTAAAGAGATGCATCCATTCACTTCAGTAGTTGGGGGATTTACGTATGTGCCTCCTAAAGATAAACTGAATGCACTGCTTGAACGATTGAAAGCTGCAAAACCAGCTTGCCTTAAAACAATGGAGTTATTTGCAGGACTTAAGCATCCTGACTTCGAGAGAAAAACTGAATACCTTGCCATGAAACCGGAGAAAGGATTCTCTCTCCATTATGGCAATATTATTACCTCAACAGGTGTCAACGCTCCTGAATATGATTACAAACAATTTATCTCAGAGTATATAGTAACACATTCTCATTGCAAATTTGTAACGCATCAAGATAAGAGTTATTCAGCAGGTGCTCTAGCGAGATTGAATCTTATGCATGATTTGCTTGATAATGAATGCAAAGAGCTCATGAAGAAATACAACATTGTTTTCCCCAGCTATAATCCATTCCATCAAACAACAGCACAAGCTATTGAATTAGTACATTGGACAAATAGAGCCATACAAATGCTTAATGAAATTGATTTTAATTTTGAAGGACTTCCTGAAGTACATCCTAAAGCAGGAAGAGGAGTTGGCATGGTTGAAGCTCCTCGAGGAATGGTCTTGCATGATTACACCTTTGATGACAAAGGAATATGCACGGAATGTAATATTATTGCTCCAACAACACAATTCTTAAGAAATCTTGAAGAAGACATCAAGGAATACCTGCCAAGTATACTGCATCTTGAGAAAGATCAAATCGTGCTTGAGATAGAGAAGTTAATCAGAGCATATGATCCTTGCTTCTCTTGCGGCACGCATTTCCTCGATGTTACCTGGGAATGAGGTGAGTATAATGCAAAATAAATTTATGAATGATCTCAAAGAGAAGGCAAAAAAAGAAAAAAAGAAAATTATTTTTCCAGAAAGTACTGATGAAAGAATAATAGAGGCATGCTCAATCATTGCAAAAGAAGGTATTGCCATACCTGTTATTATTGGTGATGAATCTGCAATTAAAGCAAAAGCTGCAGAAATAGGATGTGCTCTTGATGGTGTCGAGATACGCGATCCTGCTCATGATACTAATTTCGATAAATATGTAGCAGAGTTCTTCCGTCTAAGGCAGCACAAAGGAGTTACTGAAGAAAAAGCCAAAGAGATTGTTAACATGCCGATTTATTTTGGGACTATGATGATTCAAATGGGTGATGCAGATGGTCTTGTTGGTGGTGCAACGACTACAACAGCAGATACGCTAAGGCCTGCCTTGCAGATCATTAAGACACATGAGAAATTCCATAAAGTTTCAAGCGTCTTCATCATGATTCTCGAAGATAGACTGATGTTATTTGCTGATTGTGCTGTTGAAATAAATCCTGATGCAAAAGATCTGGCTGAGATCGCAATTGACACAGAAAAAACTGCTTTGCAGTTTGACATTGAACCAAGAGTTGCTATGCTTTCTTTTTCTACGAATGGATCTGCAAGACATCCTTTAGTGGATAAAGTAAAAGAAGCTACTGCTATTGTGAAAGATAGAGCACCTAATATTGTTGTTGAAGGGGAAATGCAGGTTGATGCAGCAGTTGTTCCGAAAGTGTGTGCAAAGAAATTTCCTGGCTCTAAATTAAATGGAGATGCTAATGTATTAATATTCCCAGATTTAAACTCTGCAAATATTGCTTATAAATTAGTTGAACGATTAGCTAAAGCTCAGGCAGTCGGTCCTATTCTGCAAGGCCTTAATAAACCAGTGAACGATTTAAGCAGAGGATGCTCAGTAAGTGATGTAGTCAATGTCTGTGCTATCACCGCAGTACAGGCCCAAGGACAGTAACTTTTTTATAGTATTGTCATTTTCGAATAGCAATGGATGTTCCGGTAGGTCATAAACATAGGAATATGATGAAAGCTATTGCTCAATCTGTTGCATTTAATCGTTATCTCCTTGAAAATTGTAATTTTGATTACGCCTGCGGAAAAATAAAAGAAGGAGCTTTATCTGAGTATATGCTCAATGTAAACCTATTTAATATAAAAAATGCAGATTATGAAGAAATAATATTTAGGCCAGAACTCAAACTAAATACAGAACTCACTATTGGTGGCAAAGATATAACTGATTTTATCAAGAGAAAAAGTAAAGAAATACCTATGAATTATAGGAGAGATAATATTTATCTTGCTGCAATTTCAACCGATTTGTCAGGAATAGTATTTTCTAAAAACTCAAGAATACTGCTTAATGCATCGAATCTCGAGGGAAAAGTTGGAGGAAGCAGGATAAGATTGTGCGTTCATGATCTTGATGGAGATACCTTCTATTTTCTTCAAGGGCTAACGTACAAAAGTGTTCCTGGAGGCATTCCTTCATTTATGGCTATAGATTTCAGAGATGAGGAAGACCCAAGAGGCTGGAGAGATTTTGGTCAGTATTTTATTAATTGGAGTGAAGAAACTTCTTTATCTTATATGATTTCCAATCATTATGAACAGAAATCTTACTATGATCTGAAGCCTAGAGCAATACTTCTTTCAGAGATTGTACCGGGAGAAAGAGGACATGTAAGACTCAAGGATCATGATTATGGTGTGGTAATACCTAAACAAGAATATAAGCATGTCGTTTTGGTCAGCGATAAAAATGGGGGCTTTAATGCTCGATTACTTCAAAAATCAAAATTAGGCGATAGGTTTGCAATTAGTGGCGCAACGGAAATACAATTCTCGCTTCCGTCAGGATAAACGAATAATAATATAAATCATTAAATTCTATATTGTCTTAAGAGGTGAACAATCATGAACATACTTGTCCTTAATTCAGGCAGTTCTTCATTAAAATTCCAGCTTATTGATATTCCTTCTGAAAACGCATTCGTGAAAGGCGTCGTTGATGGTATTGGATTAGATACTTGTAAAATAAAGATCACTATTGATGGACAAGAGCACACTGAGGAAAGGCAGATTCCTAATCATGCTGAGGGTGTTCAAGTTGTTCTTGATAAAATGAAAGATGTTGCTCCTGTAGAATCTATTGCAGGCATAGGCCACAGAGTAGTACATGGAGGGGAATCATATGCTGACGCTGTGGAAATCAATGATGACGTTATCAATGTAATAGACCAATTGAGTGAGTTAGCTCCATTACACAACCCTCCTAATCTGGCAGGGATTAAGGCATGCAAAGATGTTTTGCCAAATGTAAAGCAAGTTGCTGTGTTTGACACTGCGTTTCATCAAACTATTCCTGAAAAAGCATATCTCTACGGAATACCTTACGAATGGTATGAGAAATATAAAATACGTAAATACGGCTTCCATGGAACAAGCCATAAATATGTTATGCTGAAAGCAAAAGAAATATTGAATAAGGATCCGGTAAATATTATCACCTGTCATCTGGGAAATGGTGCAAGTGTTACTGCTATTCAGAATAATCAGTCAATGGATACCTCAATGGGATTTACGCCGTTGCAAGGTTTAATGATGGGTACTCGTTCAGGAGATCTTGATCCTGCAATTATCGCGTTTATTGCGCATAAAGAGAATCTCTCAGTTGATGAAATAATCAAAGTGCTCAACAAAAAATCAGGATTACTTGGTTTGGATGGTTATTCTGACGTGAGAACCATTCATGAACATGCTTTGCAGGGAGATAAAAAATGTCAGTTAGGTCTCCAGATGTTTGCATATAGAGTATGTGAATACATCGGTGCCTATGAGGCAATTCTTGATGGTGTCAACGCCATTATCTTCACTGGAGGTATAGGGGAGCATGCACATTATCTAAGAAAATTGGTATGTGAACATCTCTGGAACATTGGCGTCAAATTAGATGAAGGAAAAAATAACAATAATGAAACTTTTGTGAATGCTGATGATTCTGCGATAAAAGTACTAACTATTCCTACAAATGAAGAACTAATGATCGCAAGAGAGACAAAAAGTGTATTGGGTCTTTAATCGTCTTCAACTTTGATGCTTTCATGTGTTCCATCGCAAGCATGACAAGCAGTGCATTGATCTTCATGTGCTACTACAATCTTATCGTCTTGTTTCTCAAATACTCCTGCTGGACACAAATCTAAGACATCATTAAGGTCTTCTCCTTTTTCATAGTCAATGGTTACTTTTGGCATGTTATCACCTTTTTTTTATTTTGTTGTTAACTTATTTAAACTTTATTATTTTAGAAAAAGCAACACCACCTAGCGAAGTCTTCTGTATTATGATCTAATGCGCTAAAAATCGTATACGGTGTTTGAGATGCTAATCAGAACGGAGCGTGGTGTTGCGTTATAAGAATAATTAATATGCAGTGCCTCGCTACGTATCGAATATGAGATTAGAAATGAAATCCGATTTGCTACATTCTGGTGTGTAAATAGAGTACTTCGCTGGGAGGCACTGCCATAACATTTATTTATCATCCTTGGCCATATCTTTATATTCTTTGAATCTCCACTTGGCGTCTTCTTCAGCTTTCTTGAAGAGATCATTAGCTTTGTCTGGGAATTGGATCTTCAGGCTCTTATATCTGATCTCGTTATCCAAGAATTCATTGAACGGTTTCGTTGGATCTTTTGTTTCCCATCTGAAAGGATTCTTTCCTTCAGCAGCTAATCGGGGATCATATCTATACAATGGCCAATAACCAACATCATTAGCTAGTTTACCTTCTTTTGAACTTTTTCGCATGTTGATGCCATGACTAATACAAGGACTATACGCAATAATAATAGAAGGCCCATCGTACGCTTCAGCTTCGAGCATTGCTTTCACCACTTGAGCCATATTAGCGCCCATATTCACTGATGCCACATAGATATTGCCGTAGGTGGTCATCATTCTACCAAGGTCTTTCTTTGGCATTTCTTTTCCTGAAACAGCAAACTTAGCCGTTGCTGCTCTAGGAGTAGCTTTTGAACATTGTCCGCCAGTGTTAGAATACACTTCAGTATCTAATACAAGTACATTAACATTTCTTCCTGATGCTAGTACATGATCTAATCCTCCAAAACCAATATCATAAGCCCAACCATCTCCACCAACAATCCAGACGCTCTTATCAACAAAGAAATCTTTGAGTTCATCAATCTTCTTCAAGATAGGTTCACTTTCTCCATGCACTTGGGATAATGCATTTGGCAGTTGTTTTCTAATTTCTTTTGCGACAGCTTGAGCTTCATCATCTACTTTATCCCAGATCTCAAGCGCTTTTGTTAATGCATTCTTGAGTTCGTCAGTTGTTCCTGTTTTCAATAACTGCTCAACATTTTGCTTCAATAATTTTCTATTAGCATCAATAGCTAATCTGAATCCAAAACCATACTCTGCATTATCTTCAAACAATGAGTTTGCCCAGGCAGGACCTTGACCATCATCGTTTGTCGTGTAAGGCGTCGTAGGGAAGGTTGATCCATAAATGGAAGAACATCCTGTTGCATTAGCAATAATCATTCGTTCTCCGAACAATTGTGTAACTAATCTCACATAAGGAGTTTCTCCACAACCAGCACAGGCTCCTGAAAACTCAAACAATGGCTTTTTGTATTGACTTCCTTTGATTGAACTAACAGCAGCACCATCAGCAATATCAGGTAAGTTGTAAAAGAAATCCCAGTTTTCATTTTCTCCTGCTGCACGAGCTTCTTCAATAGGTTGAGCCACTAATGCTTTTTCCTTCACAGGACAACTCTCAATACAATTACCACAGTTCTCACAACCTGTACAATCTTCAGGAGAAATTTGTACTTTAAACATCAAGTCTCTTTCATTTTTTGTCGTTGATTTGATGGTGTTGAAAGTATTTGGTGCTAACTCAAGATCTTTTGGATCTATTTGTTTTGTTCTAATAACTGCATGCGGGCATACAAATGCACACATTCCGCATTGAATACATTTCTCAGGGATCCATTTAGGCACCGTGTTAGCAATGCTTCGCTTCTCATACTTATTGGTTCCTGTCATAACGCCGCCATCTAATGGCATTTTCGAAACAGGAATATTATCTCCTTTAAGTTTCATAACTTCTTGTACAACCTCTTTGACGAAGGCTGGAGCATCATCAGGAACATGCTTATGCTCTGGCACTGAAGTATAATTTTCTGGTATTTGTACTTCATGCAATGCCTCTCTTGCTTTGTCAATACATTGCCAGTTTTTCTCTACAATATCATGGCCTTTATGTTCAAATTGTTTCTGCACATAATCTTTCATTAATTGAATAGCTTCATCTTCAGGCAACACACCAGATACTTTGAAAAATGCAGCCTGCATTGCGGTATTAATTCTTGTGCCTAAGCCAACAGACTTTGAGATTGAAGTAGCGTCTATGGAATAGAATTTAATTTTTTTGTTTATAATAGTCTCTTGCATATCTTTTGTTAAAATATTAAATGCATTCTCTGGATCAGGGCAATTCAACAAGAATGTACCTCCTTCACGAATACCTTCTAAAATATCATATCTTCCGATGTATGAGGTCTTATGCAAAGCTACAAAATTAGGAGTTTGCACTAAATACTGAGATCTTATCTTATCTTTTCCAAATCGCAGATGAGAAACCGTAACGCCTCCTGCTTTATGCGAATCATACGAAAAATATCCTTGTGCAAACTGATCAGTGTTCTGACCTATGATCTTAATAGAGTTTTTGTTAGCACTCACTGTTCCATCACTACCATAACCCCAGAACTTACACTGCACTACATCTTCAGGTTCAGAATCAATCTCTTCTTTTATCTCCAATGATTTATGTGTTACATCATCGTTGATACCAACGGTAAATCCATGGAAGCATTCGCCATCTAAATGATCATACACTGCTTTCACCATACTTGGTGTAAACTCTTTTGAAGATAATCCATAACGTCCACCAATGATGGTGGTGTTTGAATTCTTTAATGCAGCTACAATATCCAAATAAAGAGGTTCTCCAATTGAACCTGGTTCTTTTGTTCTATCTAAGACTGCAATTTTCTTTACAGATTTTGGTAATACTGCAAGGAAGTCATCAACAGAAAATGGTCTGTAGAGTCTTACTTTGATTAATCCTATTTTTTCTCCTTTTGCATTGAGATACTCTACCACTTCATGAATTGTTTCACAGCCAGAAGTCATAGCTACAATAATCTTTTCTGCATCTGGAGCACCCACATAATCAAATGGTAAATAGTATCTGCCTGTTGCATCTCCAAACTTTTTCATATATTCTTTGACTATGCCAAGACAGGCATCGTAGTATTTGTTTACGGTTTCTCTGCCTTGGAAATACACATCTGGGTTTTCTGCACCAACTTTTGCCATAGGATGCTCTGGATTCAATGCTCTTTCTTTGAATTCCTTGATAGGTTCTGTTTCAAGGAGATTACGCAATAGTTCTTCCTCAACTGGTTCGATTTTTTGGATTTCGTGAGAAGTTCTAAATCCATCGAAGAAATTCACGAATGGCACTCTTGATTTAACAGAGGCTAAATGTGAAATAACAGCTAAATCTTGTACCTCTTGAATACAACTTGCGGCCATTAATCCAAATCCTGTGTTTCTCGTAGACATAACATCAGAATGGTCTCCGAATATAGAGAGTGCTTGGCATGCTAATGATCGTGCTGAAACATGAAAAACAGTAGGTAACATTTCTCCAGCGATTTTATGCATGTTTGGAATCATGAGAAGCAAGCCTTGCGAGGCTGTGAAGGTTGTAGTTAGAGCTCCTGCGGATAATGAGCCGTGGACAGCTCCCGATGCTCCTCCTTCTGACTGCATTTCAATAACATCGACCTCTTGGCCGAAGAGATTTTTCTTTCCTTTAGCTGAGTTTGCATCAGCTAACTCTCCCATGGGAGACGAAGGTGTGATAGGATAGATTGCTGCAACTTCACTGAATGCATACGCGATATTGGACGCAGCGGTATTCCCGTCAATGGTAATAAAGTTTTTTGCCATGTAACTTACCTCTTTTTTTCTTTGGACTGTTAACTATCTATGAGTTATAATCACTCAAAAATCATTTATAAACCTTTGTAGTAATTATCTGGGAGATAATATATAGTAGTATATAGCAGATGCTGTTTAGAAGGGGATAAATTAAAAAAATAAGAAGAATTACTCTTCTTTTTCTTCAGTTACTTCTTCTTTCTTCTCTTCTGCAGGCTCTTCCTTTGTTTCTTCGGTGGTTTCCTCTGCAGGTGCTTCTTCTTTCTTCTCTTCAGCAGAAGCTTTCTTCACATTAACCGCTTTTAAGCCTCTGTCGCCTTGTTCAGTGTCGAATTCAACAGCATCATTATCAGTGATTGTGAGTCCTTCTTCTAATCCACTTTGATGAACAAAGTATTCTTTACCATCTTCGGCTGTAATAAAACCGAATCCTTTCATGTCGTTAAAAAATTTTACAGTTCCTTTCATTTTTTTTTGAACCTCTCAATTGTACTCAGAAACAGTTTAATTTAATGTTGTCAATAAATTAATAGTTTACTGATACTTAACGGAGGGTGTTTACTGTTTAAAAAGTGATTGGTTTTTGAATATTGCATATATTTCGCTCTCTTCGCTTACTTTATATATCTTAAAGAACTGACTAGTCCATGCAACATATTGCCATAATGCGAAAATCTTGGGGATTGACGAAGAAGATATTGTCTGGAGAGAAGAAGATTGAATCACGATGGTATATGTCTAAGTATGCTCCTTGGGATAGAATCAAAGCAGGGGAAACTGTTTATTTCAAAGATTCTGGCGATCCAGTAACAATAAAAGCGACGGTTAAAAAAGTTATTCAGATTCAAGATCTGAATAAAAAAAGAGTGAAAGAAATTCTTACCAAATACGGAAAAGCTGATGGCTTAGGAATAAACGAAATTCCAAAATTCATAGAACGATTCAAAGATAAAAAATATTGCATATTAATCTTTCTTAAAAACCCTAAAACAATAAAACCATTCCACATCGACAAATCAGGATTCGGCATGATGGCAGCATGGATTTGTGTTGAGAATATCAATGATATCCTACAAACCTTACGTTCTTGATTCGTGATCGTTTTCCAATGGTTTTTCCTTTCACCGGTTGGATATCGTAGCCTTCTCCATTAGAGACAAGATTTACATAAGGCAACCAGTCTTTCCTGAAATCAGTATACCTTCCATCTGAAGAAGAGACTCGCACATACTTTGCATCTGAAGGCACAATTGCTGCTAATGAAATGGTTTTTTCATTCATTACACCATACTGTTCAATCAATCTATCAAGGGTGTTTCTTTTGAATTTAATATCTTGATGAATTCTAGGCATGCCTATGTAATTACTTTTCACTGCTTCAACACCAATAACACCATCAAGATACAGTTCTGATCCATTCTCCAAAGAGGCGATAATTTCATACGGGGAATCTGCTATTGCTTCTAGCTCAAGAAGAGACATTGACGGTCTGAATGTGAGCTCTGCATCAATAGGAACGATAAGTTTCTGATCATCTGCCGCGGTAAATTCCAATGCTGTTTTTCCCTCTGCTTTTGCTTGCACTAAATAAGTTCCTATCATATCATCAAAATCAAGACCTGTTACTCTAATCGGTGTTGTTAGTGTCCTAGCTTTTTGTATTTCACTATCGCATTCAGGAATGAATTCCGTCTTAATTAGGTTTTTTTCGTCAATGCATTTGTAAGGTAACACAGCAGGAGCATTACCTACCTGCAAAGAGAAAGGATGTACATTATAATTCTGCTCTGAAATAATTGATATTTCGGTCTTGGCTGATGCTGGCGGAGGGCAATAATGTGTTACAGGAGTGTTTTTGTGCTGAAAAAATGCAATCATTCCTGCTATTAAAAACATAATGCCTGTTGGCCAGTAATCTCTTAGCTTCGTGTTTGTTGTGATTCCATCATCTGTCATTTTTTTACCTCATTATACTTATCTCATCGTTTTCCTGAATAACGCCTTCCTCAATAACAATTGCAAAAATACCTTCTTTGGGCATAATACAATTACCTACTTCTTTGCCAATTGCACAAGGTGCATGGCACTCCTTGCCTATTTTAGAAACCTCAAGAATACAATCATTGATTTTCAAACGAGTACCTACAGGTAACTCAATTAATGCAATACCTTCTGTGGTGATATTCTCTCCGAAGATACCATTCTTCAAACATACATCAGTCATTGGCTGAAAACGGTCATGACTCTCTTTTGCAATAAGAGATACTTGTCGTATGCCTGGACCTGCATGTGCATCTCCTACTATGCCATGATCTTTACGTAACCTAATCTCTTTCACAGGCTCTTTCGAAACACTTTTTTTCGAGCTCATGTTCACACTTAAGACTTTGGCCTTCAAAATAATGACACCCCCACAACATCGCCTTTGTTCAATACTTCAGTATTTTCATCTATCTCCAAAAAACCATCTGATTCAGATAACGTCGTTATGGATGAAGAACCTTTCATCACAGGGACAGCATAATCTCCATCAATTTTTACAGCTAAAAATTCATATCGCCCAATAGTGGACGCTATTTTTCTTGTTAATTTCTTGCGAACATTAACTTTCTTTTTTTCAATTCCTAACATCTTATGTATCAAAGGAACAACAAGAATATAGAAATTAGATAACGCTGATGTAGGGTATCCTGGCAGTCCTAATACTAATGTTCCTTTTACTTTTCCTATTAACACAGGTTTTCCTGGCTTGACTGCAATGCCGTGCACCAATATCTCACCTAATTCATCAACTGCTTCAACCATGAAATCCTCTCCTCCTAGAGAAGATCCTCCAGAAAGAAGTAAAAAATCCGCTTTCTCAATGCCTTCCAATAGAGCATCCTTGATTTTCTTCTTATCGTCAACAACTAATCCCATATCAATGAGTTCACAATTTTGTTCTTTTACAGCGTTAGTAATGGTTGCTGAATTAATATCATATATCTTTCCAGGAGGTAATTTTTCTCCGGGCTGCACAATTTCAGTTCCTGTTGAAAAATATGCAATAGAAGGTCTTTTCTTCACAGTCACTTTTGCTGATCCGAAAGAGCTTATTACTCCAATATGTCTTGGATCAAGAATAACACCTTTTTTAATAACAGTATCTCCCTTCTTGGTGTCGCTACCAATTTTTATTACGTTATCTCCAGGAGCAGCTCCTTTGTAAATAGTCAGAGCATTCTTCTCCTTCTCAGTGTATTCTACCATTATAACAGCATCAGCACCTTCAGGCAAAGGTGCGCCCGTTGTTATCTCAATACACTTTCCAGAAGACAGTTTTTTCTTAGATACAACACCAGCAGTTATTGAATCAATTATGTCCAGCTCCAAAGGCTTAGTTTGTGATGCTCCAAAAGTATCTGAAGCGATAACAGCAAATCCATCCATCGCACTTTTCCTAAAATGAGGAACATCCATTGGTGCAGTAATATCCTTACCCAACACCCTTCCAAGAGCATCATCAAGAGGAATCTCTTCAGAAGAAACATCCTTAACTAACGAATACAATATCTTTTTCGCATCAGGTAAACTTGCGAGTTTTCCAAATCCTTGTTTTGTCATAATTTCACCTTCTGTAATATTCCATTTTTTAATTCATATTGAGATTTTCCAAGTCTCTTTGCTTGCGCTTTATTATGTGTAGAAATAATCATTGTTGTTTTCTTTTCTTTATTGATTTTCATAAGCAATTTCTCAAATTTAGCAGTATTTTCATCATCAAGATTTGCAGTAGGCTCATCAAGAAGCAATAGCAGGGGACTAATAACAATTGATCTAGCAAGAGCTACTCTCTGCAACTCTCCTCCAGACAATGTCAAAGCATTTTTATCAAAAAACTCTTTTCCTATGCCAACAAACTTCAATATTGATCTGACTTTCTTCTTTATGATATCTTCCTTCATTTTTCTTAATCGTAATCCATAAGCTACATTGTCATAAACAGACATATTAAGCGCTACAGGTTTCTGAAACACCATAGAAATTTTCCTTCTTGTGGAAAGATCAGTTTTGCCATTATTCAGCTTCTTATTATCGAATACGATCTTTCCATTATCATATTTTTCAAGTATGCAAAGAATTCTTAAAAGGGTAGTTTTCCCCGAGCCGCTTTTGCCAATTATAGAAACGATCTCTCCTTTTTTGATATTGAGATGTATATCTTTCAATATTATTTTGCCATCAAATCTCTTTTTCAGGTGCTTTATGGATATCATCTTTTCTTAATCCTCTGTTGTGCTGCAGTTAACGCAAAATTGATCAAAAATGCTAATACGATTAAAATAATACCTAATGCCATAGCTAATTCAAAATTACCTCGTCGAGTTTCTAACACAATAGCCGTTGTTAATGCTCTTGTATGAAATCTTATATTGCCTCCTACGATAATAATAGCTCCTACTTCAGCAATAGCTCTGCCAAAGCCAGTAACAATAGCAGTGATGATACCTCTTCTTGCTTCTCTGATAATACCCACAATCTTCTGCCAGCGTGTAGCACCTAATGATACAATGGTATCTTTCACTGTTTTCTCTACACTATTGATTGCATTTAAGCTTACACCAGTAATAATGGGCACTACTATGATAAATTGCGCAATAATCATAGCCATTGGAGTATAAAGTAGATCTAATCCTCCAAGCCAACCATTCCTCGACAATATAATATAGACAATGAGGCCTGCTACTACAGGAGGCAATCCCATAAACGTATGTACAAGATTAATAATGACTTTTCTCCCGGGAAACTTCTTTAATGCAAGAAAAAGTGCTAAAGGAATACTCACTAATGTAGCAAGAACAACTGCCAATCCAGACACTTTCAAGGATAACCAAGTAATAGCAAGCACTTCAGGATCTAATGAAACAATTAATTTCAGCGCTTCCCAAATGCTTGCTAAAAAAACATCCATTATCAACCACCTGTGCATTCTCCTCGTAATGAATTGAATAATTTCTCTCCATTCTTCCTGAATGCATCAATTTTATTCTGCGTTTCTTCAGACATAAGCCATTCCAGGAAATGTTCTGCACCATGATCATTCACAGAAGAATGTTTTTCCGGATTCACAGCAATTACTCCATAAGGATTTAGAAGAGAATCATCACCTTCAACAAGAACAACCAGATCAAGGTTGTTTTTATTTGCTAAATAGGTGCCTCTATCCGCTAATACATATGCTTCGAGATCATTTGCTATACGCAACGTATCTCCCATACCTGCACCAACTTCATTATACCAATCTCCTGTTGGTTCAAGTTCTGCTTCAACCCATAACTTCTTCTCTTTCTTATGAGTTCCAGAATCATCTCCTCGAGAAACAAAAGGAGAACTTGTCATAGAGATTCTTTGCAGTGCATTAATAATGGGTTTTTCTTTTACACCAGCAGGATCTGCCTCTGGTCCTAAAATAATGAAATCATTATACATAACACATACTCTATTCACTCCGTATCCTTCTTCAACAAACTTCAATTCTGCTGAGGGTGCATGCACTAAAATCACATCAACATCTCCATTTTCACCATTTTTTATTGCTTGGCCTGTGCCAACTGAGATGACTTGCACAGTTGTTCCATACTGCTCTTCAAAATCAGGCAATAGATAATCAAGCAAACCAGAATCATAAGTAGAAGTTGTTGTCGCTAAACGCAACACTTCTGGTTGTGAAGAACAGCCAACCAATACTATCAATAATATAACGAATACCCATTTCATTACTATTCCCTCCTATGCTTCAATATATGGCCTATCTCTTCCAGAATCAATTTTTCAAGTGCTAACTTACATGCTCTTGGACTTCCAGGAACACAGAAAATTGCTTTGTCATTCTTTATTCCTGCTGTAGCTCTTGAAATCATTGAAACAGTTCCTACCTTCTCATAGCTTAATGTGGTGAATAATATTCCGAATCCAGTTATTTCCTTGTCGAATGGTTTCACTGCTTCAATCGTTACATCTTTTTTCGCGATGCCTGTGCCTCCTGATGTCATTATGGCATCGACATTCTTCATTGCGAGAATATTATCAATATCTTTCTTTATCATAGTAATATCATCTTTGACAATAGTCCTGTGCACTACTTTGTGGCCTGCTTTCTCTATGATTTCTACCATGAGATCTCCAGCATCATCTTCCTTCAATGTACGTGTTGATGATACTGAAACAACAGCAAAATTCCCTTTAAGATCACTCTCTTTATGCTTTTTAGATGTATTTTTCAGTTTAGTCATTATGTTTCACCTTCTTCAGAACTACAATATCAGTTATCTTCGATATCGGATATTGTCCGTCTTTATCTTTTTCTAAATATTTAACCATATCCCAAAGATTATTCAATGCTGTAGAAACTCCAACCAATGCTTCCATTTCTACACCTGTTTTTGCTGTTGTTTTCACATAGCATTGCGTTACAATATGATCTTTTTCCAATTCAAAATTGAATGTAATAGTTTCAATCGGAATTTGATGGCACATAGGAATAAGAAACTGTGTCTGCTTTACCGCATTAATGCCTGCGATTCTGGAAATTTCTAATGCATCTCCTTTTTTTGCCTCTTTTTTCTTAATAACTTCTATCGTTGAAGACTTCAAATATAATTTACCCTCTGCTGTTGCCTCTCGAACAATAGCTTTTTTTTGGGATATGTCAATCATAGTATACCTCCTTAGCTTCAACAGCTTTTTTTATGGAATTAATATCCTTGAATTCAACAAGATTATCATCACGCATGAAGCATGGCTTCAGTTTTCCATTACTAGTAACTCTCATTTTATTGCAAGCAGCGCAGAAGTGCATGTTGCTTGGTCTCACTAATTCAACAGTTACTTCTCCAAGATTGAATTGTTTTCTGTTTTGCATATTTCTTACATTTACTGCCTGTGCTTTTCTGCTGAGCTCTTCTTCAATACCGTCGAGAGAGAAGTAATGTTTCTCGTAATCCAACTGACCAATCTCTATAAGTTCTATCAGTTGGAGCATGCATCCTGTTTCTTTTGCGACTTCTATCATTGCTGGAATTTCATGATGGTTAATATCTTTCATCACCACCATATTGATTTTTACAGGGTCAAATCCTGCGGTCTTTGCTGCAAGTAATCCTTTCTTGACATGTTGCAATGATTTCTGTAGCATTCCTGAGGTGACAGAATCGCATCCCACATTGACTCTATCAAGACCTGCATTCTTCAATTCATTTGCGTATTTCCACAATAGCGTTCCATTTGTTGTCATGGAAATCTCTTCAGCACCACATTTTTTTATCATTTTTACAATTTCAACAATATCTTTCCTTATCAGAGGCTCTCCTCCGGTAATTTTGATCTTTTTCATCCCTGAATCGGTTGCTGCTTTTACAATACGTCTGATTTCATCAAAAGACATCTCTTTTTGATCTCCTTCTTCTCCTTCTCTATGACAATAAGGACAGGACAGATTGCAGTCTTGTGTCACGCTTATTCTCAAATGATCAATGGTGTTTCCTTGCCTGCATTTCATGGTAATCGTTTCCTCACGTTTTCGTATTGTTCAATCAGTTCTTTACCTAGAAGATTGAGCTTCGTTGATCCGCCAGCATCTTTTCCTCCTTTAGTAGATTCAACTATTTTCTTACTTAATCTAGATTCTATCTTACGAACATAATTCTGGGCAGTTTTTTCTGCTAAACCAACTTTCTCAGCAGCTTTCTTCAAAGAATGAGTTTTCTGTATTGCTTTTAGCAATTGATAACGACCTTCACCAAGTAAAGGTTGACCATCGTATTCTAGCCATATTTTGCTCTTAACTGAGAATTTAATACTCTCACCCCTGTTAAGAGCTTATCGAAAGGAACTTATATACTTTTCGGTGGGGAAGTAAGAAGAAAAAGAAAGAATCATATCAATTTTTTAGCATTGTCGATATATGGTTGTATCACAGGGCCAAAGAGTTTTTCCATTTCTTCTTCGTTGAATACTAATCCTGTATTTTTTTGGATTTCGCCGCTTATTTTTTTTGACCAGTTATCATATGCTTCTTCACCATAAAGACTATCTTGGAATATTTTTCTTTTATTTCTAATTTTTCCGAGCAAAAATCTTTTTTCTTCGGTTTTTTTGAGAACTACGTATATCCAAGGGTAAGGCTCATATGTTTCTTCATTGAGCCAGTGTGATTCTCTGTCATGTACAATAGCGGTATAATCTCCTACGGTGTTCTCCAACTTTTTTGGATTTGCAGGTAGTTGCCTAGGTAGTATTGCTTCTTTTTTATTCATGGTTATTGCCTCTTTTGGTTGTTATAATTGCTGAAAATAGAGGGTTGAATAACTAATTTATACCGAAAATATTCGGTTTTTACTAATTATTTAAGAAAAAACCCGGAAATATTCAGATAATCATAAACTTTTTATTATGATTTACTCTGAGAGAATTATGTCTGAGATAAAAATTAGTAATGAATTGCTTGATGAATTAAATTCTAGGAAATTAGGGGATGATGATAGTTATGAAGATGTGATATGGGATCTTTTAGAGAGTACTATGGGATTGTCTGAAGAGACAAAGAAGGATATTGCAAAAGCAGAGGAAGATATTAAGAAAGATAGAGTTTATACTCTGGATGAGGTTAAGAAAGAATTGGGCATTACTTCCTCTGATACTCGATAATAGCAGGCAATAACTTCAATTCTGCCTTACGAAGATGCTCTTGGAATGTAGATACTCCTATTCCGGCAATCTTTGCTAACTTCTCCAAAGAAACTTTCCTTGGATACTTGTAATAGCCATTATCGTAAGCAATCTCCAACGCTTTCTTCTGGCTTTTAGATAACTTAGGCATAACATTCGGAAAATAAATATCAGTTAATGCAGAATTTTCCATCTTCATAATGTTGCAAACATCCATATGATCCTTTAGCATCTTAATGAACTTTTCTAGTTCTTCTCTTTTCCAGGATGCAACTTCCCAATATTCATGGCCATCAGGATGATTAAAAACAGGCTTGACAAAAACAATTTGCTTAGAATGATACAACATAACATGTTCTCCATCATCAGCTAAAACAATCTCGTAAGTGAACACATCTCCAGAAACTTCTAATTGAGAAATCCTTCTATCTGCTTTAAGATCATCAATAAATTTCTTTTTCTGCTCTTCATCACCAGTATGAAAAAAGCAAGTAGTGGTTGCATATTTCTTCCCATTCTTCTCATACCAAGTACTAGGATAAGAAAGCACAATCATATTGAACTTCTGGCATCGATTCACAATAGGACAATCCTCATGCCTAAGCTGCAATTTAGTAATCCACATATTATTTAGTAGAAATAGAAGTATAAATAATTATCCCTTGAATGCTTCATTCTGGCCGTCTAGTATTTGTTGCCAGTATTCCTTTGCTGCTGCGTATTTATCTTGATTGAACTTATCAACCCAGGCTTTCAACTCAGCATTATCTGTATCTCCAGACAACATCTTTACAAGGTATCCTTTAATCAGGTCAATCAATCTCTCAGATTCCCAGAACACAGGTTCATTACTCATATTAATCTCTTGAGCAATTTTGAAATGATGTTTGTAATAATCAATATCAACATTGAACAAATGATCAATCAATTCCTCGATCAGTTTCTCAACCCATCCTCTATGGAAACGACATATACCTGTATTATCAGAATAAAATTCTTTTACCATACGTTCAACATTTTTCTTTCCTAAATCAAACGGCTGCATAAAATCTGCGCCATAATACGAAAAGTATTTTCCCATAATAGGCATAGGACTATACATACCAGGAGTCCAATACTGATTAGGTACCATACAGCCATCTTCGCCAAATGCATTATACACAGCTAATTGAATAGAGTCAGTATTATATCTCTTGTCAATCTCTTTTGCTGCATTCCTAATACCTTGACCAAATAAACCACACTTTTTATTGTGCACAATCCTATCAATAATCTGACATCCTAAATCAGCATTATGATGAGAATCTTTAACCACATCGAAATTCTTCCAATCCCAATGCGGTTCCATATCAATATCAAAATCTTCCTTTGGGAATTTCTTCTTCAATATACATTCCATAATCCAAGAAACCAACATACCAACCTGAATACCATCAAAACCCATAGCATCTGCGTAATGATTAATTTTCTCAGCTGCGCGTTGATCAAAGATACCTGCATTAGGTCCCATCGTTTGATACGGTTCGTAATCTTTTTTGTAGATGCCATTCATTTTCTTGCAGACTGCAGGACAAGGTTCTCCGCAATGCTTGAATTGTTTTTTCTCAATAGTTTCCTCGTTAAATTGTTTCAAATAATGATCGACCACAAATTTCTTATGAATCTCAACTCTATCTTCCTCACTCCAATTCACAGACTGATAATTAAATGAAAACATCCATCCTTTAAGCTTCGTATAATTTACTCCTAATGTTCCACCAGAATGCACGGCAGGATCAAATCGATATTTCACGGTAGCTTCCATATCAGCAGCAATCATCTTCTTATGCAATTTCTCCTCAAACATATGATCGATCTCATCTTTTTTCTTTACAGGAGAATCTTCTGGCTCTTGATAATCTCCACCATAGATGATGCCGACAATCTTATGTTCCTGTACTAATTTACTTCCTAATCCTCCTCGGCCAGCCCAGCAATCTACAGGAGTAATTTTTCCTCCTGCAATAGGAGCAGAAGCAACAGCACCAACTCTTGTCTTCAATGCAGCGGGTCCTGTGACCATGATTCTGCAAGTCTTGAAATCTTTGCCATAATTATCATAAATATACTGCTGTAAAGCATACACGCCAATCTCATCATTATAACCATTCCATATTTTCTCAACATCAACAGGATAGAAATTTACAATGAAATTATCTCCATCATGTTTCAATTCAATAACAGAATATTCATCACAACAACCATGGATGCTCACATAATTAACTCCCAAATTGTTGAACACAAATGCAGCACCTCCCATAGTAGAGATATAGAAATGCTTCCATAATGGACTATAGCCGCAGAAGATCATCCTTCGTGTTCCTGGAATATTCGATCCTGCAAGAATACCCTTGCCGAATGTGACGTATTTACCTTTATCTTCCTTGAATTTCTTCAATCCATAATCAACAGGTCCTATGATATCAGGATCATCAATATCTTTAACATCAAACTGTTTTGCAGAAGCATCTATAATAAGCTCATTTTGCTTTATCATAATTTAACCTCTTCTTTTGTAATTTCCTATTTAAATATATATAAACATTGTGAAAGAGTTATTTATAAAAGAATCAAGGAAAGGTTTATAAGTGGATGCCACTTTCCAGTGCTCAATATAATGGGGGGCTAAGAGTGTTATAAGCTCTGAAAGCAGAAATGTGAAAGAAATGAGGGATGCACATGAGCCATGTTGAATATTTTGATGTTGAAGGATACTTTCTTGGTCACGATTTTATTAAAGGATTAGGAATTGATCTTGAGAAGGAGATGATGGGTGATCAGGTATTATCATCTACAGAAGTTAAGAATCTAAAAAAGGCTATTCTGCTTTCTGATCAGTCTTCTCTTGAAGGAAAGCTTGCTGGTATACAAACATTGATTGAAACAGCGGAGGGCATAGTAGAGGCATATGGTTCAGCTGTTGAATGTGAAAATTTCAGGCAATCAAGAGAAGAATTTCTTTATGAGCTTATTGAAAGAGAAGATCTAGTGACAAAATATGGATTAGGTCCATTTCTAAAGAAAACTAAAGAGGTAGAGAAAATTTGCGTTCCAGCTCAGGGGTATAAAAAAAGCTGTGGTTGCTAGAAAAATGAATGTCTTGAAAACAGCTGCAAGAAGTATCGAATTCAGTAATGCACAAATGAATATTCTTGAAGCTTTTGCAAATGGAGCTCCCGTTGATGCAGTTACTGCATATGCATTTGCAAATCTCGAAGAATATCACACCAATAGGAAAAAACTTGCTATTGGAATAAATGATGAATGTAACCTATCGTGCAAACATTGTTACTACCCAAGCTCTCATGATTTTGGATTGAGGATACGGAAGAATCTATTGACAGAAGAAAATTGGAGAAAGATTGTGGCCTATGCTATTTTCGATAATGTAACTACTTTCTCTATTGCAGGAAAAGAGCCTTTGATGTCTCCTGATAAGACATTTGCTATTTTAGATGTGCTTGAACATGAAAAACAAGTCAATCAGGAAATCTCCTACGAGATGCTTACTAATGGAACACTGCTTGCAGAACACGCAGAACATCTGAAAGAATACCATTTTGAGAATCTTGTGGTGAGTATGGATGGCAATCTTACCTTTCATAATAAGATAAGAGGACAGTATGCGTTTGAACAGCTCGAGAGGGGATTGGATGCTGCGAAAGCACATGATCTTAAGACACTCGCTGTAACGACCATCGAGATAAACAATGATGCAAATTCATTAAAAGAAATGTTCCAAACTATTATGAGTAAAGGAATCAATAGAATAGGTATTGGCTTCTGCGTTTCGACTGATTACAATGGAAAAATTGGATCATCTATTGATGATGTTTATGAAACACTTCGTGCAGTTGAAGATTTTGATAAGGAGAGAGAAAAAGGAATGAATATCTCTGTAAATCTTTCTGCGACAGAGCATGCTCCTCTTGTTGCTGAACTATATCATAAAGGAGTAATAAACAAAAATAATATGATATTTCCTGATGAGGTATTTCCTCAGCTTTTTTTTGAAATAACTCCGTACTCAATGCTACAGGTTGATGTTATACCATCAGGATTGCATAACGCTTTGCGTATTGACTGTGATGGAGCTGTAGTTGCTGATTGCTTTCCTATTATGTCTCCTGAAACAAGAGGCGGATTTACTAATATCAGAGATCATAAGTTTGAGATTGAGCCAGTATATGCTATGGCAAAAAAGATGTGGATACCTTATGTTGAACATCTTTATGGAGGATTAAGAGCTGCGCTCGTTAAAGAAAAAAATGACATCGTACAAGCCTAAACAGGATATTGAAATTTTAGCAGCAAGATTATTTAATGATATAATGCAAAATCCTGGGAGATATTCAGAGAAACAGATTAGTGAGATGACAAGAAAAAAACTGATTAAGCATTATGGTGATGCTGATGATTCTCCAAATAAAGTAACAAAAGAGTATCTGACTGGCGTAGATGATCTTATGCAGGAGATTGATGAAGAGTTTACTGAACTTCTTGCTGAAAATGGAATGGATTGCGAACTGCCAAAATATGTCAAAGCATATCTCGATAATTACGTAGAAGGGCAGGAAGATGCTAAAAGAAAAGCATCAACAACAATATCAGATTTTATGGTTCACGATGTTCGGGATGGATTGCTTTTCTTGGGCCCTTCAGGTTCTGGGAAAACATACATCTGGGAGCTTCTTTCGAAAGCACTTGATATTCCTTTTGTTATCAAAAGTATGGCTAATGCGACAGGCTCAGGATTCAAAGGAACAAATCTTACTGAAGGATTAGAGCCATTGATTGGTGCTGAAAAAGGCATTCTCTTCCTCGATGAGATAGATAAAATAGGTATGGGTGCATCAGGAGTAGGTAGCGGAGGATTTGAAGAACAGCTTCAGAATGAAGTGCTCTCTTTCTTTACCGGAGAGATTGTGAAAGTAGAAAGTATGAGTCGTTTTGGAGGAGGTCCTGAACCTGAAAAGGATCAGCTAGGTGGCGCTCAAGATACTGCATTTGTTTATTCATTAGAAAGTATGCGAATACCAAGAGAAGGAGGCGTGATGGAACTTATGCAAAGGCAGGTTATAAACATCTCAACTTTTTTCACCAAAAGAGGAATTCCCGTAGCGTTCAGACATTATCCTGATCAATTCAATGAGATTCCTAAAGAAATTACAGATTACTTATCTGAAAAGGCAGGAACCACTCCAACAAATCAAAATATTGCATCATTATTCTCTGTAGAATACGAGGGAAAAATAGTTAATGCACCAACTGATGCAAAATTGAGAAAAGCTTATTTTTCAGGAAAAGACAAAGAGAAAAAACCAAAAATAAAGAAGAAAAAAAGGCATGTTCCTCCTGGATTTATTGATATGCAGAATATTCTTGTTGTTACGGCAGGAGCATTTCATGGCAATAAATCATCACCTTCATTATACAGAATTATCCAGAGAAGGCTTGGAGGTAATACTTGTAATCTCGACGAGATAACCTTATTGGAAAATTTGATCGATAATGATTTGATAGAGTACGGATTCAAGCCTGAGTTTGTAGGAAGACTTCCAAGAAGGGCGGTATTAAGAGATCTTGGTGTTCCTGATTTCTATAATATTATCAAGAGCAAAGATGATTCTCCTGTGGATAAAATAGTAAAGCAGTTTGAGAAAATAGGAATCACTTTGCATTTTGATGATCCTGCACTTTTGCTCTTAGCAGAATACGCAAATGAGGGTATTGGTGTTCGAGGGGTTATTAAGACACTTAGTGAAGCGATCGAATCTTTGTCCTATGAAAGAGATGAGCATATTGGAAAGATCATTAATTTTACAAGATCAGATTTAAGCAAAAGATTGGAAAAAGAAGTTCGATTCAAAAAAGTTGACGATTATGTTGTTGATTGGTTTGATATTAAATCAATATTAGGATATCTTGATTTGTTTGTTCCTAATCAGGAAATTGCGAAAAGAAAGATTGCGAAAGCATTCCATTTATATCATGTGAAGATGAGTAATCCTGATCGAGATATTCCTTTAGCTAATATTTTAGGTATTGGGCCTTCAGGCTGTGGAAAGAGCTATATGATTGAAGGGCTTGCGAGAAAAGCAGAACTTCCCATAGCATCAACAAAAGCAACAGGGAAGGTACCTATGGGATTTGGAAGAGGAGAGCAGCTTTCCGAAGTATTTGAACAATTCGCAGAAAATCAAAAATATGGTATTGTTTATATTGATGAAGCTGATGAAATATTATTGGACAGAAGAAATGGCCTTAATGAAGAACTTATAGGCTTTCTTGAAAGAGGAGAGGTCAGCGGCAGAAAAACAGATAATTTTCTTTTCATATTTGCAGGAGCATTTCAGGAACTCTATAAAAAACATGGTGATGTTACAAGAGACATTCTTATGGAAGCGGGAATACGTGATGAACTTCTTGGAAGACTTCCTATTATAGTTAATTATCATCCTCCAACGGTTGAAACGATGCTTGAAGTATTGAATGGTCCTGATTCGGAGCTTGACAGACAGAGAAACTATTTCCAATCGAGAGGATTGGATATTGATATAGAGAAAGATGTGTATACATTAATAGCTCAAGAAGCATTGAAGCTTAATATTGGATTCAGAGGATTGAAAACGGTTTGTGATGATCTTTTTGAGAAATATATTATCGACCCAAATCAATATGTGAAAAATGACACGGTGTTAGTGCGTAAAAAAGATATCCTAGAACGAGACATAGCTGCGATATAAAATGGGAGTCGAAGAATTGATTCAAAGAACAAGAGGATTGGAGCTCGTAGCTGAGCATGGAAAACCATTTTTAGCAGAGCAAGCAGTAAATCATATTATTGCAATTCCTGATATGTCCATTAAATTAGAATCGTTGCTTCAACTCAGCAGAAGAGTTAACGGAAAAATAAAAGAGATGATTGATGCATATGTTGATGAATACTCTGCTTTTGTGAAAGAAGTCAAAGAAAAATATCCTGAGATTACTGAAATTGCAGAGGTAGGATCTCTTCTTGATTATATTGATCACTTTGAGAATAAGGATCTTAAAGGATTGCTGGCCATCAACAAAAAAGAGGTGCCTCCGAGAATAACGCAGAAGTTAGCATCGCTTGAGAACTTTGTTACTGGCTGCATGGATGATTTTGCCTTAGAAGATATTCCTCTTTCTGAAATAACAGAACTGTTCGATAACTTTAAAGATAAAGCGAAATATGAATGTCTTTCTAAATTTGCTGAATTCCTTTTTCAGCACAAAAAATACAAAAAAGGAGTAGAATATGCGAAAGCTTCTCTTAAGAAATCAAAATCGAGGAAAAACAGAAATTATTTAATCAGCATACTTGCACCTACACTTCAAAAAACAGGCATTACGGAACCATTATTCGTGCAGCTAAATAAAGATTTATTTAATGTTTCAAAAGGAAAACAAAGAGAATCAATTATAGACACATTGTTCAAAAATAAGTGCAGAGCGGAAGCAGTAGAGCTTATTGATGCTGATCCTTCTTATACAGCATACATGGTTGGTGCAGAACATCTGAAGGGAAAATTAAAGGAAAGATGCTATTTCAAGGCAATAGGTGTTGCTGAAACTTATATTGACAAGATGATAGCGTTGCAGGCAGTTCTTAGGAGAAGTTACTTTCGTGATGGAGATCTTGAACAGAAAGTAATTGATTCGACATTACAAGATGTCTATGATTCAACAGATGTTTATGATGATAAGATTGTGATAACAGATCTTCTTTTCAAATCAAAATTAGAAACGGTGATGGATTTTGCGGCAGAAAAAGTCAATGAGCTTTCAAAGAAAAAAGACTCATTTGAAGAGCTTAGATTATTTGTGGGTTATTTGAAAAAGTATAATAGGGAAAATGTTATTCTTCAGTCGTTAGGCAAAAAACCATCGTTTGAAGTCTGTATGAAAGCAAAAAATTATGTTTCAGAAGAAAACATTGAAAAAGCATTGGAAATAGCTTCAAAAGCAGCTGATTCTCCTGAACAACATAGGGAAGTAGCATATGCTTATTTGAATAACAGAATTGAAAATATTGATATTTTCGAGAAAGCATTTCAGGCAGCAAAAGAATCAGATACTCTTCAAATAGTGGATGTGCTATTGAGGAAGTCTTCAGATCTTAATACAACAAGAAAGTTTGCTATGGGGAAAATTGAAGAATTAATTTCTGAGAAAGAAACGTTTGATGATAAGGCTGAGCAGGTATTGCTTCCGATAATGAGAGGGTTTTACAACTATTCAGCCAAATATAAGGATGAATTCAAGAAAGTGATAGATAAATTATTGGATAAAGAAGACTATGAAAATTGCACAGCGTTAGGATATGTATTTTTGAATGAAGCTTTTCCTAATGGATATAGTCATTTTTGCTATACAAAAGCATTAGAGAAGGTAAAAGATGGTGAAGATCTTTCCAAAGCTGCAGAGGTGTTGATTGCTTCAGATGTTGATTATCTTTATACTCTGGGTATGCAGTATCTTGACAAGTCACTTGAGGGAGAAGTATCTGGTCGAAAAACAGAAGAATTGAATAGGAAGATCTTGAAATTAGCTGATATTGCCGAAGAGAATGGAAATGATGATTTGAAAATGAAGCTATTAGAACATAGTTCGAAACTTACATCGTCACTTGAAGAGTTCATTAGATTTAGTAATAAAAAAATATCAGGAACTGGAAATTTATATAATTATTATCTTGATGGATTGAAAAGAATAGAAATCAGTTCTAAGGATATAGAAGATACCTTTGATTATTTAAGAACAGAAGTCAGTATGAGAGAGGCTGCTCTGTTTATTGATACTGTCTATGAAACAAAAACAGTGATCTCGAATGTTTTGAGAAAAACATTTAATGAGTACAAAGACATGATTGATAAATATGAACAGCAGGAAAGAGAAGATGTGGAGTATTTTAATATAATATTAGCGATAGATCTTGATGCTCCTGAAAAAGAAGTAGAAACTCGAAAGGATAGAGAACGAGCAAGGAAAACTACTGCTCCGAGAAGAAGAAGAAAAAACAATTAGTATTCTTTTAATATTAAGAGGAATAATATAACCATTATTACAGCGCTCAAAAGACACAATAAACACATCTTGTGGATAACGAAGAGTTCGAGGAAAGTTAAGTATGCACTAAAGATTAATCCGATGCTTACAATAATAAGATGCCAGAGTCCTTGGCGTTTATCGATAAAAGGAAATCCTGTTTTCCATTTGTTCCTTCTGAACCAGGCTAATCCTCCTATGAATAGATAACCAACAATACCAAGTAATGCAACAGGAATACCTATGAATGTCGAATATTTACCTGCGTTGACTTCATTACAAGTAAAATACTCATTGACATTGCAGAATGCTTGGTATCCAGTGTCTTCTATGAGAATATAGTGCAGATTAAGAAGATAGGCAGCATTAAGCAACCCAATAAAACAAATGATGATAACAATATGTTGAATTGTTTTGTTCATGAAGTTATTCAAAATTGGGTTTTTATAAATGTTGTGGAGAGTTTTTTTTTGTTTTACAACATGTTTGTGACAAATTTACCTACTTGGTAATGGATAAATTTAAATAAATAAGGTGTTAATTCATCTGAATGAGCTTTCATAATATGTACTATTCTAACATAAAAGAATCACTTTCAGATATTCCTATAAAATTAATAGATGATAATTTTAAGCTTCCAGACGCTGCAGTAATTCCAATCTCTTTAGAATCCCTTGAAGACTTCATAGATACAAATTATTTTGTAAGCAATCAGGCATCAAAAAGAATTCCTTTCAAAAATCCTCTTCATAAACATTTTAGTAAAATTAGTGAAAAATTGCATGTTCCTACGACTCCTGAATCTTGGAAATCAGGAATGATTATTCAAGATATGCCATTTCCTGATTTAATAAAAGAGGAAGATTACATACATAATGCTGCTTACATAGGAATCAAGGAGCATATTTTGACAAAATTAGAGATGGATGTAGAATTTAAAAAATTTGAAACTATGAAACTATACCTTCTTGGAAACAAAGACATATATCCTGAGCAAGAGTTTTCTCCAGGAATCTCAAATAATGATTTATTTAGAAATTTATGCATCGAATTTGCGATAGATGTTTCTACAGAAATAGAACGAAGAAAACAATTGAATAAACTTGGACAATCTGTGAAGAGCAAACTAAGAGATAGAATAACATTTCAAGAGTATAGTACAAATGGTCATTATCTGGTTTCAAGAAAAATTGTTAAGCTTCTTACAGATGCTCAAAAAAGAAAAGGAGCATTTCTTCTTGTTAATGAAAAATTAATTGATTTAAGTGAGTCGTTAAGTACTCCTGTCAGAGATATATATTCAAATACTGATTTATTAGAAGAAAGAGTTCTTTTAATGTCTGATGCTAGCTATATTTCTGAAATAATAGTTTGTTCACAAGAAGAGAAAAAAGAATTTGATACATTTATGAATGAAATAACATCAGAAAGATATCAATAAAAATAAAAAAATAATTTAATTACACAGGCCCGCAACCTGCTGCTCCTGGAGTTGCTGGTGCGCTTGCTGTTTCTGCGATAAGGTTATCACAGACTGCTGGCTGATCATCAAAGGTATTGCATAATGATGCCTGATACCATGTAGGGCTTCCTTGACCGGTATATCTCTCGCCATCAAAGAATAATGTTGGACTTCCTGTCACACCCAATATCTGATTCAATTCACGATCAGCCTCAAGTAATGCAAGACCTTCCTCTCCGTTGAAGCAAGTATTAATGACCTCTTTATCAAGACCTAATTCATCCGCAACTCCTTCCCAGCAAGTATCTGCATTTTGTTGGTTACAAGCACTATTCATCTCAATGGCGAAATCAAACCAATCATCAATGCCCATATGCTGATACACGCACATCTCTCTTAAATCCTGATTCAGTTCAACTAATCCATGCAATGAACAATACTTGTTCTCTTCGTCAAAGCAAGGGCCTGCTTTTGTATAGTCTGAGTAAATCACATAATGCGGAATGAAATCAGCGTCATCTTTCATAACATCATACACTTCTTTTAATGCTTCTTCTGCCTTGTTTCCCCATGGACAATAGCTCATCACATAGAAATCTACTTGTGGTCTATTATCTCCTAAGGTAACGCCAATCATATCCATATAAGCATCTCTTTTTTCTTCATCGATGAAATGACTGGCTCCAATCGCCTGATCTTTCAGCTTATAGCCTCCATCAATCTGATCAAATGCTCCATGCATTCGAGGTTCTTTTTCCCAACCGTATGTTTCCACAAGATTTTCATCAAAAATGAATGCAGGTGCGTAAACAAGATCGTGCTTTTCAATAAGCAGCTTTCCTTCTGGAGAAGACACATCAATTTCCTCAAAAACAGCTCCTTTGAAAAGTTGTTGAGTCACTGCTTGAACTTGAGTCGCATCACAGCTATTGCAGCTCATATCATTTAGAATAATAACTTCAACCTCGACAGGCTCAATATACGAACAAGATGCTTCTTTTGTTCCAGCATTCTCACAAATGCCAACTTTATCAGATTCTGCTACGCATTCTTGGTCAGCAGTGCATGCAGGAAGTCCTTCACAGCCAGGATGATTGTCAAGATTAACGCATAATGCTTTTTTGAAGTCCGTTGAACTTCTTCCTCCTTGATAAAGCACATCATTCACATAGATGGTAGGAGAACCTCGTGCATTGACTTGCTGAGCCAGTTTAATATTCTCAGAATGCAAGTCAATTCCTTCTTGTCCTGTATAGCATGTTTCAATATTTGCGACATCTAATCCATTCTTTTCAGCGCATCCTTTCCAATTACCTGGAATGCTTCTTGCGTTTTCGTTCATGCAGACAATCATATCCATATAGGTATCTGGATTGTATTTTGCTGCACACAACTGCACAATATTACCTTCCACTTCAGGTTGTCCGTGCAACGCTCTAAATTCTCCAGGAGCAGTCTCTGTTGCGATGAAGTTTAGATTAAAATCAATACTGTCTCCTAGTTCTGCAAGCACAGGAGCTATAGCATCCTCAACTTGTGTTCCATAAGGGCATTGTGACATCACGTAGAAGTCAAGTTTCACCGAACCATACTCTTCATCATATTGTGTTGGCACAGATGGCAATTCTCCTAAATTAGCAATGATGACTATAATTACTGCAATCAACAAAACCCCACCTATGATGTAGCTCCAATTGATTTTTTTGTGAAGCAACTTCTTCGGAGTTGTCATCAACTTTTCAATATTAATTTCTTTTTTTGTTTCCTTTGCTTTATCCTTTTGCTTTGAAGATTTTCTTTTTGTTTTTCGTTTAGCTCTTTTTTTAGCCATTTTACACCTCGAGTTTTTCTAACACTTGCTGTACAGCTAGATCGAACGTATCGAAGCTCGCCGTTCCTCTAATAATTTCATCTCCCACAACAAAGAAAGGGGTTCCTCTAATACCAAGACTTTTACCTTTTGAGATCCCTGCTCCAATGATATCTAATTTTTCAGCGTTGTCCAAGCAGTTGTTGAACTGATCGACATCAAGCCCTAGTCCTTCGGCAATAATAGAGAAAGGTTCTTTAGGGATGATATCTTGATTGTCAAACAGCAGGTCATGGTAAGCCCAAAATCTATTTTGATCACGAGCACATTCTGCTGCTTCAGCAGCAACGTCAGAATGATCAAACATAGGATAGTGGTTCATCCGTACAGAGACCTTTCCATCATATTTGAGCTTGATTGATTTCAATACCTTTTGTACAGATGCGCAGTGTCCACATTGAAAATCAGAGAACTCTTGTATAACAAGAAGAGGTGATTGAGGCTCTATCTCATCATCAGTATAATTATACTTCGTAAAGTCTATGTTAATAGTATTTCCTGAGAAAGCCATTACCAATCCTAGGGCAATTATTATGCCTATGACAATAGCAACAATCAATGGTTTCTGTTTCTTACCTTTGCCCAACCTATCTCCCCCTTCTTGACGCATCTGAGAGCATTTATAAATTTAATGGATTGGGAACTTAATGATGTTAAATATGCAGTTTTCTCATTAAGAAAATCTCAGAAACCTTTAAATACTTCGAGAGCTTTGTTTTTCGCAGAAGAGGTGTTTTTATGTCACGTGTCAAGATAGAGCATTTGCTAAAATCTAAGAAATGTCTTCTGCTTGCGTGCGATCAAGGGCTAGAACATGGTCCAAGCAAGGATTTCAATGAAAAAAATATAGATCCTAACTATATCATGCATATTGCATTGGAAGGTCATTTTCAAGGAGTTATTTTACAACCTGGAGTCGCTGAGAAATATCATGTTGAGCATTACAAGGACATTCCTTTGATTGTAAAATTGAATGGCAAAACTTCGTTATTGAAAGGAGATCCCTATTCTGCACAGACATGCTCAGTTGATAGAGCAATCAAAATGGGTGCTGAAGCAGTAGGATACACTATTTATCCTGGGTCGAAACATGAAGCGAAAATGTTTGCTGAGTTTGGAAAGATTGTAGAACAAGCACACGATTATGGCATTCCTGTTATTTGTTGGCTTTATCCAAGAGGAGAAGTGATCCATGACGAAGTTTCAACAGAAATTACTGCATATGCTGCTCGCATAGGATTAGAGTTAGGAGCAGATTTTGTTAAGATAAAATACAATAAAGATTTAGATGCATTCAAATGGGTCATTAATTCTGCAGGAAGAACGAAAGTATTAGTTAGCGGAGGAGATTACACTTCTGACAGAGATATTCTTCAAGAGTGTTGGGATACGCAACAAGCAGGTGCTACGGGTATGGCTATTGGCAGAGCAATCTGGCAGAATCCAAAACCATTTAGCATGGCGAAAGCATTACAAGCTATTATGTGGAAAAAGGCATCCGTTGATGAAGCCATGAAGTTTTTGGAAGACTAAGATTTTATGGCTTCTCTTGTACGAGCTAAGTTTATGTCTATTCTTTTTTGAATATCTCCAAGATAATGCTCCATTTCTCCATGTATTATGAGCTTGTTTATCTCTCCTATTGTTCTATAGAACTCTCTGAACTCTGTATCATCAAGACAAACTTCTATAAGAGATCTTCCTTCGGTGAGAGATTTTTTCCCCATCTCTTTTACAAAAGAATGCCCTACTCCATATACTGGGTGAGTCCATTGTTCTCCTCGGAGAATACTAACCAATGCTTCACTCGGCTTTTCCCTTACATACTTAAGGTTTTTAGCTATGCGATCTTCGTTAATAGAGAGCTGATCTAGTACTTTGCTTAATCTTGTGAATGCTTCGTATGTTTCAGCCATCATTGCTTGAGGTTGATATCGTGCAACCTTTGAACTTCTTAGATCTCTTTGATGATCGGATTGTATCATAAAATACAGAGAACGCATACCTCCTTCAACCAAAGGTTCAGTTCCCGCAATATTCTCATAATTTATAGGATTATTTTTTGTTGCATCTGCACTTGAACCTCCAAGACGTTCTGCATTGTCTCTTGAAGTTACCTCTCCTATTTCTGTAGAATACAATCGTCTAATATCATTTGCAAGGTTTGCCAAAACATGTATCATGGTGGTCAATCCATGGCCTACATCAGCAAGCCTTTCCTTCTGAACAATTTGAGTTGAGGTGTAATCAGGTTTTAGATCAAGTTTTTCCAACACTCTTTTTTCAAAAGCTAAAGCTTCTCCTTTTCCTATAACCGCTTCAATACCTGCACCAGTTCCTACAATACCAGACACTTTTCCCCGAAGATCGTTAAAATATAGATCACAGCGAGATAATCTTTCTGCTAATCTTGCCGCGTAAATTCCTGCAAATGATCCAAAAGTTATTGGAGAAGTCATCTGCAGATGTGTTCTTCCTGCCTGAAGAGTATCTCTTGATTTCTCTGCAATAACACATAACTTTTCGATGCCTTCGCATATTTTTGGACGCATGACAACATTCCATGCTTTCTTGAATAAATATGATCTTGCAGTATCGAGGATGTCATAAGATGTCGTTCCTGGATGCAATAATGCTTTCGTCATCAATGAAACAAATCTTCCAATCTCTTCAAGAACAGCGAGCTGATCATGCTTCAGCAAGTCTTCAAGCAAAGCTATATTCAAGGGACTAATTTTGCTTAACGCTTCATTAACTTCGTCAACATGCTTCTGTTTTGCTTGTCCAAATTCCATGCGCGTTTCAATCAGAACGTATTGCACATGCGCGCAAGCTTTCCATTCTGCTTTAGGACTCAGATAATCTCGCAAAGGCATGATAACAGGCCCATACTTTCCATCGTCTGGAGATACCATGGCAAGCTCAATCTCACGACGTATTCTTTCTTCTTCACTTAGTTCTGCTACAAGATCGGTCATTGTTTCACCTCAGAAATGTCCAAAGCATCTTCTGTCTGAAGCTACCATTGCTATTTTGCATTTGTTAGCAGCTTCAATGACTTCATAGTCTCTCATCGAACCAAACGGCTGCACGACTGCGCCTACGCCAACTCTCCCAAGAGATTCTATCGAATCACCAAAAGGAAAGAAAGCATCTGAGGAAACAGAGGCTCCTTCAAAGGGATTCTTTGAGATCTGCCCATAACCGTTAATACCCATCAAAGGATCGTATTTTATTCCTTCTCTATCCATTGCTTTTTGCATACCTTTCACAATCATTTGTTCAACAGCGCCAACTCTTTCAACCTGACCAGAACCCATAGATACCAACACACCGTCTTTTACAGCAACAACACCATTGCTTCGCGCACCAGCAATATTGAGCCACCAAGCAATCACCAAGTCATACAGCTGTTCAATTGTTGGTTTTCTTTCTACAACATACGTTCCAATAAGTTCCCACTTTTCACCCACTTTCTTCTTTCTTACAACCTTTGGGTTAACTATTAAATCTTCAGGGCCTTTTATGGCAGTCAGATAAACATCTTGTATGCCTACTCTTCCACCAGGCATCTCTTTGATAGATACTAATCCATAAGTGTTATCTCCTTCGAACTTTGGAAGAACACTGAGATGAGAGAACTCTGCTATTCGGACGTTTGCAGATTTTTGTTCAAGCATACTAACAACACCATCATCATATCCTGGTGCCGCAATAACATCAGGAAAGAATGTTGGATGCAATTCATAATACGCTTCCGCAAGCTCTTTTGTTAAAGGAATATTACAAGTTACAGTTCCTCCGAAATTACTTCTTAAATCTGAGTCTCTTGCTAACCTAAATAAGTCAACAGGACTTTGCTCTTCCGAAGTCTGTGTTGCAAAACCTGAGATTATAGTATGTTTCAGGATGGCAAAAGTAGGTTTCTTGTAAAACTTCAAATTATCCATGGCTCTGGAAATATCCATGGTGTTCGTTAAAGATAATCCTCCTTTACCTTTTCCATCAGAACGCACCGACTGGATGTTAGTGAGCTCTGCCATTTTACCTATATATTGTTCTCTGACAATATCCAATGCATAAATTGCTGCGTGCTGTCCCGGATTCTCTCCATATTTCAGATCCCATTCTTTCTCTAACTCAATAACAAGTCTATCTGGAAAGTCCCCTTCCGTTCTCTCTTTGTAAGTTAATTTTCTTTTTGAAATATCAGTTCCTTCAGTCATTTTGAATCCTCTGTGTACACTATAGTGGGTTCTACATCTTTTGTAAAATCAAGGTTTGCAAAATATTCTGCAATAGCAGTTCTGTAGTTACTAATCACACCCATTGCTTTTTGTGCTAATGAAAATCTGTAGTATGCAGGAGTTCCTTTGAATGTCTTTAATGCTTCGTTGAATTCTGCATATTGATCTGGCGAAGTAACTACAGCAACACTGTGCCAGTTTTTTGCAGCAGCCATGACCATAGTTGGTCCTCCAATGTCAATATTAGAGCGAGCATCTTCAGGAGTTGCTCCTTCTTTTGCAATAGTTTTTTCAAATGGATATAAACTACCGACCATAACATCAAAGTAAACACCAGGAGAACCAGTCAAATCATTCATGACTTTGAAAATATATTCTTTGTGATTGGGATTCCCTCTTTCTCCCAAAAGGCCTGCATGAATTTTTGGATGCAATGTTTTGACTAATCCTCCTTCCATCTCAGGTGCTCCTGTGAAATCTTCAACAGACATATAATTCTTGATGGCGTTATCTCCAAGAATTTCAATAAGCTTTCTTCCTGTTCCACCAGTTGAATAAAACATTGTTTCTGGATTGATATCAAGTATACCATCAACTAAAACATCTAGTCTTGTTTTGTCAAAAACACTTACAAGAATATGCTGAGGAAAAATAGTGTCCTCAATAGGATATTTGTTCCCTTCTATGCTCATATTATCTACCCCCTCAGGTTTGCTCGTAGTAAGACACATATAAACTTTACTATTCTAGAATGGTGTTATTGATCGTTCTATTGAACGGTCAATCTAAATTTTGGATATAATTTGAAGTCAAAATTTTGTTATAGAGGGGGGTGAATTCGTGATTTTCACGGAAAATAATGAGAAACGCATATATTAATTTCTTTTTTGATAGAAAATATGTTTCAAAAAGAAAAAATTTATATAGTCCAAAAGACTATAAATTGGTGATATTGTGGTATTTTTTATTGCTATTCAACCAACACAGCATTACCTTAATCATCATGCAAAGGATGTTCCTTGGGAAAAGGTCATTGAATGCATTGTATCGACTAAAAACCCAAAGAAAAAAGGGGATAAATTCGAAATAAAGAATGGCTATTATATTTTATTTAAAATAGAAAACAGTGTGTTATTTGTCATTAATGCAAA